>JAODLY010000052.1 GCA_025464445.1 Rhodoglobus sp. | reverse complement strand
ACGTGCGGTCGTCGTTCAACAACAACGAGGGCACGCTCGTCGTGAACCCGAAGGATGGAGAGACCATGGAAGAGCCCATCATCACGGGCGTGGCCGCCGACCTCAGCGAGGCGAAGATCACCGTGGTGGGCGTGCCCGACATCCCCGGAAAAGCTGCCCAGATCTTCACGATCGTCGCGGGCACGAACGCCAACATCGACATGATCGTGCAGAACGTCTCGACGGCGTCGACCGGCCGAACCGACATCTCGTTCACGCTTCCCAAGTCGGATGCCCAGGCCGTCATGACCGCCCTGACCGCCGAGCAGGGGGTGGTCGGCTTCGACTCCCTGCAGCACGATGACCAGATCGGCAAGCTCGCAGTCGTGGGGGCGGGAATGCGCACGAACGCCGGTGTTTCCGCGAAACTCTTCACGGCCCTGTACGAGGCAGGGATCAACATCGAGATGATCTCCACGAGCGAGATCCGCATCTCCGTCGTCACGCGGGCGGACACAGTCAACGACGCCATGCGTGTCGTGCACACGGCATTCGGGCTCGACGGGGACGACGAGGCCGTCGTACACGGCGGCACGGGGAGATAATTAGTCGATGAACACCAGCGGAGTACGTATCGGCGTCGTCGGCGCCACCGGCCAGGTTGGTGCCGTCGTGCGCCGCCTCCTCGAGGAGCGCGACTTTCCCGTCGCCGAGATCCGCTACTTCGCGTCATCCCGAAGCGCGGGAACGACCCTGCCGTGGAAGGGCACCGACATCGTCATCGAGGATGCGGAGACGGCAGATCCTGCCGGCCTCGACATCGCCATCTTCTCTGCCGGCGCGACCGCGAGCAAGGCGCAAGCGCCCCGTTTCGCCGCGGCCGGCGTGCTCGTCATCGACAACTCGTCGGGTTGGCGCATGGACCCGGACGTTCCCCTCGTGGTGAGCGAAGTGAACCCGCATGCGATCAAGGATGCGCGCAAGGGCATCATCGCGAACCCGAACTGCACGACGATGGCGGCCATGCCCATCCTCAAGGTGCTCGACAGCGAGGCCGGCCTGCAGCGGCTCATCGTGAGCACCTACCAGGCGGTGTCCGGCGCGGGCCTCAAGGGTGGCGCCGAACTGCTCGCGCAGGCCCAGGCCGCAGTCGCGGGCGACGCGCTCGGCCTTGTGCACGACGGTCACGCGGTGTCCTTTCCCGAGGCATCCACTTTCCCGAAGACGATCGCCTTCGACGTCATCCCGTTCGCGGGCAATCTCGTCGACGACGGCCTGTTCGAGACGGAAGAGGAGAAGAAGCTGCGCAACGAGAGCCGCAAGATCCTCGAACTGCCCAACCTCCTGGTCAGCGGCACCTGCGTTCGCGTTCCGGTCTTCACGGGGCATTCGCTGTCGATAAACGCAGAGTTCGCGTCGCCGCTGACGGTCGCGCGCGCCAGGGAGCTGTTGAAGGATGCCCCTGGGGTCGCGCTCACGGACATCCCTACGCCCCTCGAAGCTGCCGGCACCGACCCGAGTTATGTGGGACGGATCCGGCAGGACGAGGGCGTGCCAGACAACAGGGGCCTCGCGCTGTTCATCAGCAATGACAACCTGCGCAAGGGTGCCGCTCTCAACGCCGTACAGATCGCCGAGCTCGTCGCGGCCGACCTCGCGGCGCAGGTGGCGTAGATCGCCGCACGTGTCGTCACGGGTGTGCTCCTCGGCATCTACGTGATCGGACTGGCGGTGGTCGCGCTCTCCCCGGTGAGCCCGATCCGAGGAGTCGACCTCAGCCAGGAGCTCGACTCTGCCGGCCTCGGCTGGGTGACCTATACCCAGCTGGAGTCTTTCGCGAATGTCATGCTCTTCGTCCCGCTCGGTCTGCTCATCGCGCTCCTCGTGTCGACGAGGTGGTGGTGGGCCGTAGTGGTCGTGCTCGTGCTCCTTGCCGGCGGAATCGAACTCGGCCAGGCGCTCTTCCTTCCCGGCCGCGTCCCCACCATCGACGACGTACTCGCCAACAGCACGGGCGCAGTGGTCGGGGTGGCGATCGCCGCCGTTATCCGCGGCGTCGCATATCTCGCCAAGCGCGGGCGCGGAGCTGACCGAGCTCGGCCCGTGGCCGCCACTAAACTGAATCAGTGACTGAACCCGTAGATGTCGCCCTGATCGGCGGTGGCATCATGAGCGCCACTCTCGGTGTGCTCCTCAAGCAACTGCAGCCAGACTGGAACATCCAGATCTACGAGCGCCTTGGCGATGTCGCCCTCGAGAGCTCGAACCCGTGGAACAACGCGGGCACCGGCCATTCGGCCCTCTGCGAACTCAACTACACGCCAGAACGCGCCGACGGGTCGATCGACATCGCCAGTGCTGTGAAGGTCAACGAGCAGTTCCAGGTCTCGCGCCAGTTCTGGTCACACCTCGTGAGCAACGGCGACCTGCCCGAGCCGGGCGCGTTCATCACGGCGACGCCGCACATGAGTTTCGTGTGGGGCGCCGACAACGTCGAATACCTGCGCAAGCGCTTCGACGCGCTCAAAGACCACCCGCTGTTCCAGGGGATGGAATTCAGCGAGGATGCCCGCGTCATTCGGTCATGGGCCCCGCTCATGATCCCGGGGCGCGCCAGGTCCCAGCCGATCGCGGCAACCCGGATCGCCGCGGGAACCGACGTGGATTTCGGCTCGCTCTCGCACCTGCTCGTGAAAAGCCTCGTCGCGGGCGGCGCGGGGCTCAACACTGAGGTGCTCGTGACGAACCTCACGCGGCAGCGCGACGGACTGTGGCGTATCACGCTCAAGCATGACCTCGGCGGCACTCCGCTCAAGCCCGTCACTGCGCGTTTCGTCTTCGTCGGCGCCGGGGGCTACGCCCTCAAGCTGCTCCAGAAGTCGGGGATCAGGGAGATTCGCGGCTACGGCGGATTCCCGGTCAGCGGCGAGTTCCTGCGCACAGACAACCCCGACCTCGTCGCGCGCCACCGGGCGAAGGTCTACGGCAAGGCTGCCGTGGGTTCTCCGCCGATGTCGGTCCCCCATCTCGACCTGCGCGTCGTCGACGGGGTCGGCAGCCTCATGTTCGGACCGTATGCGGGATTCAGCCCGAAGTTCCTGAAGACGGGCTCGCTCGTCGACCTGTTCGCCTCGATTCGCTGGCACAACATCCTGCCGATGGTCGCAGCTGGGCTCGGCAACCTCGGCCTCTTGAAGTACCTCCTGGGTCAACTGCTCGCCAGCCCGGGCACGAAGTTCGCCGAGCTCCAGCAATTCTTTCCCAAGGGCGCGCCCGAGGACTGGTATCCCATCACTGCGGGCCAGCGGGTCCAGGTGATCAAGAAAGACAGGAAGAGGATCGGGGTGCTCCAGTTCGGCACCGAGGTCATCGCTGCCGCCGATGGCAGCATTGCCGGCCTGCTCGGTGCATCGCCTGGTGCATCGACGGCCGTGCCGATCATGCTCGGTCTCGTCGAGAAGTGCTTCCCCGATCGAATCGAGGGCTGGAAGGCCGAGCTCAAACGGATGATCCCCAGCTACGGGACACAGCTCTCGGATGACCCGGCCGCCGCAGCAGCGACGATCAAGCGCACCGCCAAGATCCTCTCGATCAACCCCTAGCTGCGAGGCGCAGGTGATCGCTCGGGCGCGGGCCGCGACTGCGCGGCTGTGGATAGCGGGAACCCTGCTCGCGGCCTATCTCGTGTTCTTGCTGTTCGTGCTGTTCTGGCCGGTTCCCATCGACCGCGGATACCAGGGCACTATCGAATACCTGCTCGAGGCGCTGCACGCTCGCGGCCTCTCTTCCTGGTTCGGCTACAACGCGCTCGAGTTCACGGCGAACGTGGCAATGTTCGTTCCCCTTGCCTTTCTCGTCGCGCTGCTCTTCCCCCTCCGCCTGTGGTGGGCGGCGTTCGTGATTTGCGCGAGCTTCTCGATTTCGAGCGAATTGATCCAGTCGGTCGCGCTGCCGCACCGATTCGGCAGTATCGGTGACGTGATCGCGAACAGCCTCGGGGCTGCCGTCGGGTGCCTCCTCGCGCTGGGCCTCGGGCGGCTGTTCGGGCGCCGATTCGCCGACCCGGACACCGCCGGCGCTTGACAGACATTCGAACACATGTTCGAATGTCTGGGTGAGATGGAGCGGGCAGGAACTGGGCAGCGAGGAGTCCGCCGCCCTTCCCGGCCTGGCGAAACTTTCCAACCTCGTACGTTCGGTCACGACTCCGGAGTTCGCGGGCATCCGGTTTCATGAGGTGCTCGCCAAGAGTGCGCTGAACAAGATGCCCGGGCAGAGCGCAATGCCTTTCGGCTGGACCATCAACCCGTACCGCGGCTGCAGCCATGCCTGTTTCTACTGCTACGCCCGCTCGACCCACACCTACCTCGACCTGGATGCGGGCAAGGACTTCGACAGCGAGATCATCGTCAAAGTCAACGTTGCCGAGGTGCTCTCGAAAGAATTGGCCAAGCCGTCCTGGGGCCACGAACCGGTGGCCCTCGGCACCAACACCGACCCGTACCAGCGCGCCGAGGGGCGCTACCGGCTGATGCCCGGGATCATCGCGGCACTCGCCGAGAGCGGAACCTCCTTCAGCATCCTCACCAAAGGCAATCTGCTGCGGCGTGACCTGCCCCTGCTCGCCGAGGCCGCCCACCATGTGCATGTCGATCTCGCCATGTCGATCGCGATCCACGACGATGAGTTGCAGCAGTCCGTCGAGCCGGGAACCCCGACCACGAAGTCGCGGCTGGAGACGGTCAGGGCGGTGCGGGACGCCGGCCTCGACTGCTCGGTGTTCATGATGCCGATCCTCCCGTACCTCACCGATACCCGGGATCATCTCGAGCACGCAATGGACCAGATCCGGGATGCCGGGGCGAGCGCCGTGCTGTACACGGCACTTCACCTGCGCCCGGGTGCGCGCGAATGGTACCTCGAGTGGCTCGGGCGCGAGCATCCCGAACTCGTGGACAGGTACGCGGCGATGTACGGCCGAAGCTCCTACGCACCGAAGGCCTATCGCGAGTGGCTCGGGGCAAAGATCAGGCCGATCATCCGCTCGCACGGTCTCGAGCGAGGCAGGATGAACCCCACAACCCTGTTGCGTAGCGCCGGCCTCGCCCGCCGCGCGGGCTCGCTCATCAGCCAGGAACTTCCGTTGGATCCCCGCGCACCGACGCTGTTCTAGCGTTTCGGGGTACAAGAATGGCCAATCGGGTGACATAGTACGTCTATGACGATCCCGGGCGCCCAGGTGGAGACCGCTGGACCCGACGCGGCACCCAGGATCCGCATCGCGATTCTCGACGACCATGAGGTGCTGCTCGACAGTCTCGCGAGCTGGATCGCCGGCAATGCACCTGACTTCGACCTCGTGCTCAGTGCAAACACCTGGCTGCAGCTCGTGCACAGCGACAACTTTCCCACCGACCTCGTGCTGCTCGACTTCCAGCTCAAGGAGCCTGTCTCGATCGAGGCCCGCGTGCGCACCTGCAGGGCGGCCGGCGCGAAAGTCGTCGTGCTGTCGGCGCTGGATTCGCGCGAATCCCGCGAACGCGCCCTCGCCGCCGGTGCCGCCGCGTTCCTCTCCAAATCGCTGCCGATGCGTGAGGTGATGGATGCCCTGCGCGGCGTCATGGGAGTGAACCTGGCAGACGCGCCACAACGCGACTGGCGCCCGTTACCCGTCGGTGCCGCCCAACAGTCCCGGCCGAAGTTGAGCGCGGGGGAGGCCGAAGCATTCCGCCTCTACGTCACGGGACTGAGCACCACCGAAGTCGCCGGGCGCATGAACGTGCAGTACGAGACCGCGAAAACGTACCTCCGGCGGGTGAGGGAGAAATACGCCAAGGTGAACCGGCCGGCAAGCAAGAAGACCGAACTCATCCGTAGGGCCGCGGAAGATGGTTACCTTAGCTAGTGAGCAAACTGTATTTCCGTTATGGCGCGATGAACAGCGGCAAGAGCACAGCACTACTTCAGGCCGCGTTCAACTACGAGGAGCGCGGCCAGCAGGTACTTGTCGCCAAACCCGAGATCGACACCAAGGGTGAGGCAGCCGTCGTCTCGCGTCTCGGGGTCACCCGGCCAGTCGACTTTACGGTGGCGCCCGATGAGGACATCTACGAGAAGTTCGCCGCCGAGCGGGCAAGGGTCTTCGCCGCGACGGGCCTGCCGGTGAGCTGCCTGCTCGTGGACGAGGCACAATTCTTCACGGAGACCCAGGTCGACGACCTGCTGAGGATCGCCATCCTCGAGGGTGTTCCGGTGCTCGCCTACGGCATCCGCACCGACTTCCAGACGGTCGCGTTTCCCGGCAGCAGGAGGCTGCTCGAGGTCGCGCACTCACTCGAAGAGCTCAAGACGATCTGCAGGTGCGGGCGCAAGGCGATGTTCAACGCCAGGAAGATCGGCGAGCGCTACATCTTCGATGGCGACCA
>JAODLY010000006.1 GCA_025464445.1 Rhodoglobus sp. | reverse complement strand
CACCATGCCGAGGAATCGGCCGGTCGGCGGCTCGTACGGCGGGAGGGTGATGCAGACCGCGGCACCCAGGGCGGGCGCGAGCTCGTGCCGGCGGATCAGCGCGAGCCCCTCCGCCACGGTCGCGTCGGCGGACAGGATGATCGGCTCCGGCGTCATCAGGCCTCCTGCGGTGTCCGGCTCGTACTCGAGCAGGCGGCGCACGTCGTCGGCCTCCTCCGGCTGCATCAGCCCGAGGAGCGCCTCGCCGCGGTCGCCGGGCAGCTGGGCGACCAGGTCGGCGGCGTCGTCGGGCTGCATCGCGTCCAGCACGTCGGCGGCACGATCGTCGCTGAGGCCGGCGAGGATGTTCACCTGCTCGTTCTCGGGCATCTCCTCGAGCACGTCGGCGAGCCTGTCGTCTGAGAGCTCTTCCGCGACCTCGAGCATGCGCTGCTCGGGGAGGTCGAGCATCGCGCTCGCAAGGTCGGCGGGCAGCAGGTCGGCATAGCTCGCGACCAGCTGGGTTGCCGATTGGGCCTCACCCGCTGTCGCGTTCTCGATGAGGTCGGTCCACGAGGCGAACACCGTCGCACCCTTGCCGAACGGGGAGCCGGATGGACGCGGCCGTCGCAGGAACACCTGGGTGAGCTCCCACTCGCCGAGGTCGGCCTCCTCCATCGCGACATCCTCGATGATGGCCTCGCCGCTGCCGTCTCGCAGCCGCACCTTGCGGCCGAGGAGCTCAGCCATGATGCGCACCTCGCCGCCGCGCTGCTCGAAGCGGCGCAGGTTGATGAGGCCCGTGGTGATGATCTGGCCGGAGCCGATGCTCGTGACGCGGCCGATCGACAGGAAGACGCGGCGTTTGCCCGGCACTTCGACGATCATGCCGACGACGCGAGGGCCGGCATTTGTGCGGTAGACCACGAGCACGTCGCGTACCTTGCCGACCTTGTCGCCGTTGGGGTCGAAAACGGAGCACCCGACAAGTCGGGCGGCGAAAACCCTCGTCGCTGTGCTCACGCGCCAATCTTACTAATGCACCCCTATCCCCGCCCCGCTTGGCGGCCTGAGTAAGCTGGCCGGGTGACCAATCAGAGCTCATTCGGCCGTCGCGGCCTCGTACTCCCCTCAATCCCCAAGGGCGATGTCCTGGGTACCTACGACACCTACCTGGAGGCCCAGGGCGTTGTCGACAGGCTGGCCAAGGCCGACTTCGAGGTGTCGAAGCTGTCCATCGTCGGCAATGACCTGAAGACAGTCGAACGCGTGACCGGCAAGTTGACCTGGGGCCGCGCCGCCCTCGCGGGAGCCGCGAGCGGAGCCTGGCTGGGCCTCTTCTTCGGCCTCGTCTTCTTCATCTTCTCGCCGGCATCCGCCCAGGCTTTCGCTTTCGTGCTGGCGGCGGCCCTGATCGGGGCGGGGTTCGGGGCGATCTTCGGGGTCGTGACCTACGCGATCAACCGTCGCCGCAGGGACTTCACCTCGACCCACCAGGTGCTCGCGTCGAACTACCAGATAATCATCGATCCACAGTTGACCGCGAAGGCCCAGCAGACGCTGCAGCAGCACCCGGCCGAGTAGCTAGACCTTCCCGCCGAAGAACACCTGCGTTTCGACGATGAGGCCGTCGCGCACGGTGACGACTTCGCTGTTGCGGAAGCGCTCACCGGTCGCCAACTCGTACTCGTAGAACAGGAACACGTTCTCGTCGTCGATCTCGTGGACCGCGAGGATGTCGTGGCTGATGAAACGGTCGGCCGTCGGGAAACAACGTTCCATGTAGGCAGCCTTGTCGATGTGGTCGTCCTGCGGACTGCTGAAGACGAAGTTCTCGGCAAGGAGCGCTGCGCCGGCCGCGGCATCCCCGGCATAGTACGCGGCCATGGAATCGCGCACGACCTGGGTTGTGGTCATCTGCCCCGTGCTCATCGTGCGAGCCAGGCTTCCACCTCGTCCGCAGTGCGGGGGATGCCGATCGACAGGTTCTCGGCGCCCGACTCTGTCACGAGCACGTTGTCTTCGATCCGCACTCCGATGCCGCGGTACTGCTCCGGCACCGTCAGGTCGTCGACCTGGAAGTAGAGGCCGGGTTCGATGGTGAATACCATTCCGGGCTCGACGATGCCGTCAGCGTAGAAGTCGCGGCGCGCCTGCGCACAGTCGTGCACGTCGATTCCGAGGTGGTGGCTCGTGCCGTGCACCATGTAGCGGCGGTGGTACTGGCCGTCGGGCTGCAGTGATTCCTCGGCCGACACGGGCAGGAGGCCCCACTCCGCGGTCTTCGCCGCGATGACTTTCATGGCGGCGGCGTGCACCTCGTTGAACCTGATTCCCGGCTTGACGATCGCGAACGCGGCATCCGCGGCTTCGCGCACGGCCTCGTAGACCTGCCGCTGGATCTGACTGAAGGTGCCGTTCACCGGCAGCGTGCGCGTGATGTCCGCGGTGTAGTAGCTGTCGCGTTCGACGCCGGCGTCGATCAGGATGAGGTCGCCCGGCACGACGGCCCCGTCGTTGCGGGTCCAGTGCAGGATGCAGGCGTGCGGTCCGGATGCCGCGATCGTGTCGTAGCCCACGGTGTTGCCGTCTGCGCGCGCCCGCCGATTGAAAGTCCCTTCCACGATGCGCTCGCCGCGGGCGTGGGCGATCACCGCAGGGAAGTCGGCGATCACGTCGTCGAACCCGTGCTTCGTGGCCGCGATGGCTGCTCGCATTTCGGAGATCTCGAAGGCGTCCTTCGTCAGGCGCGACTCGCTCAGGTCGCGCGCGAGCTCGGTATCGCCGTCGGTCTCCAAAGACTCCGAATCGGCAGCCAGCAGCCTGCGCCCGTCTACCTGGTCGGTGATCTCACGGTCGCCGTCGCGCACGATGAGCGTCGCGGCGTCGACCGAATCGAGCACAGCGGGGAACTCGACGAGGCTCGCCGTCTCGAGTCCGAGGTCGGCGGCGACATGCTCGAGCGAGGGGCGGCGGCCCTGCCAGAACTCCCCGATGGTCGGATTGGCGTAGAACTCGCTGCTGTCGTGCTTCGCGCTCTCGCGCAGGTACACGGTGGCGATGTGGCCGTCGGCGCTCGGCTCCAGCACCAGCACGCTGCCGGGGACGGTGTCAGAACCCCACCCGGTGAGGTGCGCGAACGCCGAGTGTGCCCGATAGGCGTACTCGGTGTCGTTGGAGCGGGTCTTGAGGTCGCCGGCGGGCAGGATCAGCCGCTGGCCACGGTGCAGTGCCGAGATGCGGGCCCGTCGCTCGGCGGCGAATCTCGCGTGTTCGCGCAGCGCCGGCACCGGATCGGGCGTGTCCGCCCAGTTCAAGGAGATGTACTCCGCGAAGACCTGCGAATTCGGCAGGGTTGAACGGTTGGATGTCGCGCGCGGGGCGTCCTGCTGGTCAGCCATGCATCCATTCTCTCCCAAACGGCGCCGGGTGCCTCAGCCCGCTGGGCTGAGCTGCACGAGGATTGGGCGGTGGTCGCTGCCGTCCCCGTCGTGGGATTGCACGACGCGCATTCCGGTCACGCGCCAGTTCGGCGTCGTCATGACGTGGTCGATGGGGGCGCCGAGCAGGGCGGGGAGAGCCGCCGGCCAGGTTCCCACAGCTGCGTTGTTCGATGCGAGCGCGGCATCCGAGCAGCCACCGATCGTGGCCGAGCCGACGCCGAGCCCTGTGTAGTGGTCGAGGGTTGAGTTGAAGTCGCCCGCCATGATGACGTTGGTGTTCGCGCACGCGGTGGCGAGCCAGCGCAGGTCGCTGGCCCAGTGCCCCATCTCGGCCGGGAGCGGGGCAACTGCGTGTACTGCGATGATCGTCGGCCCCGCGCCGTTCTGCGGCGTCGCGACGACAGTCGGCAGCACCGACGTCGTTTTCGCGTTGACGTCGACCGTGTACTCGCCGAGTGAGGCGCTGACGAGAAGAGTCGTGGAGCGGGCCTTCGAAACCGTGTCGTATGCGACCGTATAGACCCACATCGGGCTGCCCGCGGCGCTCATCAGGCCGGCGACGGCGAGGCCGGTCTCGTTCGTGGTCTCCGGCAGGGTCACGATCTCGGCACCCGTCTCGAGCGCGAGGCTTGCTATCGCGTCTGCTCCCGGGGCGTCGCCGAGCGTGTTCCAGCTGAGCACGGTCACATCGTTTGCCGCGGCGGACTCGAAGCCGGGATTGCCGAACCCCCGTGTGGAGAGCACCGCGACGCTGATCGCACAGAAGACGAGCAGCGCCACCGCGATCGTCGTGGCAAAACGCCGCGCCCGGCCCGAGCTGAGGGCGACGAGGGTGAGAACGATCACTGCCACGAGCGCAAGCGCAACGTCGAGGCCGCGCAACGAAACGACCTGCGCGATGATGGGCGCCTCGGCCAGCCCGAACAACTGCGGCCAGGCGGCCACGAGCAGCACGGCGGCCACGACGATGATCGCGACGGCGGCGAAGAAACTACGGAACATGGCGGGGCGAGCATAACCCACGAGCCGTGCAGAACTGCCGAACGAATAGGCTTGCAGGATGCCCGGACCCATCGACCTGCACACGCACAGCTCGGTGTCCGACGGTACGGAGACCCCCACGCAGCTCATCGAAGCGGCCCTGGAATCCGGGCTCGGGGCGGTGGCCATCACCGACCACGACTCGACGGCGGGTTGGAGCGAGGCGTTCGCCGCGGCATCCGGAACCGGGCTCATGGTCATCCCGGGCATGGAGCTGAGCACGAACTATGGGCCCGCGAGCGTGCACATGCTCGCCTACCTGTTCGACGCCCTGGATGGCGGCATCGTCGCCGAGACGGCGCGCATCCGTGACGGCAGGATGCACAGGGCCGAGAGCATCGTCGCGAAGATCGCCGAAGACTACGACCTCAGCTGGGATGACGTGCTCGCCGAGTCCTCCGACGGCACGACGCTCGGTCGCCCGCATATCGCCGACGCGCTCGTGCGCAAAGGCATCGTGCCCAACCGCAGTGCGGCATTCGAGAGCATCCTGCACTGGCGCGGGGGCTACTACGAGAAGTACTACGCGCCGTCTCCCCTGGAGGGCGTGCGCATGATCGTGCGGGCCGGTGGGGTGCCTGTGCTCGCGCATCCCGCCACCTACGGCAAGTACCGGCCGATGGATGACTCGGTGATCGGCCAGCTCGCCGACGAGGGGCTGTTCGGGCTGGAGGTCCGCCACCGCGACAACACCGAAGACGGAAAGCTGCGGCTGCTGAAGCTCGCGAAGAAGTTCGGGCTCGAGGTCACCGGCGCCAGCGACTACCACGGTGATGGCAAACCGAACCGGCTCGCCGAGAACACGACGGAGCCTGAGGTACTCGAGAAACTGCTCGCCCGGGCGACCGGCTCGACACCGTACCTCGGCTGACCTCTGGCCACTACGCCGGCGGGGTGTTGCCCGGCGTGCCGGAGCCGCCGCGGTGGGTGCGCGTGCGGCGTCGGCGGGTCGCCGAGGTGCCGTCGTGCGTTCCGCCGCCCTCCGCGCTCTCGCGCACGACGTCGGTCGAGCCGTGGCTGCGCTCCCGTGGCGGGCGGTTGCCCGTTGCCGGGCGCGCTCCGCGGTCGCCGCCGGTGCGAGCGGGGCGCCCACCGTCGCGGCTCGCCGACGATGGCGCTGCCTCACGCGCACGGGCGGGCGGGGCACCGGGCAGGCGACCCTTTGTGCCCTCGGGGATGTCGAGCTCTGCGTAGAGGTGGGGCGAAGACGAGTAGGTCTCCGTCGGCTCCGGGATGCCCATGTCGAGCGCGCGGTTGATGAGCGACCACTTGTGCATGTCGTCCCAGTCCACGAAGGTCACGGCGATGCCGGTCTTTCCCGCGCGCCCGGTGCGGCCGGCACGGTGCAGGTAGGTGTCGTGGTCGTCGGGGATCGTGTGGTTGATCACGTGGGTCACGTCGTTGACGTCGATGCCTCGAGCCGCGACATCCGTGGCGATCAGTATGTCTTTCTTGCCGGCTTTGAATGCGGCCATCGCGCGCTCGCGCTGTTCCTGGTTGAGGTCGCCGTGCACGGCTGCGGCGTTGAAGCCGCGGTCGTTGAGCTCTTCAACGAGCTTCGCGGCGGCGCGCTTGGTGCGGGTGAAGACGACGGTTTTGCCGCGGCCTTCTGCCTGCAGGATGCGCGCGATGACCTCGTCTTTGTCCAGGTTGTGCGCCCGATAGACGATGTGCTTGATGTTCGCCTGGGTGAGACCCTCGTCGGGGTCTGTCGCGCGGATGTGGATCGGGCGGTTCATGAAGCGGCGGGCGAGCGCCACTATCGGCCCCGGCATCGTCGCGGAGAACAGCATCGTGTGGCGGGTCGGCGAGGTCTGCGCGAACAGTTTCTCGATGTCGCTCAGAAAGCCGAGGTCGAGCATCTTGTCTGCCTCGTCGAGCACCATGACCTTGACGTCCTTCAACGAGAGAAGGCGCTGGGATGCGAGGTCGAGCAGCCGCCCCGGCGTGCCGACGACGACCTGCGCGCCGGCCTTGAGCTCTTCGACCTGGCCCTCATAGGCCTTGCCGCCGTAGATCGCCGCGATCTTCGTGGAACGATTGGATGCCGCGAGCACAAGGTCTTCGGCAACCTGCACGCACAACTCGCGCGTGGGCACCACGACGAGCGCTTTCACGCCGGGCTCAGGATCGGTGCCGAGCGCCTGCAGCAGCGGAAGGCCGAAGCCCAGCGTCTTACCGGTGCCGGTCTTGGCCTGGCCGATGATGTCCTGGCCGGCGAGGCCCATGGGAATTGTCTGGGTCTGGATGGGGAAGGGTTCGATGATGCCCTTGGTGGCGAGCGCGTCGACCATGTCCTGGTCGATATTCAAATCTGCAAAAGTCAATTGAGTTGTATGCCTGTCAGGTAACGAGGTACGCCCGTTCTGTCCTGGGGCGCAGGACCTCCGCCAGAATGGGAGGTATGGACCCAGTTTAGCCGGTCACCCGTCCCTATCCGGCCCAGGCACACTATCCGCCGGCCCGCACCCGTCACCTAAGCTTGGCTGGTGGCTAACTGGTTCTCGCGCACCCCCCGGCGCGTCGAGGTTCCCCGGTTGCGTGCGCGCAACGAGAACCAGGTCACGACAAAGGTCGACCTCGTCGAATTCACGCCGCCGCTGCCCGAGTTTCTCGGCAGGGCCGCCTACGTGCAGCTGACGATCTTCGAGAACCTGTCGCGGGCGATTTCGAGCGCCCCCACCGTCGCAGCGAAGACGTCGATCGGCCGCGCCGCCGAACTTTCGATAACGAAGCATCGCGCGCTCGCCGACGAGATCGTGGAGGCCGGCGGCGCTCCCGCGGAGACGATGGAGCCGTTCACCGGCGCGATCGACGAATTCGAGCGCATGACCCACGGTGGCGACTGGTACGAGAACCTCGTCACCTGTTACGTCACTGCAGGCTTTCTCGACGACTTTTTCGTCAGGCTGGCCGCGGGCCTGCCCGCAGAGGCCGCCCGCCACATCGCTTCGATCTATGCGACGGGGTCTGGGGAGCAGGTGCTTGCAGAGGAGTTGTCCGCGGCGATCGCCGCCAACCCGCGGCTGGCCTCACGCCTGGCGATGTGGGGGCGCCGCCTTGTCGGCGACACGATGCTCGTGGCGAGGTCTGCACTGCACTACACCGAGGATCACAAGTCAGACGAAGCAAGGATCGAGCCGGTGTTCACCGAACTGATCGCCGCCCACACGCGGCGGATGGACGCGCTCGGCCTGACGGCCTGAGTGCAGCCGCCGTCTAAGCCTTGCCGCGGGAGAGCTGGGCGAGACGGTGGGCGTCCTCCGCGACCCGCCTGCGCGGAAGCACGAGTGCCGTGATGAGAGCGGCGACCGCGCCGAGGCCCAGGCTCGCTACCCAGATCCAGGTGCCGTCGAACTTCCAGCCGAGCCAGACGAGGCCGACCCAGGCCGCCGAGGTCACGGCGGCGGAGATGCCGGGCAGCAGCAGCGAACCGTAGGTACCCCGCTGGGGCAGCAGGTAACGCACGAGCGCGCCGAACCCCGCCCCGATGACCGTGACGAAAAGCAGTTCCATCTCAGGCCACGAACCCGACGCGACGCGACTCTTCCGAGCCGATCTCGAGGTAGGCGAGCGATGCAGTCGGAACCACGTAGACGTTGCCCTTGCCATCGGCGAGCTTCACGAACTTGGCGTCGGCCGCGAGCGCGTCAGCGACGACCTTCTCGACCTCTGCCGATGTCTGCGTCGACTCGAAGCTGATCTCGCGGGGGCTGTTGGCAATACCGATTCGAATGTCCACGTGTCACAGATTACGACACTCGGGCGGATGGGTTTCGCGCCGTTCTCTGTCAGCGCAGAGCACTACCGTTGGGCGTGTGGCGATGTTCGAGCGCGGACGGCCGGCCCGACCGGCTCTTGTGTCTCTCGACCCGTCGCAGCTCGCGGTGCTCCGGTTGCCGGATGATGCGTCCGCCGCGGTCATCGGCGCTCCGGGCACCGGCAAGACGACGACGGCGATAGAGCTCGTCGCCGACCGCGTGCTGCAGCGCGGCTGGGGCACCGACGAGGTGCTCGTGCTCACGGCATCCCGCATCACGGCGACACGGCTTCGTGACGCGATCGCACTGCGGCTCGGGGTGCCGACTACCGGCCCGATGGCCCGCACAGTCAATTCGCTGGCCTTCGAGATAGTTCGGGATGCCGCGCGCGCCGCGGGCTCGCAGCCGCCGCGCCTCGTCACCGGCGGGGAGCAGGATGCTGACATCGCCCAACTGCTCGGCGGCGACATCGAGGAGGGGACGGGGCCCCGGTGGCCCGAGTCCCTCGGGCCCGAGGTGCGAGGGCTGCGGCGGTTCCGTACCGAGCTGCGCGAGCTCATGATGCGGGCGACCGAGTACGACGTGCCGCCGGAGCGGCTTCGCGCGCTCGGCGAGCGGCACGGGCATCCCGAGTGGATCGCCGCCGCCGACTTCATCGACGGGTACCTCGACGTCGTGAGCACATCGCGCGAAGCGCAATTCGATCCCGCAGAACTCGCGAGGTTCGCCGTCGCGGCGATCGGCTCGGGCAACCCTGGGGAGCGGGTCTCTGCGCTGCGACTCGTCGTTGTGGACGACCTGCAGGAGGCGACAGAGTCGACACTCGCACTGCTGCGGGCATTCGCCGCGCGCGGCATCGCCGTCGTCGCGTTCGGTGACCCGGATGTCGCGGCGAACGCATTCCGCGGTGGCGAGCCAGACGCCCTCGGCCGCCTGGCCACAGTTCTGGCCCGACCGGACATCCCCACGCTCACGCTCTCGACAGCCCACCGCCAGGGCGCCGCCCTGCGGGCATTCACGTCCGCGGTCACCGCCCGCATCGGGGCCGCTGCGGCCGGCACGCAGCGCGCGGCGATTGCGGGCGGCATCGACTCCGAGCTTCCGATCGCCCGCGTCGAGGCCACGAGCTCGGCACGCGAGTGGGCGGCGATCGCGCGAGTGCTGCGCCAGGAGCACCTGGAGCGCGGCATCGGCTGGGCCGACATGGTCGTGATTGTGCGCAGCGGGGCGCAGATCCCGGTGATCGCGCGATCGCTCGCCCTCGCTGAGGTTCCGACCCGCGTGTCCAGCGGCGGCACTGCCCTGCGCGACGACCACGCGGCCCGCAGCCTGCTGGCCCTCGTCGATGTCGGGGTCGGGCGCACCCCGCTCACGCCCGTACTCGCGACCGAGCTGCTGCTCGGGCCGTTCGGCGGGCTCGACCGGCTCTCGCTGCGGCGACTGCGGCTCGCCCTGCGCGCGGAGGAGGTCGCCGGTGGCGGCAGCCGCTCGGCCGACGAGTTGCTCGTCGACGCACTCACCGCCCCCGGGCGGCTCGCCACGATCGATCACCGCGTGGGGCGCGCCGCCGAGCGGCTGGGCGAGACCCTCGGGATGCTCGCCGCCAACGACGGCAGCATCGAGGAGTTGCTCTGGCTCGGCTGGGAGCGCAGCGGCCTCGCGCGCAGCTGGCGGGACCAGGCCCTCGGCGCGGGCCTTACGGCTGCGGAAGCCAACCGCAATCTCGACGGGATCGTCGCCCTGTTCACCGCGGCGAAGCGCTTCGTCGAGCGGCAGCCGGGCACCGCAGCGAGCACCTTTCTCGACAATGTGCTCGACGCCGAGGTGCCGGAAGACACCCTGTCGCCCCGCCCGAGCGACGACGCGGTGCTCGTCACGACGGCATCCGGCACCGTAGGGCTCGAGTTCGACACGGTCGTCGTCGCCGCGATGCAAGACGGTGTCTGGCCCAACCTGCGGCTGCGCGGCTCGTTGCTCGGCCCGCAGCAGCTCGTGCGCGCCGTGACCGGCCTCGACTCCGCGGCGGTGGACGAGCGCCGCCAGGTGCTCGGGGACGAGCTGCGGATGTTCGCCCTCGCGATCTCGCGCGCCCGCCGTCGGCTCGTCGTCGCCGCCGTCGCGAACGACGACGAGGCGCCGAGCGTGTTCCTCGGGCTCGTGCCGCAGGGCAGTCCGCTGCTCGATGCTGCGGTCGTGACGCCGCTCTCTCTGCGGGGCATTGTGGGCGAGCTGCGCAAACAGCTCGTCGCGGGTCATGCGGCGGGCGGCGGCGCGGCGGTGACCGGGCGGGCTGCGTTCGCCGCGGCATCCCTCGCCGCGCTTGCGGTGGAAGCGGTTCCCGGCGCGGATCCCGCCGACTGGCATGGGCTCATCGGCATCTCGAGCACGGGCCCGCTCTACGAGGGGACCAGGGTGCCCGTTTCGCCTTCGAGCATCGAGAAGCTCATCGACAGCCCGCTCGACTGGTTTCTCGAGAAGATGGCCGGCTCGGAGTCCGGGGTCATCGCCAACGTCGGCACGATCGTGCACTGGGCGATGGAGACCGCGGAAGACTCGAGCGTCGATGCGCTGTGGCGGGTGATCGAGTCGCGCTGGAACGAGCTGCTGTTCGACGCACCCTGGCTGGCCGAGCGGCAGCGGCGCATCGCGAAGAAGTTCACCGAGGCGCTCTCCGAGTACCTCGGCGACTTCGAGCGGGAGGGCAAGTCGCTCGTCGGGGCGGAGAGCCGCTTCCAGCTCGACGTGGACAACGCGGTGGTGAGCGGTTCCATCGACCGCGTCGAGCGGTCCGGCGACGGCTCGGTGGTCATCGTCGACCTCAAGACGGGAACCCCGCTGACGACGCAGTCGAAAATCGACGAGCACCCGCAGCTCGGCGCGTACCAGCTCGCCTATGCGGAAGGCATCCTGGATGAGGCGCTCGCCGAACTGGGGGACCACCACGGCGGCGGGGCCAAACTCCTGTTCGTGAAGGAGGGGATCGGGGGGCGCAAGTACCGAGAGGGCGTGCAGGCGCAACTCGACGCCGAGCAGCTCGAAGCGTTCCGCGGCCGGGTGCGGGAGGCATCCATGCTCATCGCGGCCGCCGAGTTCGCCGGCACCCTGGAGCTCTCCCCGTTCGGCTACGGCGACCCGTCGCGCCTGCGCGCGCACCGGGTGCGGGCGGTGTCCAGTGATTGACACGCATGAGATAAGCGCAGTCGTCATCGCGGACGCTCTCAAGCGACCCCGGCCAACGGCGCAGCAGCGCGCCGTGATCGAGGCACCCCTCGCCCCCGCCCTCGTCGTCGCGGGCGCCGGCAGCGGCAAGACGGAGACGATGGCGAACCGCGTGCTCTGGCTGCTCGCCAACGGGCTCGTGCGGCCGAGCGAGATTCTCGGCCTGACGTTCACCCGCAAGGCCGCGGGCGAGCTCGCCGCCCGCGTCCGGGAACGCATCGCCGAACTCGCGGCTGCGGGGATGCTGGGGGAGGACTACGACCCCTTCGAGTCGCCCACTGTCGCCACCTACAACTCGTACGCGAATACGATCTACCGCGACAACGCCGTCATCCTCGGGCGCGAGAGTGACGGTGCCGTACTCGGTGAGGCGGCGTCCTGGCAGCTTGCCCGCTCCACGGTCACGAAGAGCGCGGACCCTCGGCTGCCCGACCTGTCGAAGAATCTCGACCCCGTCACCAAGGCGGTGCTCACGATCTCACGGGCGCTCGCCGAGAACGTGGCGGACCCCGAAGAGGTGCGCAGCTTCGCGCGCCAGTTCGGGGCGATCGCCGACCTGCCGCCGGGCGGGCGCGGTGGGTATCCTGCGGTCGCGACCTGGGCCGAGAACGTCGGCGCGCTCGACACGCTGCTCGATGTCGCGGCCGAGTACGACGCAGCGAAGACCCGGCGCGGCCTCGTCGAATACTCGGACCAGGTGGCCCTCGCGCTGCAGGTTGTGCGCCGTGACCCGCGGGTCGCCCTCGAGGAGCGGGACAAGTTCCGCGTCGTGCTGCTCGACGAGTACCAGGACACGTCGGTCGTGCAGACCTGGCTGCTCGCCGAGCTTTTCGCCGGGCATCCCGTCATGGCTGTCGGCGACCCGAACCAGTCGATCTACGGCTGGCGGGGGGCGAGCGCGTCAAACCTCGACGAATTCGCCTCCGCATTCGGCGCCGGCGGCTCGCCGACCGTGGGCGTCGGGCACTACGCGCTGTCGACGAGCTGGCGCAACGGCACGGCGATCCTCGAGGCCGCGAACACGATAGTCGCCCCGTTCGCGGCGACCGCGCGCGTGAAAGTGGAGCGCCTCGAAGCGAGCCCCACCGCAAGCGAGTTGCCGGTCGACCTCGTGTTCGCCGAGACGCTCGTGGAAGAAGCCGATGCCGCGGCCGCCTGGCTCAAGCGCAGGCTCTCCGTACCCGGCGCTCCGCCGTCCGCGGCAATGCTGTTCCGCACCCGCAAGACGCAGGGTTTCTTCCTCGAGGCACTGCGCAGACAGGACATCCCGTTCCACGTGCTCGGGCTCGGCGGGCTCATGGCCGAGCCGGAGATCGCCGACCTCGTGAGCGCCCTCACGGTCGTGCACAACCCATCGGCCGGGCTCGAGCTCATCCGGCTTCTCGCCGGATCGCGCTGGCGCATCGGCGTGCAAGACCTGCACGCGCTCAACCGGCTGGCCTCCTGGCTGCGCGATCGTGACTACGCCCAGCACAAGTACGAGGACGAGCTCGCCAAGAAGCTGCGCACCTCGGTCGCGGAGGGTGAGGGCGGCTCCATCGTCGACGCCCTCGACTTCCTGGGCGGCACGAAACCCGGCCACACCGCGCTCGAGGCGTTCAGCGAGGTCGGGCTCGAACGCCTTCGCGACGCCGCGCGCACCATCGCGAAACTTCGTTCTCGCGCCGGACTCGACCTGCCCGACTTCGTGGCGTTCGTGTTGCAGGAACTGCAGCTGGACATCGAGGTTGTCGCCAACGATTACCGCGCCCTGGGCGCGGCGACCATCGAGGCGTTCTTCGATGCGATCGACGGCTATCTCGCGATCGATGACATGGCCACCCTCGGCGGCTTCCTCTCCTGGCTGCGCGAAGCCGAGCTACGCGAAGACCTCTCGCCGCGGCCGGAGGATCCGGAGCCCGGCACCGTGCAGATCCTCACGATCCACGGGGCGAAGGGGCTCGAATGGGATCTCGTCGTCGTTCCACGCCTCGTCGAGGAGGAGCTGCCCGGCAAGCCGGTCGAGGGCGGCTACCAGGGCTGGCTCTCGTTCGGCCAGCTGCCGTGGCAGTTCAGGGGGGATGCCGCAGAGCTCCCGGTCTTCGACTGGCGACAGGCGACCACGCGCAAGGAGGTCGTGGACGAGCAGAAACTCTTCACCGAACGCGTGCGCAGGCATCTCGGGGCCGAGGAGCGCCGGCTCGCCTATGTCGCAGTCACGCGGGCCCGACATTCGCTGCTGCTGAGCGGCTCGTTCTGGGCCACCCAGTCGAAGGCGAGGATGCCGAGCCCCTACCTGCTCGAACTCGCGGACGCCGGGGTCATCCCGACCCTCCCCGCAGCGAGCGCGTTCGACGAGAACCCGCTCGGCGACAACCTCGAACGCATAGTCTGGCCGCTCGACCCGCTCGGCGGCCGACGGCCGGTTGTCGAGTCGGCGGCCGCCGCGGTTCGCGCGGCCGAACCGGTGATCGACGGGCCGTGGCGCCGCGACCTCGAACTGCTGCTCGAGGAGCGTCGGCGCAGGCTCGCCTCCGATGGTGCTGTGGCGCTTCCCGTGCGCGTGCCCGCCTCACGCTTCAAGGATTATGTGACCGACCCCGAGTCCGTCGCGTCGTCGCTGCGCCGTCCGATGCCCGACAAGCCCTACCGTGCCACCCAGCTCGGCACCCTGTTCCACTCCTGGGTGGAGAACCGGTACGGGGTGGGCGGCGATTCCGAAGAGCTCGATGCATTGCCCACAGAGACCGATGCCGACGACTTCGTCGATGCGCCGCAATTGGCGAAGTTGCGGGCGACATTCGAGGCGAGCCCATGGGCATCCTGCAGGCCGGTGGATGTCGAACGCGAGATCCACCTGCCGTTCGACGGACGAATAGTCATCTGCAAGATCGACGCCGTGTATGAGCAGGATGAGCGCTACGAGATCGTCGACTGGAAGACCGGCAAGGCGCCGAAGGATGCGAAGGATCTCGAGGAGAAGCAGCTGCAGCTCGCGCTCTACCGCCTCGCCTACGCGAAGTGGAAGAGTGTGGACCCAGGCCTCATCGACGCGGTCTTCTATTACGTCGCCGACGACCACGTCATCCGGCCGGAGCACGTCTACGACGAGGACGAACTGCTCGCCAGGTGGCGCGCGGCACTGGACTGAGTTGCCACAAAGGGGCTAGGGCACCGGCCTGCTCATGATCGCGGCCGACAGGGCATCGACGGGCTCCCGCGGCGCGCGCGGGTTGTCGAGGAGCACGAAGTCGATGTCGCCCAGTTCGGGCAGGCCGTGCGCCGCAGAAACCTGGTCGAGGTCGGCGGGGATGAGCGACTGGGGAAAGGCGGCTATGCCGATCCCCGCGCGCACGGCGGCGAGCACCCCGTTCACTTCGCGCACGTTGCAGGTGATCCGCCAGGTGCGGCCGATCTGCTCGAGCGAGCGGATGGCGTAGGTGCGGCTGATGCTCGGCGCCTGGTAGGCGATGACGGGAACCGGTGTCGAGGCATCGAGCGACACGCTCTTGTGGCCCACCCACACCATCCTGTCCCTGCGCACGAGCTTGCCATCGGTCCCGCCTGGACCCTGTTTGATGAACACGAGGTCGAGCTGGCCCGCCTGCAGCCGTTTGAGCAGCACGGGGCTCTGGTTGACGGTGAGTTCGAGGTTTATCTGCGGGTACAGCTGGCGAAAATCGCGAAGGATGCCCGGCAGCTGGGTGAGGGCGAGGTCGTCTGCCGACCCGAACCGAAGCCGCCCGCGCATCGCCGAGCCGGTGAAGTAGCTCGAAGCCTGGTCCTGGGCGGCGAGGATCGTCCTGGCGAACCCGAGCATGGCATCCCCGTTGTCGGTGAGCGCGACCGCCCTCGTGTCCCGCGAAACGAGGTTGCGGCCCGCGGCGACCTCGAGCTTGCGGATGTGCTGGCTCACGGTCGGCTGGCTCAGGCTCAACCGTGTCGCCGCCTGCGTGAAGCTCAAAGTCTCGGCGACAGCAACGAACGTCTTGAGCAGTACCGGGTCGAACATTGTGGGCCTCCATTACGAAACGTTATGAGACTTATAGGCCTGATTACCCAATGATATGACCGGTGGAGAGCCTAGCGTTGGAGGGTGACAGCCACGTCAGAGCAGACACCCGAAACCATGCCCATCGCGATTGCCATGCAGCGGCCGGCCTGGCGTGACACGTTTGGAGCGCTCAGGGTCTACAACTACCGCCTCTACGTGATAGCCCAGTTCGTATCGAACACCGCGGGCTGGGCGCAGCGCATTGCCGTGGACTGGCTCGTGCTCGAACTCACAAACAGCGTCGCACTCGTCGGTGTCACCATCGCACTGCAGTTTCTGCCGACGCTTCTGCTCGGCCCGTACGGCGGAGTCATCGCCGATCGGTTTCCCAAGCGCTCCGTGCTCATCTTCTGCCAGTCGTCGGTAGGGGTGCTGAGCCTCGTGCTCGCGATCCTCGCGATCAGCGGCCACGCCCAGCTCTTGCTCGTCTACGCCCTCGTGCTCGCCATCGGCGTGCTCCAGGTCTTCGATGGCCCCGCCCGTTCGGTCTTCGTCAATGAGATGGTCGGGCCGCATCACCTGCGCAACGCGATAAGTGTGAACGCCTCGATATTCCACCTCGGCGCCCTCCTCGGGCCGGCGATCAGCGGGGTGCTCATCGTCGCCGTCGGTTCCGGCTGGGCAATCGCTATCAACGTTGTGGCCGCCGCGATCGGCCTGTGCCTCCTGCTCGCGATGCGCATCGGAGAGCTGCTCGTCGCGCCGCGGCGCCAGGCCTCGAAAGGCCAGATCCGCGAAGCGGTGCGGTACATCATGGCTAAGCCGACACTGTTCTGGACACTCGTGATGGTCGCGTTCGTCGCCACCTTCGGGATGCCCATGCCAGCCCTTCTTGCGGGCATGGCCGACACCGTCTACGGCAGGGGAGCCACCGGGTACGGGCTGTACAACTCCCTCATCGCTGTCGGCGCGCTGCTCGGTGCCCTCGCTTCCACCCGTCGATCCAGCCTGCGGCTGCGCACGATCGTGCTCGGGGCCCTCCTGTACGGCCTGCTCCAGTCGCTCGCCGGCTTCGCGCCGTTCTACCCGATGTTCCTCGCCTTGCTACCGACTATCGGGTTGTCCAGGCTGCTGTACAACACCGCGGGGGAGACGATGATGCAGCTCTCGTCGAACATGGCGATCCGCGGCAGGGTCATGGCGTTCTGGACGATGGTGATCGTGGGCGGCCAGGCGATCGGGGGTCCGCTCATGGGCTGGCTCGCGGAGTATCTCGGCGCGCGCACCGCGATGATGATCTCCGGCGGCGTGCCCGCCGCCGCGGCCGTCGTGATCGCGATACTGCTGTCGCGCAGCGGCAGGCTCCAGGTGAAGGTCGGGGTCAGGCGCGGCTCGTGGATCTCGATAGTGCCTCGCCCGGTCATCCGGCCCCGGCCCGTCGAGGGCTGAGGGCGTCAGACCGCGCGCTGGCTGCGGGCGAGGAAGGCCTCGACCTCGTCGACTGCCATTGTCGGCATTGTCTGGGCGCCGATCGGGTTCATCACGTCGTTGCGTACGTTCTCGACAAGGCCGCTGAGCATCGCCAGGGCGTCGTCGACGATCTCGGTGCTGCGCGTCTCCGTGCCGTGCAGCAGCCACTTGGCAACCTCGAGCTCTGCATAGAGCATCGCGCGCTGCCGCACCTGCCTGTCACCCGATCCGCGAACCCGCGCGTACGCGTCGAACGTGCTCTCGATCACCCCGTCGACGGGTGAGCCGAGAATCCACTGCAGGTCGCGGGCCGGGTCTGCCACGCGCAGCTCCTGCCAGCCGAGCACTCCTGTCACGGCGCCATCGGCGCTGAGGAACGAATCGGCACTGAGTGCGCCGTTGATCACCGTGGGCTGGAACTGCCACAATTTCGCGTCTTCTGTTGCCCGCTCCCAGCGGCCGAGCAGGGCCGCGGGCATGAGCCCGGTCGCGGAGGCGCGATCCATGACCGTCACGCAGGAGCGCAGGCACTCGCCGGCGGTGAGTGTCGGGAGCCCGGCATCGGTCACGAAACTCGTCGGCAGCGAGTGGATGGCGGCGATGGAAGATCCGACGGATGCCGCGAGCGAGTCCGGTCCGGCATCGTACGAGCCGAACGGCACCTTGGCGCCGTAAACGAACTCGTACACGATGGCGCGGGTGGAGTCGATGGGCACCTGGCCGGCGAACGTGGACACCGAGAACGGCAGGCGGGTGCGCACCCCCGCGCTGAGCGCGCGGAGCGCGACGAGGTCGGCGGACTGCTCAGACTCGGCCTTGGCGTTGCGTGGGGCACGGATGATCCAGTGCCTGCCGTCGCGGCCGGTGAGGATGGCCGCGTCGAAGTCGCTGCCCTGGCTGGCCCCGGCTCTGTTTCCCCCGAATGGAGTCGAGGCGGCGATGTCGAGGCCCGGGACTGCCGATGTCGCGAGCGCGGCTAGAGTGAGGTGGGATCTGGCCATACCCAACAGGGTAGGTCGCGCACCCCACGCAATCGCCGTACGCCACGCACTTACCGGGGTTCTTCACATGCAGCAGTCCTTCCTCTCCCGGCTGCCGCTTTCGCGCTTCGAGATCGATCGCGACTACCTCACGCGGGAGCGCGAGAACCTCTTCGATGAACTGTGGGCAGACCCCACCGCCCGCGTGCTGCCGGTCTTCGCGGGGTCCGCACTGCTGTCGGGCCCGGCATCCCTGGCCCTCCTCCCCACCGAAGCGATACCCAACGAGGGGCTGCGGGTGTACCTCGGGCGATCAACGTCGACAACGAGCCCGGAGGTGGCAGGAACCCCGATAATCGCAGTCCTGCTCGAAGACGCAGGGCATTTCGCCGAGGCCGACTGGGGAAACCTGCGCCAGCTCGGCAACAGCATGAGCGACAGGGATGCCGGACTGCTCACCGAGGCCCTCGCCATCCTCAACTGGCATGGGTCGCACATGTTCTCCCCGCGCACCGGTGAGCCGACGATCCCGGAGAAGGGCGGCTGGGTGCGCCGCGACCCGGTGTCAGACACCGAGGTGTTCCCGCGCACCGACCCCGCGATCATCGTGGGGGTCACGGATGCCGACGACCGCATCCTCCTCGGCTCCAACGCCCTGTGGGAGAGCAACAGGTACTCCCTGCTCGCGGGCTTCGTCGAACCTGGCGAGTCGCTCGAGTCCGCCGTCGAGCGCGAGATCTTCGAAGAGTCGGGCATCCGCGTCGTGGACCCGGTCTATCTCGGCAGCCAGCCCTGGCCCTTTCCCGCCTCCCTCATGCTCGGCTTCACCGCGAAGGTGCAGGACGGCTTCACGGGGACGGCAACCCCGGACGGCACAGAGATCCTCGACCTGCGTTGGTTCAGCCGGCAGCAACTCGCGGCATCGCTCGGCGAGATCAGGCTTCCCGGTCGCACCTCGATCGCCCGCGCGATCATTGAGCAGTGGTACGGCGCACCCATCGACGACGGCCAGCCATGACAGGCGCGGCGGAGGCCCTGCTCGTCGGCCTGGACGAGCAGCAGCGGGTCGCCGCTGAGACGCTTCTCGGCCCGGTCTGCCTGCTCGCGGGCGCCGGCACGGGCAAGACGAGGGCGATAACCCACCGCATCGCGTATGGCGTCGCGACCGGCGTGTACCCACCGGGCAAAGTCATGGCGCTCACTTTCACTTCGCGGTCCGCGGGGGAGCTGCGCGGCAGGCTTCGCGGGCTAGGCGCGGGCGGGGTGGCGGCGCGCACCTTCCACGCATCCGCGCTGTCACAACTCAACTTCTTCTGGCCGCAGGTCATCGGCGGCAGCATGCCCCGGCTGCTCGACAGCAAGGCGCGCCTGCTCGCCCACGCCGCCGACACCATCAAGCTCAAGCTCGACACCGCCACGCTGCGCGACACCGCCGGGGAGATCGAGTGGCGCAAGACCTCGCGCCTGTCGCTCGACGAGTACGCCACGAAGGCACGCATCCTGCCGCCGGCGCTCACCATCGAACGCATGGTCGACCTGCAGCGGGCCTACGAAGACGTGAAAGACCAGCGCAGGCAGATCGACTTCGAAGACGTGCTGCTCGCGGCCGCAGGCATGGTCGAGGCCGAGCCGAGGGTCGCCCAGCAGGTGCGCGAGCAGTACCGCTTCTTCGTCGTCGACGAATACCAGGATGTCTCCCCGCTGCAGCATGACCTGCTCGCGCTCTGGCTCGGCGATCGCAGCGACGTGTGTGTCGTAGGCGACGTGAGCCAGACGATCTACTCGTTCGCGGGCGCGAGCCCCGACTACCTGCTCGGGTTCGGCGCCGAGCACGAGGATGCCGTGGTCGTGCGCCTCGAAGAGAACTACCGGTCGACCCCACCCATCATCGACGCAGCCAACCGGCTCATGCGCGGACGCCCGGGCGCGCTGACCCTCCACCCGGCGAGCGAGCTCAAGGGTGCCGTGCCGACAGTGACCGGGTTCGACAGCGATGGCGCGGAAGCCCGCTCCGTCGCCAACTCGATAGCCGCCGAACTGGCGTCGGGGGTGCCGCCCGAGTCGATAGCCATCCTGTTCCGAATCAACGTGCAGTCCCAGGTGATCGAAACCGCACTCGGGGATGCCGGCGTGCCGTTCGTCGTGCGCGGGGCTACACGCTTCTTCGACCAGCGGGAGATCAAAGAGGCGCTCATGCTCCTGCGCGGGGCGTCGGTCAACACCGCTATCGAGCCGCTGTTCAAGACGGTGAGCGACGTGCTGCGCTCCATCGGATGGTCACAGGAGCCGCCGGAGGTGCGCGGTGCCGTCCGCGACAGGTGGGAGTCGCTCAACGCGCTCATGCGCCTCGCCGAAGAGGCGCAGGACGGCACGACGCTGCGCCAGTTCGTCGACGAACTCTTCGAACGCCAGGCCGGGCAGCACGAGCCGACGATGAGCGCAGTGACGCTCGCCACCCTGCACTCGGCGAAAGGGCTCGAGTGGGACTGCGTCTACCTCGTCGGCCTGTGCGAGGGGCTCATGCCGATCAGCTATGCAAAGGATGCCGAGGCCATCGACGAGGAACGCCGGCTGCTCTACGTGGGTGTCACGCGCGCGCGGCGCAAGCTCGCCCTGAGCTGGTCCGCTACCGCTGCGAGCGGTCGAGGGCAGCGCCAGCCCAGCCGGTTTCTCGCCGACCTGCGCTAGCCGGGGTTGCCGCCACCTCGAGGGACGCGTCTTCGAGCAGGGACTCGATGCCGCGGCATCCGCACTCGGGGTGGGGTTGCCAGTGCACCGTGTCGCGGCGCCCGGTCAGCGCGTCGACGCGCACCGACAGGGCGGCAGTCGGCCCGCTCGCGAGCCGTTCGAGCACCATGCGGCACGTGATCGCGGCGGCTTCGAGCACGAGCACCGGGGACTCGCCGTCCGCCCGTCGCCCCAGCAGCTGGGTCGCGATCGCCGTCCACGCCGGGTCTGCGTCGCGTCGGTGCAGCTCGAGACAGAGCAAGCACGGGCCGCTGCCCGGTTCGACCATCGGACCGATCGTGACACCGCCATCGCTGAACACCACGGGCAGGTGGGGCACGTCCCGGCGCAGCCACAATGAGTGAAGTGACGGCGGCGCGACGTAGTCGTGCACGAGGATCGCGAGGTCGGGCCGCGAGTCGGCGAGCCCCGCTGCATCCGCGGCGACATCGAGATGCACGCCGCTCGCGGCGAGAACCGCCGTGATCGCGTCGACGGCGGTTGCGGTGCCGGACAGTGCGACGCTCACCGTGATGCGCTGCTCATCGCGCAGCAGCGCTGGCGAGATTGTGCGCATGAGGGCATCCCGTTCCGCGTCCCTGCCGCGCGCGATCATCGCCAGTCCGGGCGTGCTCACGCCCACGGCTAGCGCGGCGAGCATGCGCTCCTGCAGTTCGGTGACGTCATCGAGTCGCACGAGCGCCGGGTCGACACCGACCTGCAGGCTCGACGGCGATCGCCAGACGACCGGATACCGCGGGTCGAGCTTGAGAACCATGAGGCAATGATGCGCGCGCGGCGTGCGGCGCGCGCAGACGATCCACAGTCGCCACCCGCACGGCAGCCACGTGGGTGCAACCTAGTCCTCGTGCGGCCGATCTGTCGTGTCGTCGTTGAGAAGGTCCTCGATCGCCTGGTCGACGTCGTCGGGCCCAGGGGCGCCGCCGGTGATGCGCGCGACGAGCGCGGCAGGGTCGTCGATGTCCTCGCCGGTGGGGACGAGGTCGGGATGCGACCACAGCTCGTCCCTCGCATCGTTGCCGACAGCATCCGTGACCGCCTGCCACATCGCCGCGGCCTCGCGCAGCCGCCGCGGCCGCAACTCGAGGCCGACGAGGGTGGCGAACGCCGATTCGGCGGGGCCACCGGATGCGCGCCTGCGGCGCACGGTCTCGGCGATCGCTGCGCTCGACGGCAGTCGCTTCGTCGCCTCGGCCGTCACGACATCCACCCAGCCCTCGATGAGCGCGAGCATCGTTTCGAGCCGGCCGAGTGCCGCGAGCTGGTCGTCGGTCTTCGGCGGGATGAGCGCGCCGCTCGTCATCGCCTCGCGCAACTCTTCGGGGTTGTTCGGGTCGAAGTCGGAGGCGAGCTCCTCCAGGCGGCTCGTGTCGATGCGGATGCCCTTGGCGAACTCGGTGATCGACGTGAGCAACTGCAGCCGCAGCCACTTCGCGTGACGGAACAGGCGGGCGTGGGCGAGCTCCCGCACCGCGAGGTAGAGCTGCACCTGGTCGACAGGGATGTCGAGGCCGGTGCTGAAGCCGAGCACGTTCTGCGGCAGGATCGCCGCGTGCTGGTCGTCGAGCAGCGGGATGCCGATGTCACCGCCGGAGACGACCTCGCTCGAGAGCTGGCCGACGACCTGCCCGAGCTGCATCGCGAACAGGGTGCCCCCGACGTTGCGCATGAGCCGCGACGCGCCCTGGATCATCTCGCCGACCTCTTCGGACGGCACGCCTTCGAAGGTGCTCTCGTTGAGCACCTGGGTGAGCGAATTGGCGATCGAGCCGGCCACCGGCTCGGCGAGCTGGGTCCAGACCGGCATCGTCGCCGTTACCCACTCCTGGCGGCTCATCAGCCGGGGTGCCTCGGTGAGCTCCGAGATCGACGTGACCTCGTCGAGCCAGAGGGATGCCACATGGAAAGCCTGCTCGAGAGCCGAACGCTCCGCGGGCAGGGACACCACGGTCCCACGCCCCGCGATCCCCTTCGCCTGCTCTAGCGCGAGACCCCAGTTGATGCCGTCGCCACTGTTCTGCAGCGCGTTCTGCAGTTGGGCGATGAGCTGGGCAACCATCTCCGGGTCATTCGGCAGCCCGGCGGCGCCGGCGAGCTTCGCGGGGTCGATGTTGGTGTTGCCCGCGAGAAAATCGCGGAGCATGTCACGGAACTCGTCCTCGGGGTTGCTGTCGTCATCCCGGGAATCTTCAGGCATGCAAACTACGCTAGCCGCTGCACGGTCGCCCCGGCTGTGTTTTCACTAGGCTGGATGCCCTGGCTGTGCGCCCGTGGCGAACACCCCGGTTTCGTCAACTCCCCGAGGACCTCCGCTGGCACTCTTCACCGACATCGAGCCCGACCCCCAGCCCCGCAGGCGTCGCTGGATCGGCTGGGCGATCCTCCTCGCGTCCCTGGCCGGGGTCGTTGTCGTGGCCCTCGTACCAGCGCCCTTCGTGATCGAGCAGCCTGGCCCCGTATTCAACGTGCTCGGCGATGTCACGGTCAGCGGCAACCAGGTGCCGCTCATCGACATCCCGTCCGAGAAGACGTACGCGACAGACGGCACGCTCGACATGCTCACCGTGAGCATCAGGGGCAACCCCGACGAGTTGCCGACCTGGCTCGACATCGCCTCCGCCTACTTCGACCCGAGCAAAGCCGTCGTGCCCGTCGACGAGATCTACCCCCCGGGCGTTTCGCTCCAGCAGTCCAACCAGCAGGGCGCCGTCGACATGCAGAACTCGCAGAAGGAGGCGATCGCGGCCGCCCTCAACGACCTCGGGTACAGCTTTCCCAGCACCCTCAATGTCGTACAGACGCAGCCGGGCAGCCCAGCGGACGGTGCGCTCGAAGCCGGTGACACGATCGTGAGCCTGAACGGCACGGTGTACTCAGACGTCTCCGCGCTACGAGCGGGCATCGCCGATAACGGCGTGGACAAGGCCGCCGAGATCGTCGTCGCCCGCGGCGGCGTCGAGAAGACAGTCGAGGTGACCCCGACGCTCAGCACCGGCACCGACCCCGTGCCGATCCTGGGGATCATCGTCGGCAGCGACTACACGTTTCCGATCGACGTCACAATCCAGCTCGAGAATGTCGGCGGCCCGAGCGCCGGCCAGATGTTCGCGCTCGGCATCATCGACAAGCTGACCCCCGGCGAACTCAACGGCGGCAAGAACGTGGCGGGCACCGGCACGATCACGGCATCCGGAGATGTGGGAGCGATCGGCGGCATCCGGCAAAAACTATACGGAGCTTTGAATGCCGGAGCCGAGTACTTTCTCGCGCCCGCGTCAAACTGCAACGAGGTCACCGGCCACATCCCCGCAGGCCTGACGGTTCTCGCCGTGAAGACCCTCAGCGACTCGCTCGCCGCGCTCAAGCAGATCGCCTCCGGCGGTGACACGTCCGGCCTTCCGGCCTGCCCCACCAGCTGATCCGGCACCTGCCCGGCTGGCGAACTTCGCAACATCCCGCCTTAAGATGGGGCCAGTCCCCCGATCACAGGAGCACAGCCAGTGTCGACACAACCAGCGTCCCCCGCGAACCGCACGAGGGCCACTCTCACCATCACGGCTGTCGTCATCGCCGTACTCGTCATCGCCTTCTTCGTCATCGCGAACCTCTACACCGACGTGCTCTGGTTCGACCAGCTCGGCTACCTCAACGTGCTCACCACCCAGTGGATCGCCGGTGCCGTCATGTTCGTTATCGGCTTCCTGGCCATGGCGCTGCCGGTATGGATAAGCATCGAGGTCGCCTTCCGCTCCCGCCCGGTGTACGCCAAGCTCAACTCGCAGCTCGATCGCTACCAGCAGGTGATCGAACCGCTGCGCAGGCTCGCGATGATCGGCATCCCCGTCGTTCTCGGGATCTTCGCGGGAGTGTCGACATCGACGCACTGGCCCATTGTGCTGCAGTGGCTGAACAAGACCCCGTTCGGACAGAAAGACGCCCAGTTCGGGCTGGATATCTCCTTCTACTTCTATGACCTGCCGATGTACCACGGGGCGCTCGGGCTCGCCTCCGCCGTGGTGCTCATCGCCGGCCTCGCCGCGATCGCCACGAGCTACCTTTACGGGGCGCTGCGGTTCAGCGGGCGCGAGGTCCGCATCTCCCGCTCGGCCCGTGTGCAGCTCGCGGTCACCGCGGCCCTCTTCCTTGCGCTGCAGTCGGTGAGCATCTGGTTCGACCAGTACACGACGCTCTACACGAAGGGCCAGGGCTTCCTCGACACGGGTGCCGGTTACACCGAGGCCAATGCCACGATCCCCGGCCGCGCCATCCTCGCCGGCATCGCGGCGCTCGTCGCGATCCTGTTCATCGTCACGGCGATCATCGGGCGCTGGCGCCTGCCCATCATCGGCACGGCTCTGCTGTTGGTGAGCGGTCTCGTCGTAGGCAGCATCTACCCGTGGGTGGTGCAGCGTTTCCAGGTCGAGCCGAGCGCGAAGACCTACGAGGCCACATATATCCAGCGCAGCATCGACGCGACGCGAGACGCCTACGGCGTCGCCAACGTCCAGGAGGTGCCGTACAGCGCCACGACGAACGCCGAACCCGGTGCACTGCGAGCGGACGCCGAGACGACCGCGAACATCCGCATCCTCGACCCCTCGATCGTTCCCAAGGCGTTCGAGCAACTCCAGCAGTTCAAGCAGTACTACAGCTTCGCGCCCCACCTCGATGTCGACAGGTACACCATCGACGGCAAGAGCCAGGACACGGTGATCGCGGTTCGCGAACTCAACCAGGCTGGCCTCGGGACCTCCCAGACCTGGTACAACAACACCGTCGTGTACACGCACGGGTACGGCATCGTCGGGGCGTACGGCAACCAGCGCGCCGTCGACGGCAACCCGGTATTCCTCGAGTCCGGCATCCCGAGCGTCGGATCGCTGGGCACGTTCGAGCCTCGCGTCTATTTCGGCGAGGAATCGCCGCAGTATTCGATTGTCGGTGCGGCCCCCGGTACCAAGAGCGTCGAACTCGACTACCCGTCAGGTGGCCAGAACACTGACCAGAACGCCACCACCACGTTCACCGGCAGCGGCGGCCCCAAACTGGACAACGTCTTCACGAAGCTCATCTACGCGATCAAATTCCAGTCGGAGCAGATATTCCTCTCCAACGCAGTGACCGACAACTCGCAGATTCTCTACGACCGCAATCCCAAAGACCGGGTGCAGAAAGTCGCCCCGTACCTGACACTGGACAGCGACACCTACCCGGCGATCGTTGACGGGCGCATCGTGTGGATCGTCGACGGCTACACCACGGGCACCAACTATCCATACTCCAAGGTCGAACAGCTCTCGAGCGCGATAGCAGACACATACACGCCCACCCCTGCATACGCGATCGACGATGTGAACTACATTCGCAACTCGGTCAAGGCGACAGTCGATGCCTACGACGGCAGCGTCAAGCTCTACGCCTGGGATGCCAACGACCCCGTGCTCAAGACGTGGGAAAAGATCTTCCCCTCCACTGTGCTGCCGATGAGCGACATGAGTGCCCAGCTCACGCAGCATGTGCGCTATCCGTCGGACCTGTTCAAGGTGCAGCGTGCGATTCTGGGCTCGTACCACGTGACCGACGCCGGCTCCTTCTATTCGAGTGACGACCAGTGGGTCACGCCGAACGACCCGGTGCTGACCACCGAGACCCCGCAGGCGCCGTACTACCTGACGATGCAGGTGCCGGGCACGGATACGCCGGCCTTCACCCTGTATTCCACCTATATTCCCAAGGGGAACGCGGCCTCCACGAGAAACGTGCTCACCGGCTATCTCGCGGTGGACTCCGACGCAGGCCCGAACTACGGCAAGCTGACGCTCCTGACCCTCCCCAAGCAGACGACAGTGCCAGGGCCGGGCCAGGTGGAGAACAACTTCAAGACCGACACGGTCGTCGCCAATCAGCTGGCGTTGCTCCAGAAGGGCGAGACCGAGGTCAAACTGGGTAACCTGCTGACCTTGCCGGTCGGTGGCGGCCTGCTCTATGTGCAACCGGTGTACGTCCAGGCTTCGAGCGGGACCATCTACCCGCTGCTGCGCAAGGTGCTCGTCTCATTCGGCAACCAGATCGCCTTCGAAGACACCCTCGACCAGGCGCTCACCACGCTGTTCGGCGGCGACTCGGGGGCAAGTGCCGGCGACGGCTCGGTGCCGACGACCCCTACGACCCCGACCACACCGACAACCCCGACCACGCCGAACACCGCGCTCGCGCAGGCGCTCGCCGACTACCAGTCGGCGCTGCAGGATCGCATCACGGCCTACGCGAACAACGACCTCGTGGCTGCCGCGAACGCGGATGCCGCGATGCAGGCAGCCGTGCAGCGCGCGATCGCGGCAATCGGCGGGTAGCCCCCCCTTTTTCAGGATGAGCGGGGCCGCGTGTGGTTATTGCACATTCGTCCTCGCTCATCCTGAAAAACGTGTGACGCTGAGCGCGAAACCCGAGCCTGGGTCATGCGGGCGGGGCGATGATGTCTGCATGCCTGACCAAGACCCACTCGACTCCTACTCGCGCACTGTCATCTCGGTGACCGAAGCCGTGCTGCCGAGCGTTGCGAGCCTCGCAGTGCGCAGCGCGAGAGGCAACGGGGCCGGCAGCGCGAGCGTGATCGGCGCCGGCGGCATCATGCTGACCAGCGCCCACGTCGTGGTCGGAGTGGATGCCGCGACCGCGACGTTCGCGGACGGCACCGAGGTCGAGGCTGACGTCGTCGGCCGCGACCCGCTGTCCGACCTCGCGGTACTCCGTGCTCGCGGTCCGGTCCCGGAGCCGCTGCGACTCGGCGACGCATCCCTGCTCAAGGTCGGCCAACTCGTCGTCGCCCTCGGCAACCCGCACGGACTGGCCGGCAGTGTCACCGCCGGCATCGTGTCGGGGCTCGGGCGCTCGCTGCCCACCCAGGCCGGCCGCGTCATCGACGAGGTCATCCAGACGGATGCCGCGTTGAACCCCGGCAACAGCGGGGGAGTCCTGGCCGACGGCTCAGGCCGCATGGTCGGGGTCAACACCGCGGTCGCAGGCGTCGGGTTGGGACTGGCGGTGCCCATCAACGAGACGACCCGCTCCATCATCGCGACACTCACGGAACGCGGTCGGGTGCGCCGGGCGTGGCTCGGCATCGTCGGTGCGCAGGTCGCGCTGGCCCCGGCGCTGGCCGAGCGCATCGGGTCCCCGACCGGGCTGCAGGTGGCCGGGCTCGCCGAGGACAGCCCGGCCGCGGCATCCGGACTGCATCGCGGCGACATCGTCGTCGAGCTCGACGGCAATCGCGTAGTCAACACCACCGCCGTGCAGAAGCTCATGGTGGAGGACGCGATCGACCGCCCCATCGAGATAACTGTCTGGCGCAACGGTGCGCTCGTGGATGTCATCGTCACCCCGCGAGAACTGTCGCTGCGCTGAGCGTGGTAACCTAGACCTACGCCGCGGGGTGGAGCAGTTCGGTAGCTCGCTGGGCTCATAACCCAGAGGTCGCAGGTTCAAATCCTGTCCCCGCAAC
>JAODLY010000049.1 GCA_025464445.1 Rhodoglobus sp. | reverse complement strand
CAGCGGCGGCAGTTCCGCGCCGTCGCTGAGGCGGATGGTCACCGGAACCGGCCGGTAGCGGAACAGGTTGCGCTCGACTCCGACAGCTGAGACGTCTTTGATGAGGCCGTACTCGGTCGCCGCCGCGATCGCGTCGCTGAGCGCCGAACGCCGCACCAGGTCGAAGGCCGTGTAGTCCATCGCCGGCTGGCCCGACTCGATCAGGTCGGACACACGCGGGTCGAGCCCGCGGAGGTGCAGGCTGGCGCTGGAGCTGCCGGTCTCCGGCTCCCAGGAGCCGAGCCCCATCAGGTAGTTCGGGCCGCCGGCTTTCGTGCCTGCGCCCACCGACGAGCGCTTCCAGCCGCCGAAGGGCTGGCGCTGCACGATCGCGCCGGTGATCCCGCGGTTCACGTAGAGATTGCCCGCTTCGACCGTGTCGAGCCAGTGCGCGAGCTCGTCGGCGTCGAGCGAGTGCAGCCCAGACGTGAGCCCGTACTCGATCGCGTTCTGGAACCGGATGGCCTCATCGAGATTCTTGGCGGCCATGATGCCGAGCACCGGGCCGAAGAACTCGGTGAGGTGAAAGTACGATCCGGGCTGCACGCCGGTTCGCACGCCGGGCGACCAGAGCCGGCCGGTGTCGTCGAGCTGCTTGGGCTGTACGAGCCATTCCTCGGATGCCCCCAGCGTGGTGAGCGCGTGGAGGAGCTTGCCGCTCGCCGGTTCGATCAGCGGACCCATCTGGCTCGTCGGATCGACAGGGTAGCCCACCCGCATGCTGGCGACCGCGTCGACGAGCTGGTGCCGGAAGCGTTCCGATCGGGCCACCGAACCCACCAGGATCACGAGGCTCGCCGCCGAGCATTTCTGCCCGGCATGGCCGACCGCGCTCTTGACGATGTCGGCGACCGCGAGGTCGTAGTCCGCGCTGGGAGTCACGATGATCGCGTTCTTGCCGCTGGTCTCCGCGAGCAGCGGCAGGTCGGGCCGCCAGGAGCGGAACAGCTTCGCGGTCTCCCATGCACCGGTGAGGATGACGCGGTCGACGGCGGGGTCGGAGACGAGCTGCCGTCCGAGGGCACCCTCCTCGACATCCACGAGAGCGAGGACATCCCGCGGCACTCCCGCCTCCCATAGCGCCTCCACCATCACGGCCCCGCTGCGCTTTGCCTGGGGTGCCGGCTTGATGATCACCCCGGCTCCCGCGGCGAGCGCGGCCAGGACCGATCCGGCCGGGATCGCGACGGGGAAGTTCCAGGGCGGGGTGACGAGGATCAGCCGCGGCGGAACGTACCTGGCGTTCTCCACGTGTTCGAGCTCGAGGGCGCGCTGTGCGTAGTAGCGGGCGAAGTCGATCGCCTCGCTCACTTCCACATCGCCTTCGGCGATCGTCTTGCCCGTCTCGTTGGCCATGACCTCGATGAGCCGGCCGCGGAAGGCCGCGAGCACGTCACCCGCGTCATGCAGGATGCGCGCTCGCTCGGCCGCGGGCAGCGCTCCCCATGCGGCGCCGGCCTGGGTGACGGTGTCGATGCGGGTCGCGAGAGTCGCGGCATCCGCGATGAATGCCGAGGCGATGGTGTCGCTGCCGAGAGTGGAGTCCCTGCTGCGCTCGAGCACCCGATTCGCCCAGACCCGGTTGGCGGCGATCGACGGGTCGGTGTCGGGTTCGTTGGCGAAGTCGGCGGGCGCTGTCGGTTCGGGCACCTTGCCTCGGTTCTGCACCCGGTGCGAAGACGGCACGCGGTCGTCGAGCGCCTCGATTGAGGCCGTGAACCGGTTCAACTCCCTGGCGAAGAACCGCTCGTCGTCGGCCAGCTCGAAGACCGCGGACATGAAGTTCTCGTTCGATCCGTTCTCCTCGAGCCTGCGGATGAGGTAGCTGATCGCCGAGTCGAACTCCCCCGGGTGCACCACCGGCGTGTACAGCAGCAGGCCGCCGACGTCGCGCTTCACGGCCTCGGCCTGGCCCGTGGCCATGCCCAGCAGCATCTCGAACTCGACGCGATGCTCGACGTGGCGCTGCTTGGCGAGCAACCAGGCATGGGCGACATCGAAGAGGTTGTGGCCCGCGACGCCGATCCGCACGGCATCGGTGCGCTCGGGCGTGAACGCCCAGTCCAGCACCCGCTTGTAGTTGGTGTCGGTCTCCAGTTTCGAGCCCCAGGTCGCCAGCGGCCAGCCGTGCACCGTGGCATCCACGTGCTCCATGGCGAGGTTGGCGCCCTTGACGATACGCACCTTGATACCCGCGCCGCCGTCCCTGCGCCGGGCGATCGCCCACTGCGTGAGGCCCTGGAGCGCCGCGAGCGCGTCGGGCAGGTAGGCCTGCAGCACGATGCCGGCCTCGAGGCCGTGCAGCCGCGGCTGGTCGAGCAACTTCTGGAACACCGCGACCGTCAGGTCGAGGTCGCGGTACTCCTCCATGTCGAGGTTGATGAACTTGGTGGCCGGGGATGCCGCGGCGAGTTCATACAGCGGAGTGAGCCGCGCCACGACGCGCTCCACCATGTCGTCCAGCGCCCACATCGACAGCTGGCTGGCGACCGACGACACCTTGATGGACACGTAGTCCACGTCATCCCGCGCGAGCAGATCGCGGGTGCCCTGTAGGCGACGGTCGGCCTCTTCGTCGCCGAGCACGGCCTCACCGAGCAGGTTGAGATTGAGCCGGATGCCGCGGCTGCGCAGTCGCGCGAGGCTCTTGTCGAGCTTTTCCGGGGTCGCGTCGATCACCAGGTGCCCAACCATGCGGCGCAGCACCCAGCGCGCGATCGGCACTATCGGCCACGGCACGAGCGGCGCGAACCCGCCGCCGACGAGAATCGCGGCGCGCAGGTACCAGGGCAGGAACGCGGGGATCGAGTGGCTCAGGTGCTCGAGGTTGCGACCGGCAACCCTCAGGTCTTCGGGGCGCACGACCTTGTCGACGAAGCCGATGGTGAAGTCGAGGCCCCTGGGGTCTTTGAGCACACCGGCGAGACGTTCCGCACTCGGGTCGGGCCTCGCATCGGCGCTCTCCGCCAGCCAGCGGCGCACAGTGGCTATCGCCTGGATGGTGAGGTCGGCCGTCGACGTCGGGTCACCACCCCGCGCTGGGCGGTCGGTCGCGGGCACGTTCGGATCGGACTCCGGCGAGAGCATGATGTCGAGTTTAATCGCCGAACAGCGGTGCCGAACGCCGTTGCACGCACGGGCGGTGCGCGCAACGGCGACTGGGCGCAATAAAGCGCGGGTCAGGCGGCGACGAGCGCGTTCGTTCGCACCGTCTTGAGCGCACCAGACCATGACACGAGCTGGTCGAGCATCGCCGTGAGGGTCGGCTCGTGGTGCGGCATGGGCTTGATGGTTGTGAAGCCCTCGAAGTCGTTGATGAGCGACACTCCCACGGCGGCGCGGACGTCTGCCATCTGCAGCTCGCCCACGATCTGCCTGAGGTGCTCGACCGCACGCAGGCCAGACGCCTGGGCGCCGTAGCTGACGAACCCGACCGCCTTGTTGTTCCACTCCTTGTACAGGAAGTCGAGCGCGTTCTTGAGGGCACCGGAGGGGGAGCGGTTGTACTCGGGGGTCACGAGCACGAATCCGTCGTAGCCGGAGATGGTCTCAGACCACACCTTTGTGTGGTCGTTCGCGTACTGGCCCATCGACGGCGGCATTGCCTCATCGAGGTGCGGAAGGTTGAAGTCCGCCAGGTCGAGCAGGTCGAAGTGCGCGTCATCCCGTTTGCTCGCCTGCTCGAGCACCCAGTTGGCGACCTGGTCGCCCCTGCGGCCGGGGCGGGTGCTGCCGAGGATGATTCCGATGTTGAGCTCTGACACAGGTGGCCTTTCGAAAGAAGTTGACGTGTCACACTATCTCGCCATTGATGACATGTCAACTAAATGGTAGGATAGTGGCATGGTGGCACCGACGACCCCGGAAGAGCGGGAACTGTGGAAGGCGTTCTTCATCATGCGCCGCCAGCTCGAGCTCACCCTGGAGCGCAGGCTGCAGGCGGATGCCGGCATCTCGAGCGCCGACTACGAGATTCTCGTCTCGCTCGACGACAGCCAGTCCAAGCGACTGCGAGCCGGGCAGATCGGCGACATCATCGGCTGGGAGAAGAGCAGGGTCTCCCACCAGATCACCCGCATGGAACAGCGCGGGCTCGTGAAGCGTGAGGAGTGCGGCGACGACGCCCGCGGGGTGTGGGTCGTGCTCACGAGTGACGGCGAGGCAGCGGCCCTCGGGGCGCAGGGCGATCGTAAAGAGGCGCTGCGCCAGTACTTCTTCGATGTGCTGAGCGACGACGAGAAACAGGCCCTCACGACAATCTCCTATCGTGTGCTCGACACGATAAAGCCGCCGATCTGCGATCCGGTCGAAGCAGAGAACCCCGCGAGTGCATGACCTCCGCGACGTCGTCATCGTCGGGGGCGGGCACAACGGACTCGTAGCTGCCAGCTACCTCGCCCTCGCGGGCAGGCGGGTGACAGTGCTCGAGCGCCTCGACCATGTCGGTGGGGCGGCAGTCTCCGCCGAACCCTTCGAGGGCGTGGATGCGAGGCTGTCCCGCTATTCATACCTGGTATCCCTGCTGCCCGCGAGCGTCATCCGCGATCTGGGGCTGGACATCACCCTTGCCCGCCGCCGCTACTCCTCATACACGCCTGAGCCCGGCACCGACCGCGGCATCCTCGTGGACAACGCGGATGCCACGGCAACAGCCACGGCGCTCGGCCGCGACGCCGCAGCCTGGGCGTCGTTCTACTCCGGCACCGCGCACCTGGCCCGCGCGCTTTTCCCCACCGTCACGGAGCCGCTCCTCACCCGCGCCGAAGCCCGCAGGGCTGTCGGGGATGACGCGCTGTGGGAATCCCTCATCGAGCGCCCGGTCGGCGCAGCTATCGAGTCCGCGTTCGAGGGCGATGTCGTGCGGGGCGTCGTGCTCACCGATGCCCTCATCGGCACGTTCGCCCCGAACGTCGACGAGACGCTCGCCGGCAACCGCTGCTTCCTCTACCACGTCATCGGAAACGGCACCGGCGACTGGGACGTTCCCGTCGGCGGCATGGGCGCGGTGACCGGCGAGCTGTACCGTGCCGCGCGTGCCGCGGGCGCGGAGATCATCACGGGCGCCCTCGTGACCGGCATCACTCCCGACGGACTCGTCAGCTACCGGCGCGGTGACAGCGAGGAGCAGCTCGCGGCGACCTGGGTGCTCGCCAATGTCGCGCCCTACGAACTCGCCCGCCTGCTCGGTGAGGCCGCCGAGCGGCCGGAAGGCTCGCAGGCCAAAGTCAATCTCCTCGTCTCGCGCCTCCCCCGTTTGAAAGACCCGAAGGTCGACCCGGTCGCGGCCTTCGGCGGCACCTTCCACATCAATGAGACCTGGTCGCAGCTCGACGCGGCGTATGAAACGGCTGCCGGCGGCGGCATCCCGCAGCCACTACCCTGCGAGATCTACTGCCACTCCCTCACCGACCCGACGATCCTCTCGCCCGAGCTGCGGGACAGCGGCGCCCAGACCCTCACGGTCTTCGGGTTGCATGCGCCGGACCGACTCGTGACCGAGGAGAACAACGACTCGGTGCGTGCCGCGCTCCAGGCCGCGGCCATCGTCTCCCTCGACAGCGTGCTCGCCGAACCCATCGAAGAACTTCTGCTCGTGGATGCCGCGGGCCGCCCCACCATCGAGACGAAGACGACCCTCGACCTCGAGCACGCCCTGCACATGCCCGGCGGCAACATCTTCCACGGTCCCCTGTCCTGGCCGTTCGCCGAGGATGACGCGCCCCTCGCCACACCCGCGGAGCGTTGGGGAGTGGCGAGCGCCCACCCACGCATCCTGTTGTGCGGTGCGGGCGCGCAGCGCGGTGGCGCGGTGAGCGGCCTCGGCGGGCACAACGCGGCGATGGCGGTGCTCGAGGCATCCTGACTGTCCGTCGGTGCCGCTAGCCTCATTTCATGGCTGATCTGACTGCTCTGCGCTCGCTGGTTTCCGGTCCCGTGCTGGAGCCCGCCGATGCGGGTTTCGCCGAGGAGGCCGGCGGTTTCAACACTGCGGTCGTCCACACCGTCGACCTCGTCGTGGGGGCGATGAACGCCCAGGATGTCGCGCATGCCGTGTCTTTCGCGCGGGACGCCGGCCTGCGGGTGCGGGTGCAGGCCACCGGGCACGGCGCTGAGGCGCCCATCGTGGGTGGCATGCTCGTGACCACGAAGCGGCTCGACTCGCTGGCTGTCGATGCGGCCGCGAAGGTCGCAACCATTGGTTCGGGTGTGCGATGGGCTGCTGTCGTCGCCGCCGCCGCAGACGTCAACCTTGCCCCCATCACTGGTTCGTCCGCCAACGTCGGCGCCGTGGGTTACCTCACCGGCGGTGGGTTGGGGCCCCTGGCTCGCAGCCACGGATTCTCGAGCGACTACGTGCGCGGCTTCACTGTCGTGACTGGCAATGGCGAGATCGTCGAGGCGACGCCGGACGAGAACGCCGACCTGTTCTGGGCGCTGCGCGGCGGCAGGAGGGGGCTGGGGATCGTGACCGAGGCGCGGGTGGCCCTCGTCGAGCTCGACGAGCTGTACGCCGGCTCGCTCACGTTCGCGGAGGAGCACATCGAGACCGTTGTCCGCGCCTGGGTGGACTGGTCAGCGACCGCGCCTTCCGACGTGACGACATCGATCGCCGTTTTCCGTTTCCCGGACCTCGACTTCATGCCGCCGCCGCTGCGTGGGCGCACCCTGCTCGGCCTGCGTTTCGCCTACCCGGGAACCTCGGAGGATGGCGAGAGACTGGCGGCTCCGCTGCGTGACGCCGCACCCGTCTACCTGGACTCGCTTGGCGTGCTGGCCGCGCGCGATGTCGCGCAAATCCACAACGATCCGACCAACCCGGGGCCCGGCTGGGCGAGCGGGGCGCTTCTCGCAGACATAGACCAGGACTTCGTGACGGCCTGGCTCGGCCAGGTCGGATCCGGTAAGCAGGTGCCACTCCTGGGCGCCGAGATCCGCCACATCGGCTCCGCCACCCAGACGGATGTCGTGGGCGGCTCTGCGGTCGGTGGCCGCCCCGCGAGCTACACGTTCACCCTCATCGGCGCACCCAATCCTGCGCTGTTCGCGGATGTCGTGCCCGCAGCAGCGGATATCGTCTACGCGGCGATAGCGCCCTGGCTGTCACCGGAGTCGACGATCAACTTCGTCGGGGTGGCCCGTCCGGGCCAGACCGGCGAACCGTGGTCTGCCGACACCCAGGCCCGGCTCATCGAGGTACGCAAAGCGCACGACCCGCACGGAGTGTTCGCGACCGCGTAGCCACTGCTGCTCCGCCGGTTACTCCCTCCCCCGGCTACTCCCAGGTGCTCGGGGCGGGCGTGCGGGTGTTGGGCAGGGCGACGGTGGCTGCCCACTCGGCGACCCATGCGGGTGGCGCGAGAGTTGTGACATCCGCGCCCGTCACTTCGGACAGCTCGGTCATGGTCACCGTGCCGGTCTTCTTCAGGAAGCGGGCTTTCGTCATGGCATCGGCGTAGATTTCGCCGTCGCGCACGAAGCGCTGCCGCAGGTAGACGGCTTTGTCGTCATATCCGACGATGCGGGACTCGATGTCGAACAGCTGCCACGGCTGCAGGGACTTGCGAAAGGTGATGGTCTCGCTGACCATCACCGGATAGAAGCCGCGCGCCCGCAGTTTCGCCCAGGTGCCGGAGCGGATCATGAGGTCCATGCGGCCGAGGTCCATGAGCGAGAGGTACACCCCGTTGTTCATGTGGCCGAGCACGTCGAGGTCCGTGGGCACGACGCGCAGCCTCAGCCGACCGACATCGTGGATGCCGATCCGCGGCCCGCGGCGACTGGTCAACAGGTGGATGAGCGTCCGGAAGATCATGTGCACCTGCGTACGCTAACTCACCGGCCGGCCGCGCGGCACCATGCAGCCTGCGTGCGAGCCGCTCGCTCGGACACGACGAGCCGCGTGCCTTCGACCTCCCGTCGCGTCCAATGGACGACAACGGCTTCGCCCGCGCGGATTCCCAACCGGGATGCCCCGTGCCTCACGAGCACATGAAGCGGGTCGCCCTCGCCGCTCCGCTCGTAGTACGCCAGGGCGCTGACGCAGGCCAGCCGACCGCCGATCCGCAACGCTCGCAGCACGGCGGGCGGCGTGTCTACCGACGCGTATTGGCCCTGCCTCACTCGAAGGATCTTCCGGTAATACAAACTCAGGTCGATCATCGCCGGCCAGCACCCCATGCCGACGAGTTCGTGCCGATGGGCAAACCCGCCCAGCGATTCGAGCGCCTTCGGAATGTTCACGCTTCAATCCTGGCCACGGCAGCTACCTCACCGGCCGCTCCTACTCAAGTTGTGCAAACCGCCCAGGCCGCAACCCCTGTGGATGAGCAGCGCCCGCGACAGCGGCGGGCATGGTCTGCAGACTCCTGTCCGTCAGCACATTTGTTCGGGCCCCTCACTAATGTGCTGATTCCCAAGAGCGAATTGGCGGGCCGCCCGCTGGCGCGGCGCGGCGCGGCGGAGCGGGGCGGCGCGGCGCAGCGGGCAGGGCGGGGCGGGCAGGGCGGGGCGGGGCGGGCGCCAGGCTCAGTGCCCGCGGTGATCCTGCACGGTCATCCGCGGCCCGAAACGGGGCTTCGTGAAGCCGCTCGACTCGATGAGGCGCATGATGCGCTGGCGGTGGCCGGCCCACGGGGCGAGGAGTTCGAGCATCCCGTGGTCATCGACAGGCCGACCGGCGAGGGCCCAGCCGACGAGGGCAGGCAGGTGGTAGTCGCCGACACTCGGTGAGTCCGGGTCGCCGTGGGCGCGCTGCATGGTCTCCGCTGCCGTCCAGACCCCGACGCCCGGGATGCTGCGCAACGCTCGTTCCACCCCGACGCCGCCGCGCCCCAGCTCGAGCGTGCGCTCGAGGGATGCCGCGACCACCGCGGCGCGCACGGCCGCCGCCGAGCGTTCCGGCCCCACACCGGCGCGATGCCACTCCCAGGAGGGGACGCGCCGCCAGGTCTCCGCGGCCGGGAACACCCGCATCCCGGCTGGCGCCGGGCCCGGCGCAGGGGAACCGTATTTGGTGATGAGCACCCGCCACGAATGACGGGCCTGCACTCCCGTGACCTTCTGCTCGAAAATCGCGGCGAGCATCATCTCGAACACCTGCCGGGTGCGCAGCAACCGCAGGCCGGGATTGCGGTGCAGCGAATCCGCGAGAAGCGGGGACCCGGACACGTCGAGGTCCGACCAGTCGTCCCCGGCGCCGAGCAGCTCGGGCACCCCCTCGATAGCCCACTCGGCTCCAGCGCCCCAGGCGGACACCTCGATGCCGGTGCCACGCCTGGCGAGGTGCATCGTGGCCGGGCCGAGCGGGCTGCGCACGGTACGCCAGATGCCGGAAATGTCGGTGCGCATCGTCGGGTCGTGGTGTCCGCGCACCAGAGGGCGCAGGATGAGCGCCAGGTTCACGGGATGACTCGGGGCGTAAGTGGTGCGCAGCGGGGCGGCATCCGCCCACTCCTGTGCCGTACTCACGCCCCGAGACTACGCCGCACCGGCGACCCGCCTCACACCGTGCGCAACGCGATCGTCGGAGAGAGTCGCGCCGCGCTCAACGCCGGGTACAGCCCCGCCACAACACCGACCGCGAGCGCGACGAGCGGGCCGCCCACGAGCACCTCGATCGGTACGACCGCGACCTGCGCGCCCAGCGCCGCGTACACGAACACCGCTATCGCTCCCGCGAGCGCGCCCACGAGCCCGCCGATACCGGCGAGCACAATCGCTTCGCCCACGAATTGGCTCGCGACCTGGCCGGGTCGTGCGCCGAGTGCCCTGCGCAGACCGATCTCTCCACGTCGTTCCAACACAGCAACGACCATCGTGTTCGCGATGCCGATGCCGCCGACGAGCAGGGCGATCGCCGCCAGCCCGACAGCCAGACTCGAGAGCGAGCTGTCCGCCTTGTCCCGTGCGCCGGCGAAATCGGACAGGTCGGAGACCTGCACGTACGGCGAGACCGGATTCGCGGCCTGCGCCACCACCTTGTGCACGTCCGCGACCTTGCCTGGCGCCACGCGCACGAAGATCGCTGCGATGGTGTCCGCGCCGGCCTCCGAGACGTTGTCCCTCGACCAGTCATCCCCGAGGAAGGCGGCAGTGTCGACCTCCTTGGCGAGGCCAGCCGAGTTGAGGATGCCGATCACCGTGTACCACTGCGCCCCGATCCACACTCGCACGCCGGGCTGGGTGATGCCGAGGCGCGCCGCGGCGGATGAGCCCAGCACCGTGACCGGCAGGCCTCGCGTGCTCTCGTCGAACCATGACCCCGAGGCCAACGACCCGCCGATCGCCGCGAGGAATGCCGGGCCCGCCGCGTACGCCGAGAGGCCGTTGCCCTGCCCCGCCGGGATGAGGTCGTTGCGGTAGACGCCAATGCCGTCAGGCACGCTCTCGAGCACCCCCACCCGTTGCACATCCTCGACGCGTCCGATCATCGCGGCCGCCGTGTCCGGCAGCGGGACGACCACCTGGTCGGGCCCCTGCCCCGGCTGCACCACGAGCATGTTCGCGCCGAGTGCATCCAGGTCGGCAAGCAGCTGCGCCTGGTTGGATGCGGCGATGCCGGTGATCGCCGTGAGCGCAGCGATGCCCACAGCGATGCCGAGCGCCGAAAGCGCAGTACGCAGCGGGCGGCTGCGCGGACCGATCAGGGCCGTGCGCAACTGGTCGGCGGGGCTGAGCCGGATCACGCGCGTGCCCCAGCCAGCCGTCGAGAACCGCTGTCATCGACTATGCGGCCGTCGTGGATGGCTACCTGCCGATGGGTCCTGGCCGCGATCGACGAATCGTGGGTGATGATCGCCACTGCCGTTCCCGTGGTCGCGATGCCGGTCAGCAGCTCGAGGATGCTGTCCCCCGTCGCCGAATCGAGCGAGCCCGTCGGCTCATCCGCGAACAGCACGGCCGGCCGGCCGACGAGCGCACGGGCGATCGCGACCCGTTGCTGCTCACCACCGGAGAGCTGGCCCGGCCGATGCCGCATCCTGTGCCCTAGCCCCACGACGTGCAGTGCCTCCGCCGCCCTTGTCGACCGCTCGCCTGCTGCAACGCCGGAGTAGAGCAGGCCGAGTGCGACATTGTCCAGCGCTGACAGGGCCGGCAGCAGGAAGAACTGCTGGAATACGAATCCGATGCGGCGAGCACGCAGGGCCGCCCTGTCGCGCTCGGCGAGCGCCGCGACATCCGTGCCGTCGACAATTACCGTGCCGCTCGTCGGGTCATCAAGCGTGCCCATGATCGCCAGCATCGTGCTCTTGCCCGAACCGGATGCCCCGACCACCGAGATCAGCTCGCCCGCACCGATGCTCAGGCTTACGCCGTGCAGCACGCGCAGCGGGGGCGTGCCCGAGTACTCCTTCACGATGTCCACGAGTTCAACCACTGCCGCGCGGCTCACTGCGCCACCACCACGACGTCACCTTCGGCGAGCTCGCCGCCGGTGACCTGCACGCGGGTATCCGCGATGAGGCCGACCTCGACGGCGACCCTGAGGGCCTTGCCGTTCTTGATGACGTCAACGGCGTAGCCGCCGTCAAGGGTTGCGACGAGCGCCGTCACGGGGATCACGAGAGCGTCCGCGACTGTCGAGCTTGCCAGTTTCACCTTGACAGCCCGCAGGCCGAGGCCCTGGGCCGCCGCCGAATCCTCGAACGTGATGGCCGCCGTCGCCGACGTCGTCTTCCCCTCCGTGCCCGTCGGCTGGCCGCCGGGATCGGTGGCGACGATGGTCGCGGGCAGTTCTGTGCCGTCGGGAAGCGTCACAGTCACCGGTGTTGAGGGAAGAATCTCCCTCGCCTGGGCGTCGGTGAGCTTGGCGACAACGCCGAGCACGGTGCTCGTGTAGGTGAGCGGACTGCCGCCCTGGTCGCCGAGCTTCGCCGTGACCGATGCCACACGCACAGACGGCGCGTCGACAGCGATCACGTCCCCCAGCGCGACGACTCCGGTGCGCTCGAGCCCGAGCGACTCCTGCCAGTCCTTCACGGCCGAGGCTGTGGCCCAGGTGAACTGGGTGTCGACGGTGACGTCGGCGCCGAAGCCCAGGGCGGCAAGATTCTGCTCCAGCTGCAGCACGTCGGAGCCTGCCGTCATGCCATCGCTGAGATCGCGCCAGAACGGCCTGTCACCCCGAAGGGCGATCACCGGCCTGCCGTCGACCTCGTAGAGCGCCTGCCCGACAGCGATGACATCGCCGGCCTTGGGCAGCCTGGTGACAGTCCCGCGACCACCGGGCAGCGACACGTCGTCACCGTAGCTGAGCGTGCCGTTGAGGATGAGATCGGAGGTCAGCGTGGTTCGCTCCGCGGTTGCGGTGACCGCTGCCGTGGCATCCGCCACCGTCCCAGCGGGGGACCGCCATGGCTGCCACACCGCGGCGGTCACTCCGGCCGCGACGAGCAACACCGCGACTGGCGTGATCGTCCAGGCCAGTACCCGCCGGCTCAATTCGAGCCCGATTCCGGGCCGGTGCCGCTTACGCTGCCACCACTGACCATGTTCTTGCCGTTGCCGAACTCCTGCAAAATGGACATCCAGTCGAAGTCGAATGAGTCAGCGGACGCGGGGGCGATCGGCAAACCGACATCTCCGAGGCTGTCGCTGCAGGCCTGGAGCAGCGATCGGAACTCGTCTTCGGTCATGCCCAGCGGAAATGAGAGCATGCCTTCGGAGTCCGGGTCGGCGAAATCCGCGTAGCTGTTGTCGCGCGCGCATTTGGCGAAAGCAAGACTCGCCTTGACGACGTCGTCTTTCGTGATCGTGCGGATGTCCGCCCCATCGATCTTCGGGTCCGGCTGCGTGAAGTCGGGCACTTCGGTTTCGCAGGCGGTCCAGGCGTCGCCCATGCCGCCCTCGCTCGGGTAGCCGTCGGCCGAGTTGGCCGCCATCCAGCTGCCGTCGGCGTCCTGCATCACCATGATCGTCGACGGCCCGGCATCGCCACCGCCACCGCCACCGGAGGTGGTCGGCCCCTTGCCGGGGCCGGCGTCCAGGCCGACGCCATCCGGCAGGAGCAGGCCGACCTGCCCGGAGTCCAGGATTTTGGCCGTCTGGCCCTGCGCCGTGAGGCAGGCGACGAACTTCGCGGCCTCAGCGTCGTTGGAAGCCGTGCTGTTCGGCGCTGGCGGCGCCGCCGTGCATCCCGCGAGCGCGAGCGCGGCGAGAGCCAGGGGGAGCAGCGTCATCGCGCGGTGCAATGTTGGGCTGGTCATTTGGGGATTCCCTTCAGGATGCCGCGGCGAATCCGCGACTCTGCAGACAGTTCTACGGATGCCGTGGTTTGCTACCGGTGTGACCGCACCTAACCGGCAGCTAACCGGCGCCGCAGCAGGCTCAGTCGATGGAGATGCCATGAGACTGCTTCTTGTCGAGGATGAGGCCGACCTCGCCGACACCCTCGCTGCCGGCCTGCGCCGCGAGGGTTACCTCGTCGACGTCGCGCGCGATGGCGCGGCCGCCCTCTCCCTCGCGGCGGCGGCGGACGTCGACGTGATAGTGCTCGACCGCGACCTTCCCGTGCTGGGCGGGGACGCGGTGTGCCGCACCCTGGTCTCCCAGCACTATCCGGCGCGCATCCTCATGCTCACTGCGGCGGGCACCCTCGGCGACAGGGTCGAAGGCCTGGACCTGGGTGCCGACGACTACCTCGCAAAACCCTTCGCCTATCTCGAACTGCTCGCGCGCATCCGCGCGCTTGGCAGGCGTGGCGGTTCGGGCAACTCGGGCGCGATGCTCGAAGTGGCCGGCGTACGCCTCGACCGGTCCCGGCGCATCGCCGAGCGCGACGGCACACCGGTGCGGCTCACCCTCAAGGAGTTCGGCGTGCTCGAGAGCCTGATGTCCGCCGGCGGCGGATATCTCAGCGCCGAGGCGCTGCTCGACGATGTCTGGGACGAACCGCTCGAGCGCACGAGGGGTGTCGTCAAGGTCGTCGTGCACACGCTGCGCCGCAAGCTCGGCGCGCCCGACCTGATCCAGTCGGCGCCGGGCCACGGCTACCGGATGGGAGAGCCATGACCCGCAATCGGCTTCGGTTGAGTTTTCGCACCCGCCTCGGCCTGATCATCACCGTCGTCTTCATCGCCGCAGGGGCCGGACTTCTTGCCGTGCAGTACGTGGTGGTGCAGCAATTGTTCGCGACCGCGATGCGCATCACCACGATCAGTTGCTCCGCTGAGACCCCCGTGGGCGAGTCGGGCCCGACGGTGCCGACGGGGTGCGCCGTCATGGGGGCGCAAGGGGACCCGCAATTCATTGAAGGGGTGCGGATCCAGGGTGGCGCGGCAAAGAACACGACCACCGGCGCTGTGATCCAACAGTCCGTCTTCCTCTCCAACGAGGTCAGCGGAGGGCTGTTCGTGTGGTCCATAGTCATGCTCATCGTCTTCGCAGGCGTCGCGGCGGCGATCGCGTTCTGGCTGGCGCGAAGGTCGATGGATCGGATCAGCGAGGTCACGGCCGCCGCCCGGGACATCTCCGAGCGCGACCTCGGAAGGCGGCTCGACCTGCCCGGCCCCGACGACGAGATCAAAGAGCTCGGCGACACGTTCGACGGCATGCTCGATCGGCTGCAACTCGCGTTCGCCGCCCAGGACAGGTTCGTCGCGAACGCCTCGCACGAACTGCGAACGCCGTTGACCACGACCCGCACTGCCCTCGAGATCCCGCTCGAGCAGGGGGCGGTACCCGCCGCGCTCGAGCCAGCACTGCGCACTGCACTGCGCGCGACCCTGCAGAGCGAGCGACTCATTGCGGCGTTGCTGTCCCTCGCCCGAGGCCGGGCACACCTTGACAATGTCGAGTCGGTGCAGCTCGACGTCATTGCCACGTCCGAACTCGAGGAGCTCGCGGACGCCGCACGGGCCCGGAAGGTGCGCATCGAGTCGTCGATCGGTGCTGCCTCTACGGAGGGCGACCCCGCGCTGCTCGGGCGTGCGGTGCGCAACCTCCTGGAGAACGGCATCCGTCACAATTCTTACCGCGGGGGGAGACTCTGGCTGCGGGTCGGCACGGAGGCCGGGATGGCAGTGGTCGAGGTGCAGAACACCGGCGCACTGCTCGACCCGGCGACCGTCGCGCTGCTCACCGAGCCGTTCTATCGAGGCGATGCGAGCCGCACGAAGGCGGGCGATCGCGATGGCATGGGCCTTGGTCTCGCCATTGTCGAGAGCATCGCTGTGACGCACGGCGGCCAGCTCCACGTCGCTGCCCGCCCGGAGGGTGGGCTCGTGGCGACCCTCCGGCTACCGGCCCTGCCCGCACTGTCGCCCGCGTAGCATTGCCGGGTGGTAGTGCCCAAAATCCTGCTGTTCTACGTCTTCACGCCCCTCAAAGACCCTGAGGCGGTGCGGCTCTGGCAGCGCGACCTGTGCGAGTCCCTCGGGCTCGGCGGGCGCATCATCCTGTCGAAAGACGGCATCAACGGCACCGTCGGCGGCGAGCTCAAGGCTGTGAAGAAGTACATCCGCAAGACCCGCGAGTTCGCGCCGTTCCATGAGATCGACTTCAAATGGAGCGAGGGTGCAGGCGATGACTTCCCTCGCCTGAGCGTCAGGGTGCGCGACGAGCTCGTGAGTTTCGGCGCCCCCGGCGAACTCATCGTCGACGAGTCCGGTGTGGTCGGTGGCGGTGCACGCCTGACCCCGACCGAACTCAACACGCTGGCGGCCAGCAGGCCGGTCACATTCTTCGACGGCCGCAATGCGTTCGAAGCGCAGATCGGCAGGTTCCGCGATGCGATAGTGCCGGATGTCGCGAATACCCGCGACTTCGTCGCCGAACTCGACAGCGGCAAATACGACCACCTCAAGAACGAGCCGATCGTGACGTATTGCACCGGCGGCATCCGCTGCGAGGTCCTCTCGTCGCTCATGACCAGCAGGGGCTTCAGCGAGGTGTACCAGCTGGACGGCGGCATCGCGACCTACGGTGCCGAATATGGCGATGGTGGCCTCTGGGATGGCTCGCTCTACGTCTTCGACAACCGGATGTCGGTCACGTTCAGCGCCGATGCAGCGGTCATCGGGCGCTGCGCACTGTGCGGCGAGCCGACCAGCAGGATGCAGAACTGCGACGACCTCGCGTGCCGCGAGCAGCTCGTGGTCTGCGCCAGCTGCCCCGAGTCACCCGTGCACTGCGCGGAGCACCAGGCTCAGCTGCAGGTGTAGGTCACCCCGTTGTAGTCGTGCACCCCTGGGCCCAGCTGTTGGCAGGTCTGGAAGAGGTTGCCGAACACCGTTGCGCCGAGCACGATCCCGACAATCGCAGCGATGACTATCAGGATCGTGAACACGAGTCCGAGCACGAAGCCGGCGAGCGCCAGGCTGTTCCGGTATCCATCCCGCCGGGCGAGGTTCAGCGCGATGGCACCGATCACGAGCCCCGCGATGGGAAAGGCGAACGCGAAAATCAGGCTCATGAGCCCGAGCATGTAGTTCGGCGCTTCGGGGAGCGTATTGGGGGATGGCGAGGACGGTTGCGGGGTGACCTGTGGCTTCGGAGCTGGATCGCCGATCGGCTGGCCGTTGAGAATTGTCATGGTTCCTCCGCCGGTGAAGAGGGCACTCGCGATGAAGGCAGTCTAGCGACGAGACGCCCCCGGCGAACCGGGGGCGTCTCGTGTGATCGGCGGCGAACTAGCCGCAGGTGACCGTCACGCCATTGCCGAGATCGTGCACGCCGGGGCCGAGGTCGGCGCACTGTGCCGCGACATTGGCGCCCGCGACGACTCCGGCGACGATGATGCCGATGATCGCGAGCGTGGAGAGCAGGCCGATCACGATTCCGGCGGTCGCCGGCCCGTTCTTGAGGCCGGCCTTCTTCGACTGCGACTTCGCGACGGCGCTCACGATGAGTCCGAGGGGGCCGCTGAAGAAGCTGAGAATGAGTCCAACGACTCCGAGTGTCTTACCCGCGTTGGATGCCGGGGCTGGTGTTGCAGCAGTCATGTTCGCTCCTGTGATTTTCTTGAGCCGCCGGGCGTTCCGGGCAGATCGGTTGACTCTATCGCCCAGCACCCATCCCGACCGTGCAACGACGAGGCGTGGATTCGAGCAAGATAGACCCATGAGTATCGGAATCCTCACCAGTGGCGGCGACTGCCCCGGGCTGAACGCCGTCATCCGTGGCGCGGTGCTCAAGGGCATCCAGATCTACAACGAGGAGTTCGTCGGCTTCCGCGATGGGTGGCGCGGCGTCGTCGAAGGCGACATCGTGACGCTGCAGCGCAAAGACATCCAGGGCATCGGCAAGCAGGGCGGCACGATCCTTGGCACGTCGCGCACAAACCCCTTCGATGGCGATGGCGGCGCCGAGCGGGTCAGGGAGAACATGGAGCGCCTCGGCGTCACCTCCCTCATCGCGATCGGCGGCGAAGGCACCCTTGCCGCGGCGAAGAGGCTCACGGATGCCGGCATCAAGATCGTCGGTGTTCCCAAGACTGTAGACAACGACCTTTCGGCCACCGACTACACGTTCGGCTTCGACACCGCCGTGCAGATCGCCACCGATGCCATGGACAGGCTGCGCACGACGGGAGACTCCCACGGCCGCTGCATGGTGGCAGAGGTCATGGGCCGCCACGTGGGCTGGATCGCCCTGCACTCGGGCATGGCTGCTGGGGCGCACGCAATCCTCATCCCAGAGCAGAAGACGAGCATGGAGCAGATCTGCGCCTGGGTGCAGTCGGCGAAAGATCGCGGCCGTGCCCCGCTGATCGTCGTGGCGGAGGGCTTCCACCTGGACTCCATGGATGACGCCCACTCCGAGCGCGGCCTCGACGCGTTCGGGCGGCCGCGCCTCGGCGGAATCGGCGAGCTCATCGCCCCCGAGATCGAAGCCCGCACCGGCGTGGAGACCCGCGCGACGACGCTCGGCCACATCCAGCGCGGGGGGACGCCCACCGCGTACGACCGGGTGCTCGCGACCCGCTACGGCATGGCCGCGGTCGACTCTGTCATCAACGGCCACTGGGGCCGCATGGTCTCGCTGAGCGGCACATCGATCACGCACGTCGCCTTCGAGGATGCCCTCGGCAAGCTCAACACCGTGCCGGAATCCCGGTACGAGGAGGCTGCCATCCTCTTTGGCTGAGCAGCAGTGGAGGGCGATCCGCGTCTCGCGTGCGAGTGAGGCGGGGGATGCCGCGGCTCGGGTCGACCTTGTGACCGACTTCACCGACGCCGCGCTCATGCCGGGCGACGTCACGATCGACGTGGATCACTCGAGCATCAACTACAAGGACGGGCTCGCGCTCGCCGGCCGGCCGGGCATCGTGCGCGCCTCTAGCCTCATCGCGGGCATCGACCTGGTCGGCGTCGTGACCGCGTCTGGGTCAGAGGCGAGCACGCCAGGCGACCGCGTGCTCGTCAACGGCTGCGGTCTCGGGGAGACCCACCACGGCGGTCTCGCGGAACGTGCGCGCGTCGCGGCGGACTGGGTGATCCCGGTGCCACCATCGATGTCCCAGCCCCAGGCGGCCGCCGTCGGCACCGCCGGATTCACGGCGATGCTTGCCGTGCTCGCCCTCGAGAAGGCCAGGGTGCAGGGCGACATCCTCGTGACCGGCGCTGCGGGCGGAGTGGGCTCGATCGCGATAGCGCTGCTCGCCGCGCTCGGCAACCGGGTCACCGCCGTGACGGGAAGACCCGCCGAACACGACTACCTGCGCTCACTCGGGGCGTCCGACGTGCTGCACCGCGACGAGTTCAGCGCGCCGGGCAAGCCGTTGCAATCCCAGCGCTGGGCCGGAGCGGTGGACACCGTGGGCGGCGACATCCTTGCGAACGTGTTGTCCCAGGTGCAGTACGGCGGCCTCGTCGCGGCCTGCGGCAACGCGGCATCCGGTTCGCTCACGGCCAGCGTGATGCCGTTCATCCTTCGCTCTGTCACCCTCGCGGGGATCAACTCGGTGAACACGCCGCGGGCCCTGCGGCTCGAAGCGTGGGACCGGCTGGCATCCGATCTCGACCTGGGCCTGCTCGACTCGCTCACCACGACTGTGCCGCTCGACGGCGCGGTCGCGGCCGCCGGTCGCATTCTCGGCGGTCAGGTGCGCGGCCGCGTAGTCGTCGACACCAGGGCTTGAGCCGTCGCGTTCGATCCGGGCCGGGATGCTGCAACGGGCGCCGCATCCGTGGGACACTGACGCCATGACCAGCGCATTTCTCATCCTCGGTGCCGTGTTCATCGCGATCGCCGCGCTCATCCACCTATACATCTTTTTTCTCGAGAGCGTCGTGTGGACGAGGCCGTCCACCTGGAAGCTGTTCGGGCTCAAGTCGCAGTCCGAGGCCGAGATCGTCAAGCCGATGGCGTACAACCAGGGCTTCTACAACGTCTTCCTCGGTGTGGGCGCTGGCATCGGCCTGATCATGATCGGCTCGGGCAACCTGGCCCAGGCCGGCTTCGCGCTCGCCCTCTTCGCCGCGGGCAGCATGGCCCTCGCTGCCCTCGTGCTCATCACCTCGTCGCCCAGGCTCGCGCGGTCGGCGGCCATCCAGGGTGTCGCACCCTTGCTCGGAATCCTGTTCCTCGCACTCGCGATCGCACTCGGTTAGCGGCGGCTAGTCCGGCCGCGGCGCCCGCACGGCGTGCTCGACAAGGGCCGCAACGAGGGAGTCGGCCGAGCGGTCTTCCGCGATGACGTCCACGGTGAGTCCCGCCGCGCGCGCGTCGAAGGCCGTGCGCGGCCCGATGCAGGCGACGAGGGTCGCCTCCGGCAGCGGTGCGAGCTGGGCGGCTATCTGCCGTGCGACTGAGCCCGAACTGACAAGGATCGCCCCGATGCGACCGGATGCGACATCCGCGAGCACCGCATCTGAGACGGGCACCCCGACCGTGCGGTATGCCGCGACGAACTCGACATCGAGGCCGAGCTTGCCGAGGCCCGTCACGAGGTTGGGCTCTGCAATGTCTGACTGCGGAACGAGTACCCTGCCGCTGATCTCCGACTTCGGCCACTCCTTCACGAGCCCGCGGGCGGAATTGTCAGCGACCGGCACGAAGTCGACACGATAGCCCGCGAGCGCGAGCGCTGCACCTGTTGTCTCGCCGACCGCCGCAATCTTGGTGGCAGGCGGGATGCTCACGCCCAGGCCAGTGAAGACGTCGACCGTCGTGGCGCTCGTGATGACCAGCCAATCGAACTGGCCGTCCTGCAATTCGTGGAGAGCGTTCGCGAGAGCCGGACCGTCGTCCGCGCTCGCGAAATTGATCATGGGCGCGATGACGGGTATCGCGCCGAAGGTCCTGAGGGTTGCCGCGATGCCGTCACCCCACTTGCCGCCTCGGGGTACCAGCACGCGCCAACCGCCCAGCGGTTTGGCTGCCATGCGCCTATCTTCCCCCGCCCGGGGAGGCTGGCGCGAATCGGCGGCGACTAATCGTCGTCGCTGAGGATCGCCCAGGCGATGATCCCGGCGACCGCGATGGCGGCGGCTGTTGCGCCGATGATCCAGGGAAGCGGGTTGGCCTCGTACGAGGAACTGACCCTTCTCCCCAGTTCACTGACCCGCTTGGGCACGTTGAGCTTGTCCTCGATCGCGTCGAGTGTGTTTTCGAGGTCGGCGCGGCTGGTGGCGATTCGTGATTCGATGCTGGAGCTCATGGTTTCGCTCGCTTTCCTATGCCTTTGATGGCGTTGACGTCTTGTTTGACGCTCTTGATTGTCTGGGTGGGAGCCGGCGCCCCCTTACGCAGGTTGGCAACTCCGACCAGCACGAGGACCACCGAGATGACGAGCAGGCCACCGCCCACGATGAGCGCCGAGGCCCAGGCGGGCAGCACTGTGGCCAGCCCGAGGATGGCGGCGGCGACGAGCACCCCGATCGCGAAGAACAGGAACGCCCCGGCCCCAACGAGCAGGCCGACGCCGATTCCCGCGTGCTTGAGCTTGCCGAGAATCTCCTGCTTGAGCTGCTCGAGCTCATCCCGGATGAGCTGGGTGATCAGGCCGGGGACATCGCCGATGAGCGTGAAGAGCGAGCGCTTTCGCGGCTCACCCACTGCGCCCGCCAGATGCGGGGAAGACACGTCCGCCTACTTCGCGGTCGTTGACTTCGACGCCGGCTTGGCGGTGGATCTCGCGGCCGGCTTCTTGGCCGGCGCCTTCGAGCCGGAGACCTGGGAGACGACCTTCTTGGCGCCGTCTGCGAGAAACTCCGCGACATCCGGAGCCTTGTCCTTCACGAAGTCCTGGGCATTGTCGACCTGCTTCTGCACGCGCGGGTCATTCCACAGCTTCTCAACAGCTGCCTTCATCTTGTCGTACTTCTCGCGGCCCGCGCGGGTGCCGAGAACGTAGCCGATGCCCACACCGACCACCAGGAGGATCTTGCCTTTCATGGGGCGCTCCAATTCGTTGTGCTCAATTCCAACTTAGACCAGCCAGCCGAGATGGCAATCGCTGCGTTGGGGGATTACGCGGCGTCATCGGCGCGAGTAAAGTCCATTCTTCCGCAATTCATGCCGTTTGCAGCATGAATCTTTCCGGATGAGAGTCAGCCGGCTGCGGCAGCGGCCCTGGCCGCGGCGGGCAGGGCATGGAGGATGCGGTCCAGCGCCGCATCATCGTGCGCAGCCGAGACGAACCAGGCTTCGAACACGCTCGGCGGCAGGGATACACCGGCGTCGAGCATCGCGTGGAAGAACGGCGGGTAGCGGAACGCATCCTGCGCCCTGGCCCCGGCGTAGTCCCGCGGTGGGGTAGACCGGAAAGCGACAGAGAACAGGTTGCCGGCCCGCTGGATGGAATGGCCGACGCCTTCAGCCGCCAGTGCTGCGCCGAGCGCGGAGGAGATACGTTCGGCGGCCCGGTCGATGGCGGCGTAGGTGTCCGCCTCCGCCGCATTGAGAGTGGCGAGGCCTGCGGCGACCGCGACCGGGTTGCCGCTCAGGGTGCCGGCCTGGTACACCGGGCCGAGCGGCGCGAGCAGGTCCATGAGTTCGGTACGGCCACCGAGGGCCGCGAGCGGTAGGCCGCCCCCGATGACCTTGCCGTAGGTGACCAGGTCCGGGAGGTAGCTCGTGTCGCGACCCCACCATCCGGCGGGGCCGACGCGGAATCCGGTGAGCACCTCGTCAAGGATCACGAGGGCGCCGTGATCGTGCGCGATCCGGGTGAGTTCGGCGTTGAACCCCCGCTCGGGCGGCACGACGCCCATGTTCGCCGCGGCCGCCTCGACGATGACCGCCGCGATCTCGTGTTCCCCGAATACCTTCTCGATGGCCCCGAGATCGTTGTACGGGATGACGATGGTCTGCGCCGCCACCGCGGCGGGTACCCCAGCCGAGCCCGGCATCGCGAGCGTCGCAACGCCAGAGCCCGCCTCGGCTAGCAGCCCATCCGAGTGCCCGTGGTAGTGGCCGGCGAACTTCACGAGCAGGTCGCGGCCGGTCGCGCCGCGAGCGAGCCGGATGGCGGTCATCGTCGCCTCGGTGCCTGTGGAGACGAGGCGCAGTTTTTCGACGAGGTGTCCAACCCTGCCGATGACGAGCTCGGCGAGTTCGGTCTCACCCGGGGTGGATGCGCCGAAGCCGAGGCCCTTCGCCGCGGCATCCCGCACGGCTGCGATCACCGCGGGATGCGCGTGCCCGAGCAGCGCTGGGCCCCACGCGCCGACCAGATCGACGTACTCCCGTCCCTCGACATCGGTCACGTATGCGCCGCGACCGGAGACGAGCGAGAGCGGCGTGCCGCCCACCGAGCCGAAGGCCCGCACCGGCGAGTTCACCCCGCCGGGCAGCACCGCCTTCGCGCGGGCGAAGGCTTCGTCGTTGCTTCCCGGCCGCACGGCGGTCACACCGCTCCGCGGCGCGGCGGAACCGGCAGCGTGGGCCCGGCCAGCCAACGGGCCAGCTCCACTGCGAAGTAGGTGAGCACCGCGTCGGCGCCCGCCCGCCGGATCGAGACGACGGACTCCTCGATCGCGCGGCGCCTGTCGATCCAGCCGTTCGCTGCGGCGGCCTCGATCATCGCGTACTCCCCGGACACCTGGTATGCCCAGACCGGAACCGGGCTGGATGCGGCGGCATCCGCGAGCACGTCGAGGTAGCTCATCGCGGGCTTGACCATGACGATGTCCGCGCCTTCCTCGACGTCGAGCAGGATCTCCCGCGCGCCCTCCCTGCGGTTCGCCGGATCCATTTGGTAGGTCTTGCGGTCACCGGTGAGCGACGAGGCCACCGCTTCACGGAACGGCCCGTAGAACGCCGAAGCGTATTTCGCGGCGTAACCGAGTATGGGGGTGTCGGCGTGGCCGTTCTCATCGAGCACCGAGCGCACGGCGGCGACCTGGCCGTCCATCATGCCGCTGAGCCCGAGCAGTTGTGACCCGGCGTCCGCCTGGGCGAGGGCCATGTCGCGGTAGCGCAACAGCGAGGCGTCATTGTCGACGTAGACCTCGCCGGTCGAGCTTGTCGAGACAACGCCACAGTGGCCGTGGTCGGTGAATTCGTCGAGGCAGAGGTCGGTCTGCACGACGAGCGCGTCCCCGGCCTCGGCGACGGCCGCGCGCGTGGCGACGTTGAGGATGCCGTGCGGGTCCGTCGCGCCGCTGCCAACGGCATCCTTGTGCTCGGGAACCCCGAACAGCATGACGCCACCGATGCCCAGTTCTGCGGCCTCGGCGATCGCGCGCTTCATCGAATCCAGGGAGTGCTGCACGACGCCGGGCATCGACGAGATCGGAAGGGCTTCGGGCGTGCCCTCGCGCACGAACATCGGCAGGATCAGCTCGGCGGGGTGCAATCGCGTCTCGGCGACGAGGCGTCGCATGGCCGGGGTGGCGCGCAGCCGGCGGGGTCGGTCGATCACATCAGTCTCCCAGCACCGAGGTCGAGCAGTTCCTTCGCGACCCGTGCGGCGACCTCACCCGCCGGGTCATCCGTGTCAGCGACATAGAGGGCGTGCGAACTCGTGATGTATTCGTCGGGTCCATAGACGCGCGCCGAGAGGAAGAGCATGCCGTCCTCGATGAGACCATGGGCGCCGATCGGGGCGGAGCATCCCGCCTCCAGTAGCGCGAGGGTCTGCCGCTCGGCCTCGACGACAATCCGGGATGTCGCGTGCTCGAGTGCCTTCACGAGTTTCTCGTCACCTACCCGCACCTCGATCGCCAGCGCGCCCTGGCCCGGTGCCGTTGGCCAGCCGTCGAGGTCGAGGTACTCCGTGACGGCATCGAGCCGGCCGAGCCGGCCGAGGCCTGCTGCCGCGAGGATCACCGCGTCGTACTCGCCGCTGTCGACCTTGCCGAGCCGGGTGTCCACGTTGCCGCGGATGTCGAGCACCTCGAGGTCTTCTCTCCGTGCCCGCAGTTGTGCCGCCCGCCTGGGGGAACCGGTGCCGACGCGCGCGCCTTCGGGGAGGGTGTCGAGCGTGAGCCCGTCGCGGGCGCAGAGCGCATCGCGGGCGTCCACGCGTTTCGGGATGGCGGCGATGACCAAGCCGGGGTGCGGTGCTGTCGGGAGGTCTTTGAGGGAGTGGACGACGACATCCACCTCGCCTTTGATGAGTGCGTCACGCAGCGCGCTCGCGAACACGCCGGTGCCGCCGAGGGATGCCAGCGATTCGGTCGACCTGTCCCCTTCGGTGGAGATCGTGATGATCTCCGGTGCCACGCCGGATTTCGCGGCCAAGGCGCTCGCTACGGTATTCGTCTGGGCGAGCGCGAGGGCGCTGCCGCGCGTGCCGATTTTCATGGGGCCAACCCGGCCAGCGCGGGCTTGAAGCCGAGGCGCACGTTCTCGCAGCATCCCGGACGGCACACGTCGTACCAGGGGCCGAGCTCGGTGAGGTGCGGCCGATCGGCTGTCGGGATGCCGTCACGGCGCTCCAGCACGAGGTCGACCAGGCCGCCGACGAAGGCTTCGTGCACGCCTGGGGTCGGCACCCGCACCGCGAACATGCCATGCTCCTCTGCGGTCGCCATGGCCTCCGTATCGAGGTCCCACTTCACTTCCATGTGGTCGGAGATGAAGCCGAGCGGCACGATCACCACGGCCTTGACACCCTCGGCCGCGAGTTCGGCGATGCGCTCGTTGACGTCGGGCTCGAGCCACGGCTGCGACGGCGGGCCACTGCGGGACTGGTACACGAGGTCCCACGGGGTCAGGGTCCCGTCGATACCGCTCTCTTCCCACGTCTCAGAAACAGCGCGCATCACGACGGCTGCGACCGCGAGGTGCTGGGCCTGGTACGCGTTGCCGGCGGGACCGGAACGCTCCGCGTCGGCGGTGGGGATCGAGTGGGTGGAGAAGAGCACGTGGGTCTGCTCTGGAGCGATACCGCGAGCCGCGGCATCCCGAAGTCCCTGGCGGACGCCCTGTATGAAGGGCTCGACGAAACCGGGGTGGTCGAAGAACTGCCGCACCTTGTCGATCTGGATTCTGCCGTTTTTACCTGCATCGCCGAGGCCGGTCTCTTCGAGGGCGATCGCGTAGTCCTCGCGGTACTGGCGGCAGCTCGAATACGACGAGTACGCCGCCGTGCCGATCGCCAGGAGCTTCGTGAAGCCGCGCTCGTTCGCCTCGATGAGGGCGCCGCTCAGGTACGGCTCCCAGTTGCGGTTGCCCCACAGCACCGGCAGGTCGATGCCGCGGCGGGCGAGCTCGGCCTCGAGCGCCGCCTTGAGCTCGCGGTTCTGGCCGTTGATCGGGCTCACCCCGCCGAATGCCCGGTAGTGGTGGGCCACCTCTTCGAGACGTTCCTCAGGGATGCCGCGGCCGCGGGTCACGTTGCGCAGGAAGGGGATGACGTCGTCCTGCCCCTCCGGACCGCCGAAACTGGCAAGCAGGATCGCGTCGTAGGCGACGGCTTGCTCGACATGTTCTGCGCCGGTGCTTGCCGCCGCGGTCGCTCCCATGACCGGCGAGTTACCGCTGGGGGACTCGGCGGTCACGACAGCACCTCGGCGATCTCGTCGAGACCGACGCGGCGACCGGTGTAGAACGGCACCTCTTCACGCACATGCCGCCGTGCCTCGGTCTGGCGCAGGTGCCGCATGAGGTCCACGAGGTCGACAAGCTCAGGCGCCTCGAGCGCGAGGATCCACTCGTAGTCGCCGAGCGCGAACGCTGCCACGGTGTTGGCGAGCACCTGCGTGTACTCCGCGCCCTTGCGGCCGTGCTGGCCGAGCATCGCGCGGCGCTCCTCGTCGGGCAGCAGGTACCAGTCGTAGGAGCGCACGAAGGGGTAGACGGTCAGCCAGGCTTCGGGCTCCTTGCCGCGCATGAATGCCGGCAGGTGGTTGGCGGTGAACTCGGCGTCGCGGTGCACGCCCATGACATTCCAGGTCGGCAGGAGGCCGGGCAGCGCGCGGCGCAGTTCGCGGAGGGCCCACTGGAGTTTCTCGGGGACTTCGCCGTGCAGCCAGATCATGAGGTCGGCATCCGCGCGCATCGATGAGACGTCGTAGAAGCCTCGGATGGTGACGCCAGCTTTCTCGACCGCGGCGACAGCCGGTGCCAGGTCGGGTGCACCACCGTGCCAGGTGGGATCCCGGTGGAGCACGGCCCAGAGTGCGTAACCGAGAGCCGGCGGCCGGGTGTCAGCGCTGTCGCTCATGCTTCTATCCTCGCCCATGAACAGCCGGGACTTCGCCGGGAAGGCTTCTTGCGCTCAGGGCACTCGAAACTCCACTTCTTGCGATTATTTCGCCGCCCGACGTAATTTCTGGACTTTCGAGGGGGATTCCGACAGCGCTGCAGGCTCGATCAGTCGGCCGCCAGGAGACCCGCTGCGTGCGCTTCGGCCTGCGCCACGATCCCTGCGAGCCCGGAGCCGGCTACCGTCTCGCCGACATCCGCCGCCGTACCGGCTTCGGGCCGCAGCCATTGCACGCGGGCGAAGTCGATGACCCGGTCGAGTTTCACCCCGAGGAGCGCTTCCGCGTCCTGCCGTGCGACGGCCGCCAGGTCTTCCGGCTCGACCTCGTACGAGAGGCGCAGCACGTGGTGGCCGTCCGCCCGTTCGCGCAGCCACTGCCACTTGGCCGTGGCATGCGTGAGAGCCCGAGCCCGGATGCCGGCGGCGCCCTGGGCGACGAGCACGCCGGAACCGCGCGGCGCGGCATCCAGCTCCGGCGCATCGACGACGAGTGTGGCGAGCACCACAGTCCGGCCGGGCGGCTCTTCTAAAGGGGTCGTGAGTACGACAGTGCCGTCAAGCCCGTCGACCGAGGTGACCCGCCGGCCGAGCTCTACCTGCACGCCGTACGTCTCTAGGTCCGCCGTGAGTTCCGTCACGAGACGCCACACCCCGCCCCTGATCCCCTGCACCGCGGATCCCGCGGGTGCCGCCTCCCGCATCGACCGCACCGCCACCGCGAGTGACCCGTGCAGCGCGAGCGCGGCGCGCAGGCCGGGGGCCGCGCGGTCGAGGGGCAGCTCGTCGGGATGCATCGAGTGCACGCCGTGAACGACGGGGGCGACGAGCTTCTCGAGCACACCGTTGCCCATCCGGCGGCGGACGAGCGCCCCGAGCGTGAGCGACTTCGTGGCCACGAGGTGTGGGATCACCGAGTCGAGTTGGGCGCGCAGGGCAGAGCCCAGGCCCACGGCAGCGATCACGTCGGAGGCCAGCGGCACCCCGGGGATGCCGAGCAGGCTCGTGGCCGGGAGCGGAACCGCCGGGCCGGAGACCGGTTGCAGCCACGCTCCCGCAGCGGACGGCGTGACGATGTCGTTGCCGAGCCCGAGTTCGGTGGCGAGGGCCGCCACGCTGCCACCGCGGGTCGCGAAACTCTCGGCGCCGGCATCCAGGTCGATACCGCCGACCTCGTGCCGCAGCACGGTGCCGCCGAGGTGGTCGGAGGCTTCGAGCAGCGTGACGCTTCGCCCCGCCATCGCGAGACGGCGCGCGACGACTAGCCCCGCGATGCCACCGCCGATGACAGCGAAGTCAGGCACCATGAACCAGTTCGACGATGCGGGTCAGCACATCGGGGTTCGTATCGGGAGGCACACCGTGTCCGAGATTGACGACGTGGGCCGGCGCGGCGAGGCCGCGCTCCATGACATCGCGCACATGCGCCTCGAGCACATGCGCCGGTGCGCCGAGCAGGGCCGGGTCGATGTTGCCCTGCAGCGGAACGCCACCACCCAGCCGGTCCTCTGCGACGTCGAGCGGGATGCGCCAATCGACTCCCATGACGTCGGCGCCGATGCCGTGCATTGCCTTCAACAGCTCGCCGCTGCCCACCCCGAAATGCACCTTGGGCACGTCGAGCCCCCGCAGGTGGGAGAGGGCGCGCTTGGAGTGGGGTGCCGCCCGGCGCACGTACTGCTGCTCGGAGAGGGATCCCACCCAGGAGTCGAAGAGCTGCACGGCCGAGGCGCCGGCCAGCACCTGGGCCTTGAGGAACTCGCCCGCGACATCCGCACACCAGTTCAGAAGCGTGGCCCAGGTTTGCGGGTCTGAGTACATGAGGGTGCGTGCGCGCTGCTGGTCCTTGCTCGGTCCGCCCTCGACGAGATACGACGCGAGAGTGAACGGCGCTCCCGCGAACCCGATGAGCGGCGTGGACCCGAGCTCGGCGACCGCTCGGGCGACGGCCTCCGCGACGGGCGCAAGGGTCGCGGGGTCGAGGGGGCGCAGCGCAGCGACATCCGCGGCGCTGCGGATCGGGCTGGCGATCACCGGGCCCTTGCCCGGCACGATCTGCACGTCGACCCCGGCGAGGGCGACCGGGATGACGATGTCGCTGAAGAAGATCGCCGCATCGACTCCGTGGCGGCGCACCGGTTGCAGCGTGATCTCACTCGCGAGCACCGGATTGAGGCAGGCCTCGAGCATCTCGGTGCCCTCGCGGAGTCGCCGGTATTCCGGCAACGAGCGCCCGGCCTGCCGCATGAACCACACGGGGGTCACCTCCGGGCGGTCGCCGCGGTAGGCGCGCACGAGATTCGAGGTGGCCGTGCGGCCGTCGACGAGCGGATGGTCGGATGGCAAAATCACGGGGTTAACATTAGGTCGTGCTCCTGTGCCTCAGCTCGAACCACGGCAACGCGAGCTTCGAGCTACTCGAAAAGCTGTCGTTCGTGGCACCCGAGGCAACCGCGGCCCTTCTCGACTCCACGGCGTTCCTCACCGGGGCCGTGGTTCTGGCCACCTGCAACAGGTTCGAGGCCTACCTCGACATCGACGAGCCACTCACCGCGGCCACCGCCGTCGCCGTTGAATCCGTGCTCGCCTCCCTCAGCGAGGCGAGCGGCGTTCCCACCGAGCAGCTGCGCGCGGGCATCACCGTGCACCACGGGCCGGATGTCGCTGCGCACCTGTTCGCCGTCACGAGCGGGCTCGAGTCAGTAGTCGTGGGGGAGGACGAGATCGCGGGCCAGGTCAGCCGCGCCCTCGACAGAGCGCGGCGGGAGGGCACGACGAGCCGCGATCTCGA
>JAODLY010000043.1 GCA_025464445.1 Rhodoglobus sp. | reverse complement strand
CGGAGTTGATCGCCACGGCGCGGACACCGGCCCGCGCTGCCGCAGCGACCTGGTCACGCATCAGCGCCAGCAGCGGTGAGACCAGCAAGGTCGGCCCAGCACCCCGCCGGCGGAGCAGCAGTGTGGAAATGAAGTAGACCGCCGACTTGCCCCAACCGGTGCGCTGCACGACGAGCGCGCGGTTGCCTTCGTCGACGAGGGTGCTGATCGCCTCGAACTGTCCCTCGTGGAAGTCGGCGTCGGGGCGCCCGACGAGCGTCCTGAGGATCGCGAGCGCGTCGTCCCGTGTTTGTGTCACGTGCCTAGCATGAGGCCCACATACCGACATTCGCGGCCCGGGCCTGCGCTTCGGCTTGTTCGACGTCCTGTTGGTACAGGAGGTTGGGCGCGTACATCTCCACTTCGGCGGCGCCCTGCCTGAGCAGTTCGAGGTTGATGTTCGTCGCGTCATCCCGATAGATGAACAGCAGCGAGCGGCCGTATTTGTCGAGTGGATCGATGTCGGGGAGAACCCAGACGTGAGTGCCCTCGGGGAGGAGTTGCCTGAGCAGCGCCGTCGCCTCGTCTCCCCAACACTCGGGGTTGTCGCCGATCTCCGGCGTGTTGATGCCGAGGAGGCGCACCTTGCGGCCATCGGTGAGGAAGAGCGTGTCGCCGTCGTACACGTACTCGATCGTCGCCTCGGTGGCGGAGGCGGGGATGCCCGTGCTGCTGGTGCTGGTCGTGCTGGTCGTGCTGGTCGTGCTTTGTTGGGCGCCATTCGCGGCTGGGGTCGCCGGCTGCGCCGGGTACCGGGACCCGACGAAGAGCCCGACCGCCAGCGCCGCCACAACCGCGAGAACGACTGCCACCCGCATGGCAGGAGTGTGGCGCATCATTGGGTCGTGACCGCGTTCATTGCTCCTCCGCCGCGCATGCCGTGGTACCTCCGTCTCGGACTATCGATCGCCCAGCGCCGCGCCGGCCGCGAGCTGCTGCCCGCGCAACTGCTCGCCTGGTACCCGCGCGCAGCCGTCAGCTCGGCGCTGCTCGAGGCGCTCGTCGCGCACCACGATGGACGACTGGACGAGCGGATGCTCAAACTCGTGCGCATGGCCGTCTCGTTCACTGTCAATTGTCCGTTCTGCATCGGGCTGAACTCCCTCGGCTGGGAATCTGTGATGTCGTCCGCGGAACTGGAGGCTGTGCAGGGGCGGTCTCTTGACTCCTTCTCTTCTCGCGAGCAACTCGCGATCGAGTACGCACGGCTCGCCTCGGCGACGCCGCTCAGCATCCCGCCGGCATTTGGGGCGCGGATGGCCGCCGCGTTCACGCCGCGCGAGCTCGTCGTGCTCGCGACGACAATCGCGCAGGTCAACTACTGGGCGCGGCTGGCGTCGGGGTTGGGGGAGTAGGTCTCCGCTGGCCTGCTCTCCTCCGCGCGCGTCTTCGGGCCCGCGTTCTCTCCTCGGCCCGCGTCTTCGGGCCGCGTCCTCTCCTCCACAGGACGAATTTGAAAAACTTGTTCAAAATCGCGGGTTTCCCCTTTCGAACATATGTTCGACGTGGGAAAATTGTTGTATGCCCACCACCGACGCCCTCCCCGCGACTTTCGCCGCGGCGCTCGACGCGCTGGGTCGGGTGTCGAAGGATGTCGCTGACTACCGCACCCTCGACGATACGACCCTGCTCGAGCTGAACCGCCTGGCCGGTCTCGAGCGTCAACTGGTGGATGCCCACGCCGTCGTCCTGGCCGGCGAGATCGCTTATCGCTCCGCCGCCACCCTGGGTCATGACGGCCTCGCGCAGCGCGCCGGCTACCGCACCCCCGAAGAACTGGTCCGGGTCACCGCCCGTTCCACCGGGCGGGACGCGTCCACCGCTGTGCGCATTGGGCGGATGGTCCGGGAGGCCACAGATACCGCCACCCCCACCGAGCCGTGGCTGCTGCCGCTGTCCGCCGCGATCACAGCGGGCACTCTACCAATCGCCTCGGCCGACGCGATCCGCACCGGGCTGGGTGCACCGGCTGACGGGGTGACCGCAGTCGCGCTGGCGGATGCCGCGGCTGACCTATGCACCCAGGCGACAACTCTCGACCCCGACCGCCTGTTCCGCAGGGCCCGGGAGTTGCGTGATGAGCTCGACGAGGCGGGCATCGCCGACCGGGAACGTGAGCGCCGCGACCGCAGGTCACTGCGTTTCAGCCGGCAACCCGACGGCATGGGTCGGCTGACCTGGCTGCTGGATCCGGAGTCCGCTGCTGTCGCCGCCGACCTCTACGACAGGGCCACCTCTCCGCGCCGCGGTGGGCCACGCTTCGCACCCTCCGAAGATGCCACCGTCGATCGGATCCTGTCCGACCCGCGTAGCACCGAGCAACTGGCCTCCGACGTGTTCCTTGAACTGCTGCGCCACGGCGCCGACGCAGACGATTCCCAACTGCTGGGCACCGGGGCGCCCGTCGTCACCGTCCTGGTCACCGCCGAAACACTGCAGCATGGGGTCGGCCACGGGCACATCGAAGGCCAGGCCGACCCGGTCTCGATGGAAACCGTCGAGCGGATGCTGTGCACCGCCACCATCGGAACCCTCGTTTTCGACTCCTCGGGCCAGCCCCTCGACCTCGGTCGCGACCAGCGGCTCCACAGCCGTGCCCAACGTCGTGCCCTTGCGGTCAGGGACGGGGGATGCCGCGCCAACTGCGACCGCCCACCGTCCTGGACCGAAGTGCACCACATCAAACACTGGGGCCGCGACGGCGGCGAAACGAACATGGTCGACGCGATCCTGCTCTGCCGACATCACCACCTGCTCTTCCACAACAACCACTGGGAGATCTTCCTGAAAGACGGCGAATACTGGCTCGTGCCGCCACCCGACATCGACCCCACCCAAACGCCCGTGCTCATGCAATCCAAAAGCCCCGCCTGGAAACAACTCATGCGCGCGCCCAACAGGGAACTCGAGCACGCCCACTGACGAAAGGGCTGGGCGCCCGCGCCGCGCCTCCGCGCCCTCGGCCCAACCGCAGCCGCGCACGCCCCCAGCAATGGCAGTACGCGGTCGAAGCTAGACGACTGATCCGGCTCGACAAAGGAGTCTTCAAGCGCCCCGAGACCTGGGCGCGGAAGATCGCCGGCTATGTCGACGACCTCGCGCGGGGCGTCACGATCTACCCGCAGAAGGCGGTGGCCCCGGGGCCGTCGCTTCGCCTTCGGCGAATCGGCCACGTAGTAAGCAGCAGCTCGGGGCCCCTGGCGTCTCAGGAGCGCCGCGTACACTCGACCGGATGAAACGCCGCACGCTGGTCATCGCGGTCACGTCGGCCATGCTCGCCGTCGGGTCGCTCGGTGTCCTGTTCGCCGCTGCCGAGCCCGTGCCACCGACCCCCGCGACCGGTTCACCGGGTCGCGACAAGGACGTCACGAGTCTCCCCGCCCTGCCGACCGCGACACCGACCCCCACGTCGGCACCGCCGATCGAAGCGCCCCCCGCCGAGCCTGCTCCGGCTCCGGAGCCCGCGTCGGATCCCGCGGAGGGCGAGGTACTTGCGCTCGTCAATGAGCAGCGAGCGGCCAACGGATGCGCGGCACTCGCCTGGGACGAGGGGCTCGCCGGCGTCGCGCGTTCGCACAGCGCGGACATGGCGGCACGCGACTACTTCTCCCACACGACGCCCGAGGGGGTTGACCCGTTCCAGCGCGCGGCCGCCGCCGGCCTGAGCGCCCACGCCGAGAACATCGCCGCCGGGCAGGGTAGCGCGGCCGAGGTCATGGACGGCTGGATGAACAGCCCCGGCCATCGGGCGAACATCCTGAACTGCTCGCTCACCCGACTGGGCGTCGGCGTCGGTTACGGCGGCTCGTACGGGATCTACTGGACGCAGCTGTTCGGCTGAGCCGTCCGTGCCGCTCGCTCCAGCCGCGCCACCAACGCCCCGGTGCAAAGATGGACGACATGACCCAGGCTGCCGCCGCATCCACCCCCCGAGAAACCCCGCCCAATCCCCAGCTCGACGAACTTGTCGCCGTGCTGCAGCGGCTGCGAGCTCCGGGCGGCTGCGCCTGGGATCGCGACCAGACCCACGAATCCCTCGTCCAGTACCTCATCGAGGAGACTTACGAGCTCGTCGACGCGATCGAGAGCGGCGACAAAGACGAGCTCATCGAAGAGCTCGGCGACGTGCTCTACCAGGTCATCTTCCATTCGGACATCGCCGCCGAAGCCGGCCTGTTCACCCTCGAGGATGTCGCAGCACACATGACCGCGAAGATGATCGGCCGGCATCCTCACGTGTTCGGCGACGCGGTCGCCGACACCCCGGACGCAGTCATGGAGAACTGGGACCGCCTCAAGACTGTCGAGAAACCGCACCGCACGAGTGTGCTCGACGGCATACCGCAAGGGATGCCCGCACTCGCGCTCGCCGACAAGCTCCTCGGTCGCGCGCACAAGGTCGGCCTCATCGACGCGACGCAACCCGGCGGGGTCAACGTGACAAGCGAGGACGAGCTCGGTCCGCTGTTGCTGGCGATCGTGGCATCCGCGAAAGCAAACGGGCTCGACTCGGAACGAGCCCTACGATCGGCGCTGCGGGAACTGCAGTCCGAGATCCGCGATCACGAGGTCGAGCTGGCGAGCGACGCGGGCGTCATCGGCACCGCCGAGTAAAGGCACCGCCGAGTAGGGCAGGCCCGACCGGGCAGCGCCGGCCGCGCAAAAGGGTCGAGCCGCGCAGGGCGGCCGAGCAGGGAACAACAGAACGGGCGGTGCCCTCCCCAACCCGAATGGAGAGGGCACCTGTGGACACGGCACTCCTCAGCGCGTAACGCGCGTGAGAGCCACCGTGCCCGTGGAACCGACGGTTTTACCCGATCCGCCGGTTCGTCGAGCGAGAAGTGTGCACGGCACACCCCCCAGGATGATGTCTGTCGACGTTCGGACTTTCGCCGACTGCAGAGCCAGTGTACCCCGGATGGGGGCAGAACGGCTCGCCGCAGAAATGGGCAAATCGGTGGCGGCGCTGTGCTGAGAGAATCGTGGCATGGCTTCTGCTGTCAATCCGCCTCGCGGCATGCGCGACTTCCTTCCCGCTGACAAGACCCGCCGTGACCGCGTCCTCGGGGTCATCCGTCGCACCTATTCTGCTCGTGGTTTCGATGAGATTGAAACTCCGGTTATGGAAGACAGCGATCGACTGCACGCCGGGCTCGGCGGGGACAACGAAAAGCTTGCATTCGCGGTCATGAAGCGAGCCCTGACGAAAGACGATCTGGACAGCGCGGCCGACCCGTTGCAGCTCGCCGACCTGGGTCTGCGGTTCGATCTGACGGTCCCGTTAGCGCGGTTCTACGCCAGCCACCACGGTGAACTGCCGACGGTGTTCCGCGCGATCCAGATCGCGCCGGTCTGGCGGGCCGAGCGACCGCAAAAGGGCAGGTACCGCCAGTTCGTGCAGTGCGACATCGACATCATCGGGGAATCCGGGGCCATCGCAGAGGTCGAGCTGCTCACGGCGACGGCCGCGACCCTGGACGCGCTCGGACTCGAGGGATGCAGCATCCGGGTGAATGACCGCAGGCTGCTGACGAGCGCGTTGACGATTCTCGGTTTCCCGGCGAAGGAGCACGATGCCGTGCTCATCACGCTCGACAAGCTCGACAAGATCGGCCAGGACGGCGTGATCGCCGAACTGCGCGAGCGCGCCTTCCCCGATGCGCCGGTCGGCGCGCTCGAGGCGTTCTTCAGCCGGCCGATGACCATGGAGTTCCTGTCGTTCGGTGAGGCCGCGATCCGCAAGGCGCTACCCGAAGGGGTGGATGCCGCGGCCGTCGCCGAGCTTGCCGCGATCGGTCTCGCCGTGGAGGGCGCGCGTGGGGATGGTGGCCGGCTCATCCAGTTCGACCCGTGGCTGGTGCGCGGGATGGGCTACTACACCGGCGCGATCTTCGAGGTCGTGCATCCGGGCCTCGGTTATTCGCTCGGCGGCGGCGGACGCTACGACAACATGATCGGCCGCTTCCTGGGCAGCGACGTTCCCGCTGCGGGCTTCTCGTTCGGCTTCGAGCGCATCGTCGACCTTGTCGAGCTGCCGGGCGAAAGCGCCGGGGATGCCGCGGCTCTCGTCTACGACGACACCGCGCAGCCCGCCGCTCTCGTCGCCCTGCAGTCCGCCCTCGTCGCGCGGGGACAGCGGGTGCGGCTCGTGCGCCGGCCCAAGAACCTCGCCCCCCTGCTCGACCAGCTTTCCCGCGACGGGTTCACCGCCTACGCGTTCGTCGGGGCGGGCGCGACGATCGAGGGGCTCGAGTTCAAGGCGATCGCAGCAAGCAGAGCAGCGAGCTGAAGCGCGAGCTGAGCGACAAGCTGAGCGACAAGCTGAGCGACAAGCTGAGCCGCAAGCTGAGGGATACCCGGCCCGAGTAGGATTCCAACCGGACATCCACGCTGTATCCACCACTGTTGTCCGCACAAAAACTGAAGGAGAACCCCCGTGGCTTTGATCGAGGCAGTCGGCGCCCGCGAAATTCTGGACTCACGGGGCAACCCGACCGTCGAGGTCGAGGTGCTGCTCGATGACGGCACTGTCGCTCGTGCTGCGGTCCCGTCCGGTGCGTCGACGGGTGCGTTCGAGGCGTACGAGCTGCGCGACGAGGATGCGAAGCGCTATGGCGGCAAGGGCGTGCTCAAGGCTGTCGAGTCCGTGCTGGATGTGCTCGGCCCTGCAGTCGAAGGGTTCGAGGCCACAGAGCAGCGCATCCTCGATGCCGAGTTGATCGCTGTCGACGGCACCGACAACAAGAAGAAGCTCGGCGCCAACGCGATCCTCGGCGTCTCCATGGCGACCGCGCGGGCCGCGGCCGAGCTGGTCGGGCTGCCGCTCTGGCGCTACCTCGGCGGCGCCCAGGCGCGCGTGCTGCCCACGCCGTTCATGAACATCATCAACGGGGGCATGCACGCCGACAGCGGACTCGAGATCCAAGAGTTCATGATCGTGCCGGCCGGGCTGCCGACGTTCCGTGAGGCGCTGCGGGCCGGCGCCGAGACCTTCCACGCGCTGAAGAAGATCCTCTCGGCAGAGGGACTCTCGACCAGCGTCGGTGACGAGGGCGGCTTTGCCCCGCGCGTCAAGAGCAACGAAGAAGCCATCACCTACGTGCTCAAGGCGATCGAGGCCGCGGGCTACAAGCCCGGCAAGGACATCTACCTGGCACTCGACTGCGCCGCGAGCGAGTTCTTCGACGAGAAGACCGACAAGTACACCTTCGACAAGAAGGAGGCCACGCGCGCGGAGCTGGTCTCGATCTACGAGAAGCTGACCCAGAAGTACCCGATCATCTCGATCGAGGACGGCTTCGACGAGAACGACTGGGACGGCTGGAAGCTGATCACCGACTCGATCGGCAAGAAGGTGCAGCTCGTCGGCGACGATCTTTTCGTGACCAACGTCAAGCGTGTGGAGATGGGCATCCAGCGCGCGGTCGCCAACGCGATCCTGATCAAGGTCAACCAGATCGGCACCATCAGCGAGACGCTGCAGACGATCCGGCTCGGCGCGCTGAACGGCTACGCCTCCATGATGAGCCACCGCAGCGGCGAGACCGAAGACACCTTCATCGCCGACCTCGCGGTCGGGACCGGAGCAGGGCAGATCAAGACCGGCTCGGCCAGTCGCACCGATCGCGTCGCCAAGTACAATCAGCTCCTCCGCATAGAGCAGGAGCTCGGCGGCGCGGCGGAGTTCCCAGGGGGGGCGCTCTACGGACTCTAATGCGCGGTCTGAGGCCCACCGAAGAGCGGGCCGGAGATGGCGAATTTGGATTCCGTCTGACCGTAGTTCGTGAACAGCGT
>JAODLY010000041.1 GCA_025464445.1 Rhodoglobus sp. | reverse complement strand
TTCCGGGCAAGGGCGAACTGCTGACGGCCCTGAGTCTCTGGTGGTTCGACCGGCTCGCCGGTGTGCCGAACCATCTCATCGCCGACCACGAACTCAACGCAGACGATACCGTCGTCGACCTGGTTCCGGATGCCGTTTCCGGTCGCGCCATGCTCGCCCGCACCCTCGACATGTTTCCCGTCGAGTGTGTTGTTCGCGGATACCTCGTCGGCTCAGGCTGGCTCGAATACCAGCAGAGCCAGAGCGTCTGCGGCATCGCGTTGCCAGCCGGTCTCGCCGACGGCGACCGTCTTCCCGAGCCGATCTACACCCCGGCCTGGAAAGCGCCGATGGGCGAGCACGACGAGAACATCACGTTCGAGCGCACCATCGAGCTCGTGGGCCTCGAGGTCGCCACGGCGCTGCGCGGCAGGTCGCTGGAGATCTTCGGCAAGGCTTCGACGATCGCCGAGGCGCGGGGCGTGATCCTTGCGGACACGAAGTTCGAGTTCGGCGCGGACCCGACCACCGGCGAGCTCACCCTCGCCGACGAGGTGCTCACGAGCGACAGCAGCAGGTACTGGGATGCCGCCGAGTACGCGGCCGGCCGCCGAGGACTCAGCTTCGACAAGCAGATCGTGCGCGACTGGCTTGCCGCGCACTGGGACAAGACGGGCACGCCGCCCGAGTTACCGCCCGAGATCGTCGAGCAGACGGCCGCACGCTACCGGGAGTTGATCGACAGGCTGACCGCGAGCTGACCCAGGTCCATGTTCCCGCATGGAATTGGCCGGGCTCTCGCCGCGTTGTACAGGCCATGACCGAACTCCTGGCCGCGGACACCGCGATGGGCGCCGTCACCCTCAGGGTCGCCGACCTCGACGCCATGACGAAGTACTACCGGGATGCCGTGGCGCTGCGGGTGCTGGGCGCGGCCGGCGACACGGTCACTCTGGGTCGCGGAACGACGCCGGTCATCATCCTCGAGCATGCTCCCGAGCTTCGGCACGCGAGCCCCAAAGACGCCGGGCTCTTCCACACCGCGATCCTCTTTGAGACGGAAGAGGCGCTCGCCGCCGCCGTCTACTCCGTCGCCCAGAAGCACCCGAACACGTTCACAGGCAGTTCCGACCACCTCGTGAGCAAGGCCTTCTACTTCACCGACCCGGAGGGCAACGGCGTCGAACTCTACTGGGACCGCGAGCGCAGCGCCTGGAGCTGGGTGCACGGGCGGCTCGAGATGGGCACCCTCTATCTCGACCCGAACGAGTTCCTGCAACAGAACCTCACCGAGCAGGCAGTCGCCGAGCCGGTGATCGGCCGCGCGGTCGTTGGCCACGTGCACCTGCAGGTGGGAGACACCGAGAGCGCGAAGGAGTTCTACGTGAACCGGCTCGGGTTCGAGCAGACAATCGAGATGCCGGGCAGCGCGCTGTTCGTGAGCGCGGGCGGCTACCACCACCATATGGCGATGAACACCTGGAACAGCCGCGGCGCCGGTCTACGCCTGCCCTCCCTCGGGCTCGCCAGGGTAGACATCGCGGTGCCGTCTCTCGACGATGTGGGAGCCCTGAAGGAGCGGATGGGCCACTTCGGCATCCCGACAAGGGATGACGGCCAGACCGTGAGCTTCGACGACCCGTGGGCGAACGTGATCAGGGTCGCTACCGCGGCCGGCCGGGTCTGGTAGTGGAGCCCGACCCGCGTGTGCGGGCCGGGCTCCTTACAGCCATCGGATCAGCCCTTAGTGACGGCGAACTCCTTGTAATCGGTCGCAGCGACCATTCCTCGGATGCCCGCCGATCCGGTCGTGGGGCAACCGGCATCGGTCACGCCAACTACCGCCTGGTCCCATGACGTCGTCGACTGCGCGGTCGCGGTTATGCCGCAGCCGCTGGCGCGGAGCGTGAGGCGATACCACGCGTTCAGCGCAACTCCGCCGGGTACCGCAGTGTTCGCCAGCGGCGTCCAGACGCCCGAGTTCGCCCGGCCGAGCGACAGCTGTCCGGTGCTGCCGTCGACTCCGGCGAAGTAACCTAAGTAGGCGTCCGGCCCGGTGCCGGGCGCACTCACTCGCGCCATGATCCCGCCGTTGCCGCTCGGAGCGCTCAAACTCGTGATCTTCACATCGGACAGCACGCTGTAGGCATCGCCCGAGATGGGCGAGGTCTGCTTCGGACCGTTCGTTCCTGTGCTCGTCTGCCGCTGCGTGCCACTGGCGGCCACCGTGGACCAGGTTCCGCCGTAGGTGGTCCAGCCGGTCGACGCTCCCGATGCCCAGCTGTCGCTGTAGGTCGCAGCGGTGGATGCCGCGGCGGCCGTTACCTGGAAGTTGCGGAACGAAGCGGAGGTCAGGTGACTGCGCACGCCCGCCTGGCCGGATGCCAGGCAACCGGCATCCGTTGCGGTCACCGTCGTGGTCGCTGTCGCGTTATCCCGCTTCAGGATCGCGGTGATCGTGCAGCCGATGATGCTGGCCTGCACGTTGTACCAGACACCCGTGGTGATCCCGCCGGATACGACCTGCGAAGCCAGCCCCGTCCAACCGTATGTCTGCCGGCCGATGAACAGGTTCCCGGTGGTCTCGATTCCGACGTAGTACCCGTTGTGGTTGTCAGCACCGACATCCGGTGCTGTGGTGCGCAGCAGCACCCCGGCCTGCCCGGAACTGTCCAGGCGCAGGTCGGTCGTGACCGTCACGTCAGACCACCCGCTGGATCCGACGAGGGACTTGGGCCCGGACGACACCCCGGCCTGCGAATAGACCCCTCCGCTCACCGACCAGGTTCCGCCATAGGTGGACCAGCCCATGTCGTTCCCCGAGTCGAATGGCGCGTAGAGCGGAAGTGTTCCGATCGGCCCGATCCCGAACCGCACGTCGCAGCGGGTGGTGGAACCGGAGACGTAGCGCGGGGTCACTATCATGACCGCGGAACCCGACGCCGTGGACACCAGGCTCGGACTGTAATTGGCGCACTGCTTGCCTGGACCGTTGTTGTAGTCGCCGGTGGGATCGATCGTGGCGGGTGCAGACACCTCCTGCCAGGCACCGACCCCGAGTGCGGTGTTGGTGAACACGACGCGACCCGACTCGGGTTTCACGACAGTCGTCGGGCCGTCCGCGCCGGTCACCACACGCTGTCCCGACATCACCAGCGTGCCGTTGGGGCCGCCTGCCGGGCTCCACGCGAGCCCCGGGGTGTGAAGCAGCTGGCGGCCGTCCACCGTCTGGACGAGCGTGCCGACGTTGCTCGGCGTGCCCCATGCCGCTCCGTCGACCGAGGTCTTGATGTACACCCGGCAGGTCTGGTCGGCATTACCCACGGAATCACGGCACAGCTCGAACGCCATCGCGTAGCTGCCGTTCGGCAGCTTGCGAACCACCGGCATGCCGGGCCGGGAGTTGCTGTCGTTGATCGCCACGGTGTCCACGGCGCCGCCCCATGTCGCGCCGCCGTCCGATGAGGTGACCATGACGAGCTTCTGGCTGTACCCAGACGCGCGCAGTCGTTCGTCGGAGAAGTGACAGGCCAGCTTGCCATCGGCATTGACGATGATCTCCGGCTCCCACAAGCCTGTCGAGACGGTGTTGGGGGTACCAGACTTCGTCGCGCAATTGCCGCGTTGCGTCCACGTGACCCCGTAGTCGGTACTGATGAATGTCTGAACCTCCTGGAACCCCCAGTTGACGTTGTCCCAGGCGTTGCCCGCGGCGACGATCGTGCCGGCGGCGAGACCGCCGCTGGCCACCGGCAGCTCGTACATTGAGCCGAAGTAGATGCCCCAGCCGGCTGTCGGCGAGAAGAGGGTGCTGATCGTCGTCCAGGTCTGGCCACCGTCGGTGCTGCGCTTGATCGCCGAATGCGTGCGCACGCCGGTGTCGTTGATGCTGTACATCACCAGCAGGTTGCCCCGTTTGCTCGTGTCGGCGCTCGCCGCGAGCCGGATGATGCGCGGATAGTCATTGTTCTCCAGGCCCGTGCCGGATGACGGCGCGGCGACGATCGAGCCCGGGGAGGCGAACGCCGGGGTCGGGCTGAGCACCTGGAGCGCGAGAAGAAGCGCCGTCAGCACGGCTGCCCAGACGAGCAGCCGGCGACGCGAATCGAGTAAACCGATCATTGCCTTACTCCTTAGAGATGGTGAGCGACTCGACCCGCAGGTCGGAGCCGATTGTGCGAATGCCGATGTGACCGGCGGGATGCGGAAACGCGTCATCGAGGCGCAGTGCCTCTACGCCGTCGACGTCGACGGCGAACGAGCTTCCATGTACGCGCACGCCCATGACGTGCGGTCGGGTCTTGTCGATCGTCAGCTCGCGCTCGGCGAGCACGCGCTCGTCGTAGTCGTGGCGGGCGAACCTGATGCGATCGTGATGCAGCTGGATCGAGTAGCCGAGGAAGAAGTCGGCGCCGAGCACCGTGTCGTCACCCTCGCCACCCTCGGAGAGCTGGCTGGCGCGCAGGATCAGGTCGGCGTGCCCGCCCGGCGACTCGAGGGTGTACGACACCGTGGCAGTGAGCGCGAAGTCGTCCCAGCGGGCGTCCCCGAGGAGCCGCTTGCCAGTACCGGAAGCGGACTCGGCAGCGAAGGTCGCTGTCCGGCCGTCGGAGGCGGGGGCAACGGTCACCAGGCGGCCATCCGGGCCCGGCCCCAGCGAGAGTAGGCGGCTGCCTTCATCGAGGTCGAGGGGGAACGATCGCTGTCCGCCGGGCGGATCGGCGACGTAGACCATGTACCGGCCCGGCCGCTGCACATGCAGTTCGTATGACCCCTCGGCATCCACCCAGAACCGGCCGGGGACGGGACGGGGCGCCCGGCGGTCCGCGGCCTCCGCAACCGCGTCGGTCATCGCGCAGTACCCGGCGCGCACGCCGTCGCTCACCCCGATCCGGGATCCCGCAGGCAGCTGGTGCCGCAGGGCGAGGTGTAACCGGCCGTCGACGAATACCCGCAGGTCCCCGCGGTTGTAGACCAGCCGCCAGCAATGCAGGGCCGCATGCGCGAAACCGGCGGGGAGCGCACTCGCTGCGAGCACGGCATCCGGGGCGCCCAGCACGGTTACCGTGCCATCGCGGTCAACCCGGATGGTGAGCGCATCGCCGAGCGAGAGCCCGTAGCCGGCGCCCGTCTCGGGGGCGGTGAGATTCAGTTCGGCGGTGAAGACCTCGGCCAGCGCAGGGGCCTCGGTGCTCGCGTCCCACTCGGTGTCGGGCGGCGACGGCACCGGTGCCGAGGTCGTCGGGCCGAGCACCTGCAGGCTGCGGCCGCTCCAGACCTGCCGATCGATGTCGAGGTCACGCGACGCGTCGGGATTGAGGTTGTGGTACACGAGGTACGTCGAGACGAGGTCTGGACCGGTCACGCTGCAGCTGTGCCCGAGCCCGACGACCGCCCCTTCGGTGCTGAGCAGTACCGGGTTGAGCGGATCCGGCACATAACCCCGCAAGGGATGGTCGCTCGAGGCCGCGTCGATGCGGTAGCCGGGGCTCAGGTAGTGGTTGCCCGTGAGCGTCATGAAGTAGACACCGTCGCGCTTGCTGACGAACGGCCCCTCGGTCCAGCCGTTCATGCTGATGCCGGTAAAGACCGGGGTTCCGAACTCGGTGGGCGAAGCCATCTCGCACCCCCAGATGCCCTCGTCCCCCGCCCAGTAGAAGTACCACTGGCCGTCGTCGTCGACGAACACGTTCCCGTCGATCGCATGCCCGACGTTGCCGGAGATTGCGCGGAACGGCCCCGTCGGGGAGTCCGACCGCAGCACGAAATGCCCGTGCCCGGATGGGGACGTGTACATGTAGAAGAAGCCGTCGGCGTACACGACCTCCGGGGCGAACGGCACCAGGCCCGGGAACGCATCCGGCTCGATCGACGCACCCTCGAGCGTCCAGTCGACGAGGTTCCGCGAGCTCCAGCACCGCACGTCCGGATTCGTGCAGTACAGGTAGTAGCGCCCGTCGTGCCGCAGCACGAAGGGGTCGGCGAAGTCGCCGGCGCGCTGGATGGGATTGCTATAGGTGTGCGCCATCAGCCCTTGATTCCGGTGAAGGCGAACGAGTCGACGAAATATTTCTGCGTGATCGTGAACAGGATGACGACGGGCAGCACCGCGATGATCGATGCCGCCATGATGAGCGGGAAATCGGTCTGCTCAGCGTGGAAGGAGTTGAGCGAGGCGATGACCAGCTGCACAGTCGAGTTCTCGGGCGAGCTGGTGAAGATCAGCGGCCCCAGGTAGTCGTTCCAGGTTGCCATGAACACGATGATCACGTTGGCGGCGATGGCCGGTTTGCACAGCGGCAGGAAGATGCTCCAGTAGATGCGGAAGAACCCGGCACCGTCGAGCTTCGCGGCCTCCATGAGTTCGGTCGCGATGCCGAGCATGTACTGGCGAAGGAAGAAGATCATCGTCACGTTGCCCAGCAGGCCGGGCACGATGAGCGGCAGCAGCGTGTCGATCCAGCCGATCTGCGCGTACACCAGGAACTGCGGGAGGATCAGCACCACCAGGGGGATCATGATTGTCGCCAGCAGTGCCACGAACAGGGTGCGCTTGTGCGGGAACGCCAGTTTCGCGAAGGCGAACGCTGCCATGGTGGACGAGAAGGTGCCGACCGCCACCACCAGCACGGTCACGATAGTGCTGTTCGCCAGGCCCGTGGCCAGCGGCGCGGCATCCCAGATCCTCGAGTAGTTCGCCCAGTTGATCGGATCGGGGATCCACTGCGGAGGGCCGAAAACGAGGTTTGACTGCTTCAACGACGTCGACAGCATCCACAGGAACGGCAGCACCATCGTCACGCCGCCGGCGAGCATGAGGAGGAATGAAACGACAGTTCCGGTGCGGCGGACCGCGGTGTTCGTGCGCGCCATGTCACTCTCCCTCGTAGACCCAGCGGCGGGACAGCCGGAATTGGATAAGGGTCACGCCGAGGATGACGAGAGCGAAGAAGAAGGCTGCGGCGAACGCGAGCCCCAGGTCGTTGGACACGAATGCCTTCTGCCAGATGTAGTAGGTGATCGTCGCGGCGCTGTAGTTGCGGCCACCGTCTGAGGTGAACAGCTGCACCTCGACGAAGGTCTGCAGCGAGCCGATGATGCCGACGATCGTGAGGAAGAAGATCGCGGGAGACAGCATCGGCAGGGTGATCTGGAAGAACATCCGGATGGCGGATGCGCCGTCCAGGCGCGCGGCCTCGTAGTACACCTCCGGGATGTTCTTGAGCGCGGCGAGCACATAGATCGAGGTGATCCCGATCATCTTCCAGACGATCATGATCACGATCGTGGTCTTGATCCAGGCGGGATCTCCCAGCCAATCGGGCCCTTGGATCCCGATGCCCGCCAACATCTGGTTGACCAGTCCGTACTGGTAGTTGAACAGCCACCGCCACATCACCACGAGTGCGACGATCGACGAGATGTAAGGCAGGAAGAACAGGATGCGGAAGATCCTGCTCCCCGGCGTTCCGCGATGGCTACCGAGGGCGAACAGGATGCCGAAGAAGAGATAGAACGGAATCGGGATCAGCATGTAGACGGTGTTGCCGGCCGCGATCCAGAACTTCTTGTCTGTCAGGAACTCGACGAAGTTGTCCAGGCCGATGAAGTCGTAGGTGCCTTTGATGACATTCCAGTTCGTGAAGCCGGCGACTATTGCGATCCCCACCGGCACGATGCAGAAGAGCAGCACCTGAAGCCCGATCGGGGTGACGAACAGCAGCCCCCACAGCCTTTCGCGCCGCTGCATGACCTGCCTACGCCTGATCGTGGTCATTGGCGAGCATCCTTCCCGGAAGCGGGGCGCGTGGCCATCCTCGGCCGCGCGCCCCGCTCATTTCTGATGGACCTACTTTGATTGCTCGGCGATGCCCTTGTCGAGGAGGTCCTGCATGTCCTTCTCCACCGACTTCGTGTAGTCCTGCGCGGTCTGCTGACCGGTCCACACGTTCGCCAGGTTGGAGTTGAAGAGCGTGAACCACTCACTGTTGTAGGTGTAGGTCTGCGTCGCGCGACGGCCCCAGTCTTCGATGATGTTGACGAACTCCTGCTTGTTCGCCGGCGCCTTGTCCGACTTCAGGTATTCGTTCTTCGTCATGTCGATAAGGTTCGGCACCGCCTGGCCCTGCTCCATGTTTGTGCGTTGCGCACCCTCGTTGAAGGCGAGGAAGGCTGCGAGGTTCGACGCGTCCTGCTTGTCCGCGCTCTTGTTCGCGACGCCGAAGCCGATGCCGCCGTACCAGATCGCCTTCTCACCGGTGGCCGGGCTGACCGGCCACGGCATGAGGTCCCAGTTGAATTTCGCGTCGGCCCAGAAGCCGCCCTGGTTCCACGGGCCGACACCCATCATGCCGACGTTGCCGTTCAGGAAGCGCTGGAAGCTCGGCAGCGAGCTCTCCTCCTCGCTTGTCGGAACCACACCGTCGACGAGGCTCAGGTTGGCCACCCACTGCAGGGCTTCGACGAACTTCGGATCGGTCACAGTCACCTTGGTGTGATCAGCGTTGAGCCAGTCTGCGCCATTCGACCAGACCGCGGACTCGAGCGAATACGGGGCCGAGCCGTAAACCTTGGTGTCGCCCGATCCCGTCGTCAGCTTCTTCGCGGCATCCTCGAATTGACTCCAGGTCCACGGGGCGTCATCTGTTGGCGCGGTGATGCCTGCGGCGTCGAACAGGTCTTTGTTGTAGGCGAGGGCGAACGGCCCGATGTCCTTCGGCAGGCCGTAGACGGCACCCTTGCCTGGGGTCGTGCCGTCGTAGCGATACATGTCGATCGCCTTCGCCCATACGTTGTTTACGTCGAACTCGGTGTTGCTCTTCACGTAGTCACTGAGGTCGGCGACGATGCCACTGCTGGCGAACGGCATCACATTCTCGGGCGCGAGGTAGAAGACGTCTGGCGTCTTGTTGCTCGCGATCATCGTCTGCAGTTTCGTCTGGAAGTCTGCAGCGGGCACGGTGATGTAGTCGACCTTGACGCCGGGGTATTTGGTCTCGTACTGGGCGATCATGTCGTTGAAGACGGCGATCTCCTGGTCAGACCCCCAGCCCATGAAGGTGATCGTGTGGTCGCCCGAACCGGATTGGGCGGCACTGCATCCGCTCAGTACGAGTGCGGCTGCCGCGAAGATGGCGACCGTAGCGCTGCGTTTCTTCATTCTGTCTCCTGGTGCCGGGAGCATCCCGGGTCCCCGTCAGCAGCATCGCTCGGGGTCCGGTCGTCGTCGACCGGCGGGTAGCTCGGTTGAAAGTGGACGCTAATCTATAGCGCTGTAAATGTCAACGAACGCAAGCGGCGCCGCTTAAGATATGGCCATGACAACGGGAAGATCGGCCGGACGCGTACGCCTGGAGGACGTCGCCGTCCTCGCGGGCGTGTCGATGAAGACCGTGTCGAACGTCGTGCACAACTACGAGCACGTCTCCTCCACCATGCGTGGTCGGGTGCAAGCGGCGATCGACGAACTCGGGTACCGGCCGAACCTGACAGCGCGCAGGCTCGCGACAGGCAAGACGGGGATGATCGCCCTGGCCATTCCCGAGATGGATCAGTTCTACTTTGCAGAGATGGCACGGCACATCGGTGAGGAGGCGGGGCGCCACGGCTATCGAATCATCGTCGAGCAGACTCTCAACGATGTCGAGGCCGAGCGCGCGGTGATCCGGGACAGGGAGGAGGGTCTCGTCGACGGCGTGATCTTCCATCCTGCGCGCATCGACACGTTGGAGATCGCCCGCCTTCGTCCCGGGACGCCCCTGGTGCTGCTCGGGGAGGCCGCAAGGCCCGTAAACACTGACCACGTGATGATCGATAACACCTCAGCCGCCCGCGACGGCGTGGAGATGCTCATGCGCTCGGGGCGCCGCCGGATCGCGTTCCTGGCCACGGTACGCGGCGACATCACCGAGTCGACCCACCTGCGCCTGCTCGGCTACCAGGAGGCGCTCCTCGCCGCCGGCATCGAGCTGGACCCGAGACTCGTGCTGCAAAGCGACGGCTTCTCGATCGACGACGGTGTCCGCGCGATCTCCGCGGCCATCGAGGCGGGCGTCACGTTCGACGCGGTGCTGTGCCGGGACGACCTGTTCGCCTTGGCCGCACTGAGGGCGCTGGGGCAGGCTGGTCTTCGCGTTCCCGAGGACGTGTCAGTGCTCGGCTGGGACGACACCGCCGTCGCGCGTTACAGCACCCCGGCGCTGTCATCGGTGTCGCCCGACAAGCGCGCCCTCGCCGCCGTTGCCTTCGGGTTGCTCGAGGAGCGCATGCAGGGCTACGACGGGGTCGGACGCCATCAGATCGTGCCGCACGCCATCATCGAGCGCGCAACCACTTGAGGTTTTGACTTTACAGCGCTGAATCGGACGCATATGGTTCTCCCATGCGTGATACTTCGGCGACGTGCGCGAGCGAACAGGATGGTTCGTACCCGCGGCCCCAGCTGGTCCGCCCTGCCTGGCTGGACCTCGCCGGAACCTGGGAGTTCGAGTTCGACGACGCGAACGAGGGTCACGAGGCGGCATGGGCAACCGCTCGGGAGCCATTCTCCCGGTCGATTACCGTTCCCTTTCCCCCCGAGTCGCCGGCCTCGGGCATCGGCGACCCCGGATATCACCACGTCATGTGGTATCGGCGCTTCGTCACCGCCGAAGAGGTGGCCGCGGTCGGCCACCAGCCGAACCGGCGCCTGCTGCTGCATTTCGGAGCCGTCGACTACCGCGCCGATGTGTGGGCTGCGGGCAGGCACGTCGCCCATCACGAGGGCGGCCACACACCGTTCTTTGCCGAGGTCCCGGATGCGAGCGCCGGATTCGATATCGTCGTCCGGGTCGAAGATGACCCCCGCGATCTCGCGCAGCCCAGGGGAAAGCAGGACTGGGCGGAGCAGCGCCACGTCGTCTGGTACGACAGGACGAGCGGAATCTGGCAACCCGTCTGGATCGAATCGGTTCCGCGCCAGCACATCATCCACCTCGCCTGGCGACCGAACGTCGCGGAGGCGCAGGCAACCCTCTCCATCGAGTTGAGCGAACGTCCTCAGCCCGCAACTCGACTGCGCATCGCCATCCGAAAAGGCGATGAGGCCCTGGCCGACCAGTCCGTCACGCTCACCGAGCCCCATACTGTCGTCGTTGTTTCTCTCGGCGCGCTGCGCAACGGCCAGGCGCTCGAGGACTACATCTGGTCGCCCGAGCAGCCGACCCTCCTCGACGCCACACTGGAACTCGAGGTTCCCGGGCAAGAACCGGACCGCGTGGCGTCGTACCTGGGATTGCGCGACGTCGGCGACGACGGCGGGCGATTCCTGCTCAACGACCGGCCGTACGAAATCCGAGGCGTGCTATCGCAGGGGTACTGGTCGCAGTCACACCTCGCCGCCCCCGGCTACGACGCGTTGCGGACCGAAGTCGAACTCATCAAAGCTCTCGGCTTTACGACAGTGCGGGTGCATCAGAAGATAGAAGATCCGCGCTTCCTCTATTGGACGGATCGGCTCGGGGTTCTCGTCTGGGAGGAGATGCCGAGCGCCTACGAGTTCTCGGCAATCGCCTCGGTGCGCCTCGTCACCGAATGGAGCGAGGTGGTGCGCCGTGACAGCTCCCATCCCAGCGTCGTCGTCTGGGTTCCCTTCAACGAGAGCTGGGGGGTGCAGCAGCTCGCCACAAACGCCCGCCAACAGGATCTCGTCCGCACGCTCTACCACCTAACCAAGGGCCTGGATGGCACGCGCCCTGTCATCTCCAACGACGGTTGGGAGCACACTCGCTCCGACCTCCTCACCGTCCACGACTACGAGAACGACGCCGTGCGGCTTCTCGCCTCGTACGGCACTCCAGACGCGATACGCCAGAGCCTGGACGGCATCGCCCCTAGCGGTCGGCGGACGCATGTCGGCACGGCCGAGGAGCAGGCCTACACCGCCGGCAGGCCGGTGGTGCTCAGCGAGTTCGGGGGCGTCAGTATCAAGCCCACCACGGGCGAAACCTGGGGATACCGGCACGTCGAGTCGCACGATCACCTCGAAGAACACCTCGCGGGACTCTTCGCCGCAACACGGGCGAGCGACGGCCTCGCCGGTTGGTGCTACACCCAGCTGACCGACACCGCACAAGAGACCAATGGGCTCGCCGACGAGAACCGCATCCCGAAGCTTGCTGCCGGGAGAATCCGTGCCATGGTCGAGGGCACTGAATACATTCCTGCACCCGCCGAGCAGATCTTCGGGCGGGATGAGGAGCTCCGTGCCGCGGGCACGCGTGCCGCGCGAACCTCGCACCGCGCTTGAGCCAGCAGCCATCTCGGCCGAACCCCTAAGCTGACGGCATGACGACCCCTCTCCCAGAACTCCTCGCCCAGGTGGCGACCCTGAACGACCCCGCCCAGCCCTTCACCTACACGGTCAAGGGCAACAACATCGTCGGGCAGTGGGACATCGTTCGCGCGAAGTCCCTCTACCCGAAAGAGTTCAAGAAGATCGACAAGAAGTACTCGATCACCGTCGAGTTCGACGAGAAGAAGAGCACGTACAAGTACAAGGACCGCGAGAAGTCGAGCGGCATGTCGGTCGGCGCCGGCGGGCTGAGCTTCGGTTCGAGCGGCTTCTCCGGCAAGGAGAACAAGAAGGAGTTCAGCTTCGAGGTCGGTGGCATCAACAAAACCGACGCCGGCATCTCACCGGTGCTCGCCTGGTCGTTCGACACCTCCAAAATCAAGACACCGCTGTTCGCGTTCCTCGAGGCCAATGGCTGGACCCACAAGAAGGGGCTGTTCGGCTAGAACTTCCGCACGTCGAGAAGCCCCGGCCGCTCCCGCGGACCGGGCTTCCGCGTTTTTGAGGCGACTAGCGCGGATCCCAGATCGTCCGCAGCGCCGTCGCGATCCCGAACCGGTCCGACAGGTGCCCGTTGCACATGACCGCGATCGCCAGGTGCCGGTCCTTCGAGATCGTGAAGTCGGTGATGTAGCCGCCCATGCGGCCGGTGTGGTTGAGGTCGCCATCCACCTCGATGTCCATCGCTGCCGCGTAGTACTCGCCCTCGGCCTCGTAGACCACGCCGTCCATGAAGTCGTCCTGGATGATGTCTCCCGCGCGGTACTGGTCGCCCCAGCGGGCCAGCTCGGACGGGGTCGTGATGATGCCGGTGTGGCCGTAAGAGGTCCATCCCGCCTCCTGCAGCGAGAGGTCGTCGTCGTAGGACAGGGCGATATCGGGAGCGTGCAGCGTCGGCGCGAGCGCCATATCGAGCCCGAGTGGATCGAAGATCCTGGCCTTGAGGAAGTCCGCCAGGGACTGGCCGCTCACGCGCTCGACCACCGCGGCGAGCAGCACGTAGTTCGAGTTCGAGTAGAGGAACCCTTCCCCAGGCTCGAGGTCGGTCTCGCGGCGGATCGCGTCGAGGGTCACGTTCTGGTCGGCGGCATCCGCGAAGCCGATGCCGATGTCCTCGAGGGCAACCCAGTAGTCGGGGATGCGGCTGGTGTGGTGGACGAGCTCGTCGAGCGTGATCGTCGCGCCCCAGTCGGGCAGGCCATCCACATAGTTCGCGATCGGATCCTGCACGCTCAGCTCGCCCTCGCGCTGCAGCATGAGGATGGCCGTGGCCGTGAACTGCTTCGAGACCGAGGCCATGTCGAAGCGGGTCTTCGTGGTGACGGGCGTGCCGGTGGCCAGGTCGGCGAGCCCCGCGGCGCCAGCCCAGATGACTGTGCCGTCGCGGGCGACTGCTGCCGAGCATCCCGGCTGGGCTGCGGGGACCCGGCTCGTGACAGCCTCGGCGCTCTGCCGGGTCTGGTCGATGAAGACATCGAGGGATGCCCGGCTGCGGGTCACGACATCGGCGGGCGCCGCCACTGGCGCAAGTGCCACGAGCACCACCGCGGCCACGAGCGCGATCGCGGCGCCGGTGAGCGCCATCGGAACGACTCGTCGCGACGAACTCACGGTGCAAGGCTAGTCCGCGAGGGCTTCGAGCTACGCGAGCGCTCCGTCGATCTCGGCATCCGAGATACCGTACGCGGCCGCACGTCGCCGATGATCGGTCGAACCGAGATAGCCACCCAGTTGCGCATCGACAGCTTCACGCAGGGTGCGGTTCTCCAGGGCGAAGGAGAACGCGCCGACCGGCGGCTTTGCCCCCGCGTGGGGCTCGAGGTCGACTGACTCGAGTTCGGGGTGCGCAGCCACGATGGCGCGGTTGCCCACGGTGGTCGCGGCGAACGCGTCAATCGCCCCCGCGAGCAGAGCGGCGACTGCTGCCGGCTGGCTATCGAATTCGACGATCCGGCGATCATCGATGCCCGCCGCCCGAGCCGCCTCGCGCTGCACCTGTCCCGGGATGACGCCGAGCCTGGCCCCACTGCTCGCCACCGCGGCGTAGCTGGTCACTCCCGTCGGGTTGCCTCGACGCACTACGACACCGTCGCCCAGGGACCAGACCGGAATGCTGAAGGCCACGCGCTCGGCGCGTTCCGGCGTGACGAAGATGGGAACGTTCATGTCCCACCGGCCCGCCGCGACCCCGGTGAGGAGGTCCTCGAACGGGACCAGTTGGTAGTCGATCGTCGCCCCGATCGCCTCGAGAACTACGCGGGACAGCTCGATGTCGGCACCCGTAGCCGAACCGCCGGCGCCGGTCCAATAGAACGGCGGCTCTTCGACGTACGCGACTCGCACCCTCATAGGGCCAGTCAAACGCAACGATGCCGCGGAGCGCTGCGGCCAATTCCGGCACAGTGGCCCTTGGCGGCGGGCGCGTGCGGACGCTGACCGCCCTCAGGCGGCCAGGTGGAACGTGTTCGCGAAGCGAGCGAGAAGGTCGCCGCGACCGCGCAGCACCTCGACCACGCCGGTCGCGATCGCGCGATCCGGGGCGAGCTCACCCGAGATGAGCCGGTGGATGCCCGGGCCTGCTGCGAAGGCAAGGTCGACCGGTCCATCCCCGCGCGACACTTCCAGCGAGGAGCCGTCAACCCGGATCAGCAGCTCCGCGGAATCCACTCGCGCGGAATACGAGGTCGCTGGCAGCTCCGCCGCGACGTTCGCGCGGAAAGCGGTGCGGAGATCCATCGTCATCGAGTCAGGGGTGATGACCTGCTCCTCGCGCGGTTCGTCGAGCGCCTTAAAACCCCAGGCACCGAGCGCGAGCACGGCGGGCTCGAGCTCGCGGCCGTAGGGGGTCAGTTCGTAGACGATCACACGGGAGTGCGGCACCCGGCGGATGACGCCGGCCGCCTGCAGCTCCTTGAGCCGCGTCGCGAGGATGTTGCTCGGGATCCGGGGAAGCCCCCCGGCGAGCTCACCGTAGCGGCGTGGCCCCACGAGCAGGTCGCGAACGATGAGCAGCGCCCACCGCTCGCCGACCAACTCGAGGGCCCGCGTGATGCCGCCGAACTGCCCGTAGTCGCGGGCAGCCACGACTAGCCCTGCTGGTTCGCGAAGGCCTCGGGGCCCTGCGCAGCGGCGACCGGGTCCATCCAGCCGAACTCGAGGAAATTGCCGTCGGGGTCGGTGAGCTGGCGCTGGTACATGAAGCCGTAGTCCGAGGCCGGATGCGGCTCCGAGCCGCCCGCGGCAAGCCCATCGGTGACGGTCTTGTCTACGGCATCCCGGCTGTCGAGGAAGATCGCTGTCGCCACCGAGGGATTGACTGCCGGATCGCCGATCGGCAGGTCGGTGAAGGTCTGGAAGAACTCGCGCACCAGGATCATGAAGTAGCTGTGGTCCTCCTCAACGACGACGCAGGCCGCGTTGTGGTCGGTGAAGGCGGGGTTGATCGTGAAGCCGATCGCCTCGTAGAACGCCTTGGCGCGGTCGAGGTCGGTCACGGGCAGGTTTACGAACATCTGGGGCATTGGGGTCTCCCTCTCAGGACTTGGGCATGTTGACGACGTCAACACTTGCAAAAAACAAGTGATCCGTCAAGACCGAATCGCGAGGCGGATTGGTGCCCGCAGGTGGCTTAAGCCGCTAACCCCCCAACCGCTCATCAATCTCCCGCACCACAGGCCACGCCCCATCGATGTTGTTCGAGAGCACGACCACATCGAGTGAATCGTCGAGATAGTGCCGCACGATCCCGGACGCGCCGACGTTGAGGCCGTCCTTCGAGTACGAGCGCACCGTGCCGTCCTCGTTCATGTCGAACTCGAGACCCAGGCCGTACATCGTCTCCTCGTCGTGCTCGACCTGCGGCACGAAGAACTCCTCGGTGTACTCGGCGTCGAGCAGCTCTCCGCCGCGCACCGCCTGCAGGAAGCGGATGAGGTCGGGCGCCGTCACGTGGGCACCGTCGGCAGGGCTGCCGATGGGCGGGTAACTGTAGATGTTCGAGAACCAGGTGCCAGCGTCATCCCGGTCCCAGCCTTCGGCGATGCGGGGGGCTTCGTCCCTGCGGTCGTAGAAGCCCGAGTCGTTCATGCCGGCCTTCGTGAAGACCTCGTCGAAGACGTACTGGCGGTAGGGCATGCCGGTGACCTTTTCGAGGGCGAGCCCGGCGAGGATGTAGCCGACGTTGTTGTAGCGGCACTCGACGCCCGGGGCGTTGAGTGGCTCCTTGAACGCGAACTGCGGCAGGTAGTCCTTCGTCTCGATGAGCGAGTAGTTGGGGGTGTCGACGAAGAGGTCCTCGTAGTGCTCGCCGGCCTCTTCGTCGGCGTCGTCCGCGATGCCGCTCGTGTGGGTGAGCAGGTGCAACAGGGTCACATCGGTGCCGATGGTTGTGCCCTCGAGGTCGACGTAGTGGTGGATGCTTGTTTCGAGATCGAGGTTTCCGCGACCGACCTGCTGCAGCACCGCCACGCTCGTGAACAGCTTCGTGATCGAGGCCGTGTCGAACCGCGTCTCGATGGTGTTCGGGATGCCCCAGCGCCTGGTCGCGAGACCGCTCGCCGACTCGAAGACCGTCGCCGGCCCGTGCTTGATGAGCACGGCGCCGGAGAACTCCTGGTCGGCGATGAAGGCGTCGAGGCCGTCGATATCCATGGCACGAGCCTACCGACGGGGTCGCCGGCTGCCGCTAGCCTGATCGACGTGGATGCCGCGCCCCCTTTGGAAAAGACCCGGCCGTTATTGCGCCGCGTCTACATCGCCCAGCTCTCCACCGCGCTCGGCGATGGTGCCGTGCTCACCACGGCGACCCTCTACTTCGCCGTCATCAGCGGATTCGGCGAAGGCGTTGTCGGCCCAGCCCTCGGCGGTGGCGCGCTCGCCGGGCTGCTGCTCTCCGTGCCGCACGGCATCCTCGCCGATCGCATCGGCCTGGCGCGCATGGCCGCGCTGCTCAGCGCCGTGGCCGCCACCGCGATGGTGCTGTTCTCGATCGCGCAATCCCCGGCCGTGTATGTGGTCGGCGCGCTGTGCTGGGGGATCGCCCAGGCGAGCCTCATGCCCGTGCGGCAGGCGCTCGCGGCATCCCAGGTTCCACTCGGCGGGCGGGTGCGGCTGCGCGCCATCCTGCACACGCTGCTGAACATCGGTATGGGCCTGGGCGCGGCCTGGGGAGCCGTCGCCATCGCGCTGCAACTGCACGACGTGTTCGTCGGCACGTTCATCGTGAACGCCGTGATCTGCGTGCTCACCGGCATCGGCTACCTCACGCTGCATGCGTCATCGAAGGCGGCGCTCGCCGGCCTGCCTCCCGCCGAGTCCGCGGCCTGGCGCGACCGCAGGCTGCTCGCCCTCACCGCGCTCGCGGCGATGCTGCAGTTCGCGATGCCGATCCTGAGCGTGCTGGTGCCGATCTGGGTCGTCACGAAGACCGCCGCCCCGGAGTGGCTCCCCGCGGCCGCACTCGTGATGAACATGCTCATCGTTGTCGCGACCCAACTGCGCTGGGCGACCTGGGTGAACACGGCCTCTCGGGCGCGGCTGTCGGTGCTGGTCGCGGGCGGGTCTGCGGTGGCGGCCTGCGTCGTGCTCGGCGTCGCTCCGACTCTGGGCGCCATGGGGGCGACTGTCGCCACGATCGTCGGGGTCGTGCTCATCACCGTGACGGAGGTCTGCGCGGGCGCGGCGTCGTGGTTCCAGCTCACCCGGCTCAGCCCCGTCGGTCGGCAGGGCGAATTCCAGGCGGTGTTCTCGACGGCGACGACCCTGGCCCGCATCGTCGGCCCGGCGGCCCTGCTGCCTCTCGTGATCGCATTCGGCCTGCCGGCCTGGGCGATCCTCGGGGTAGTCATCGCGGCGGCCGCGGTGCTGCTCTCGGTCGCCCTCCGGCGGCCTACAGTCGAACCATGAGTGCTGCGCGCCGCCTGAGTCGCCTCGCAATGCTGCCCACCTCGCCGGTGCTCATCGTGCAGGGCCGCCGGCTGCGGCGCGACACCCCGAGACTTCCGGATGCCGCGCAGCCCTGGTCGGGATCCGTCGCGGGCGCAGACCCCCTGCACCTCCTCGTGCTCGGGGACTCCACGGCCGCAGGGGTGGGGGCCACAACCCAGGATGCCGCGCTGCCGGGCAACCTCGGCCGGGAACTGCATGCGCGCCTGGGCCGCGGCGTCGAGTGGAGGGCGGTGGGGGAGAACGGCGCCACGTCGCGCGACCTGGTGGAGCGTTACCTCGACACCGCCACCGGGGCTGCCGCCGACCTGGTGTTCCTGAGCGTGGGGGCGAACGACGCCCTGGCGTTGCGCTCGCGGGGTGGATTCGTGCACGACATCCGCAGGATCATCACTCGGCTGCGGGCGGCGAGCCCGGCCTCGACGATCCTGGTGTCGTCACTGCCGGGCTTCTCGCAGTTCGTGCTGCTGCCCAACCCGCTGCGCTGGAACCTCTACCTGCACTCGACGAGCCTCGAGGATGCCGCGCGCGCGACGGTCTCCGCTTTCGAGCGGGTGCACATGTCGCCACCCCCGCCGAAATACACGGACGGGTTCTTCGCGAGCGACCTGTTCCACCCGAGCGAGTCGGGCTATCGCGACTGGGCGAAATTCGCCCTCGATGACGCGCAGGCCAACGGGCTGCTCACGCCACTCGCAGCCGCCGACCGACAAGGCTCGCCGCGAGGATGACGCCGATCACGAGCACCCCGACCGCCCAGGCCAGCCCCGCATAGCCGACAAGCGCAAGTACCGGCCCCGCGAGGGCGCCGCCTCCTGCCCCAGCGAAGTTCATGATCATGTCGCTGCGCCCCTGCATCCGCACCCGTGCGGCGCCGGTGACGAGGTCTGAGACGAGCGCGGATGCCCCGATCGTCGACGCGCTCCAGCCCAGGCCGAGCAGCACCAGGCCGACGGTCACGGCGGCGTTGTTGCCGCCGCCGAGGGCGAGCACGAGGATCGCGACGACGAACAGCAGCTGCCCCATGAGGATCGTCGCGATGCGGCCGAGCCTGTCACTCGCCCAGCCGAAGAGGGGTGACAGCCCGAACATGCCGGCGACGTGCAGGCTTATCGTGAAACCGACGATCGTCAGGCTCGCGCCCTGGGCGATGAGGTGTACCGGTGTCATCGACATGACGGACACCATCACCACATGGCTTATCGCGAGCGCCGCGATCGCGAAGACGAGGGTCGACTGCCTGCTCACGGTGCCCGGCTCCGCGACGGGCGGCGGCAGCACCGGCATGCTGCGGCTGACAGTGAGCGGGTCTGGCCTGAGCGCGACGAGGTAGACGGCGGCCGCGAGCAGCTGTGCCGCGACCGCGATCACGAAGGAGCCCGTGAGGGCCGGGAGGTGGAACAGGTCCGCGAGCGCCACCCCCGGCTCGAACAGGTTTGGCCCGACGATGGCGCCCACGGTGGTGGACCAGACCACGATCGACAGGTCACGGCCGCGACGGGAGGGCTCGGCGACATCCGTCGCGGCGAAGCGCGCCTGCAGGCCGACGGCGGCGCCGACGCCGAGCAGCGCGAACCCGGCGAGCAGCAGCGGGAACCAGCCGAGGCCGGTGGCCACGAGCGTGACTATCGAACCGATCGCCGCGGTAAGAGCCCCGATGGTGAGCGCCGGGCGCCTGCCGAAACGCTGAGCGAGGCGAGCCAGCGGGATGGCGACGGCCGCCGACCCGAGTGTGCTGAGCGTCGCGGCGGCACCGGCCCACGCCTCTGAACCGGACACCTGGCTGGCGAGCACAGCACCGATGGACAGGGTCGCTCCCTGGCCCAGTCCGGCGAGCACCTGGCCTGCCACGAGAACGCGGACGGTCCTCGCCTGCACGCCCGCGGGGAACTCCGTCATGTTCACAGCGTACACATATTGGGACGCGGCCGGTGGCCACGAGCGGGCTTAGTCTCGTGCGATGGCGACGATCCGCAGCATCGACGAGCTCGCCGCATCCCTTCCGGAGGGCGAGCGGGCGATCGTCGGGATCGCGGGCGCGCCCGGTGCGGGCAAGTCGACGATCGCCGCCCAGCTTGTCGCGCACCTCGGGCCCACGGCGGTGCTGCTGCCCATGGACGGCTTCCACCTGCCCCAGGCCGAACTGCGCCGCCTCGGCCGCCGCGAGCGCATGGGGGCGCCGGACACGTTCGACGTCGACGGGTTGGTCGCGACCCTCCGCGCGCTACGGGCATCCGGCTCCTCCTTCCGAAACGACGGAGATTCGGTCACAGCTCCCGGCTTCAACCGCGAGATCGAGGAGCCTGTGCCCAACGCGATCACGATTTCTCCGTCATTTCGGAAGGTGGTGGTCGAGGGCAACTACCTGCTGCTCGAGCGCGACGGGTGGGAGGCCGTCGCGCCGCTTCTCGACGCGACCTACTTCGTGCAACTCGGCGACGGCATCCGGCTGGAGCGGCTCATCGCGCGGCACATGCGTTTCGGCAAGAGCCCTGCGGATGCCCGCGCCTGGGCCACCGGCCCCGACGAGGCCAACGCGCGCATCATCGCGGCAACAGCTCGTCACGCCGACCACCTGATCGCCCTTCGGTAGACTTGGAGCATGCCCACAATCGTCGTCGAGGTCATGCCCAAGGCCGAGATCCTCGACCCGCAGGGCAAGGCAGTCGTCGGTGCCCTCGCGCGGCTCGGCAAAGACAAGTTCAGCGCGGTGCGCATCGGCAAGCGCTTCGAGCTCACCGTCGAAGGCCCGGTGGATGAGGCGCTCCTCGCCGAGGTGCGCGAACTCGCCGAAGACATGCTCGCCAACACGGTTATCGAAGACGTGGTGTTCGTCGGTGAGGCTTCGACAAGCTCAGCCTGCGGGGGCAGCTGATGCGCATCGGCGTCATCACCTTCCCCGGTTCGCTTGACGACCGGGATGCGGCCCGCGCGATCCGCATCGCCGGTGCTGAGCCGGTCGCACTCTGGCACGGCGACCACGACCTGCACGCCGTAGACGCCGTCGTGCTTCCCGGCGGTTTCAGCTACGGGGACTACCTGCGCGCCGGCGCCATCGCGAGCCACGCACCGATAATGGCCGAGGTCATCGACGCGGCGAACCGCGGGGTGCCCGTGTTGGGCATCTGCAACGGTTTCCAGATGCTCGCCGAGGCACGCCTGCTGCCCGGTGCCCATACCCGCAACGCCCACCAGCAGTTCATCCGCCGCGACCAGAAGCTGCGCGTGGAGAACGCCACAACCGCATGGACGAGCGAGTTCGCAACGGGCGACGAGATCGTCATCCCGCTCAAGAACGCCGACGGCCGCTTCGTCGCCGATGATGAGACGATCGCCCGCATCGAGGGCAACGGGCAGGTGGTGTTCCGCTACGTGGACGTGAACCCGAACGGCTCGATGAACGACATCGCGGGAGTCTCGAACGAGCGCGGCAATGTCGTCGGCCTGATGCCGCATCCGGAGCATGCGACCGAGCCGGGCTTCGGACCGGACATGCCGGATGCCATGCGCTCCGGAACGGACGGACTGCGCTTCTTCACGAGCGCGATGGCCGCGCTCGCGGCTCGCGCCTAGCGCGCCTTCTGCGTCCAGCCCAATTGCTGTGCGGCCTTCGCCTCGAGCACGGCATCCTCGGGAAGCATCGTGCGATACGCCCCCTTCGGCTCCGGGATGGATTCCACCATCGCGTCGATCATGGGCTGCGGGTCGTGTTGCAGCGCGAGGATGGGCCCGGCCGGCGGCATGGGGATGAGCACGTCTTTCAGGTCTGACCACTGGCGGTGGGACTCGGCTCCGGTCTCGTTGTAGCCGGTGCGGTAGAGCCCGGGGTTGATGGTCGCCACGCCGATACCGAAGGGGTTGAGTTCGGCCTTCATCGTGGAGGCGAGCGCCTCGATCGCATGCTTCGTCGCCGCATACACGCCCATGAACGGGGGCGCGTACAACCCGGCCTGCGACGAGACCCAGACGATCTTGCCCGATTTGCGCTTGATCATCCGCGGAATGATCCGCTGGGCGAGGTCGAGATGAGCGAACACGTTGATCTCGAATGAGCGCCGCACGAGCCGGATCGGGATGTCGACGAGCGACCCGGTCTCCTGTACGCCGGCGTTGAGCACGAGGATGTCCACCTCGAAGGTGGCGGCGTGCGCGAGGTCGATCTCGTTGAGCAGGTCGAGCTTGATCGTCTCGAGCTTCACCTTCGCGGCATCCTGCTGCGCGCGCAGCGAGTTGAGCTGCTGCCAGGTCTCGCCGGCCGCGACGACCCGATGGCCGGCCTTCGCCAGGCCGATCGCCGTTCCGGCGCCGAAACCGCTCGTCGCGCCCGTGATCATGATTCTCTGCTTCATGCTTTCGACGCTAACGTCCCGGTTCCGGCACGCGCGCGGGCTGGCGTTCGCTCCGGCCATGCGCTAGCGGCGCGTCTCGTCGCCGCGGGCTTCCCACGCCCCGCCGGTAGAATCGACACGTGCCGACTCGTCTTGCCGCAGACACCGTAGCCAACGCAGCAGCGACCCCGGAGCGGGAGCAGCCCTACGCGGCGCTCGGGCTGAAACCGGACGAGTACGAGCGGATCAAAACCATTCTCGGCCGCCGCCCCACGAGCGGCGAGCTGGCGATGTACTCGGTGATGTGGAGCGAGCACTGCTCGTACAAGAGCTCCAAGACCTACCTGCGCCAGTTCGGTGCGAAGGTCAGCCCGAAGATGACGAAGAACCTCATGGTGGGCATGGGCGAGAACGCCGGCGTCGTGGATGTCGGCGACGGCTGGGCCGTCACCTTCAAGATCGAGAGCCACAACCACCCCAGCTACATCGAGCCGTTCCAGGGCGCCGCCACCGGCGTCGGTGGAATCGTGCGCGACATCATCTCGATGGGCGCCCGCCCCGTCGCCGTCATGGACGCCCTCCGCTTCGGCGCCATCGACCACCCCGACACGGCGCGCGTCGTGCACGGCGTCGTGTCTGGCATCTCGTTCTACGGCAACTGCCTTGGCCTGCCCAACATCGGCGGGGAGACCTACTTCGACTCCGTTTACCAGGCCAATCCCCTGGTCAACGCGCTGGCCGTCGGCGTGTTGCGCCACGAGGACCTGCACCTTGCCAATGCCCGCGGCGTCGGCAACAAGGTGGTGCTGTTCGGGGCGCGCACCGGCGGGGACGGCATCGGCGGGGCATCCATTCTCGCTTCGGATTCGTTCAGTGCGGGTGGTCCGACGAAACGGCCGGCGGTGCAGGTGGGCGACCCGTTCGCCGAGAAGGTGCTCATCGAGTGCTGCCTCGAACTGTTCAGGGAGAAGCTCGTCGAGGGCATCCAGGACCTGGGTGCCGCGGGCATCAGCTGCGCGACGAGCGAGCTCGCCTCCAACGGCGACGGCGGCATGTTCATCGAACTCGAGAAGGTGCTGCTGCGCGACCCGACACTGACGGCCGAGGAGATCCTCATGTCGGAGAGCCAGGAGCGCATGATGGCGATCGTCACGCCCGACAAGCTCGAGGGCTTCCTGCGCGTGGTCGCGAAATGGGATGTCGAGACGAGCGTGCTCGGCGAGGTCACCGACACCGGGCGACTCATCATCAACTGGCACGGCGAGGAGATCGTCAATGTCGAGCCGCGCACAGTCGCCGTCGACGGGCCGGTGTACGAGCGGCCGGTTAGCTACCCGGGGTGGCTGGATGCGCTGCAGGCCGACACGGCATCCACCCTGCCCCGCACGGGCAACCTGCGCGAGGAGTTCCTCGCTCTGCTCGCCAGCCCGAACCTCAGCGACAAGAGCTGGGTCACCAACCAGTACGACAGGTACGTGATGGGCAACACGGCGCTGAGCTTCCCCGACGACGGCGGCATGGTGCGGGTCGACGAGGAGTCGGGCCTCGGCTTCGCGGTGGCGACGGATGCGAACGGCCGCTACTGCCAGCTCGACCCCTACCAGGGCGCGCAGCTCGCCCTCGCCGAGGCGTACCGCAACGTGGCCGTCACCGGCGCAACACCGGTCGCGATCTCCGACTGCCTCAACTTCGGCAGCCCGGAGAACCCCGAGGTGATGTGGCAGTTCTCCCGCGCTGTCGAAGGACTCGCGGATGGCTGCCTCGCCCTGGATGTGCCCGTCACCGGCGGCAACGTCTCGTTCTACAACCAGACCGGGGACGTGCCGATCCACCCGACCCCGGTCGTCGCCGTCCTCGGCGTGATCAAGGATGTCGCGGCGCGCATCCCGAGCGGCTGGCAGGACGAGGGCAACAACATCTACCTGCTCGGCAGGACGGCGCTCGAGCTGGACGGATCCGCGTGGGCCGGCACGATCCACGGGCACCTCGGGGGGCTTCCGCCCGCCGTTGACCTTGCCGCCGAGAAGTCACTCGCCGCGCTGCTGCAGGCGGGCAATGAGCAGAACATCATCGCCTCAGCCCATGACCTCGCCGACGGCGGCCTGGCCCAGGCACTCGCCGAAGCCGTGCTGCGCTTCGGTGTTGGCGCGCGCGTCTGGTTCGGCGAGATCATGGAGCGCGACGGCATCGACGCCACCACGGCGCTGTTCAGCGAGTCGACGGGTCGCGTGATCGTGTCCGTTCCGCGCGAAGACGACGTGCGCTTCCAGGGGTTGTGCGAGGGACGTGGCTACCCCGTCGCGCGCATCGGGGTGACCGACGGCACGGCGCTGGAGTTCCAGGACCTGTTCACCGTCGAGGGGCAAGAGCTGCGCGACGCACACACCGGCACGATGCAGAAGTACTTCGGGGCGGTCGTCGGCGCATAGTTGCGCTGGGCCGTCGCGCGAGCACGCCGGCGCTTCGCTAGTCGGGCCCTACGCGGTCGTGCGCCTGCCATGCCGCTCTACCGCAGGGTGCCCGGCCCTGCGGTAGTGCGGGCGCTTGAGGCCTGCCGCCGCGAGCACGAGAACCGTGCTGAGCGCGAGCAGCACGAGAGCCATGATCACGGCGAGTGCTGAAACGGTCATGTCAGTATCGGCGCCGTTCCGGCTCGGGGAACCGGTTCTGGGGGGCGGCGCCGCTCCTCACAGGAAGAGACCGGCTTTTCTGGCGATTATGACGCGGGAATGTCGAACTTCAGCGCCGTGGAATCCTCGGCCAGCCGCCAGAACTCGGCCCCGAATGACGCGGCGGCGCTCTGCGGCACCGCTGAGACGAGCACGGGTGGGCCGGTGACCGAGCGGGAGGGTCCGTAGAACTCGCCGCCCGCGGCATCCGGATCGATGGCCGCGCGCACGACCGGCCAGGCGCCGCGGTTCTTGCCATGGGCCATCGGCCGAAGGGCGCGCTCGAGCAGTCGCCTGCCCGCAGAGTTGCGGTCGGTCACCCCCGCACGACGTGGAGCCGAGCCATCAAGGGCGAATCCGGGATGCGCCAGCAGTGATTGCACGCCGCTGCCCGCCGCGCGCAGGCGCCGGTCGAGCTCGAATGCGAAGGCGTGCATCCCGTGCTTCGAGTATGCGTATGCCTTCGACACCGAGTAGCTGCCCGACTCCTGTTGCAGGTCGGCGATGTCGGCCTTGGTGAGCCGGGTCGCCATGCTGCCGAGGCTAACGACGCGGGCGCGCTGGCTGAGCGCGGGGAAAAGCAGTGCGGTGAGGGCGAACGGCCCGTACGCGTTGGTACCGACCATCACCTCGAGGCCGTCGGCGGTCAGTTCGCGCCGGCTAGACCCGCTCGTCTTGCCCGCGTTGTTGATGAGCACGTCGATCGGTCCGAGCGCGCGCAGTTGGTTGGCGGCGTCACGGATCGAGGCGAGCGATGCGAGGTCGAGAGTGACGAACTCGAGGTCGGCGGCCGGCACCTCGGCGCAGATTGCTGCCGCCGCGGCATCCCGCTGCCTGGCATCGCGCGTGGTCATGATGACGCGGGCTCCGGATGCCGCGAGCTGCTCGCTCACGAAGTAGCCGACGCCGCGCCCCGCCCCGGTGACCACCACCGTCTTGCCGGCCTGGGAGGGGAGATTGTCCGGATCCCAGCGGCTCACAGGTCGCCGGCCGGGTCGAGCTGGGTGTCGATCGCGCCGGTCGAGGCGATCTGCTCGTGGTGGTGGATGACCTCGGCGACGATGAAGTTCAGGAACTTCTCCGCGAACGCGGGGTCGAGGTGTGCATTCTCGGCGAGAGCGCGTAGTCGGGCGATCTGCACGCGTTCGCGCTCGGGGTCTGACGGCGGCAGGCCGGCAGCGGCCTTGAGCCGCCCGACCTGCTGGGTGAACTTGAATCGTTCGGCGAGAAGATGCACGAGCGCCGCGTCGATGTTGTCTATCGACTGCCGCAGGCTCGCGAGGTCCGCGGACGTCTCGTTCTCACTCATGCCCTAAATCTACGACAGGCGGGTGGCCCTCAATCGCACCCCTGCCGTGGGCGATCCGGGGGTGCGGAACGGCAACTTCAGCCGTTTCTGCGCGAACAGGATGCCGGCGAGCACGAGCAGCGCGCCGACCGGCTGGTTCCACGTGAGCGACTCGCCCAGCAGGAGCACCCCGAGCAGCACCCCGACCGCGGGTGTTATGTACGTGACCGTGGACGCGTTCGTCGGCCCCCAGGCCCGCAGCACGTTGAAGTTCCAGACATAGGCGAGGCCGGTGCCGAGGGCGCCGAGCAGCACGAGGCTGCCGACGATTGCCCAGTCGAGCCGAACCGGATGCCAGGCGATCACCGGCGTGAGCAGCAGCATGTAGACAGCTGCAGTGCCGATGTTCATGAACGCGAGCGTCGACCCCGTGATGGGCCTGTGGGCAAGGAATTTGCGCATGTACGCGTAGGTGAACCCGTAGCACAGGGTCGCGCCGAGGCAGGCGAGCTGGCCCCACAGGTCGCCGGTGAGTGCTTCTCCGCGCCAGGGGCCGATGATCACGAGCACGCCGACGATGCCCACGACGACACCGAAGACCTGGCTGCCGGTGAGCTTCTCCACCCGGAACGCGATGGTCGCCATGATCGCCGTCATGATCGGGGTCGTCGCGTTGTAGATGCTGGCCAGGCTCGACGAGACGTATTGCTCGGCCCAGGCGAACAGCAGGTACGGGATGACGCAGTTCACGGCCGCCAGCACGAGGAAGTGCCCCCACACCGCGCGTTCCCGCGGCAGTCTTTGCCGCGTGACGAGGATCACGACACCCAGGGTCACGGCGCCGAGCACCGTACGCGTCCAGGCCACCTGCCCGAACGAGACGCCGGTGAGCGCGACCTTCATGAACAGGAAGCTCGCGCCCCAGATCAGCCCCATGCCCAGGAACTGGAGCAGTGCCGTGATGTTTCGTGTCGGTGCGGATATCGCGGCGTTGCTCACCCCACGACGTTACTCGCCGGCCCCGTCCTCCACCGCACGGAAAGCGACAGGATGGCCGCCGAAAGCGGCCAGCCTCGCCTCGAGCCCGGCGCGTACCGCCGGCCACTCGTCGGCGAGGATCGAGAACACCGCCGTATCACGCCACGACCCGTCCGCTCTTGTGCGATCCCGGCGCACGACGCCCTCGAACGCGGCACCGAGCTTGGCGATGGCGGCCTTCGACCTGGTGTTCCTGTCGTCGGCCTGCAGCTTCACGCGGCCGAATCCGTGATCGAACGCCTCACCGAGCATGAGCAGTTTGGCTTCGGGGTTGACGGCAGAGGCCCACACCCGCGGGTTCCAGGCTGTCCAGCCGATGTGCGCGTGCTCGGTGGCCTCGTCGAAGTCACCGAGAGTGGACGTGCCCACGAGCGTGCCATCGTGCTCGCCGCCGACCAGCCGCGCGCCGTAGACGTTGCCGGAGTCCCAGGCGAAGTACCCCTCGCCGAAGGCCACGAACTCGGCCTCGGTGTCACGGTAACCCGCCGGGCCGCCACCCCAGCCGCCGGCGAAGACCCGCGGACTGCTGAGCGCCCCGTAAAGTTCGGGCAGATCTGTCGCATCGAGGGGTTCGAGCCGGATATAGCTGCCCTCGATCACGCGGCGGGCTGGTCGTTGTGCTGGCATCAGGCAAGTCTGCCAGCGCCACGAGGCGAATCCCCTTCACCGTTAGTACAGTTGCCCTCGTGACCTTCTCATCGTCGACCACCGCCCCCATGTTCGGCTGGCGCAGGCTTGCGCTCACCCGCGTCGTGGGCTCTGCGGCATCCTGGTTCCTGTTCGCGCTCTCGTTCACTTTGCTGTTCCTGTCCGGCACCGCAGTCATCGGGCTCGGCGGCTTCTGCGCAAGCGGCGGGCCGTACGAAATTGCCGTCCAATGCCCGGACAGCGTCATCGCGTTCACCCCCCTGAGCATCTTCGGCGGGCTCATCGCCGTGGCCATCTCTGCGTTTCTCGCCCAGGGCTTCGGGGCGCCGCTCACCACGTGGGCATGGCCGATCCTGTTCTGCGGGCTCGGCCTGGCATTCCTTGGCGGATTCGTTGCGTACCAGGACATCGTGGGGCTCATCATCGGTGTCATGTTCGAGATCATGGGCCTCGTGCCGCTAGTGCTCGAGCTGAGGGGCAGCCCGCAGCGCGTATTCCTCGGCCAGTTCGCCGCCAACGGTGCGCAGCTCTACGAGGGCGAGAAGGCGAGGCGCTCCCTGATGTCGCCGAAGACGCCCAACCCCGAGGGTGCCGTGCAGCCGACGGCAGCACACTGGGTGCTCAGTCTCGGCATCGCGGTCATCTTCGTCGCCGCCGGCATCCAGGTCGCCCGCCTGTGGTTCGCAGTATGAACCTCGGTAGACAGGTTCGTCTGTCCCCATAAAGGGATCGATTTGACCCCCCGACAGGGGGTTCCGGCGCGGGGTGAAAGCGCGGGTTAATGGGGGAAGCCGCCCCGCGCGACTGTACCGACCCGCCAAACCCGATACCGCGGCGCTCCCCCGGGAGTCCCAGGTCAGCCACGCCCAGGAGCAATCCGATGTCCCATCTCCCGCGCCAGGGAATACCCGAAGTGCGCACGCAGCTCGCGCCCACGCCGTTCACGGCGCCGGCGCCAGGCGATCGCGTCACCGTGATCCCCGATGTTCCCTTCGTTCCCGTGGCCTCGCTGCTGGCGGTCGCGCTGGCAGCCGATGACTCCGACCGCGGCGTCGCCTGGGTGGAGTTTCCCAGCGGCGCGGTCGACGAGAGCGCGGCATGGGAGGCCGTGCGGGATGCCCTTGCCGCGGCATCCCGCGGCGAACTGCCCGGGGACGCCGCAACGGCTGTCGTCGCCCACCTTTCCGCTCTCACTTCGCGCCTGCTCCTCGTCGTGACGCTCGACGCCCGCGTCGAACATGATGTCGATGCCGGGCTGCTCGCGCTGCTCGCCGGTGCGCCGATGCTCTCGCTGGCCGCGATCTGCACCGGTCGTAGGCTCTTCGAAACCATGGGGCGCGCCAGCCACGGCGCGATCGTCGTCTCGCCCTCCACGATGATCCTCGGCCCCGAGGCGATCGCCGCCTTCTCCGCGGGGTTCGGGCTGCAGCTCTCGGTAGCGGAGGCGACAGCGCTTGCCCGTTCACCGCTCGCGCTGCCCGACCTGCTGCCTGCTGTGCTCGGCTCGATGACCCTCGAAGCGCTCGAGACCCCCGACGATGCCGTACTCGACCTGCTCGACGAGGCCGAGCACTACCTCACGATGCGTTTCAGGGCCGCCGACGATTCGGCACTTCACGCCGCTCTCGCCATTCCCGCTGTGCTCACCTCGGCGGTGTTGTCCGCCCTCGACCCCGGTGCGGCAGGAGGCCAGCAACTCGAGCGCGCGGCGCAGGCGGGCGTGCTGCAGCGGGAGGATGGCGCGGGCAAACCCGCGTACCGCATGGAGGCCACGCTGCGGCGCACGGTAATGGCCGAGCTCCGCAGGCGGGATCCCGAGCTCGTGCGCGAGCTCGACGCACGCCTCGGATCGCACTTTCATGGCACCGGCGCCGCCCTCACCGCGATCGGGCACTTCAACGCCGCCGAAGACTGGGATGCCGCGGTCGATGCCATCGACGGTGCGATGTTCCGCCTCGTCGCCGATGACTCCCAGGGTCTCCGTGATGCGATCCTCGCCCTGCCTCGTCGCGTGCGGGACGGAAACCCTCGACTCGCACTGTGCCTCGAACTCGACTGGCAGCCGGGCGACGAACCGGCCCAAGGGCATCTCGTCGTCACTCGCAGGGCATCGGGTACCATTGCGGCGCTTCCGGACGTGATGTCGCCGTGGGACCGCCTGCACCTGCACCTCGTCAAGACGATCGTGCTGCGCCTGAAGGGCGACTATGCGGGAGCCCTCGATGCTGCCGACGCCATCGACACACTTCTCGACACCGATGACATCGCTGCCCGCCCCCTCGGCACCCTCGCCGAAGCCAACTACCAGTCGGGCATGACCCGGCTCCTTGGGCTCGACCTGGTTGGCGCACGTGAAAGCTTCACACGCAGTTTCGCGCTGGCCAGGGGACTCGGCGACGTGCAGGGTGACCGCGCGGCCAGGGCGGCGGAGGCGACCGCGCTGGTACGCGCGCTCGAAGGCGAAGCCGGCCACGCATCCGGGCTGCTCGCCCACGTCGACAGCGGCACGTTCGGCACGGCAGGGCTGGTCGCGCGCGCACTCGTTTCCATCGGCCGACTCGACCCGCGTGACGCCAGGCACTGGCTTGCCAGGCTCGCGAGCTCGCACCACGACGACGAGTTCTGGCCGTTCGCTGTGCACGCGACCGACCGCTACGGCCTCTACTGGGGCGATCCCGTCGAGACCGACGCCGACCTCGACCGCTCCTGGGCGGAACACGGTGAGAAGATCGTGGCCGGCTCGACAGCGCAACTGCTGCTCACGAGCGATGCGGCCGACCTTGCCCTCATGCTCGGCCAGCAGTCACGCGCCGAGGCGGCCCTCGACCAGTGCGCTGTGCGCAACTCCTGGATCGCCGTGTCGCGAGCCCGCCTCGCCCTGCTCTCCGGCAGCCCCAAGCACGCCCTGTTGTTCATCCTCGAAGGGCAGGGGCGCGGCCGTACCGAGCGTTACGGCCAGCTCGACCTCGCCGTGCTGAGGGCGGCGGCAGAGTTCGCCCTCGGGCGGGAAGAGGATGCCACGGCCTCCCTCCTGCGCGCCGTCAACCAGTCCGGCAAGTCCGGCGTCATCGTGCCATTCCACCTCCTGCCGCACGAGACTCTGCACGCCCTCGCCGCGCTGCACCCTGAGGTCGACCGCTTCGTGCGCCTGCACGGCCTCACCGGAACGAGCTACCTCGCGCCGTACCAGAAGGTTGCCGGGGCACTGAGCGAGCGCGAGCTTGTGGTGCTCAGGGCGCTCGATCCCGGCGCGACAGTCGAACAGATCGCCAAGAAGCTGTTCGTGGCGAGCAATACGGTGAAAGCGCAGTTGCGCAGCATCTACCGCAAGCTCAACGTCTCGACCCGAACGGAAGCGCTGCTGGTCGCCGCCGAGCTCGGCCTGCTCGACCAGGACTCCCGCTCGGCCTAGACCTTGCCGTCAGCGAGCAATGTCGGCAGGATCACCGTGTCTTCGAGTTCATCGTCGAGCACGAGCCCGAGTTCGCGCTTCTCGTGATCGAGTTGGTCGCGAATTCGCAGCTCGAGCCTGCGCTGCTCGTGGGCGAGGCGCTCCTTCGCGGCGTGCTCGAGCTCGCGTGACTTGAGCAGGTAGTTCTCCCGGGCCAGGCGTTCCTTCGAGATCGCGGGGGTAATGGCAGTGACATTCGAGTAGCCGCCGACAGTCACACGGCGCGGCTCGCGCTGTTCCTCGATCTCGGCTTCGGGCTCTTGCGCGGGCTGCGTAGGCTCTTCGCGCTCCGGCTCTTTCACGCCGACCGCAGGCATGGGCGCGCCAAGGGCGCGCAGGGCGGCGGACGGCACTATGGGCTTGAGTGCGCCGGACAGGGCGGGATCCGGGGCGAAACGCGAAGGTGGCGCATCGAGAACCGTCCTGGCGGCCACCGGGGCGACTGTCCGTCGCGGGGGCTTCTGCTTCGGGGCCTTGGAGGGCCTGAGCTCACGTGCGACCTTGGGCGCCCGCGGTGGACGCTGGCGCGCGGCGAGAGCAGGTAGCGAAGGCAACCGGCGCGCGCGCCCCTTCGACCTGCGGCCCTTGAGCAGCCTCGGGATGCGGTTGAGCACTATCCCGATCGGGGTGCTTCCTCCGGCGACGAGGGTGACGAGTGCCTGGGCCAAAGCGGGACGGGTGGCGACGCCCTCTGCGGCCACGACGAGCGTCGCACCGCCGAACGCGCCGAGCACTGCGGCATCCGTCACCGGGCCGATCGCCGGGGCGTCGATCAACACGACGTCGAAACGCTCCTCCAGCCTGGCCAGGAGCTGGCGCATCGCCTGGGTAGCCAACAGCTCGCCGCTGCCGGGGCGAACCGCGCCGGCGGGCAGCAGCCACAGGTCGCCGATCGTGCCGTGGCGAAGCACAGAATCGAGGTCGGCCTCGCCGGTGAGCACATCGCTGAGGCCACGGGCACCGGCGCTGTCGAAGATGAAGGAGAGAGTCGGTGACAACAGGTTTGCATCGACCACGACAACGGATGTCGCGGTGTTGGCCACCGCCAGCGCGAGGTTCGCGGCGATCGTCGACGAGCCCTGCCTGGCCCCCATTGCCGCGAGCACGAATGTGCGGCGACCGTCGCGCAGGCGGATGTGCTCGAGATTCGCCCTGAGGGCCCTGAACGATTCCGCCGTCGCGCCGCCCGGGATCGTGTTCACCACGAGCGGGGTGCTGCGGATCGTGCGGTCGGGACGCACCTCGCCCACGACCGGGAGCGTGGTTGCCGCCGCGACATCCTTGCGTCCCCGAATGCGGCGGTCGAGCGATTCGCGCAGCGAAGCGCCGACAAGACCCCCGGCGAGGCCGAGGAAGGCGCCGACGACCAGGAAGAGGGACGCGTCGGAGCTGTTCGGCGCAGCGGGAAGGGTGGCCTTCTCGATGTTCACGACCCTGACCGGTGACACGGCAACGAGCGGGGCCGCCGTCGCACCCGGCGTGGGGACCGCGCCGGGCGTGGGGCTCGCCGTGGGCGCAGGCACGAGCACTCCGGCCTCGATCTGGTTGGCCACCACCGTGCTGAACACGGTGCTCGTGGCGTTCGCGATGCGTTGGGCGAGAGCCGGGGATGCTGCACTGGCCGTGATCTCGATGACGAGTGTGTTCGCCGGGGCGCTCACCGCGAGGTGCCCGGCGAGTTGGTCGACAGTCATGTCCAGGCCCAGTTCGTCGATCACCGGCTGCAGCACGAGGCCGCTCGAGACGACGAGCACGTATGAGGCGATCCGCGACTGGGCGAGGTTTGACGCCTGCAGGGACGCCGTGAGGTCCGTCGACGTGTCGTTCGTGATGAGGTCCCTTGAGGTCGCCGAATAGCTGGGCACCTGTATGGATTGTGCCGCGGCTCCTGCGCCGACTCCGACGAGTACGCCGAGCAGCAGGAAAGCCCAGCCGCGGCGCAGCACGCCGAGATAGTCGTGGATGTCCATTGGGTGGATGGCTCCGGGTGTTCGGGTTCCCAGGCAATCGGGTATGCCTGGGGAGTCGTCTCGGGGGGACAAAACTCCTCACCCCCACAATGAGGGATAGCGGGCCGCTACATCCCGCGCTGGCTGACTAAGCGTTCAGCGTTGTTCCGGGTTAACCACCGGGTTAAGGGGCCGGAACGCGGATGCGCTGCACCGGCACGATGGCTGCGTCGCCGCCTACAACGGCTCCCAGTCGCGCGAGGGTTTCCCGCAGTGCGATGACCTGCCAGGCGAGAATCACCAGGTTGCCACCGACGAGGGCCCACGCCGAATACTCCCCGCCTCGTGCCCACACGACGAAGACGAGCGCGGCGAGCGAGAGCGGCACCCCCACCGACGCACTCAGGGCGATCACACGGAGCCGCCCCACCGCCATGAGTGCCACGTTGGTGAGGAAGGGCAGCACGACCTGGATCGCGGCGATGAGACCAAACGCGATTGCGGTCACAGCGTCGAAAACGACCTGGCCGTGGGTGAGCAGCGTGGCGAACCAGGGCAACAGCGCCGCGTACAGGGTGCCGGCAACCAGCGCAGTGACCACAGTCACGGTGCCCGAGACTCGCAGGCGGCGCACGAGCTCCGCCCCAAAGACCGATGGGACCCAGCCCTGGAATACCTGCGTAAGCGGAGACACCGCCATGCCAACGAACTTGGAGAGCCGGTCAGCCAACACGAACAGCGGCAGCACCGTGGGAGCGGCCAGGGCAACGATCGCCAGCACGGCGGGTGTGAATGCGGCGTACAGGCCGGTTGCGACGACGCCATGGCGCTGTTCGGCGAGGCTCTCGACGATCGCACTCCAGCGGGATGCCGCACGAAAGTCCAGCTCGCGGCGCCGAAGGATGACGACGGCCGAGGCGATGAGGGCCACGAGCGACCCGGCGAGCTGGGCGAGTGCGAAGAACAACAGCTCGTGGGTGGCGAGCACCAGGAGCAGGCCGAGGATGGTTCCACCCACCCTCGGGACCGTGTCGAGAACGAGGAATCGGCCCGGGCGGCTTTCCCCGGTGAAGTACCAGTTCGCGGATGCGCCGGCGAGCGTCATCGAGAGGCCGGCGGCAAAGGCGACGACCTTCGCATTCGGCACAATCGCCATCGTCACCACGGCCTCGATGAGCAGCAACGGGATGAGCAGCGCTCCACGGGCGAACAGCGAGTCGAGAAAGAGGGCGGGTCGGCGATCGGGCGCAGTCATCGCGATCGTGGCGGGCCCGGTGAGCCCCCACCCGAAGGCGACAAGCACCCCGAAAGATCCCCCGATGGACTGCCCGGTCGCCATCGAGGCCCACGGCCCGGCGCCGGCAATCGCAACGATGACCGGGATGGTGATGAGGCTGATCGCGCCGTTCAGCACAACCGAGGCGCCATAGAGCCCGAGGCTGCTGGCGCGACCCCTCACGAGGGCGACGAGACTCACGCCGGCCTGCGCTCCGCGAGGGCTGGCCCGGCGACCTGGGGCACCGTGCTCTCGGCGAGCGCAAGCAGGTCGCGCCGCATCGCCGCGCGCACCTCCTCACCGAACAGCGAGTGGTCGCCGAAGGGGTAGGTCGTCACGCGAATATCTGCGCCGTGAACCCGGAGCCTCGCGACCGCATCGGGTCCGCGGTGCCCTGCGAAGTTCTCCACGTCTTCGGGAGTGAGCAGGATCGCCACCGTGCTCCGCCGGTTGCGACTGGGTGCTTCGAGGAGCACCGCAGGATCGTGGAATAGCTGGAGGCCCGCCAGCATGCGCCACAGCCAGCCGGGGACATGCTCCCGCAGCGCGCCCTTGACCCTATCGATGAGGGGTGTGTGATCGCGGTGGGTCTCGGTGAGCCTCGTATAGCCGCCTGGCTTGAGCGATGTGGTCTTGAAGTAGTTCGGACTCATGAGCACCGTCAGGCGGGCAGTGTGGCGTTCGGTAACCCGAGCAGACACCCAGCCGCCGGCGCACAGGCCGGCGAGTACGAGGGGGCTGTCGGTCGCGAGCCCCGCGATGAGGTCATCGGCGTCGTCCACCCACTCCTCGGCGAAAACGAGGCTCGGTTCACCAGGGCGCACCTCAGTGCTGTCACCGGTGATCCTGCGGTCGAAACGGATTGCGCGAAACCCCTGGGCAGCGAGCTCGCGGGCCGCGTCCACCTGGAAGCGGCCCGGGCCCACACGGTGCTCCGCCGCGCCCGGCTGAAGCACGATCATGCCGCGCTCCTCCTCGGTCGGCTGGTCGCCAAGAACTGTCTCGATGGCGAAGAGTTCGTTCGGGCCAACGCGGCGAATGCGCTCGACGATCGGTACGCCGTCCGCCGATGTGCCCACGAGGGTTTCCGCGGTGATCGCCGGCAGGACGGGCCCTCCCGCAACGGGAAGACGCTCACCCACCCACTGGATGATCGTGCGAATGGAGTCCTGGGGCAGGATCGCGAGCGCGCCGGGCGCCTCGAGCCACTCTTCCTGCCCGTCGATGACGCGGTAGTCGACGCCGGCGGCATCGCTTTGCGCGATTCTGCGGGATGCCGCGCTCGCATCGTCCGCGCGGCGCCCGAGCACGAGGGTCTCGACGCCGACCGAGGAGAGACCTCCCGCTGTGACCTCGAGTCCCTCGACCCATGCCGCCGTGGACGAGTGGAGTGTGAGCGAGATCAGAGCCACAGCGTCGTCTGCACTTTGCGGCGTTGCGCCGACAGTGAGTTCGTACAAGGAGCGCTGCCTGCGCACGAAACGGCGGCCGGAAAGGTCGGGGTCCCAAAGCACAAGAGCCGCGACATCCCGCAGCCGATCCATCGCGCGGACCGCGAGAAGGGCGCCACTGCGCAAGCCGAGAACGACGACACGCTCCACGCCGGACTCGTGCAGGTAGGCGACGGCGTTCTCGATTGTCGTGAGCCAGCGCTCCTGCGAGTTGGGGGATGCCGTTGCACCGCTCGCATCGCCCTCACCGAGGTAGTCGAAGCGGATTGCCGCGACGCCGGCAGCCTCCAGTTGCTGCGCGAAGTAGCGCATCCCCCGGTAGCCAAGGGCGTGGTCGTACCCGAGCGGTGGGCAGATGACCACACCGCCACGGGCTACGCCGTCGTCGGGAACGTGCAGGAAACCCAGGGTCCGTGCATCTTCTGCACCGAACCAGGTATCGACCATCATCCGGAGATCACAGCCCCAGGAGTGCGCGAACGCCCTCCGGCCAGGCCAGGAAATCGAGGCCGTGGGTGCGCAGCAACGCGAGCGTTACGCGCTCCATGCCGAACGCGACGCAGGCGCCGTGAGCTACAGCGCCATCCGCAGTCAGGATGCCGAAGGCGGCGGTGAGGTGATCGCGCTGGCAGTTCGCGGACGCGATCGCCGTGCCCTCGGAGAGGTCGCCATAGAGGGGAACGACGATCTCGATCTTGAGGTTCTCGCGCAACTGGGCGCTCACCAGCATGCGCCCGGCACGGCCGAAGAACGGGTCGTTCGCAGGCACGGCGTCGACAGCGAGGCCGAGGGATGCGAGCGTCTCGAGCGCCCTGTCCAGCCAGGAGTCACGGAACAATTGGGCTGCGTCCGGGGTTCCCACGTAGACGAACTCGCGCATCCTGAACGACTGCATGCGCATCGGGTCATTTGAGGGTTCGTGGCGGAAGCCATAGCCCGAGAGGTCGAAGGTGGCACCGCCATCCGGCAGCTCCCCCTCGAGCGTCGCATACAGCGGGTGACAGATGGCGGGCGTGAGCACGACGTCCGTGGGATCGAGCCAGCCGTCCCAGGCGTGGCCGTCCGCGCGCGCGCTGAGCAGCGCTGCGTGCTCCTTGTCGCCACGCTCGAAACTCGACACCACCCCGCTGAGGTCGGGGAAGGATGCGATGTAGTCGGTGCGCTCGAAGTCGGCACGTGGGTAGACCGGCGGGAAGCGCAGCACCTGGGCTTGAAGCGGACCGACCATCTCGGCGAGCAACCTGTCGAGCCCGGCGACGATGCTCTCGAATGCGCCGGAGCGGCCGTAGATGCCGGGCACGGACGTGCCGACCAACAGGCCGGAGGCCAGCAGCTGGTCCCTGAACTCCGACCTCGCGGCGTCGAGAGCGGAAACCCGCTCCGTGTCGATGATCGTCATGTCATGAACCCTTCTGGACGAGGATGAGCTGTGCGGTGTTCGCGATGATCCGGTCGTTGTGCACCATGAGGGCTGCACCCTGCGCGTCGCGGAACAGGCGTGCGACGCTGTACTGGCCCTCGTTGCGATAGCCGGAGATGCCGGTGATGGAGAGGGCGCGAGCGACAATGTCCGCGACGAGTGTCGATGCCGTGACCTTGAGGTTGTTCATGCTCACGAGATAGCCGACAGAGCCGAGCGCAGCTCGGTCCGCGCTGAGGTCATCGAAGCGCGCGCCCGCAGCGGTTACGAGTGCCTCGAAACGTTCAAGCTCCGCGATGAGGCCGACGAGTGCGGTCGCCCCGGAGGGCAGGCTGCCAATGCTGCGCCGTGCCGCCGCGCGCACGTACTGGCGGGAGATCTCGGTTGCCGCGCGCGACATGCCCAGCCAGACCGCAGCCCACAGGGTGTGCGAAACGGGAAGCATCGTCTCGGTCGAGATCGCCTCGTAGGGCGTGGGCACAACCCGTTCGAGGTCGACGCGGGCCGTGAGCCGGTAGCCCCTGCTGCTCGTGCCGCGCAGGCCCATGGTGTCCCAGCCCGAGGTCTCCTCGAGGGTCGTGGAATCGCGATCGCAGGCGACAAGCACCTGGTCGCTCGGCGCACTGTCGGCATCCGTCCGCGCGGTCACGAGGATGAGATCGGCTTCGGCCCCGTAGGAGATGACCGGGGCATTCTTGGCCAGGGTCGCCGTCTGGCCATCCCTGTCGACGAAACAGAGGCTCGATCGCACATCCCCGCCGATGCCCAGCTCCGTGGTGGCCGAAGCCACCAACAACTGCTCACTCGCGATGCGTGAGACGAGCAGTTCGAGTGCGGGGGCACCGTCGAGGTGACGGGTGAGGCTGAGCACCTGGCTGTGGTGCATCGCGAAAATCATCCCGGTCGATGAGCAGGCAGCGCCCAGCACTGCTGCGACAGCGGCGAGGTCCGCCAGCGTGGCGCTTTCGCCGCCGAACTCGCGGGGCACAGAGGTGCCCAGCAGGCCGTGCTCGCGCAGCGCGGCTATCGCTTCGTGAGGAAAGCGAGCCGCGGCATCCACGTCGGCGGCGTATTGGGCGGCGATTGCGGCGACCACGGCTGCCCTCGCGGCGAGGGTTACCGTGGGTTGGATGGTGGTTGCGCTCATGCATCCACCGTCACGAGGGTGTCGAGTGCTGCGCCGATCGCGGAAATCGTGCAGAAGGTGGTCTTTGTCAAAAGGTCGTCCGGAAACTCGACATCGAACGCGTCCTCGAGCGCGAGCATGACGTTCACGCTCGCATGCGAGGTCATCCCGGACGCGTAGAGGTCGTCGTTCGGTTCGACGGATGCAGCAGGAACGCGCAATTTGGCGTGGGCATCGAGTATGCGCCGGATGTCGTCGAGAGCGATCATGCCGCCTGCTCCAATCTGTCATGTACGGCGATCGCGAAGGCGAAAGCGAACCCATCGTCGTGGCTGATCGACAGCTGGATGCTCGAAACTCCCCTGGCGGCCGCGAAAGCCGCAGCGTTGCCGGCGAGGCGCACTATCGGGGCGCCGACCGCATCCGGGAGCACTTCGATGTTCGGCCACGGGATCGGGATGTCGCCAGGCACCTGCAGCGCCTTGAGCACCGCCTCTTTGGCCGCGAACCGGCCTGCGAGCTTCTCGACGAACGACGGACCGGCGCAGTATTCGCGCTCGGCTGGCGTGAAGACGCGGGCGAGGTAGCGGTCGCCGAAGACCTCGATGCTCTGGACGACATTGGATACGGGGTGGATGTCGCAGCCCACACGCATATCGCGGTGTGCTTCGATCACGCCAGCTCGGGTGCTGTGCATGCTGTTCCTTATTCGGGTATGAAGGAGAACTCGCCCCCCAATCTAGGGGTGGGCGCAACCCTCACTGCCCGTCGGTCCACCCGAACCGAGGGCGTATCCGGGGCAGCGCCGCGCGGGTTAAGGAGCGGGTTAAGCCTGGCCTGCGCGCCTCATATGTCAGGCTTGGCTCGCCCACCCGCCACGAGGAATGGATTCCATGCCCCGCCTCAGCGTCCTGATGCCAGCCCGCAATGCAGAGCGCACGATCGGCGAAGCGCTGCGCTCGACACTGCGTGACCTGCCGCGCGATGCTGAGTTGCTCGTGCTCGACGACGCGAGCACAGACGGCACCCGCGAAATCGCCTCATCGACAGGCGACCGGCGGGTCGAGGTCATCGCCTCCGTCGAGCAGCTCGGGGTGGCGCGGGCGGCCGAGCTGCTGCTCGCCCGCGCAAGCGGAGAACTCGTGGCGCGCATGGATTCGGATGACGTGTGCCTGCGGGGGCGCTTCGGCGGGGAGCTCGCGGCGATCGATGAAGGCGCCGACATCGTGTTCTCGACATTCCAGGTGATCGGGGCTGGTATCCGCAGGCCGGTGCCGCCGATTCGCTTCGGGCCGGATGCCGCGAGGCTTGCCCTGCTGCTGGACTGCCCGTACCCGCACTCCACATCGCTGGCAAGGAGCTCGGTACTGCGCGATGCAGGTGGATACCGCGTCGGCGCGATCGCGGAGGATTACGACCTCTGGCTCAGGGCAGCGACGAACGGGGCGACGATGGTGCGCCTTGCCCGCCCGACGGTGCTCATCCGCAAAAGCGCGACCCAGGTTACTGCTGCGCTGGGCTGGCGGGAGAGCCTGGCCTGGGATGCCGTGCTCGAGCGGTCATACCTCGCGTTCGCCCACCGGTTGTGGGGGGTTGAAACCGTGCCATGGTTCGCCGAACTGGCTTTCACTCGCGATGGGCCGCTCACGCGCGATGGGCGAGCTGTCATCGAGCCGTTCGTCGCCCGGTTCGTTGCGTCCCTTGGCGGCCTTTCGACTGTGGAGCGATGGTCATTGGCGCGCCGGGCCCGGCAGGAACTCGGCAAGCGGGCTCGCTGAGAGGACCTCGGGCTCGGAGTGCCCCACCCGGCGATCGGGGAACAGGCACGCAGCGAGGCCGATCCAGATCACCGGCATCGACAGGTCCGGCACTGCGATGACTGCGGCAACAATGACACCGGCGAGCCCCCAGGCAGCGGGTGAGTGCGCCTTCACGCCCCGCGCCAGCGCAAGGAATACGAGAGCCGCGAGCAACCCGACGCCAACAACGCCGAGGCAGCTGAGCACAAGGAAGAACAGGCTCGACGGGCGATTGCTGCCGAGCCCTACGCCGAGCCCGCAGCTCTCGAGAAAAATGTGCCAGGCGCGTAGGTTAGACGCGGTGCGGGCGGCGAAGCTCAGCGAATCGCTCTTGCCACTGGCGGTGCCGACAGTCAGTTTGTAGAGCAGCGGCAACTGCGTCAACCCGATCGCGATCGCTGCAGCGGAGCCCGCGACAACCCATGGCCGCACGCTGACCCGCACACTGCGCATTTGCCGCACGAGCCCCACCGAGGCGCCGATGACCCCGAGCACCACGAGGCCGAGCAGGGCGGTGCCGGAGCCGTTCGCGACGAATTCGACGACGACAAGGGCCAGGGCGAGGCAGGCGGCGAGCCGACCGTGCCATCCGGGCTCGAAGAGCTTCACGGTGAAGTAGCCGGCGGCGGCAACGAGATAGAGTCCGAGCACCGACGGCTCGTAAAAGGTGCCGGACAGGCGCTCGGGGGTCGCGTAGTGGAACGACGGCATGTTCTGCAGCAGGTCATGCGGCCAGGCAGGTTCAGCGATCATCCGCACGCCCGCCAGGGTTATCGAGACCCAAAGCGCGCAGCCGATGAGGCGCCGGTCCACGGGAAAGAGCCGGCCGGCGAGCAGGAGGAACCCGACACCGAGGGCGAGGTAGCCGAACTGGGCTGTGTTTCCCAGGGATGGCGAGAGGATCGCCATGTTCTCCACCTGTGAGTCCACGCCGAGTCCGGGCGCGAACACACGCATGCCAGAGAAGATGCGCGGCCCGGCGAGGGTGATCACGCCGCCCCATGCGACAAGCACGATGCCGATGAGGTCGGGTGCCAGCCGCCGCGAGGAGTCCGGCCGGGCGTTCCGCCGGGCGAGAGCGACAAGCACGTGCGGGATGCCCAGCCCGAGCAGCACGATCGTTGCCAGGTAGAACAGGGGAAAGCCGTTGTCGCCGATGATCAGGCCGGCGGTCTGCGGGAAGGCGACGGTCGCACCGATGACGTACTGGATCCATCGCCTGCGCACGAACCACACCGCGACGACGGCCGCCACCGTGGCGATCCCGAGGACGGTTATCACTCAGTCCTCGCGCTCGCGCATGCCGACCAGGCGCGCCGGCGCGCCCGCCCAGATCTCCCACGGTCCGGTCGAGTCCACGAGCACGGCGTTGGCACCCACGACGCTGCCTTCAGCGACCACGAGTTGCTGCCCGGCCCTGAACAGCACCTTCGCACCGGCACCGACAGTAACCCGGTCGCCGACCGTGATGCCGCCGCCCAGGTTGGCGACCTTGCCAGGGGGGATCCAGGATTCCGCCCTGCCAAGCACGACGCCGGGCATGAGGATGACGCCGCTGCCGATTCGCGTTGCCGAATGCACGACGAGGCCGACGGCACCGTGCGCGAGCTCGAGAGGGCCATCCCACTTCACGGAGCGCGGAAACTCGACACCGAGCGACTTGAGTGCGAGGTATGCCAGCCTGCCGAACACGCGGCTCCTGGTGGCGCGCAGCAGCCGGTCCTGCAGGCTCACGGGGAGACCTCGACCCTGCCGGACGCTGCGCGGTGGGCGCCGTGGTCGCTGTACAACGCGAGAAGCCTTGCGCCGTGGGTGTCGAAGTCGAGGTCGCGGGCAACTTCGCGTGCGCCGTCCGCGAGCGTAGAGCGCAGCGCGGGGTCGAGCAGGCGCTGCATTGCCGAGCGCAGGCTCGCGGCATCCGGGCTCACCAGCAGGCCGTTGACCCCGTCGACGAGCACGGGCGGGGAGGCGATCGTGGTGCTCACGAGCGGCAGGCCGGCGAGCACACCCTCCGCAGCCGACAGCGGGAAGTTCTCCGGCCACACCGAAGGCAATACGAGCACGGATGCCGCGGCGAGGGCAGCGCGCCGTCCGGTCTCGTCCAGCCAGCCGAGGCCGTGGAGCCTCCCGGTCGCGGCCGCGGCGGACACCTCGGGCTCGAGCACACCCGCTCCGGCGATCCACAGCTCCGCACCCGGCATCCCGTCGCCCCAGGCCTCGAGCAGCAGCAGCACGCCCTTCTCGGGGATGAGCTTGCCCAGGAACAGGAACACCACGGGGCCGACATCGCGAACGCCCGCGACGGCGGCACCACTGCCCGCGATGCGCCAGCCGTGCGGCAGCACATCGGTTTTTTCGGGCAGTTCGAGACCCCAGGCGACGTGCTTCTCGCGCAGGCGCGCACTCGGGAAGACCAGGCGCGCCCTGCGCAGCGAGCGGTTGATGACCGTGGTGCGCCGACGCTGGAGCCACGGCGCGGTCGCCTCGACGCCATCGCGCAAGAGCGTCGTGCTCGTATCGACGAGCGCGTAGTCGTGCACGGTGAGCACCGTCGGTCGGGGGCCGTTCAGCAGCGCACTGCCGAAGCCGGCCACGCGGTGCACGTGCACGACGTCCCACTCCTCGGCGAGCACGCCGCGCACCGCCGAGGGGGTCCTGATGCTCCCGAGCAGGTCGAGCGCGTGGAACAGGGCGGCGGCCGGCCGTGAGCCCTTGCGGTCGGGGGGATACGGGCGCGCGCTGTGCAGGAGGCGCACGGCGATCCCCTCTGCCGCGAGTGTCGCCGCGACATCCGGGGAGATCCAGCCGGTGACGACCGTCACGTCATGCCCGGCATCGCGCAGCCAGCGGCTGAGCTCGAGGCAGTACTGCTCCGCCCCGCCGAGGGGCGCGAGCAGTGAACTGATGAACTGGGCGATCTTCATCGGGCGGCTACCTTCGCGCCGCGGGCAAGCGCGAGGATCGTGTTCGCGCTGTCATCCCACCGGAATCGCTCGACGTTCTCGTGGCCGAGTGCGACCAGCCGCCTCCGGTTCGCGCCGTCGAGGCCGAGCAGGAGGTCGACCGCCTGCCGCGGCTCGAGCGGGTCGAAATACAGGGCACCGGCCCCGGCGACCTCGGGAATGGATGCCCGGTCTGAGGCGATCACGGGGCAGCCGAGGGCCTGCGCCTCGACGATGGGCAGGCCGAAGCCCTCATACAGCGACGGGAACACGAGGGCACGTGCACCGCGCAGCAGCCAGGCCAGCTCGGCATCGCTGAGGCGACCGGCGAGCCACACGCCCGGGATGTCGAGCCCGGCCTCGCGCGCGTACACGCGCGTCGTGTTCGCCGCCCCGACGACGATCACCGGGACGCCTTCGGCGGCGAACGCCGCGGCCACCGGCGCGAGATTCTTGCTCGGCGTGAGGTTACCGACGAAGAGCACGTACGGCTTGGCCGCGCGGGCCCACAGCTCAGCGGTAGGGGCGAACCCGGGCTCGGCGACGGCGTGCTCATGACCGTTGGCCGCGACGGCGATACGCAGGGCGTCGATGCCGAGTACCTCGGACAACTCCAGGCGGCTGAACTCCGACACCGTCGCAAGATGCAGCGCCCTGCGGGACAGCGCCAGGTACATGAACCGGTACCAGAGCACGAACCGGCGCGAGAATGTGCGCGGAAACCGCGCGGGGGTCGCATCGTGCATGACCACGAGCTGCTCGCGGGCCACGATTGGCGCGGCGCCGGCGAGGTTCACGAGCGTCGACCCGCGGCCGAGCAGGGGCAACTCGAGCTGTTCGAACAGCACGCCCGTGAGCCGCGCGCGCACCACCCGCTCGGCCGGCAGCCAGCGCGGCAGCGTGACGCCGCGCGGCACGGCGACGCGGGCAGTCGCGTCGGCGTCGAGCAGCCGGCGGGCGAGCTCGCCCGCGTAACGCTGCATTCCGCTTTGCGGGGCGCCGAGCCATTTGCCGTTGATGAGGATCGGGCGCGGGGCCGGGCCGTACGCGAGCCGGAGGGCATCCGCCTGCCGCTCCTGCGTGTTCGCAGCGAGCGCGAGGCGCCAGGCGGCGAGGTTGCGCAGGCGGGCCGGCTCGTCTCCGTCGAGGAGGCGGGCCGCGGCATCCGCAAGCTGTTGCGGGGTGCGGATGCCGGGGGTGGCCGTAGCCCCGCGAAGTGTGGGCACCTCGCGCGCGAGCACGGGGATGCCGAGTTCCACTGCTTCGAGGATCGAGACGGGGAAGCCCTCCCAGCCTGCCGTGTGCAGGTACACGGCCGCCGCGGCGATCCCGTGGTGCACGGCCGGGGTGGGAATCCAGCCGGACACCCGGATGTCGTCGGCCTCGAGCCGGGATCTCGCGGCGGCGTCACCGTCACCGATCCATTCCGCGCTCGTTCCGGGCCGCCTCGTCCGCAGCAGCCGGACTGTCTCGCGGAAGAAGTCCGGGTCTTTCTGGGCGCCGAGCCGACCGACGGCGACTACCCGCTGCTGGTAATCGCCGACCGCGGTCTTCGCGACGCGCGCAGCGTTCGGCACATAGACGACCCGACGGTGGCCGAGGCGCGTGGCAGCCGCGGCCTCGCCGGGAGAGCACGCGACGAGGGTGTGGGTGTTAACGGCAAGCAGCCACTCGATGGTTTTGGCGGCGGCCCGTGCAACCGCACCGAGGTCGCGCCGTTCGAACGCGAAGCAGTGCGGGCTGTAGAGCACTCGGCGCGCGGCCGTGCTCCTGATCGCCAGCCTGGTGAAGACACCGGCGAAGGATGAGTGGGCGTGCACGATGTGGGAGTTCGTTGCGGTCGAGGCATCCCGGATCGCTCGCCTGGCCGCGACGGCGCCCTTCGGCAGCTCGCGGACACTCGCGAAGACGGGGTCACCGTCGGCGGAGAACTCTTTGCGCCCCGTGCCGCGGATGAGATGGTGTTCGACGTCCGGCGTCGCATTCGCGAACTGCAGCACCGCTGCACGAACGCCGGCGCCCCAACTCTCGACGACGTGGAGCACAATCACTCGCTCGTTCTCCTGCGCGCCCGCGAAGGGGCTCGCCTGCAGGCTTTCGACACTCGTCATCTCAGTAGGCGCCGTCGTGGCCGACAACTGCGCGAAGGGTGCGCAACAGGATGACAAGGTCGCTGGTGAGTGACCAGTTCTCCACGTAGTACAGGTCGAGGCGGATGCTGTCCTCCCACGAGAGGTTGGAGCGCCCGCTGACCTGCCACAGGCCGCTCATGCCGGGTTTGACCGCGAGCCGACGGCTGGACTTCGAGTCGTACAGCCGCACTTCCCCGTCCACCTGGGGGCGCGGGCCGACGAGGCTCATGTCGCCGCGGAAGACATTGAGCAACTGGGGGAGCTCGTCGATCGAATAGCGCCGCAGTATCGCGCCTACGGGTGTGATGCGGGGGTCGTCCTTGACCTTGAACAGCGGGACACCGCTCGCGCCCTGCTCCGACAGGAGGGCGTCGAGGCGGTTCTCCGCGCCGGTCACCATGCTGCGGAACTTGAGTATCGTGAACGGCTCGCCGCTCAGCCCGATGCGCTCCTGGCGGTAGAACACCGGCCCGGGCGAGCTCAGTTTGATCAAGGTGGCGGTCACCACGAGCAGGGGTGCCAGCGCCACGAGGATCGCCGTGGAACCCACAAGGTCGAGGGCGCGCTTGGTGAACCGCTTGGTGCCGTCGTACGACGGGGTCTCGACGTGGATAAGCGGCAACCCGGCAACGGGGCGGGTGTGGATGCGGGAGCCCGCAACACCCACGAGCTGGGGGGCGAGGACGAGTTGCTGGCCCGGGTCCAGGCGCCAGCTCAGTTCCTTGATGCTGGCTGACGACAACTCATCCGAGCCCACGACGATCACCGTGTCTGGTGCGGCCTCAGCCACCTGGGCGAACAGCTCGTCCTTGCGCACCCGTCGAATCGGGATGCCCGCCGGACCGACAATCGGATCGGTGTCCGTGACGAGCGCGCCCACCACGCGGTACCCGGCCTGTGGACGCTCGGCAAGGGAATCGGCGAGTTCGCGCACGCTCTCCGCCGTGCCGATGATGAGCACCCGGAAGGAGAAGGCCCCTCGCAAGCGCCGCACCTGCAGCCAGCGGCGCCACCACCGCCGGGAGACCAGCAACACTGCCAGACCGAGGGGGAATGCGGTGATCAGGTAACCGCGGGCGACATCCGTCTGGGTCATCGCCGCGAAAACCCCGATGCCGCCGAACAGCAGCAACGTCGCATTGACGACCCTGCGGTACTCCGTCGAGTCCGTGCCAAGCACCCGGGTGTCCCGCGAGCCGACGACAGACAGGGCGATCATCCAGGCCACGACGAGGGCGGCGGAGAAGGCAAGATAGTCGACGCCGAATGCGTCTTCGGCAGCGCTAACCCGCACCGGTCGGAATCCGAACCAAATGAGGTGGGTGCTCGCCGTTGCCACGAGCACGACGACGAAATCGCTCGCGATGACGAGCCGGGAGAATGCCCGCACCCAGTCGGTAGAGACAGTGCGCTCTCGGCGCCGCGGCTGTACGCGCTCGCCAGAGAGCTGCCACGGGTATCCGCGGTCGACGGTATGCGTCATGGGTCACGTCCACTCGCCCCGTCGGCGCCGCAAAGATGACGCCGACGAGGTCGTCGGGTTATTCGGGTGTGCCGTCCGGAGGACTCAAAGGGGTAAGCGTCTCCGGCGGGTATCGGCAATGCTCACGTTAGGGAGTCCCCCGAAGGGAGGACCCCCGTCCGGGGGCCGCAAGAGCGGACTAATCAGCTGAGCGGGTATCGGGGCTGCGCGCGGGTTAAGGCGGGGGTTAACCGAGCAGGTCGTGGCGCACGATTATCGCTTCACGATCGGGTCCGACCCCGATCGCGGAGATGCGCGACCCGCTTATCGCCTCCACGGCGAGCACGTAGTCGCGCGCGTTCTTCGGCAGCTCTTCGAACGTGCGCGCGGCGGTGATGTCATCGTCCCAGCCCGGGAATTCCTTGTAGATCGGCACAGCATGGTGGAAGTCGGACTGCGAGACCGGCACCTCCTCGACCCGCACGCCGTCGATGTCATAGGCGACGCAGACCGGGATCGTTTTCAGCCCGGTGAGCACGTCCAGCTTGGTCATGACGAAATCGGTCACGCCGTTGACGCGTGCCGAATAGCGCGCTATCGGGGCGTCGTACCAGCCGGTGCGGCGGTGACGACCGGTGGTGGTGCCGAACTCGAAGCCCTTCGAGCGCAACCATTCGCCGGAGTCGTCGAGCAGCTCGGTTGGGAATGGTCCCGAACCCACACGGGTCGTGTACGCCTTGACGATGCCGATAACCCGGTCGAGCCGGTTCGGGGCCACGCCCGATCCCGTGGCGGCGCCGCCACTCGTGGAGTTCGAAGACGTGACGAACGGGTATGTGCCGTGGTCGACATCCAGCATCGTCGCCTGGCCGCCCTCGAACACGACTGTCTTGCCCGCGTCGAGAGCCTGGTTGAGCAGCAGGCCGGTGTCGGCCACCATCGGGCGAAGCCGTTCGGTGTAGCTGAGCAGGTCGTCGACGACCTCATCGACCGAGATCGCGCGGCGGTTGTAGATCTTCACCAGCAGGTGGTTCTTCTGGTGCAGAGCCCCCTCAACCTTCTGGCGCAGGATGTTCTCGTCGAACAGGTCCTGGATCCGGATGCCGACCCGGTTGATCTTGTCGGCGTATGCCGGCCCGATCCCCCGCCCGGTCGTGCCGATCTGGCGCTTGCCGAGAAAGCGCTCCGTGACTTTGTCGAGGGTGCGGTGGTACTGCGTGATGACGTGGGCGTTCGCACTCACGACGAGGCGCGAGACGTCCACTCCGCGACTGCTCAGCGCCTCGAGTTCATGGAAGAGCACCTCGATGTCAACGACGACGCCGTTCGCGATCACCGGGATGACGCCCTCGGTGAGGATGCCGGACGGCAGCAGGTGCAGCGCATACTTCTGGTCGCCGATCACCACCGTGTGGCCGGCGTTGTTGCCGCCGTTGAACTTGACCACGTAGTCGATGCGATGGCTCAGCAGGTCGGTGGCCTTGCCTTTGCCCTCGTCGCCCCACTGGGCGCCAATGATCACGATTGCAGGCATGGTGGTCCCTTCGAAGAAGTGGGATTACACCCCATCTTATCTAGGCTGCGTGCACCCGGCGCTTGCGCCGCGTGATGACGAGCACCGCCCCCAGACCCACGAGACCGATGGCAGACACCGCGACCCACGTCGAATCCCGACTGCCTGTCGCGGCGAGGGTCGGGCTGGGCGGCACGATAGCGGCCGTGAGTCCCCTGGCGAAGATGTCGGTTAACCCGGACACAGCGAGGGGTGCGAGGTCTACTGCCCGGGAGGCGAACGCGGCGACGGTGCCGTCGGCCGAGAGCGTCGCCCCGTAGGAACGGTCGCTCGCGCCGCCCGTGCCCGCCGCGTTGATGCTCAGCAGCTGGTTCGTGCCGGTGACGAGCGAGCGAGCGTAGACGTCGTGGTTTCCGGTGACCGGCAGGTCGACGAAGTTGTCGGCGTCAGACTCCCAGGCGATAACCGTCCCGTCCGCGGAGAGCGCCGGGCGGTCTGAGTCGTTCGGCGTGCCCCCACCGGAGGCGCGCGGCACGCTGGCCAGCGTCGTCGTTGCCGCACCGATCGCGCGCACGAAGATGTCGTCGACACCGTTGAGGTCGCCGGTCACGAGGTCTGCCGCCCCCGATGCGAAAGCGACAAGGTCGCCGTCTGCCGACATCGAGGGATAGAACGAGCTGCCACTGCCGCCGACTCCCAGCGTGTTGGCGCTCACCAGCACGGTGTTGCCGCCGATGATGTCGCGCCAGTAGAGCTGGTAGTTGCCGGGGACAACGGGCGCGAAAGTCGTCGCGAGGGAATCGAATGCGACATAGCGGCCGTCCGCCGAGATCGATGCGGGGGCGTAGCCCGAATCGTCATCGCCGGCGACGAGGGCCGTGCTGACGCTCACGAGACCTGTGGAGGGCACGACCGCGGAAACCGTGCGGTAGAAGACGTCGTTGACACCGTTGACGTCACCGGCCGCCACATCGGTCGCCATCGACGTGAACGTGACGATCGAGCCATCCGCCGAGATTGCCGGGTTGTACGAGTCGTTGTCGCCGCCGGCGGTGCCCGCCGTGTTGACGCTGACAAGCGTTGTCGTGAACAGCACGAGGTCACGAATGAACACGTCGGTCGTGGTCGTGGTGTCGAGCGGGTCCAGGTTCGTCGACGTCGAATCGAACACCACGTAGCGACCGTCCGCCGAGATCTGCGCGCCGCCCGATCCGGCGTTCCCCTGGAACCCGAGGGTGCTCATGCTCACCATGATGGTGTCGCCGGTGACGAGGTCACGGCGGAAGACGTCATAGTTGAGGCCGTTGGTGTCAAGCAGCACGAGGTCGTCGGCTGCAGAGGAGAACACCACGTAGCGACCATCCGCCGAGATCTGGCCGTCGCTGGCCGAGGAATCCCCGCCGGCGGTGCCGGCGAAGTTCACGCTCACGAGCTGGGTCGCACCGGCGACAGGCACGGCGGCGAGGACGGGCGTGGCCACGAGAGCAACGAACCCGAGAGCGAGAGCGCCAACGACCATTGGGCGAAAACGGCTGGGCAGGAACATGGGTCCGACTTTCGGGCTCAGGGATGGGACGTCTAAGGCTAGTGGCTTTCGAAGAAGTTTCAGAATTCGACGTGCTGGGTCACCCAGGCGTGCATCGCCACGGCGGCAGCGGCAGAGGCGTTGATGCTGCGCGTCGACCCGAACTGGGTGATCTCCACTGTCGCGTCAGCGGCGGCGAGCGCCTCGGCGGAGAGCCCGGGTCCCTCCTGCCCGAACAGCAGCACGCAGCGCTCCGGCATCGGCCACGTCTCGATCCGCACGCTGCCTGGAACATTGTCGATGGCGACGATCGGCAGCTCGTGCTCGCGCGCCCAGGTTACGAAAGCCGCGACATCCGGATGCTGCAGCACGTGCTGGTAGCGGTCGGTCACCATTGCGCCGCGCTTGTTCCACCGCCGCCGGCCGATGATGTGCACGGACTCGGCCCCGAAAGCGTTGGCGCTGCGCACGATGGAGCCGATGTTCATGTCGTGCTGCCAGTTCTCGATGGCGACATGGAACGGATGCCGCGTCTCATCCAGGTCCGCGACGATCGCCTCGATCGTCCAATACCGGTACCTGTCGATGACATTGCGGGAGTCGCCTCGCGCCAACAATTCGCGGTCATAGCGCGGATCGGACGGCAGCTCGCCCCGCCACGGACCCACCCCGTTGGTGGAGAGCTCGACGCTCGGGTTCGGCTCTTCGTCCACGAGTTGAGGCTAGTCGGCCGCCGCCCCCTTCCGAAATGACGGAGATTGCGGCCCGCACATCAGCCCCACCAGCAAAAATCGCGAACAATTCGCCAAAACTCCGTCATTTCGGAAGCGGTTCGGAAGCAGTTTCGGAAGCGGTTCGGAAGCGGCTCCGAGGGCGGATGCCCGGGCGGCGAACCCCGCCCTGTTAATCTCGGGACATGCAGTGGACGAGCGCCGGCCCCGACCTCGTGATCCACGGCGACAACCTGCCGGTCATCGAGGAGCTGCCCGCGGAGAGCTTCCGCCTCATCTACCTCGACCCGCCGTTCAACACCGGGCGGGTGCAGGCGCGCCGGGCAATCACGACCACGAGGAACAGCGCCGGCACGAGGAAGGGCTTCAAGGGCAACAACTACGACACGATAAAGGGCATCCTGACGAAGTACGACGACACCTTCGCCGACTACTGGGAGTTTCTCGAGCCCCGGCTGATCGAGGCCTGGCGGCTGCTCGCCGACGACGGCACCCTGTACCTGCACCTGGATTATCGGGAGGCGCACTACGCAAAAGTCGTGCTCGACGCGCTCTTCGGCCGGGACTGTTTTCTCAATGAGATCGTCTGGGCCTACGACTACGGCGCCCGCGCCACGCGCAAGTGGCCGGCGAAGCACGACACGATTCTCGTTTACGTGAAGAACCCGAAGACGTATTACTTCGACAATCTCGCTGTGGACCGCGAGCCGTACATGGCTCCCGGGCTGGTCACCCCGGAGAAGGCCGCGCTCGGTAAGCTCCCCACGGATGTCTGGTGGCACACCATAGTCTCGCCAACCGGCAGGGAGAAGACCGGGTACGCGACGCAGAAACCCGCGGGCATCCTGCGTCGCGTCGTCCAGGCGTCGAGCGCACCGGGCGACTGGGTGCTCGACTTCTTCGCCGGCAGTGGCACGACGGGTGCCGTCGCCGCCTCACTCGGGCGGCGCTTCGTGCTCGTGGATGAGAATCCGGATGCGATCGCCATCATGCGCGAGCGCCTCCCGCCATCCACGCTGTTCGTCTGAGTCGCGACGGTCGTGCCCGGGTTCATCCCGCTGTAACACCGCCCGGCTACCATGGCCGCATGAGCAACCGCGGTGACATCGAGTGCTGGCTCACCGACATGGACGGCGTTCTCGTGCACGAGAATCACCCCGTTCCCGGGGCGGCCGAACTGCTGCAGCAGTGGCGCGACGAGGGCAAACCGTACCTCGTGCTGACCAACAACTCGATATTCACGCCGCGCGACCTGAGCGCGCGGCTCAAGGCGTCCGGGCTCGTCGTACCCGAGGAGTCGATCTGGACGTCCGCGCTCGCGACCGCCGACTTCCTCAAGTCACAGATGCCCGGCGGCAGCGCCTTCGTCATCGGCGAGGCTGGTATCACGACGGCGCTGCACGAGGCCGGTTTCATCATGACCGAGAACGATCCCGACTACGTCGTGATCGGCGAGACCCGCAACTACTCATTCGAGGCGATCACCAAGGCGATCCGCCTCATCGGTGACGGGTCGCGCTTCATCGTGACCAACCCGGATGCCACGGGTCCCAGCCCGGAGGGACCGATGCCGGCCACCGGCGCCGTCGCCGCCCTCATCACGAAAGCCACGGGCAAGGAGCCATACGTGGTCGGCAAACCGAACCCGATGATGTTCCGCTCCGCGATGAACAAGATCGGGGCACACTCCGAGAACACCGGCATGATCGGCGACCGCATGGACACCGACATCGTCGCCGGCATAGAAGCGGGCCTGCACACCATCCTCGTGCTCACCGGCATCAGCGACCAGGCGGAGATCGAGCGCTATCCGTTCCGGCCCGACGAGATCCTCGACAGCGTTGCCGACCTGCTCACCCATGAGCCGATCGAAGTCGACATCGACTGAACCGCCGGCTAGCTATGGCGTCTTGGGCGGCCCATCCGCGTGACCGCGCGTCACGGGCGCTCCCGGCGTTGCCGACACCGGCGGCGCCGGGGCTGGTGCCACCGCCACCTGCGGGATCGCGACCGAGGCCGTGAGGTCTGCCCCGGTCGAGCGCGTCACGAAGCAGAAGTACGAGTGGTTTCCCGCGTCCCACTCCTGTTCGTCGGCCGCGAAGCTTGCCGTCACCTGGATGTCCTGCGCGGTGCCGGCGACGGCGTAGTCGATGACGGTGGGCGCAGTGCACAGCAGGTTTATTCGCTTCTGCAGTTCATCGAGCCCCGGGTACGTCGCACTTGCGGGGTCGTCGAACGTGCCTCGATGGGCCATCTGCGCGGGATGCGGCGTTGCGCAGTCCACGACTGTGTACTCGTCCTGCCACGCCGAGGTGTACGGCTTGAGGCATTCCCCGCCGAGCAGCGCGTCCCAGTGGTAGACGCCGGGCTGGATCGGGCCGACCGGCAGCAGGGTGGGCATTGGCGAGGGGCTTGGCGATGCGCTTGGCGTCACCGCGGGCGCTGGGGCGAGGCTGGCGAGCCTCATCCCGAGGGCGAACAGGGCGACAAGGGCGAGTGCGGCAACGAGCCCGCCCGCCACCCAGATGAGGATCTTCTGGTTCCGCGGAATGGGCTCCCGTGGTCCCCCCGGCGGCTTGCCCCCTCCGCCGCGACCTGGGGACCGTGGCGGCGGCGGAGCAATGAGGGGCTCGTCGCCGAAGTCGCGGAATTGGCTGTCGCCGAACAGATCGTCGATTGCGGATGCCGCCAGGCCCTCGCCGACCGGAGCGCTAAGCCCCACCAGCTCGGCTTCGAACACTTCCGTCACGCCGTCGAGTGCCGGATCCAACGGGGCGGCGAACCACTGCGACGGTTCCGGAACCTGGGGCACCGGCTGCACGGCCTGGCCGAGGAGGGCCTCTGTCGGCGCGGCGGGGAAGGCGGTGGTCGGTGCATCCCACGGGAGATGTTCCACGGGAAACTGTGGCTGCTGGTTGTACGGGTCACGTGCCGGTTCGCCTAACGGCGTCGCGGTGTAAGGCGGCTGCGTCGCCGGTGGCGCCGTCGGCTGCTCGGGCGGGGGCGTGTACGTGGGGTAGGTGGGCTGCACCGGCGGCGGCGTAACTGGTGGCTGCGGCTGGGGGGCAGCCTCCGCGGGGTCGGCGCCGGGCGTCAGTCCCCACTGGAACGGGACGCCGGGGCCGGGGGATGCGGCGCTCGCGGCGGGCGGCGGGGCTGCCTGAGGGACGGCCGAGGGTGCCACCGGCGGCGCCTCGGTGGGCGGGGCGTGCTCTGGGCGACGCGCAGCGGGCTTTGGTGGCTCCTCGCCGAACTGGTCAGCGAGCCAGTCGCTCGGGTCGATCTCGTCCCCTGGCGTCACGGGGTCAGCCCGAGGTCATCCAGGCCGATCGCGGCGAGGTAGGGATATCCTGCCGCTTCGATGCGCTCGCGTGCGCCGGTGTTGCGGTCCACGACAACAGCGACGGCGGCAATCTCGGCACCGACCTTGAGGAGTGCCTCGATGGCCGCGAGAGGTGAGCCGCCCGTCGTCGACGTGTCTTCGAGCACGATGACGCGCTGCCCGGCGAGATCTGGCCCCTCGACCTGCTTGCCGCGGCCATGGTCTTTGGGCTCCTTGCGCACGACGAACGCGTCATAGGCTAGCCCCCGCGCAGCGCCCTGGTGCAGGATCGCGGTCGCTACCGGATCGGCCCCCATGGTCATCCCGCCTACAGCGCGCACGTTCGGGATGCCTGCGACCAGGTCGAGCATGACCTCGCCGATAAGGGGCGCGACGCGATGGTCGAGGCTGACTTTGCGCAGATCGACGTAGTAGCTCGCCTGCTTGCCACTCGTGAGTGTGAAATTCCCGTGAAAGACAGCCTCTGCTGAGATGTAGTCGATGAGCTGCTGCTTCGCGTCGGTCACCCCACAACACTAGCGATCCCGGCCGGCCGCCGATCAGGAGTGGACGCCGCCGAGCACGACGAGCAGGCTCGCCAGCACGACTGTCGTGAGGGCGACAAGAGTGATGATCACGGCACGACGCGTGTCCCGGCGATTCTCGGCGCTCGCGAGCGCATCGAGATGCTCTTCGCGTTCCGCCATGCTTGCACCCTAGGGTTTCCGGTCGGTCCTGTCCCCGCCCAGTTAGGGGGAGAGAACGAGCGTGGTTCGGCCGGTGGCAGCTACTAGCCTTAAGGCATGCGCGTAGCCAGCTGGAATGTCAACTCGATCCGCAGCAGAGTCGCGCGAGTCACTGACTGGCTGGTGCGCGAAGACGTGGACGTGCTCGCCATGCAGGAGATCAAGTGCACGGAGGCGCAGTTTCCCTTCGATGAGTTCACGGACGCCGGTTACCGGGTGGAGCTGCACGGTCTGAACCAGTGGAACGGCGTGGCTTTCGCGAGTCGGCTGCCGATGTCAGATGTCGCGCTCGGCTTCGACACGGCCCCGGGGTTCGGCAAGCCGCTGGAAGACGGCACGCTGCCGAAAGAGGCGCGCGCCATGGGCGTGACAGTCAACGGCGTTCGGTTGTGGAGCCTCTATGTGCCCAATGGCAGGGAACTCGAGAACGCCCACTACCCGTACAAGCTCGAATGGCTCGCGAACCTTGCCGGCGAGACCCGCGGCTGGCTGGAGAACAACCCCGATCAGCCGCTCGCCCTCATGGGCGACTTCAACATCGCACCCCTCGATACCGATGTCTGGGACATCTCGCTGTTCCAGGGCCATACCCACGTGAGCCAGCCCGAGCGAGACGCCTTCGCAACTCTCGAGTCGGCCGGACTCATCGACGCGCTGCGCACCCGCGGCGTCGAGGGCTACACCTACTGGGACTACCAGCAGTTGCGGTTCCCGCGCAACGAAGGCATGCGCATCGACTTCATCCTCGGCTCTGGCCTGTTCAACCAGCTCGTGACAGACGCGAAGATCCACCGCAACGAGCGCAAGGGTGACGCCCCGAGCGACCACGTTCCGCTCTCCGTCGACCTCGCACTCGAGCCGGAGGATGACGACGACCGCCCGATGTTCCTTTAGGCAAGTAGCGCCGCCACCAGCACGAGCACCGGCACGCACAGCACGGTCGTGACGAGCACGACATCCCGCGCCAGTATCTCGCCACGCTCGTAGCGCTGCGCGTAGTTGAAGACATTCTGGGCGGTAGGCAGCGCGGCGAGCACTACCACTGCCAACAGTTGGGGTGGGGGCAGGTGGAACAGGGGGCCGCCGACCAGCCAGGCAACGAGCGGCATGAGTGCGAGTTTGAGGGCGGAGGCGAGAATCACGTCGCGCCGTGATGACCCGGGCGCCAACGGGCGCTGGCCGTGCAGCGACATCCCGAACGCCAGCAGCACGACGGGCACGGCCGCGCCCCCGATCAGCCGGAACGGTTCAATCACGGGCTCGGGCAGTTTCACCGCGAACACGGCCAGGAGCACACCGAGTACCGAGGCGACGATTATCGGATTGGTGAGCGGCCCCAGCAGGATCCGCCTGATCGACACGGTGCCGCGATCCTGCACGTCGAGGATGGTCAGTGCGATCGGTGCGAAAACGAGAAGTTGCAACAGCACGACTGGGGCCGAGTACGCGGGATCGCCCAGCACGTACAGCGCCACCGGGATGCCGATGTTGTTGGCGTTGACATAGCCGGACGCGAGCGACCCGATCACCGCCTCCGATACCGGCCGCTTCCACAGTGCACGGGCAATCCCCAGGAACGCCAGACCGGAGACCGCGGCAGCGATGAGAGACACCACGAGCAGTGACGAGAACAGCACGTGCACATCGGCTTCGCTCAGCACGGTAAAGAGCAGGAACGGCGACAACACGTAGAAGGCTGCGCGCCCGAGGACGAACTGGGCGTGCTCCCCGAGAATTCCCGTGCGCCCGACGATGTAGCCGGCGAGGATGACGAAGCCGATGATCGCAAACCCGACAAGCACGCCACCCATCGCACCAGTCTGGCAGCGCCCGCGTTGCATGCCCGCCGGAGATGGGCGGGACCATAGGATCGCAGGCGTGGCGGAGGTGATATCGCACCCGGCGGGTGATGAGACGGAAGAGGCGTCGAAGCTCGCGATTTCGCCAGTGGTCACGACGGTTTTCGAGCAGATACTGGCGGCCGTCCACACCGGGGAGCTCCTGCCCGGCCAGCGCATAAGCGATGCAGCGCTGGCCGAGCAGCTGGGCGTGTCCCGCACTCCGGTGCGGGAGGCGCTGCTCAGGCTTCGCGAGATCGGGGTGGTCGAGGCATCCGCGAGTCGTTTCACCAGGGTGGCAGTCGTCACGCCCACCCAGACCACGCAGGCGTTCGTGGTCTGGCTCGCGCTCTATGCGACACTGCTCGACGAGGTCATCCCGGGCATTTCCGCCGACATACTCCCGTCGATCGAAGCTGATCACGCGGAGTTCATCGCAAGCATGAAGGCGCTCGAGGCGCAGCGCATCGCGACCGCCAATTTCCTGTTCTTCCAAAGACTTGTGGCCTTGTCGCGCAATCCGGCTCTCCAGCGCGCAATCACGGCGGTCGTGCACGTCGTGCGACTCGGAAGCCTGCACCTTCCCGAATACATCGACCTCGCCGCGCTCGCGGAGTCGCAAGAGCTGCTGATCGCCGCGGTGAGGGGACAGGACCTGGATGCTGCCCGTCGGGCAATGGCGATCCTGCGCCGCATCGAGATACCGCTCGACTGAACCGCGTTGCGCCGAAACCGGCGTCGACGCAGCTTTTCGTCGCGAACCACAACCAAACGCCGCGATGCCGCGGCTAGCCTCGAATTGACGACGAATTCCGGAGGTGAGCCATGACCCGTACGAGCGGCGCGATCCTGGGAGAACTTGAGCCAACGGAGCCGGTTACGCACGATGCGCCGGCATCGGGCGTCCGTGCGAAGGGGAAAGTGGTCGAGGACCTCGCATCCCATCCCGCCTGGTTGCGTTTGAAGGCGGCCGCGAGCGCCCTGCGGCCAATGCAGTCGCAGGACGGCAGCGTTGCAAAGAACCGTCCCGCCGCGGCGCGCCACGTCAACGCCATCAGGGCGGAACTCCCGACCTTCGCCGGCATCTTCCCGCACGATGCCGCGTATCTCGCCGCACTTGATGTCGACCTCGCACGCTGGGCCGATGGCGGGTTCGGCATCCCGGACTTCCTCGACTCGCTACAGGAGTTCCAGCCCCAGCGCGACCGCATCGATGGCCTCAGGCACCTCGTGCTCTTCCCGATGTACACGCAGAATGGCAGCTCCGACCGGCTCGTCGAGGCGATCCTCATCGAAGTCATCTGGCCAGGATTCATCGACGCCCTCCAGTCCGGCGACTACTCGAACGCGCTCTTCGTACCGATCCGGTTCATCGACTTCACCGACGGCTACGACACGAACTCCGCAGTGCTGTTTCCCGAAACTGTCGCAATGCGCGAGGTTCCGCGATTCACCTGGGGGGCGATTTTCGCGGACCGGGAGGCTGCACGGTTCCGCAGGGTCGTGCGCGCCGCATCGGAGATCACAAAGCTGCAACTACCCGACGATGCGGCGCGCATGCTCGACGACCAGGCGCTCACGGAGCAAGCCTTCGTGATGTGGGACCTCATCCACGATCGCACCCACATGCGCGGCGACCTGCCGTTCGACCCGTTCATGATCAAGCAGCGGATGCCCTTCTTCCTGTATTCCCTCGAGGAGTTGCGCTGCGACCTCACCGCCTATCGCGAGGCGGTGAAGCTCGAGGCATCGGATGACCCGGCCACGGCCGAGCACGCAAAGCTCGTGCAGTACGCGGTGATCTTCGACCGCATCTTCCGCTTCGCGATCACCGGCACCAGGGTGCGCAACTACGACGGCCTCGGGGGCCAGTTGCTGTTCGCGTGGCTGCACCAGCATCACGTGTTGCACTGGACCGACACGCAGCTGACAATCGACTGGCCCGAGGTTCCCGCGGTGGTCGTGGCCCTCTCCGACGCGATAAACGACCTCTACTGGCACTCGATCGACAGGCCGAAGGTCTCGCACTGGCTCGCGGCCTATGACCTCGTCGCAGCGACCCTCACGCCGCACCCCGCGTCGAGGTGGGCGGTGCGCGACCTGCCGCTCGACGGCCCGCCGAAGGGATACACCGACGCGGTGCTCGATGACGAGTTCCCCCTCTCGATGTTCTACGAGGCGCTCGGCAAGAAGATGGCCACAGTGATCGAGTCGACGGCGGGGATCACGGCTGCCCACGGTTAGTAGGGTGGCAGCGTGACCCAACTGCACGATACGAACTACCGCGGATTCGCCAGCGACAACTACGCGGGAGCACACCCCGAAGTGCTGGCGGCGATCACCGAAGCCAACGGTGGGCACCAGGTCGCCTACGGCGAAGACGTCTACACGGCGAAGCTCCAGGCCGTCATGAAACAGCATTTCGGCGAGCGCGCCGAGGCATTCCCGGTATTCAACGGCACCGGGGCGAACGTGACCGCACTCACGAGCCTGCTGCCGCGCTGGGGTGCGGTCGTCGCGACTTCGACCGCCCATATCCACACCGACGAGAACGGTGCCCCCGAGCGGATCAGCGGGCTCAAACTGCTCACGGTGCACACCCCCGATGGCAAGCTCACCCCGGCACTCATCGACGAGGAGGCGTGGGGTTGGGGCGACGAGCACCGCGCCCAGCCGCTCGCGGTGAGCATCACCCAGACCACCGAACTCGGCACCCTGTACACGGTCGACGAGGTGCGCGCGATCGCCGACCACGTGCACTCCAGGGGCATGGCGCTGCACATGGACGGAGCGCGGGTCTCCAACGCGGCCGCGGCCCTCGGCGTCGGGTTCCGGGAGTTCACAACGGATGCCGGGGTCGACATCCTGAGCTTCGGCGGCACCAAGAACGGCCTGCTCTACGGTGAAGCCGTGGTCGTGCTGAACCCCGACGTCTCAGACGGCCTCATCTACCTGCGCAAGCTCAACATGCAGCTCGCCTCCAAGATGCGTTTCGTCTCAGCGCAGCTCATCGCGTTGCTCACGGACGACCTGTGGAGGCGCTCGGCGTCGCACGCCAATGACATGGCCGCGCGGCTGCGCGGGGCGCTCGAGGGCGTTGACGGTCTCACCTTCACCCAGCGGACGCAGGCGAACGCGGTCTTCGCGGTGCTGCCGGCGGGAGTCGCCGACCGCCTTCGCCAGAACTTCCGTTTCTACGACTGGAATCCCGCAACGCGCGAGGTGCGCTGGATGACCGCGTTCGACACCACGGAGGGCGACATCGATGCCTTCGTGGCAGCCGTCCGCGCGGAGCTCGGCGCCTGATACCTTCATGACATGACCGACGAGTTCAACGAGCAGGACTTTGGCGGGCAGGTGTTTGCGGAGAATACGCCGGAGGGCAGGCCCCCTCGCACCTGGGATTTCTTCCTGACGATCTTCCTGATCTTCGTGCTGCTCGTGCTTGCGGTGATCTTCGAGTTCCTCGCGGTGGGCCTGACGGTCTCGACGATTGCCTGCGCGGACTCCTCGGCGTGCAACTACGACTTCATCAGCGTCGGGTCGCTCGTCGCCATCGTCGGCATTCCGCTCGTGACGCTCGCGGGTATCGTGCTCTCGATAGTGTGGATTGCCCGCCGCAAGCTGTCGTTCCTGATGCCGCTCATCGGCGCGGTTGTCGTCGTCGGCGTGTTCCTGCTGGGGTCGGTGATCGTCCACCTGGCGGTTCCGGGAGCCTAGGGGCGAAGCAGCACCTTGATCGCGCGGCGCTCGTCCATGGCCGCGTACGCCTCCGCCACCTGCGTGAGAGGCAACTCGAGGTCGAATACCCGACCGGGGTTGATCGTGCCGTCGAGCACCTCGGGCAGCAACTCCTCGATGTAATTGCGCACGGGGGCGACACCGCCGTTCACTCCCACGTTCGTGTTGAACAGCTCCCGGATCGGCAGTTCCGAGCCGCCGTTGGGCACCCCGACGTAGCCGATCGCGCCGCCGGGCCGCACCGACTTGATCGCCTGGTCCATCGATTCCTTCGTTCCCACGCACTCGAGCACGCAGTCTGGGCCGATCCCGCCGAAGAGTTGCTTGATCGCGGCGATGCCCTCCGGGCCACGCCCTTCGACGATGTCCGTCGCGCCGAATTCGCGCGCGACGACCTGCCGGTCGGCATGGCGCGACATCGCGACGATGCGGGATGCCCCGAGCCGCTTCGCGGCGAGCACGGCGCAGAGCCCGACTGCCCCGTCGCCCACCACGACGACAGTGCTGCCCTTCGTGACCCCGGCGGACACGGCCGCATGGTGTCCGGTGCCCATGACATCCGCGAGAGTGAGCAGGCCCGGGATGAGGTGCTCTGGCGGCAGGGACGGCGTCGCGACGAGTGATCCGTCGGCGTGGGGCACACGCACGAGTTCGCCCTGCGCGCCGTCCGCGAAGCCGCCGAGCCGGTCATCCGCGCCCCACCAGCCACCGTGAAGGCAGGACGTGCTGACCCCGTTGAGGCAGTTCACGCAGGTCATGTCGCAGTCATAGAACGGTGCGATCACGAAGTCGCGGGCCTTGATCTTCGACACCTCTGCACCGACGGAGTCCACGATGCCCACGAACTCGTGGCCGATGCGGTGGGCGCGGGTCGTCGGCACCACCCCGCGGTACGGCCAGAGGTCGGAGCCGCAGACGCAGGCCGCGACGACCCGCACTATCGCGTCGCCGCCCGTGGAGAGCACCGGATCCGGTACCTCTTCGAGTCGGATGTCCCGTTCGCCGTAGATCAGAGTCGCGAGCATGCTCCCAGCCTACGAGGCGACTTCCATCCGAGTCACTACGAGTCCATCGCCGTCGTCGGCTACCCCGACAAGCACCGTGTCCCCATCCCGGATCTCGCCAGCCAGTAGAGACTTCGCGAGCTTGTCGTCGATCTCGCGCTGCATGAGCCGACGCAGCGGGCGCGCCCCATACACCGGGTCGTAGCCGCGCTCCGCGAGCCAGGCCCTCGCATCCGGTGTGACCGCGAGCTCGAGCCGCCGACCGGCGAGCCGTGAACCCAGGCGGTCGATGTACAACTCCACGATGAAACCCAGGTCGTCCGTGGTCAGCGGCGCGAACACCACGATGTCATCGAGCCGATTGACGAACTCCGGCTTGAACGCCTGGCGCACGAGCTCGTTGACCGCGGCCTTGCGCTCCTCCCACGGCAGGTTCTGGTCCGTGATGAACTGGCTGCCGAGATTGCTGGTCAAGACCAGGATGACATTGCGGAAGTCGACTGTGCGGCCCTGGCCATCGGTAAGGCGGCCATCGTCCAGCACCTGCAGCAACACGTCGAAGACCTCGGGATGAGCCTTCTCCACCTCGTCAAGCAGGATCACCGAGTACGGACGGCGCCGCACGGCCTCTGTCAACTGCCCGCCCTGCTCGTAACCGACGTAGCCGGGAGGGGCCCCGACCAGCCGCGACACCGAGAACTTCTCGCCGTACTCACTCATGTCGATGCGCACGAGCGCCTTCTCATCGTCGAACAGGTACTCGGCGAGCGCCTTCGCGAGCTCTGTCTTGCCGACGCCCGTCGGGCCGAGGAACAAGAACGATCCTGTCGGCCGATCGGGATCGGAGATGCCGGCTCGCGTGCGACGCACGGCCTCCGACACGGCCTGCACGGCCTCCTTCTGCCCGATCAGGCGCTTGCCGAGCTCGGACTCGAGATGCAGCAGCTTCTCGGTCTCGCCCTGGGTGAGCCTGTCGACCGGGATGCCCGTCCAGGCCGCCACGACGCTGGCGATGTCCTCCTCGGTGACCTGGTCGTTGACCATGCGCGGCCCCGTCTGCTCGACGGATTCAGCGTCGGTGAGTGCCTTCTCGATGTCGGGGATCGTTTCGTAGTTGAGCTTGGAGGCCTTCTGGTAGTCGCCCTCGCGCATGGCGCGATCGAGTTCGATGCGCGCGTCGTTGAGGCGCGTCTTGAGCTCGCCCACTCCGGTGAGGGACGCCTTCTCGGTCTTCCAGCGCGCCTCGAGGGCGTCGAGTTCCTTCTGGCGCTCGGCGAGATCTTCGCGCAGCTTCTCCAGCCGCGCCTTGGATGCCTCGTCCTTCTCCTTCTTGAGCGCGAGTTCCTCGATCTTGAGCCGGTCGACGGCGCGCTTGAGCTGGTCGATCTCCACCGGGGACGAGTCGATCTCCATCTTCAGCCGCGATGCGGCCTCGTCGACGAGGTCGATCGCCTTGTCCGGCAGCTTGCGGCCGGTGATGTACCGGTTGCTCAGGGTGGCAGCGGCGACGAGCGCCGAGTCCGCGATCGCCACCTTGTGGTGCGCCTCGTAGCGCTCCTTGAGCCCGCGCAGGATCGCGACGGTGTCCTCGACGCTCGGCTCGCCCACGAACACCTGCTGGAAACGCCGTTCGAGCGCGGCATCCTTCTCGATGTACTGCCGGTACTCGTCGAGGGTCGTCGCGCCGATGAGCCGCAGCTCGCCCCGCGCGAGCATCGGCTTGAGCATGTTGGATGCCGCGACCGAACCCTCGCCGCCACCCGCGCCCATGAGCGTATGCAGTTCGTCGATGAAGGTGATCACCTGGCCGTCGGACTCGTTGATCTCCTTGAGCACGGCCTTGAGCCGCTCCTCGAACTCTCCGCGGTACTTCGCCCCCGCGACAAGCGCGGCGAGGTCGAGCGAGACGAGCTGCTTGTCCTTCAAGGAGTCCGCGACGTCGCCGGCGACGATGCGCTGGGCGAGCCCCTCCACGACGGCCGTCTTGCCGACGCCCGGCTCCCCGATCAACACGGGGTTGTTCTTGGTGCGGCGGGTCAGCACCTGACTCACCCGGCGGATCTCGGCATCCCGTCCGATCACGGGATCGAGCTTGCCCGCGCGGGCGATGTCGGTGAGGTTCACGCCGTAGCGCTGCAATGCGGTCTGCTGCTCTTCGTCCGTACCTGGGGCGCCCTGCGTGTTCGCCATTAGTTCTTCTCCGAGACTGTCACTGTGAATTTTGGGCTACGCGAGACCTCGCGCGTGGGGCCGACGACTCGCTCGAGTTCGCCGCGGTAGCCGAGGTGGGAGTTGTACACGGTCCAGAGTTCGCCGCCGGACTTGAGCACGCGCGACGCCGCGGCGAACAGCTTCGAGGCCGCTCCGGTGTGCACGGTGCCGCCAAGGTGGAAGGGCGGGTTCAGCAGCACGAGGTCGACGCTCGCGTCGGGCTGCTCGCTGAGCGCGTCATCCCTGGTCACGGTCACGTTGGTGAGACCGTTCGCCTCCGCGGTCGCGCGAGCGGATGCCGCGGCTCCGGCAGAGCTGTCGGTGGCGAGCACGGCAACGCCGGGTCGTGCCTTCGCGAGCACCGCGGCGACGACCCCGGTGCCGCACCCGAGGTCGATGGCCGTGGACGCGTGCGGTGCCGCCTGTGGCAGCGCGGCGAGGAGTGCCCGCGTGCCGATGTCGACCCGCGAGCCTGCGAAGGCGGAGCCGCTCGCGCACAGCCAGAGCCCCAGATCGTCGTGGAACTCGCGGCGCAACGGCGGCACCGTGCCGCGGATCGGCTGCGACGCGATGAGCACGCGCGACTTCTGCCGGGCATGACTCACGTCGACACGCGCAAAGTGTTTCGCAAGCACGACGTTCATCGCCGTGGTCATGTGCTTGATGCGCCCCCCGGCGAAGACCGTGACACCATCGACGGCGTACGCCGCGATATTCGCCGCGAGCTCCTCGAGCTCGTCAAGCGAGCGCGGCAACTGCAGGAGAACCACCTGTGCACCGAGAAGCAGCTCCTCACCGAGCTGCAGGTTCCTGAACCCGTCGAAGGCACCGGCGTTCGCGGCGAGAGCACGCTCGCCGACTATCGAGTCCTGGAAGACGCGCACGCCGGTCGCGCCCGAGCCGAGCGTCAGGGCGCCGTAGCCGTCCCCGATCACGACGACGGACCCCGGGTCCGCCGCGGCGAGCGCCGCGGCCGCCTCATCGAGCACGAGCCTGTCGCTCGCATCGACGGCGAATAGGTTCGGCGCCTCGACGTCGGGGCGCCTGCGCAGCGCCGTGAAATCGAACGTCGCGCTCATCGTGTGCTCAGCCCCGCCGCAGCGGCCGCCATACGACAACCTGGTTCGGGCGCTGCGCCCTGGCCCCCGCGCGCAGCGACACGACCTCGCCCGCGGTCCCCGCAGCGAAAATGCGCCGACCCGGCCGGGCGAGCAGTTCGTCAGCGAGCGCGTGCTCGAGCTCGCGCACGCGGTCGGAGAGCGACGACACCTGGTTCTCGAGCTCGAGGATGCGCTTGATCCCCTCGAGGTTGAGGCCCTGTGCGCCGAGGGCGGCGATCTCGCGCAGCTGCACGACATCCCGCATCGAATAGCGTCTCGACTGGCCCGCGGTGCGCGTGGGGCTCACCAGCCCGAGCCTGTCGTACTGGCGCAGCGTCTGCGGGTGCATGCCCGCGAGCTCGGCCGCGATCGCGATCGCGAACAGCGGGGACAACTCATCCATCAGTGGTCGCCCCTCGCCTTGGCGAGCAGTTCTGCGCGGGGATTCTCCGGCGGCATCGCCTTCGCGAACGCCTCGAGGTGCTTGAGTGCGTCATCCGGAACGCGGCTCGGAACAGCGACCTGCACTTCGGCGAGCAGGTCGCCGGTGCCGCGCGCGGATGTCACGCCTCTGCCCTTCACGCGCAGGATCCTGCCGCTCGGGGTGCCGGCGGCCACCCGCAGTTTCACCGGTTCCGCCCCGAGGGTCGGCACCTCGATCGTCGCGCCGAGCGCTGCTTCCACGAATGTGACGGGCACGTCCACCCTCAGGTTCAGGCCGTCCCGTTCGAAGACAGGATGCTTGCGCACGCTCACGGTCAAGACGAGGTCGCCGGCGGGGCCGCCGTCGGGGCTCGGTTCACCTTTGCCTTTGAGCTTGATCTTCTGGCCGTCGCTGACCCCGGCGGGGATCTTCACGTTTATCGGCTTGCCGCCCGAGGGCTGGAGCTTGATCGTCTCGCCGTTGATGGCCGTGATGAAATCGAGAGTCGTGGATGCCGCGACATCCCGCCCCTTCAGCGGCCCTCCCGCACCACGGAAGCCGCCGCTGGAAGTGCCGAACCCGCCGCCGCCGAACATGCCCCCGAGCAGGTCTTCGAAGTTGCCGCCGCTGGCCTGGAAGCCGGTTCGCTGCTGGCCGGTGTTGAAGAGGCCGCCGAAGACGTCTTCAAACCCACCGGGCTGGCCCGGCCTGCCACCCGCCTGGAAGCGGGCACCGGAGCCCATCGCCCTGATCTGGTCGTATTCCTTACGCAACTCGGGATCGGAGAGCACGGAGTGCGCCTCGCTGATCTCCTTGAACTTCGCCTCCGACTTCGCATCTCCCGGATTGGAGTCGGGGTGATACTGCCGCGCGAGCTTGCTGTAGACCTTCTTCAGCTCGGCCTCTGACACGTCCTTGGAAACGCCGAGCACCGCGTAGAAGTCCTTGTCGAACCAGTCCTGGCTGGCCACTGGCGTGTCCCTTCCGGCTTACTCGGCCGGAACGGAC
>JAODLY010000012.1 GCA_025464445.1 Rhodoglobus sp. | reverse complement strand
CGACGCGGCGTTGAGCAGCGCGGAGCGCGTGACCTTCACCGGGTCGTTGATGCCGGCAGCAAGCATGTCGACGTACTCACCGGTTGCGGCGTTCAGGCCCTGGCCCGAAGGCAGGTTGCGCACCTTGACGGCGACGACGCCGGGCTCGAGGCCCGCGTTGAGCGCGATCTGCTTGAGCGGGGCGTCGATTGCCACGCGCACGATGTTCGCGCCCGTTGCCTCGTCACCGGTGAGCGCCTTGACGGCCTTGCTCTCGAAGGCGACCTTGCCGGCCTGGATGAGTGCGACGCCACCACCGGCGACGATTCCCTCTTCGACAGCGGCCTTCGCGTTGCGCACTGCGTCTTCGATGCGGTGCTTGCGCTCCTTGAGCTCGACCTCGGTCGCGGCACCCGCCTTGATGACGGCGACGCCGCCGGCGAGCTTCGCGAGGCGCTCCTGCAGCTTCTCGCGGTCGTAGTCGCTGTCGGTGTTCTCGATCTCGGCACGGATCTGCTTGACGCGACCGGCGATCTGCTCGGTGTCGCCCGAACCCTCGATGATCGTGGTCTCATCCTTGGTGATGACGACCTTGCGAGCGCGGCCGAGCAGGTCGAGTGTCGCGTTCTCGAGCTTGAGGCCGACCTCCTCGGAGATGACCTGGCCACCGGTGAGGATGGCGATGTCCTGCAACTGCGCCTTGCGGCGGTCACCGAAACCGGGAGCCTTGACCGCGACCGACTTGAAGATGCCACGGATCTTGTTCACGACAAGCGTCGCGAGTGCTTCGCCGTCGACGTCCTCAGCGATGATGAGCAGCTGCTTGCCGCTCTGGATCACCTTGTCGACGATGGGCAGCAGGTCTTTGATGTTCGAGATCTTGCTGTTCGCGATGAGGATGTACGGGTCTTCGAAGACCGCCTCCTGGCGCTCCGGGTCGGTGACGAAGTAGGGGTTGATGAAACCCTTGTCGAAGCGCATGCCCTCGGTCAGTTCGAGCACGGTGCCGAAGGTGTTGGACTCCTCGACGGTGACGACGCCTTCCTTGCCGACCTTGTCGATCGCCTCGGCGATGAGCGCGCCGATCTCGGCGTCTCCGGCAGAGATGGATGCGGTTGCCGCGATCTCTTCCTTGGTCTCGATCTCCTTGGCGCCGGCGATGAGCGCCTCGATGACGGCCGCAACGGCCTTCTCGATGCCCTTCTTGAGGCTTATCGGGTCTGCACCGGCTGCGACGTTACGCAGGCCTTCGCGAACGAGGGCCTGGGCCAGCACGACGGAAGTCGTCGTGCCGTCGCCGGCAACGTCATCCGTCTTCTTGGCTACCTCTTTGACGAGCTCGGCGCCGATCTTCTCGTACGGGTCGTCGAGTTCGATCTCTTTGGCGATGGAGACACCGTCGTTCGTGATTGTGGGGGCGCCCCACTTCTTCTCGAGCACGACGTTGCGACCGCGCGGGCCAAGCGTCACCTTGACGGCATCCGCCAGGATGTTCAGGCCACGCTCAAGGCCGCGACGGGCCTCTTCGTTGAAAGCAATGATCTTTGCCATGTGTGTTTCTCGTCCCTCCCGGACGTCGTACAAGTGAATTCCTTAGCACTCTGACTCTGCGAGTGCCAAGGGATAAATTAGCACTCGCCAAGGGTGAGTGCAAGGCGATGGGATGCCGCCGGGCACGGCGCGGACCGCACAAAACAACGCCGCCCGCTGCAGCGGACGGCGTCGAAAACAACCGGGCGAGTATGGCGGGGGATCAGGCCAGCTTTACCGACTCCGCCTGGGGACCCTTGGCGCCGGTTCCCACCTCGAAGACGACCTGCTGGCCCTCTTCGAGAACCTTGTAACCACCCATGTCGATTGCCGAGTAGTGGACGAACACGTCCTGCCCTCCACCGTCGACGGTGATGAAACCGTAGCCCTTTTCAGCGTTGAACCACTTCACGGTTCCGTTGGCCATGACTTACTCCCTGCTGTGTATCCGGCGGCAGCCTGACGGGGCGGCCAATCCCAGATATTAGCGGAGCAAATGGCCCCTGTAGAGGGGGGTCTCACCAGGAAAAGGGCATTTCCTCAAGATTAAACATGCGTGTAACACGTTCGAGATTCAAGCGGTGTTTTCGAGCGGTTATCCCGCGGGAACCGGGTAGTCGGCGCCGAGCACGATCGTGAGGGATGACCCGGGGAACGTATCGGCCGAGACCAGGCGGATGTCGCCGATACCCAGGGCAAGCACGAGCCCGCGCGCGATGTCCTCATCGAGGGGGTTCGAGTAGTAGATGGTCGTCGTCGCGATGTCGTTCTGCGAGGCGAGCGTGGCGCTCGCGACAGGCCAGGAAGCTGCGGTCAGCGATGCGGCAACCGTGTCTTGCAGGCCTGCCGTGGGGGTGCCGTTGAGCACTGTGATCTTGATGGCCCGCGCGGGGTCGATGGTCGTCGGGTCGGTCAGCGGCGTCGCAGTCGGGGTGGGAGTGGGCGTCGGGGTCGGGGTCGGGGCCTGGGCGAAGATCGGCAGGCCGACATCGACTCCCAGAAACCTGCTCAAGCCGAACAAGCCGCCGACAACGAGCACGGCGGTGGCCAGCACAGCCCACCCGAATCCGATCCAGCCGCGGCCGCCCTTCTTCGGCGCCCGGTGAGCACCCACCCTGGTGAGGTCGTCGGGGAGCTTGTCGAACTGATCTTTGGGGTACGAGGCCATCGGTAAGTCATTCGATTCTTGGATATGTGGGCGGGCTCTGATCCCCGCCAGTGTCGGAAGTCCTGAACGCGCGTTCCGCCCTGGCTTTCGTGCGGGCGTCTCGAGCACGCTGAAGTCGCCTGACCAGCATGGGATCGTGACGCACGGCGGCGGGCGAATCGATAAGAGCGTTCAGCAATTGATAATAGCGGGCGGCCGAGAGCCCAAACTGGGAGCGGATCGCCTGCTCCTTCGCCCCAACGTGGCGCCACCACTGGCGTTCGAAATCGAGAATCAGCACGCTGCGCTCGGGCAGCTCGGCATCGGAGTCGCGCACCGGTTCGGGTTGTGCGGCCACTGTTGCCTCCTCGGTCGAGCCAATCGTAGGGGTTTGCCGCGTCGCATCCCGGCGGCAACGCTGGCCCGGGCGGGATTCACAGTGTGCCCCGGTGCCCGCTGGTTAGCATTTACAGCAGCGCACCGGCGAGCGCGAGCAGGCCGATCACGCCGCTGCCAGGTACATCGAGATGTGCGGGATGCCCGCCTCGATGTACACAGCACCGAACGGCTCGAACCCGAACTTCGCGTACAGGGGCGCGATGTACTCCTGGGCGTGCAGCAGCATGGGCATGCCGGCGAAGTCGGCGAGCGCGCGGGTCATGAGCTGCTGCGCGAGTCCCTCACCCCGGTGGTCGGCGCGCACGACCACCCGGCCGACGATGTGGTTGGCGTCGAGGTGGGTGGGCGTCGGGTCGTGCAGCACGCGCAGGTACGCGACCGCCTGGCTCGTAACATCCTCGATCCAATAGTGGATGGTCGAGGGCTCCAGGTCGCGATAGTCCAGCTCCTCCTCGTCGACCTTCTGCTCGACGAAGAACACGTCGGTGCGCAGTTTGAGGATCGAATAGAGCTCAGCTGTTGTGAGTTCGCTCCACGGCTTCACCACGACGGAACAATCGGTCACGCACCCGAGTTTAATGGTGTGGAAGACTTCTTCCCCGAAACCCCTGGAGACAGCGATGACGTACAAGGTTGAGAAGACCGAGCAGGAGTGGCGCGAAGAGCTCGGCGACCGCTACTCGATCCTGCGCCAGGCTGCGACCGAGCGCCCGTGGTCTGGGGCACTGCTCGACGAGAAGCGCGAGGGCACATACACGTGCGGCGCGTGCGGCGCCGAACTGTTCAAGAGCGGTGCGAAGTTCGACTCCGGGTCCGGCTGGCCGAGCTTCTTCGAGTCGGTGAACCCGGATGCCGTCGAACTCAAGACCGACAAGACCCTTGGTATGACCCGCACCGAGGTGCTCTGCGGCACCTGCGGATCGCACCTGGGTCACCTCTTCGACGACGCATACCAGACCCCCACGGGCGACAGGTACTGCATGAACTCGCTCTCGCTCGACTTCAAGGAGAACTGATCTCGGCCTTAGACGCCGTCAGGCGTCGGCAGTCACGTTCGCATGTGACTGCCGACGCCCCCACCCACGAACAGTTGCTGCCCCTGGTCGCGGCGGCGGCGACCGCCGCCGACCACGGCGACCTGAAACCCTGGCGCCTCATCGAGCTGCGCGGCGACGCCCGCGTGCGGCTCGGGCTGGCGTTCGTGGCGGCGAGCGGGCTCGACGGTCCACCCGCCGAGAACCTCGCGGCGAAACCACTGCGGGCGCCCCTGCTCATTGCGGTGGTGGCGCGGCACGAGCCGAGCATCAAAGTGCCCGAGTGGGAACAGGATGCCGCGGCATCCGGTGTCGCGCACCTGCTGAGCCTGCTGCTCGACGAGGCCGGGTGGGGCGTGTTCTGGCGCACCGGCGGACACGTGCGCCACCCCGCTGTGGCCGAGCTCCACGGCCTCGCCCCGAATGAGAAGCTCATGGGGTGGCTCTACGTCGGCGGCATCCCGGAGCAAACCAAGCCGGAGAAGAAGGACCCGCCTAGGGCAGAGCAGCACCTTTCGAGCCTCGACTAGGGATCGACGCGACGCCTACGGCGGCAAGGGTGCCGAGAGTGCCCACGATTGTGGTCCAGGTGAGTTGTTGGCCGGCGACGGGCAGCACGATGTCGAACACGAGCGAGGCAACAAGTTGCCCGGCGATCGCGGCCAGGCCCATGACGAGCACCCCGGTGAATCGCACGACCACGGCGTAACCGGCGACGAAGATGATGCCGAGCGCCCCTCCGACGTAAAGCAGCGGGTTGTCGCTGAGCCGGGCCGGCAACCCGCTCGCGAGCCCGTGCACGAGCAGCACGATGCCGAGCACGGACGCCCCGACGAGAAAGTTGAAGAACGTCGCGGTCAGCGGCGAGCGTGAGATCTCGCGAAGCTGGCCGTTGACCGCCTGCTGCCAGCCCAGGCTCAGGCCGGCGAGGAGCGGCAACACGAGCACCCAGGGTGCGATCCCGGCCTGGATCTCCGGCGAGACGGAGAACGCGACGGCCACCACGGCGAGCACCGCTCCGATCAGGCGGAACACCGTGACGGGCTTGGGCCGCATGGTGCCCAGCCCCCGGCGGTCGACGAGCAGCCCGCTGAGCGTTTGCCCGGTGACCGTCGCGACCGTGAACAGGGCCACGCCGAGCAGGGCAGCAGTCAGTCCCTGCGACAGGACGAAGAGCGCACCGGCAGCACCCCCGACCGTGTACCACCACGGTGTCGTGCCCGCCCGGATCGAGCGGATGACACTGCCGATGCCCCGCCGGGTGCCCGGCTGCACCGCCGCGATGATCGCCATCAGCACGAACCCAGAACCGAAGGATATGAACGCCGCAAGGTACCCGTCCCCGAGTTCGTGCCCCAGTTGGCCGTTGATCCTGGACTGGGTTGCCACGAGCGCGCCGCACACGACGGCACCGGCCACGGCGAGCGCGACGGCCCCGCGCGAGTGGGTAGGGTTATTCACGCATTAAGTGTTCCATGCCCCCTTAGCTCAGTTGGCCAGAGCACCGCTCTTGTAAAGCGGGGGTCGTCGGTTCGAATCCGACAGGGGGCTCACCGAGAAAAGAGCCGACGATTCGGCTCTTTTCTCGTGAGCCCGTAAGTCAATTGCCTGTCACCAAGGCCCACTCAGACACGGTCGGCAAACGCACGGTGTCCTGCTGGGGGAATTGCATCCCTGTCGAGATCCTCGTCGAAGAGAGCGCTGTACATGTCGAGCGTTTCCTTGATTTTCAAATCCCGACACGTCCGACGACCGGTCTACTCAGGCACAACATTCGCTCGCGGCCACAGCCCGGCTCCCGAAAAGGCCCCAACAAAAACCACATCCATCGAGTCCACAGGTATGGGCGGCGAGTCGCCGCCCCCGATGGTCGACATACCTGTCGACCCGTCGAATATTGCTGCCTCGGGCACTTCCCATGCTGCGGCCGCTCGTGTGGCGAAAGCTTTCCAGTCCCAAGTACCTGAAAAGCCCCCGGGGTTAGGAATCATGACGCGGGCGGTTCCATCTTTGCCAGTAATGAGGTGGTCGAGATTCTTCCAAGATGTCTCTGACATGTATGCCAGTCGCGCGTACGCCTCACGGAACTGGGTTGGATGAAGGGCGAATGTTCGCGCTGCCTCGATCTGGGGTTGCTGAACCCCTTCGGACCGCCCCCAGTCCTGAAGGACGGCAATCACGCCGATCCTGCCAATACGTATCCCGATGATGGGAAGGAAAAGGTCGTCCAAATAGTCGAATCGCTGAGCGGGTATGTCGCTATCCAGACATTCGAAGAAGTGGAACGAGGCTGGGCCAAACGAACTTGAGTCCCAGGTCACGACTCCCGCAGCAGCTTGCATTAGGAAGTGATGGAACTGAACGCTTTCGAGATGTTCGCTCGGTATCAGACGAGCACCGTCACCGTCCCGCACTGACAACGGCTGGAGACTCTCTTTGTAAACAAGTCCGTAGTAAATCTTGCCCAGCCAGATGAAGAGATCGCGACGGTCCAAGGCCGCGAACGCCCCCATTCCGTCTTCATAAGCCGAGCGCACACGCGCCTCGACACCGCCTAAGTCGATGCCATTACACGACGCGCAGCATGGGACAGTCAGTTGACGGTAGTGCAGAGCCCGGCCGTCTATCTGATTGACTGACGCATTCCAAAGGTCCAGCTCCCGCAGCAACCATTTCGGGAACACGTGCTCGCGTGTGCGATCGGTAGAGCCGACAGGTATATGCATCCCACAGAGAAAGCATGAGTCGTCACCGAACCTTTGCCTGCGGTCGACTAGAAACTGCTCGTGAGGACTCCTGCGCTCAACGATGGATGGCATTCGAGCTAGATATCGAGCTCGGTGTCGAGATCTAGGCGCAATAGTCGGAACACGGGCCGGCTTTGATGACCTGCATCATCCTCAACGACGATCTTCTGAAGCCGCGCAGTGACTTTGCGCCCGAGATACTCGCGTATCTGAGGAAGCAGCTCCGGACCGACTGGGCCGTGCAGTTCCGTTCCATCGCTTTTCACTAGGTAGAAGATTCGACGTTGGGTGCGGACGCCGTCGAGGGTCGCTTGGACGGTTTCCTCGGTCAAACGATCGCGTTTGCCGGACAGTGCGACTTCGACGCTCTTGGCTTGATCGCTAGACAGCACGGACTCAACGTGCCCGTCCAACTTGGGAAGATCAAGCGTGATCTTGATGCCGCCAGTAATCCTGATTGCGTCCGCCAAGGTCTTCATCGCACTCCGCACCGCTTTGGCCTGGGCAGGGAGAACGTCAATAGAGGCCTGGTCATCGAAAGTCTTAGGGAGGACCGTCACGAGTTCTTTCACGGCCGCCTCAGTAAGCGTGTAGTCCGTGTCGATCGCCCACTCTTCCTGACCAGGCTCGATAAGAGTGGGCGTGGGAAACGAGAACAGGAGAGCGTTGCCGAAGCTTCCGAGCGGCACGAGCGGTGCCCGGTCTACATCCTGCTGCGTGCGCCGAAAACTGTCTGCCCCTGGGAATACCAGCCCCTTGGCTATCTTCGCCGTGGAAAGTTGGAGCGCAGTTGTCAGTGCGCCAAAGGAGAGAGCGTCGACATGTGCCGGGTCACCAAACTCGACGCGAAGAGGCGGCGTGTAGTGCTCGTCATAAAATTTGGTCGCGAAGGCGCGCGCCGAATTTCTGTACATCGCGAGCAAGCGAGCGTCGTGCCCACCATCTGGCATCAGGCTGGCCGGGAGATCACTCACCAGCGCACCTCCAAGTAGCCCTTTTGATCAGCTACGAACGCGTTGCCCGCACCCCTAACAGAACTCCACGTGCGTCGCCACATCTGCTCGCGCTCGGGAGCCGCTATGAATCCGTCAAGGAGACCGCCGAGCGGCTGAACGCGTTTGAAATATGCTGCGTCCTGACCCCCAATAATAACGTCTTGGAGGGTCATCAACCCTTGGAAGTCCATGAACTGCTGCTCGGTCCACGTTGACATGTGAGTGGGATCGTCCGGAAAAATGACGACATCTATGTCATGCGGAACCTCAGGCTTGTGGGTGGTGAATCCGCCGTCGACCAACGCGACACCTGATGGAAAGAATGCCCTCAACCAATCGAAGTATGTGACCAGGGCGTCGAATATTGACTGGCGCCTAGCTTCGTGGGGTGCTCCGGAAACGAACCTTTCGTGCACCTCGGCAAGCGTTGCGGAGTGGGCGCCGAGTGGCAGGAATCCCGAATCTGGATTTACCGCTGGTATCAAGTCACTCCTACTCCGCCTTGTTGTCTTGCACTGCCGTGAGTATCGCAGTCGATACGCGTGGACACTACCCCCTATATGAGGCGGACTCAGCGAAATGGCGATCGGTGGGTGGTCGGAGGTTGCCCCGCCAAATGATTTGGGGACTTCTACAACGCTCACTCCACGTCCTTGCCTCAAGGCACTGCAATCCGCGATTGGGGGCCAAGTAGCCGTTCTCTCGGCAGAAGTATCTTGCAGCGTCACCGCACATGACACCACGATGCCTTGACATGACACCACAGTGGTGTCACTATGGTGACATGGAACTTGGACAGTACGTCAGCGACCTGCAGCGCCAGCTGGTGGACGCCGCGGAGAACGGCGCGGACGACACCCGTGCGGTCGCCGAGCGGCTCGCCGCCGGGCTCGATGCCGCGGCGCGCCTCGTGCTGCTCGACGTGCTGTCGGCGGCAGTGGGCGAGATCACCCGCGACCTCGCGCCCGGTTCCGTTGACCTGCGGCTGCGCGGACGGGAGATCGAGTTCGTAGTCACCCAGCCGAACACCGAGCCTGACGCCGACGACCTGCCTGCCGCATCCGTCGACCTCGACGATGCGAGCACCTCGCGCACGACCCTTCGCCTGCCGGACGCCCTGAAGGCACGGGTTGACGAGGCGGCGGCTGCTGACGGGCTGTCCGTCAACACCTGGCTGGTGCGTGCGGTCGCGGCCGCCCTGCAGCCCAGGCAACGACGATCGGCCCAGCGCACCCTGCGCACCGGCGACAACTTCGCAGGGTGGGCGCGCTAGACCCGCTCAGCCAAACCCATCATTCACCAGCCCCGCCGCACCCGCGGGGTCGAACGAACATGCCCAGAGAGAGGGACCATCAGCATGCCCACATACAGCACCCCCACCCCCATCGACCTCGCAATCAAACTGCCGGTCGGCGCCGTCGAGATCGTCGCCGGTGACCGGGATGACACGATCGTGACGGTCTCGCCGACGAACCCGAAGAAGGCCGTGGACGTGCGAGGCGCGCAGGAGACCAAGGTCGACTTCGATGGCCGGCGACTCACCATCATCGGCCCGCGGCCGCGTTTCAGCTTCGTCGGCCCGTACGAGTCGGTCGATGTGAAAGTGGAGTTGCCGACCGGGTCGCGACTCACCGCCGAGACCTCCGTGGGCGCCGTGCGCAGCACCGGGCGCCTCGGCGCCACGCGCGTCAAGAGCTCGCTTGTCGATCTCGACGGCACCGGCGATCTCTGGGTGCGCGCCATGAACGGCAACGTGACGGTCGCGACCGCCGATGGCGGGGTCGAGATCACGGCCGACCACGGCAAGATCCGGATCGGCACGGTCACGGGTGACGCAATCCTCAAGGCGTCGCACGGCTCCATCACGATCGAGGAATCCGGCGGCGACCTCGACGCGAAGCTCTCCTACGGCGACCTCGAGATCACCAGGGCGCTCGCATCCGTTACGGCGAAGACCGCGTACGGCAGCATCGAGCTGCTCGAGATCTCGAGCGGTTCGATCCAGGTCGAGAGCGGCTACGGCACGGTCGCGATCGGCGTGCGAGCGGGCATCCCCGCCTGGCTGGACCTGTCTTCGAAGGACGGGCGGGTGCGCAATGAACTCGACGGCGACCGCGCCCCCCAGGCATCCGAGCAGACCGTCGCGGTGCGTGCGCGCACCCAGTACGGCGACATCACCGTGCAGCGCGCCAAGTGAACCTGAAAGGAATAACGCCCATGAACATCCCAGCAATCGAAGTCCGCAGGCTTCGCAAGTCCTACGGCAACAATGTCGTGCTCGACGGCGTCGACCTCACTGTGGCCGCGGGCACTGTCACCGCACTGCTCGGCCCGAACGGCGCCGGCAAGACGACGACAGTGCACATCCTGAGCACCCTGGTTCGGCCTGACGGCGGCACCGCATCCGTCAACGGTTGCGACCTCGTTCGCGATCCGGGCAACGTGCGCGCGGCGATCGGGCTGACCGGCCAGTTCTCTGCGGTTGACAGCCTGCTCAACGGCGAGGAGAACCTGCTGCTGATGGCCCGGCTGCGCCACCTCGGGGAAAAGCGCTCCAAAACGCGAGTGGCGGAGCTGCTCGACCAGTTCGACCTCGTCGAGGCCGCCCGCAAACCGCTCGCCACATATTCCGGCGGGATGAAGCGCCGCCTCGACCTCGCCATGACCCTCGTCGCCACACCGAGCGTGATCTTCCTCGACGAGCCCACCACGGGCCTGGATCCACGCAGCCGCCACACCATGTGGGACATCGTGCGCGACCTCGTCAAGGACGGCACGACCGTGCTGCTCACCACCCAGCAGCTCGAGGAGGCGGACGAACTCGCGCACCGCATCGCGGTGCTCGACGGTGGCCGAATCGTCGCCGAAGGGACGCCGGACGAGCTCAAGCGTCTCGTGCCCGGCGGGCACATCCGCCTCAGGTTCGCGGATGCCGCGGCGCTCGATGCCGCGTCCCGCCTGCTCGCGGGGTCCGGCCGCGACGACGCCGGGCTCGCGCTCACCGTGCCGAGCGACGGCGGGGTCGGCGCGCTGCGCACCGTGCTCGACCGCCTCGGTGCGGCCAATCTCGAGGTCGACGACCTCAGCATCCACACCCCCGATCTCGATGACGTCTTCTTCGCCCTCACCGGCAAGAAGGAAGGAACCAAATCATGACCGCACTTGCCACCCCGCGCTCGACCTCGCACGTCGTCGTCGACGCGATCACGATGCTGCGCCGCAACCTGCTGCACGTCGTGCGCTACCCCGGCCTGTCGATGTTCACAATCCTGGGGCCGGTAGTCATCCTGCTGCTGACAGTGTTCGTGTTCGGCGGCACACTGGGGGCCGGCCTGCCCGGCGTGGACCCGGCCGGCGGCAGGGATGCGTACCTCGCATATGTCATGCCGGGCATCCTGCTGATCACTATCGCGGGCACGGTCAGCGGTGTCGCGATCACGGTGGCGATGGATATGACCGAAGGCATCACAGCGCGATTCCGCACCATGGCGATCTCGCGGGCATCGGTGCTCGCCGGGCATGTGCTCGGCAACACCATCCAGGCGATCATCGCCGTCGCCCTCGTGCTCGGCGTCGGCCTCGCTGTCGGCTTCCGCCCCTCGGCCACTTCGATTGAGTGGCTCGCCGCTGCGGGCCTGATCGTGCTCATCTCGTTTGCGCTCAGCTGGGTCGGCGTCGCGATGGGGATGCAGTCGAAGACCGTCGAGACGGCGAGCAACCTGCCGCTCATCCTGACCGTGCTGCCGCTCCTGGGCAGCGGATTCGTGCCAACGGGCTCGATGCCGGTGTGGTTGCAGTGGTTCGCGCAGTACCAACCGTTCACGCCGTTCATCGAGACCGTCCGCGGGCTACTGCTCGGCACCCCGCTGGGCTGGAACCCGGTGCTCGCGATCGGATGGTCCGTCGTGATCGCGGTCGGCGGATACGCCTGGTCGATGGCGATCTACGAGCGCAAGTCGGTGCGCGCCTAGGCCGCAGGGCTGGTGAGTTGGATCAGGTTGCCGCAGGTGTCATCCAGCATCGCGGTGATCATCGGTCCCATCGCCGCCGGCGCCTGGGTGAATCGCACGCCTCGCGCTTCAAGATCCTTGTGGGCAACCGCCACATCGTCCACCGCGAAGGAGGTGTACGGGATGCCGTCCTCGACCAGGGCTTGCTTGAACACCTTCGCCGCCGGGTGCGCGTCTGGCTCCAACAACAACTCGACGCCGTCCGGCTCGTTCGCGCCGACAACCGTGAGCCAGCGGAACTCGCCGAGCGAGACGTCGGTCTTGGCAACGAAGCCGAGCTTCTCCGTGTAGAAGGCGAGCGCCTTGGCCTGGTCGTCGACCAGCACGCTCGTGACGTTGATCCTGGGCATGGAGTTCTCCTTAGATTGGCCAGCGTTCGAGGATCGAGCGCAGCGGGTCGGTGTTCAGCTGGTGGACCTTGGTTCGCCCGTCCCGGTGCGAACGGACAAGGCCGGCATCTTCCAGGATGGCCAGGTGCTGGGAGATCGCCTGGCGCGACGACGTGCTGCCGTGCCGCATCACCAGGCGAGAGCAGATCTCGAACAGCGACTGGCCATCTTTGAGCGCCAATTCGTCAAGGATGGTTCGTCGTGTTGGATCCGCCAAGGCCTTGAACACATCACCCATCGACTCAGGATAGGCAAGTGGCTACTTGCATGTCAACGAGGGATCGCTTCCGCAACTTCGGCGGCGACTCGGGCGCGCGGCCGCAGCCCGTTCCAGATGAGCGCGATCGCGACCAGGCTTACCCCGGCGTTGACAGCCACGGCGAGGTGGATGCCGCCGAGCAGGCTCGCCTGCGTTGCGGCGACGGCGCCGAGGATCGGCACGCCGATGGTGATCCCAATCTGCTGGGTCAACGTGGCGAGCCCGGTTGCGAGCCCCTGCTCGGAGTCGGGCAGTCCCGAAGTCGCGGTCACCATATAGGCGACAATCGCCGTCACGTGCCCGAAGAATCCCAGGAATAGCGCCGGGATCAGCACCGCGAGCCAGCCGCTGCCCGCGCCGAGGAGCACGAGCGGGGCTGTGAAGCCGACCTGCACCAGCAGGCCGACAGCAAGCACGTTTCGCAGCCCGTACCTGCCGATCACCCGCCCGGCAACGACGCCCGCCACGACAGAGGCCAAGCCCGGAATGCCGAATACCAGCCCTGTCGTCATGGGCGCGAAGTGCAGCACGTCTTGCAGGTAGAGGGTCATGAGATAGATGAGGCCTGGCTCCATTGTGAACACCACGAGCCCTGCGATATTGCCCCACTTGACTGTCGGTCGGGACAGGATGCCAACCGCCGCGAGCGGCGCCTGGGCCCGTCGCTCGATGAACCAGAACACAACGAGTAGGGCCAGCCCGCCGGCAAGTGCGAACGGGTTTCCGTTGATGACACCGAAAACGAACGCCAGCAACCCGAGAGTCACGGTGACTGCGCCAGGCACGTCAAGCTTGACGCCTGCCGGTCCGCGGCTCGCTGACACAACGAAAGGCGCTGCGACAAGGATCAGCAGGGCGACTGGCACATTGATCAGGAATGCCCACCGCCAGCCGAGCAGGCCCACGAGCGTGCCGCCGACCAAAGCGCCCACAGTGAACCCCGCGGAAAGCAGCATGCCATTGAGCCCCAGCACCCGCGCACGCTGCTTCTCGTCGTGGAACGAGATCACCAGCAGCGACAGTGCGGCAGGGGTGGCGATCGCAGTCGCGAAGCCCTGCAGCACGCGTGCCGTAAGCAGCATCTCCGGGTTGACTGCAGAGCCGCCAAGGAGCGATGACAGGGCTAATAGCGCGATACCGATGAGGAACATGCGGCGACGGCCAAACAGGTCAGCGACCCGGCCAAAAAGAAGGGTGAACCCTGCGGCGGGCAAAGCGAACGCCGTGATCACCCACGGCAGCGCGGACCGCTCAAGACCAATGCCCTCGCCCAATCGTGGCAGTGCCACATTGAGGATGGAGAAGTCGACAGAGAGCATGAATCCGGCTCCGAGGAGGACCAGGACGGCAACCCTGTGCCGAGTCGGACTCATCGTTGATGTTTCTGAGATCGTCGCCATGACGGGTGATCCTCCTTCTATCGGGTGGCTGCTGGACGACTGCGCAGCGGGTGGCACACCCGCCGACAGTGCAACCTTATGGTTGCATATGGCCTTGCGTGTTGCAACTCTGGAATTGCAGTTGACGAAAAGGAGAGCAAAGCGGTCGACGTCGCGTGGTACGCCGGGTGAAACCGCGAGAGAATTTCTTCGCCGGTTGTCGATCCAGCGTCGCCCCGTTCGACCTGTGGGTGAGAAGGTCGAAGAGCGACCTTCGCAAACTGAGGAGTACAAGATGGCCAAATACATGCTGATCATGCGCCCGACCGAAGAGTCGGCGGCGAACTTCACGAACATCGACTTCGCCGAGGTGTTGAACGCGATCGGCGAGTTCAACGACGAGTTGATCCGTGCCGGAGTGCTGCTGGCGGCCGAGGGCCTCGATGACCCGAACTCGGGCGTCGTCGTCGACTTCACTGGCGAGACGCCTGTCGTAACAGATGGCCCGTACGGAGAGACGAAGGAACTGTTCGCCGGCTATTACATCCTCGACGTGGCATCCCAGCAGGAAGCCGTCGAGTGGGCGAAGCGGGCGCCCCTTACGGCGGGCAGCAAGACCGAGATCCGCCGCGTGCCATCGATCGACGAGTTTCCGCAGGACAACAAGTGGGTCCAGAAGGAACGCGCCTGGCGCGAGCAGACCGGGCAGCTCTGAACCTCGGTGAGTAAGAGCGAGGCGCGGGGCGCCGTAGAGGCGGTGTGGCGCATGGAGTCCGCCCGCATCGTCGGCGCCCTCGCCCGCTACACCGGGGACTTCTCCCTGGCCGAGGATCTCGCACAGGAGGCCCTCGCCGAGGCACTCGTCTCCTGGTCCGTCGATGGTGTGCCCGCCCAGCCGACCGGATGGCTGCTCACCACGGGCCGCCGTCGGGCCATCGATGCCTTTCGCCGCCGGGCGGCCAGGGACGAGAAATACGCCCTGCTCGCCCGCGACCTCGACGCCGAAGAGCCGGGTGCCGATGCCCTGTTCGACCCCGACGCGATCGATGACGATGTGCTCTCGTTGATGTTCGTGTCGTGTCATCCCGTGCTGTCGAGGGAGGCGCGGATCGCCCTGACACTGCGGGTCGTCGGCGGCCTGACGAGCGAGGAGATCGCCAGGGCGTTTCTCGTGCCGGTGCCAACGATCCAGGCACGCATCACCCGGGCCAAGAAGACCCTGGCTGCCGCGCGGGTGCCGTTCGCGGTGCCCGAACCCCACGAAGTGCCAGAGCGGCTCGGCTCGGTGTTGCAGGTCGTCTACCTCATTTTCACGGAGGGCTCGTTCGCTTCCGGTGGCGACGAGTGGATTCGCAGCGACCTGTCCGGCGAGGCGCGTCGGCTGGCTCGCGTGCTGGTGCGGCTCGCCCCAGAGCCCGAAGTGTTCGGGATGCTCGCCCTGCTCGAGCTCACAGCTGCACGATTCCCCGCGCGACTCGACCCATCCGGCAACCCGGTTCTTCTCGAGGACCAGGACCGACGACTGTGGGACCAGTCGGCGATCCGGCGTGGGCGTGCCGCGCTGGCGACGGCCGCGGCGGCCGGGCGTGGGCTGGGGGCGTATGGGCTGCAGGCTTCGATCGCTGAGTGTCACGCGGTGGCGCACTCGGTGGCCGAGACCGACTGGCAGCGAATCGTGATCCTCTACGAAGCCCTAGGACGGCTGGCGCCGTCGCCGATCGTCGAACTCAATCGCGCCGTCGCGGTCGCGATGGCCTCTGGTCCCGGTGATGGGCTCGCCCTTGTCGACGCGATCGCGTCACGAGGCGAGCTGGCGGACTCTCACCTGCTGCCGGCGGTCCGCGGTGAGCTGTTCACCCGGCTCGGTCGTCTCGATGAGGCGAGGACCAGCCTCATGCAGGCTCTCGACCTGTGCGGCAGCACCGCCGAACGCGCGACCCTGCAGCGCAAGATCGACGAACTCAGCCCAGGAACTCCGCCAACTCCGCCCGCAGCGCCGCTAAAGGCTTCGCCCCGATAACTGTCTTGACGACCTCACCGCCCCTGAACACCTTCATTGTCGGCACCGACAGGATGCGGTAGGCAGCCGCGGTGGCGATGTTCTCATCCGAGTTCATCTTCACGATCCTGAAACCGGGATGCCCCTCGGATGCCACGGCCTCGAGCACCGGCGTGAGCACCTTGCACGGCGGACACCAGTCGGCCCAGAACTCCACCAGCACGGTGTCGCCGGCGGCGAGGACATCTTCGGCGAAGCTCGCGTCAGTGACTTCGGCGAGCGCGCTCATGCGGTGAACTCGCACAGCGGCTCCGTGCGGCTGCTCGCGCTCTCGAGAAGGGCTTTCAGCGACTCGCGCCTGGCCGACAACTCCTCGATACGGTCACCGAGCGCGTCGATCGTCTCGCGGTAGGCGACGAGCGATGCTGAGCAGTCATCCCCTCGCTCGTTGCCGGAGCCGAGGCAGTCGAGGAACGGCCGGGTCTCGTCAACGGGGATGCCGAGTTGCCCGAGGGCGTGGATCTCGCGCACCAGCCTGGCCTGGGTCGCGTCATAGTCGCGATACCCGTTGGGCTGGCGCGCCACCGCGAGCAGGCCCAGCGATTCGTAGTACCTGACGGCTTTCGTGCTGACGCCCGCCCGTTGGGCGAGTTCACCGATTCTCATGCAGCCGACACTAAACCTTGCCCCGTGGGGCAATGTCAAGCGCGACTACGGGGTTGGCGTGGGAGTAGGCGTAGCCGTCGAATTCTTGTTGAAAGCGTCGCCGGCGGCCTGGACCACGAACGCCTGGAATGTGGCGAGGTCGGTGACCGAGCCCTCGTACTTAAGCCCGTTGACGATGACCGTCGGGGTGCCCTGCACCTTGTCCACGTTCGAGTTCGGGATGGGTCCGTTCAGTGCCCGAGCCGTCGAGGCGCCCACCCACGCCTTGAAGTCTTCGCTTCTTATGCAGCTCGCGATCTGGCTCGCTTTGTCGACCTTGGCCTGCGTTGTCAGGTCGACGATCTGGTCGTCGGTGAGGCCCGTCGAGTTCTCGGCAGGCTGATTCGCGAACAGCAGGTTGTGGAAGGCGTAGTACTGGTTCGGGGCGAAGTTCGCGACGCACGCGGCAGCGTTGACTGCTCTCGTCGAATACTTCGTGCCCTGGGAGAGCCGGTCGAGGATCGCTATCGGGTGGATTTCGACAGTCGCACCCCCGTTGTCGAGCAGGCTCGAGATGTAGCCGCCGTTTGTCGCCTCGAACTGGCCACAGATCGGGCACAGGTAGTCGACGTACATCTGGATGTCCAGCACACCAGTCGAGGTGTCTGGCGTGTTGGCAACAGGAGTCTGGTTGGCCTTCAGGGCAGGAGTCTGGAGGGCGATGCCGCCCTGGCTGATCTGGATGCCGTCGCTGGCCATGTTCGCGGGTCCAGGGCCTTCGGGCTTTATCGAGTTGACCAGCACGAGCGCGATGATGGCAATGATGGCGAGGGAGGCGAGAATGATTCCGCCCTGGAGCAGCACCCTGGTGCGGCGGTCCTTTTTCTTCTGCTCTTCGCGCAGGATGCGGGATTTCTCGCGGGCCGCTTCGCGACGCGCGTTCTTCGAGAGCCGGTCATCGCCGGAGTTGCCGTAGCTCAATCGAACCTCATCTGTACGTACCTGGGCCTCGCCGGACGACGGGGTCACCCGGCACGGGAGTTTGCTGTGACGCCTGGGAGAATATGAACGCCTAGGGAATCCTAAGAGGGATATCTGGGAAATGCCCAACTACGCGCTGTACGCGGCGAAGCCCTCAGCCACCGCACCCGGCGAAGACGACCCCCGGACAAGTGTCATAATGATCGGTGGTGGTCTTCGGGCCCCATCCATTCACTACGGATCGTCCGGCACGTACCTGCCGGTGAAGGAGCAGTAATAGTCATGGCAACAGTAACTTTCGACAAGGCCACCCGCCTGTACCCGGGGTCGACGATCCCAGCCGTCGATGCGATCGACCTTCACGTCGAAGACGGTGAGTTCCTCGTTCTCGTCGGTCCCTCCGGCTCCGGCAAGTCCACGGCGCTGCGCATGCTCGCCGGTCTCGAAGAGGTCAACGAGGGCAACATCCTCATCGGCGACCGCAACGTCACCGACGTTCCCCCGAAGGACCGCGACATCGCGATGGTCTTCCAGAACTACGCGCTCTACCCGCACATGACCGTGGCCGAGAACATGGGCTTCGCCCTGAAGATCGCCGGTATCAACAAGGATGAGCGCGCAGCGCGCGTTCTCGAAGCCGCCAAGCTGCTCGACCTCGAGCCGTACCTCGCCCGCAAGCCGAAGGCACTCTCCGGTGGACAGCGGCAGCGTGTTGCCATGGGCCGCGCGATCGTGCGCCAGCCCCAGGTGTTCCTCATGGACGAGCCGCTCTCCAACCTCGACGCCAAGCTTCGCGTGCAGACCCGCACGCAGATCGCATCGCTGCAGCGTCGCCTCGGGGTCACCACGGTTTACGTGACCCACGACCAGACCGAGGCGCTCACCATGGGTGACCGCATCGCCGTGCTGAAGGATGGTGTGCTGCAGCAGGTTGGTACCCCCCGCGACCTGTACGAGGGCCCGCAGAACGTGTTCGTGGCCGGCTTCATCGGCAGCCCGGCGATGAACCTGTTCGACGCCGATGTCGTCGAGGGCGGCCTCAAGTTCGGCACCGCCGTCGCGAAGGTGGACCGCGAGACCCTGTCCGGCACGAAGGCCAAGAAGGTCACCATCGGCATCCGCCCCGAAGACGTCAAGGTCGCCCAGAGCGGCGAGGGCCTGCCGGTCGAGGTAGACGTCGTCGAGGAGCTCGGCGCCGACGGTTACCTCTACGGCCACACCGAGGTCGACGGCAAGCGCGTCGACATCGTCGTGCGCGTAGACGGCCGTTCGCACCCGAACGCGGGCGACAAGGTGTTCATCACGCCGCAGCCCGACCACATCCACGTTTTCGACACCGAGAGCGGCTTGCGTCTGAGCAAGAAGGCAGTCGTCGCGGCGTAGTTATGCGACTCGCGGATCGAGCTTGTCGAGATCTCGACAAGCTCGATCTGCTTTAAGGAACCCATGAGCGGCTCACTTAACATCACGGCGGCAACCGTCGACCCGGCGCTGCTCGACCTGCCGTGGAGCCTTCCGCTGGAGACCTGGCCGGATGACACGATCGCCGCGCTACCCAAGGGCATCTCGCGGCATGTCGTGCGGTTCGTCAATCTCAGTGGCTACGTGGTGGCGATCAAAGAGACATCCGCAGAGCTCGCCAAACGCGAGTACGAGATGCTGCGCACGCTGCAGCGCCTTGACATCCCCTGCGTCGACCCTGTCGCGGTCATCACCAATCGCACGTCGGCGAAAGGCGAGCCACTCGAGTCGGTGCTCGTCACGCGGCACCTGAGATTCTCGCTGCCGTACCGGGCGCTGTACTCGCAAAGCCTGCGCCCGGAGACTGCGACCCGGCTCGTCGACGCCCTCGCCGTACTGCTTGTGCGGCTGCACATCATCGGCTTCTTCTGGGGTGACGTATCCCTCTCCAATACGCTCTTCTTGCGGGATGCCGGCGCATTCGCCGCCTACCTCGTTGACGCTGAGACCGGCCAGCTCTACGACGGGCTCTCGAACGGCCAGCGCGAGAACGATCTCGAGATCGCCCGGATCAACATCGCCGGCGAGCTGCTCGATCTGCAGGCGGGTGGACGGCTCGAGGAAGACATCGACGCCGTCGAGATCAGCAACCGGATCGTGGCGCAGTATCGCACCCTGTGGAAAGAGCTCACGGCGCCGGAGGAGTTCGCCCAATCGGAGCGCTGGCGCATCAACCAGCGGGTCGAGCGGCTCAACAACCTCGGCTTCGACATCGAGGAGCTCGCGATCAAGACGGATGAGACGGGCACCCAGGTGCGGATCCAGCCGAAGGTCGTCGACGCCGGCCATCACTCCCGCCGCCTGCTTCGGCTCACCGGACTCGACGCGCAGGAGAACCAGGCCCGGCGACTGCTCAACGACCTCGACTCGTACCGGGCAGCGTTCGACAAGCAGTCGATGGACGAGGAAGTCGTTGCGCACGAGTGGGCGGCGCGGGTGTTCGAGCCGGTGATCCGCGCCATCCCGAAAGAGCTCAAGGGCAAGCTCGAGCCGGCCGAGATCTTCCACCAGTTGCTCGACCACCGGTGGTACCTGTCGCAGAACGAGGGTCGGGACATCCCGCTCGCCGAAGCGGTTTCGAGCTATGTCGACACGGTGCTGCGCCACCGCCGTGACGAGGCGACGATCATCGACCCGCCGACCGGCGTGTTCACGGCGCCGATCTCGATACTCGACCCCGGCGCGGAAGAAGACTGGCGCTCGAAGGTCTGACCATGATTTCTCGAACTCAACCGCGCTTTCCGCTTCGCTTGCGATGCGACCGCCGGAACGCCAGCTTGGCGGGCACATCCGGCGAACCCGACTCGAACTCGGACGGGCATCCCGAGGTGTTCGCCTGATCCTTCCTTCCTGACCCACCGACCACACAACGAGGAGCACAATGGCGATCGCGACGATTAACCCGACGACCGGCGAGACCGAGAAGACATACGACCAGCACACCTCGGCGGAGGTGGAGGAAAGGGTCCGGCGTGCTGATGCCGCATTCCGCCGCCTCCGCCAGAGCACGTTCGCAGAACGTGCCGCATGGATGCTGGCGGCAGCGCAGTTGCTCGAGGACGACGTAGAAACGGTGGCTGAGGGGATCACCCGCGAGATGGGACGACCTATCGCCGGAGCGCGGGCCGAGGTACTGAAGTGCGCCAGGGGGATGCGCTTCTACGCCGCTCATGCCGAAGGGTTTCTCGCCGACGAGCCTCTCGCAGATCCATCGAGCGTCGGCGCCTCTCGCGCCCTCGCCCGCTACCAGCCGCTCGGCGTTGTGCTCGCGGTCATGCCATGGAACTATCCGCTGTGGCAGGTCATACGTTTCGCGGCTCCCGCGCTCATGGCTGGCAACACCGGCTTACTCAAGCACGCCTCCAATGTGCCCCTGTCGGCCCTGTACCTGGACACGTTGTTCTCTCGCGGTGGTTTCCCGGATGGAGCATTCGCAACTCTGCTCATTGGCTCTGGCGAGGTAGCGGCCATCGTCGAAGACCGGCGTGTGCGCGCCATCACGCTCACCGGCTCAGAGCCGGCGGGGCGCGCCGTGGCGTCGACGGCCGCCGCCCAGGTGAAGAAGGCAGTGCTCGAACTGGGCGGGTCTGACCCATTCATCGTCATGCCCAGTGCTGACCTGGATGCCGCGGTCCGTATGGCGGTAGATGCCCGGCTGGTCAACGCGGGGCAGTCGTGTATCGCTGCCAAGCGGTTCATTGTGCATGCGTCGGTCTATGAGGAGTTCACCGCAGGTTTCGCAGAGGCGATGGGACGTGTTGTCATGGGCGACCCTTTTGCCGACGGCACACAGCTCGGTCCCATATCGACGGAGTCGGGGCGCAACGACATCGTGGAGCTCGTTGAGGATGCCATCGCCAAGGGCGCGACGGTGCTCACGGGTGGCCGCCTGCCCGAGGGACCCGGTTTCTTCTATCCCCCGACGGTCATCAGCGATGTGACTCCCGCAATGCGCATACACCTTGAGGAGACGTTCGGGCCTGTCGCGACGGTCTACCGCGTGCAGGGCGTCGACGAGGCGATCGAATTGGCCAACGCGACCGATTTTGGTCTCAGCTCGGCCGTATGGACCCGCGACGAAGACGAGCGCGCACGATTCGAAACCGAACTTGAGGCTGGTGCCGTGTTCGTCAACGGCATGACGATCTCCTACCCCGAACTTCCGTTCGGAGGAATCAAGCATTCGGGTTTCGGACGGGAGCTCGCAGCTGCGGGAATCCGGGAGTTCTGCAACCTCAAGACAGTCTGGGAGAGCTAGCGCGGCGCAATTCGTACTCGAGGCACGTGATTGCGTCCCGCCCACAAGCATGCCGCGCCTGGTATCGACGGTCGTCATCGACCGCAGGAGCATCGATTACAAGTACTATCGCTTCGCGGCGCGCAGCCGCGCGATCTCGTAAAGGGTGACGCTCGCCGCGATGCCGGCGTTGAGCGACTCGGTCGACGCGCTGATCGGGATGGAGACGACCGCGTCGCAGTTCTCGGTCACGAGGCGCGAGAGGCCCTTGCCCTCGCTGCCGACGACCACGAGCACGGGCTCCTTCGCAAGCGCGAGGTCCGGTAGCTGGACAGAACCGCCGCCGTCGAGGCCGAGCACGAAGATGCCGCGCTCCTTGTAGGCCTTGATCGTCTGGGTCAGGTTCGAGGCCATCGCCACCGGCGTGCGCGCCGCCGCCCCCGCCGAGGTCTTCCACGCGGATGCCGTGAGCCCCACCGAGCGGCGTTGCGGCACGATGACCCCGTGCCCGCCGAACGCGGCGACGGAGCGGATGATCGCTCCGAGGTTCCGGGGGTCGGTGATGCCGTCGAGTGCGACGAGCAGCGGAACCTGGCCGCGCGAGATGACCTTGTCGAGCAGCTCCATCGGGTGCGCGTAGTCATACGGCGGCACCTTGAGGGCGACGCCCTGGTGCACGGAGTCGAAGCCGGCGAGCCGGTCGAGCTCGGGGCGCATGACCTCGAGCACGGGGATGCCGCGGCCGTTGGCGATCGACAGGATCTCCTTGACCCTGTCGTCGAACTCGATCCGCGAGGCCATGTACAACGTCGTAACCGGGATCTTGGCACGCAGGGCCTCTAGCACCGAATTGCGGCCCGTCACCATCTCGGACTCGTCGCTGCTCTTCGTGGATCGAGCCTGTCGAGGCCTCACCTGGGCATCGGCCTGCGGCTTCTTGCGACCACCTGCGGCCTCGAAGCGCTCGGAGGCAGCCTTGCGCTTTCCCGCGGGGTGGTACGGGCGATCCTCGGCCTTAGGCGTGGGCTTCTTGCCCTCGAGCGCCTGGCGGCCCTGGCCGCCCGAGCCGACCTGCGGGCCCTTGCGGGCCTTGCGCACGGCGCCCGCGCGGGGCTTGTTGCCTGGGTTTTTCACGATGTAATGCTCCAATGTGATCCGGCTGGGCTGTCCTCGACCGAGATCCCTGCAGCGGACAGTTCATCACGGATCCTGTCGGCCGCGCTGAAATCCTTCGCCGCGCGGGCAGCATCGCGGTCGGCGATGAGACTCTCGACGAGGGAGGCGAGCGCCCTCTCGGCGGGCGCAGAGCCCCCACCGTGCCATTGCGGGGAAAGCGGGTTGATGCCGAGCAGCTCGGTCATGGCGAGCACCTGACCGCGGGCGGCGGCTACCGCGGCGAGATCCTCGTTGTCGAGCGCCGCGTTGCCGGAGCGGACTGTCTCGTGGAGAACAGCCAGCGCCTGCGGCACCGCGAGGTCGTCATCCATTGCCTCGGCGAACGCGTCTGGAACGAGCTCGACGCCGCTGCCGGCGAACCTCGTGCCGTCAAGGCGCCGGTCGGCACGCGAAAGGAACACCTCGATGCGTTCGAGCGCCGCCTCCGCCTCGACGAGCGCGCCGTCGTGGTAGTCGATGGTCGAGCGGTAGTGCGCGCTGCCCAGGTAGTAGCGCACGACAAGCGGTCGTGCCTGCGCGAGAAACTCGGCGGCGAAGATCGAGTTGCCCAGCGACTTGGACATCTTCTGGCCGTTGATGTTCACGAGACCGTTGTGCACCCAGTAGCTCGCGAACTCGTCGCCGGCCGCCGTGGACTGGGCGAGTTCGTTCTCGTGGTGCGGAAAGCGCAGGTCGAGGCCGCCGCCGTGGATGTCGAAAGCCGCCCCGAGATAGCGGCGCGACATCGCCGAGCACTCGATGTGCCATCCCGGCCGTCCGTCGCCCCAGGGCGAAGGCCACGCCGCGGAGGCGGGCTCTTCTGCCTTGTGGCCCTTCCAGAGCGCGAAGTCGCGAGGATCGCGCTTGCCGCGCGGATCGGCGTCCGCTGCGGCTTCCATGGAGTCCGGCTTCTGCCGGGTCAGCTCGCCGTAGGCCGGCCAGCTGGCGGTGTCGAAGTACACATCTCCCGCGGCGGCGTAGGCGTGGCCGGAATCGATGAGCCGCTGGATGAGGTCGCGCATCTCCGCGATCGACGCTGTCGCTCGCGGCTCATAGGTCGGTGCCTGGATGCCCAGCCGCGAGTAGCCCGACGTGAACTCCAACTCGAACCTGTAGGCCAGCGCCCACCACTGTTCGCCTCCGCGGGTCGAGCCTTGCGCCGCGGCATCGAGGATCTTGTCGTCGATGTCGGTGACGTTGCGCACGAGCGTGACGTCGAATCCGCGGTAGGTCAGCCAGCGGCGCCACAGGTCATAGACGAGCGCGGAACGCAGGTGCCCGATGTGCGGGCTGGACTGCACGGTGGGCCCGCAGACGTACAGGCTGGCCTTGCCGTCCACGAGCGGGACGAAGTCGGTGGTGGCCTGTGCCCTGGAGTCGTAGAGGCGGACTGTCACCGGGCAAGTTTAGCGATCGTGGTGCACAAGAGCCGTCGCTATTACCGCGACGCCCTCGCCTTTGCCGGTGAAGCCGAGCCCGTCCGATGTCGTGGCTGCGACGCTCACCGGGGCGCCGACGAGCTCGCTGAGGTGGCTTTCCAGCTCCATGCGGCGGGCCCCGAGCCGGGGATGCTTCGCCACGAGCTGCAGCGAAACGTTGCTCACCGAATAACCGGCGCCATTCACGAGCGCGATGGTCTCGGCGATGAAGACGTCACCGTGGGCGTCGGCGAAGCGCGGATCGTCGACGCCGAAGCGCCCGCCGAGGTCCCCGAGCCCAGCAGCGGACAGCAGTGCGTCACACAGCGCGTGGCACATGGCGTCGCCGTCAGAGTGGCCGGCGAGACCCACCTCGTCTGGCCAGTACAGCCCGCCGAGCCACAGTGGCTGCGCCGCCTCGTACGCGTGCACATCGACCCCGACACCTGTGCGGTACACGCTCGTGGCACCCAGCATCGTCTCGGCGCGGCGCAGGTCCCAGGTCGTGGTGATCTTGAACGCACGTGACTCGCCGTCGACCACCTCCACCTCGTGGCCGGCGGCGGCGTAGAGCGCGGCGTCGTCCGTGTACTCGCGGGTGGCCGCGGCGTAGGCGGTGACGAAAGCCGCCCGCGGGAAACCCTGGGGGGTCTGCACGTGCACGAGATCAGCGCGGTCGACGGTGTCGAGCACCGTGGCATCCGGATTTATCCGCTTTATCGTGTCGGTGACCGGCAAACTCGGGATGACGCCGCGCCCGCTGCCCGCGACAGCTCTTGCCACCCGGTCGAAGAGGGCGCACGGCGCGAGTGCCCGCGCAGCATCGTGGACGAGCACAGTCTCGACTTCGGCCGACAGCACGGCGATCCCCGCCGCGACGGATGCCTGCCTGCTGTCGCCGCCCGCGACAACAGTCACATACTCGGCGGCGGCACCAGCGCAGCGCAGCGCGATCGCACGCGCGGCGGCAAGATGCGAGGCCGGCGCTACCACGATCACCTGGGCCGGTTCTGCGGCTCCGAACACACAGTCGAGCGAACGCTCGAGAATTGTGCGTCCGGCGAGCTCGGCGAATGCCTTCGGCCCGGCAGCGCCGAGGCGCGAGCCGCTGCCGGCAGCAACGACGATGACAGCCGTTGTTGGCATCGTCATGTCAGCGGGCTCGACGCCTTAGGAAGCCAGGACCTCGTCGAGAACTGTCGAAGCCTTTTCCTCGTCGGTCTTCTCCGCGAGCGCGAGCTCGGAGATCAGGATCTGGCGTGCCTTGGCGAGCATGCGCTTCTCGCCGGCGGAAAGGCCACGGTCCTGGTCACGGCGCCACAGGTCGCGAACCACCTCTGAAACCTTGATGACGTCGCCGGACGCGAGCTTTTCGAGGTTTGCCTTGTACCGGCGCGACCAGTTTGTCGGCTCTTCAGTGAATGGGGCGCGAAGCACCTCGAACACCTTGTCGAGGCCCTCTTTGCCGATAACGTCGCGCACACCGACGAGATCGACGTTCTCGGCGGGCACCTCGATCGTCAGGTCTCCCTGGGTCACGCGCAGTTTGAGGTAGAGCTTTTCCTCGCCCTTGACGATCCTGGTCTTCACCTCGGAGATGGTTGCAGCGCCGTGGTGGGGATAAACAACAGTCTCGCCGACCTCAAACAACATGAATGGGTGCCCTTTCGAAGACACCTAGTTTATCACAGGCGATTCGAAGTAAGGCTTGCCTAACTCCACCGCCGCGGGCGAGGGTCGATAAGCTGGTGCCGTGATACGACGCACCCCGGTCGCCCGTGCAGTGGCATCCATGATTCTGGCCGGAGCGCTGCTCGCAGGCACCTCGGGCTGCACATTCATGGCCCAGCAGGCGACCCTCATCCACTACGACCCGAGCGACGGCGTCGGCACGACTGTCGGTGACGTGGATGTGCGCAACGTCATCGCACTCGCGAGCGATGATGGCAAGGCGTTCAGCCTGCTCGTCACCTTCATCAACAAGGGCTCGAAGATCGCCAACGTGAACCTGCAGTACGTGTCGGGAACCGGTAAGACGGCAATTATGAAGTCGGTCAGGTCGAGCGACACCGCGTCGTTCGGCAACGCTGTCGGACAGCCGCAGATCATCATCCTGAACCCCGGAGTCAAGCCGGGCGCGCTGTATCCCGTTTACTTCCAGGTCGGCGACTCACCCGGCAAAGAACTGCTCGTGCCAGTGCTCGACGCGACCCTGCCGCAATACAAAGACCTCAAGCCGCCGGACATCCTGCGAAATTAGGCCTCGAACCGGTAGCCCAGCCCGCGCACCGTCACGAGCATCGCAGGCTCCGACGGGGTCTTCTCGATCTTCGAACGGATGCGCTTGATGTGCACGTCGAGGGTCTTGGTGTCCCCGAAGTAGTCGGCGCCCCACACCCGGTCGATGAGCTGCCCGCGAGTGAGCACGCGGCCCGAATTGCGCAGCAGCAGCTCGAGCAGTTCGTACTCCTTGAGCGGCATCGCCACCTCCGTGCCCCCGACTGAGACAGTGTGGCGCTCGATGTCCATGCGCACGGTGCCGGCTTCGAGGATCGCCTCATGGTCGTCATCCGTCTCGATCCTGCGGCGAAGCACAGCCCGGATGCGCGCGAGCAACTCCCGTGTCGAATACGGCTTTGTCATGTAGTCGTCGGCACCCAGTTCGAGCCCGACGACGATGTCGACCTCGCTGTCTTTGGCTGTGAGCATGATGATCGGCACGCTGGAACGGGTGCGCAACTCGCGGCATACCTCGGTGCCTGCAAGGCCGGGAAGCATCAGGTCGAGCAGCACGAGGTCGGCTCCGTGCTTGTCGAACTCGGCGAGGGCCACGTTGCCGTCCGCGGCAATGGTCGTCTCGTACCCTTCGCGGCCGAGCAGATAGGCCAGCGGCTCGCTCAACGACTTCTCGTCTTCGACGATGAGGATCCGTGTCATGCGCGCGCTCCCAGGGATGCGGCTGCCGCCTGCGACGCTTCCGGCAGCCTGATTGTGAATGTCGAACCGTTGCCGGGCTGCGACCACACCCGGATGTCCCCGCCGTGGTTTTGCACGACATGCTTGACGATGCTCAGGCCGAGACCCGAGCCGCCGGTGTTTCTGCTTCTCGCTGGATCCGTGCGGAAGAACCGTTCGAATACCCGGTCCTGGTCGTCCTCGGGAATGCCGACGCCCTGGTCGGTCACGGCGATCTCGACTATCCCGTCGTAGTGGCTGACCCCCACCCCGACTCGCGAGCCTTTCGGGGAATACTGGATGGCGTTGGAGATGAGGTTGTGCAGCGCGACAGCCAGCAGGGCCTCGTCACCGTAGACCTCTGCCCCGGCATCCCCTCCGCTGACGAGCTGCACCTTGTGTGAATCGGCGACTACGCGATTCTGGTCGATCGCGAGGGCGACCACGTGGTCGATATCGACGAGCTCTGCCTTGGTCAGGGCATCCGCCGCCTGCAGCCTGGACAGTTCGATGATCTCCTGCGTGATGCGCGCGAGCCGTTCGGACTCCTTTGTCAGCCGCTTCGCGAATCGGCGCACCTGCTCCGGTTCATCCGATGCGCTCGCGAGCGCCTCGGCCAGCAGGCTCACCGCCCCGATCGGCGTCTTGAGCTCATGGCTGATGTTGGCGACGAAGTCTCGGCGCACCTCGTCGAGGCGGTATGACTCCGTGCGGTCCTCTGCGAGCAGCAGGATGTACCGCGCGCCCAGCCGCGCGACCCGCACGAAGAGGTAGATGTTCGCATCCCCGAACGGACCGCGACTGAGGTTCAGCTCCTCGCTTATCGGTTCACCCTCGCGGCGCACCCGGTCGACGAGTTTGACGAGTTCGGGATGCACGAGCGCGCCGTTCCACACGAGGCCGAAGGCCAGCGCCCCCGGGCTCGCCTTGACGACATTGTTCGAGGGGTCGAGCACAACGCCGGCCGACTCGAGCGCGTCGATCACCTGGTCCACACCATCGGGAACTGCGGAGCTGACAACGTCTGCCGCGTGCTGGCCGCGGCGCGCGGCGAGCGCGACTATGGCGAAAACTCCCGCGCCAAGAATGATCCCGAACACCAGGGCGGCGGGCACCAGCCAGGCGGAGTCCATAGCCACTAGATTAGTTACATCTGGCGAACACCCCGCCGTTAGTGGTCGTGCAGGCGTTGTGCTTCGCCCGAAGTTAAGGCGGGTAACACCGGCTGTTAACCTGGCGAAGGCACTGTTGCCTGAACCGTGCGGGCTTTGCTGTGCCCGTGACGAAGGGACCAAAGCGTGCGCGAAGTATTCCAGCAGGAGCTGCGAGAGGTGCAGGATCGCCTCGTCGAGATTTCGACACTTGTCGCGGTGAGCATCGAGAACGCGACGCGCGCTTTCAACGAGTCAAACGTTTCCCTCGCAGAGACCGTCATCGCCGACGATGAGAAGATCGACGCCGCAGCGCTGGAACTCGACGAGCTCGCGATCAACATCCTTGCGAGGCAGCAGCCCGTCGCACGCGACCTGCGCATCGTCGTGAGTGCCCTGCGGATCAGCGCGTCGCTGGAGCGCATGGGAGACATGGCCGAGCACATCGCGCAGCTGGCGCGCTACCGGTTCCCCGACAAAGTCGTGCCGAAGAGCCTGCGCAGCACGTTCTCCCAGCTCGGTGAACTGGATGTCGCGATCGCCAAGAAGCTCGTCGAGTTGCTGACAACCGAAGACGTGAAGCTCGCCGAGGAGATCCGCAATGACGACGACAAGATCGACGCGCTGCACCTGAGCGTGTTCGACAAGGTACTCGGCGAGACCTGGAAGGGCGCAGCGGTCGACACCGTGGATGCCACCCTCGCGTCGCGCTACCACGAGCGTTTCGCAGACCACGCGGTCTCGATCGCCAAGAAGGTGCAGTACCTGGCTACGGGCGACTGGATTCCCGCGGGCGTGTGATATCGGCGGGTCACAACCCGAGAAAGTCCCGCAGGTACACCCGTATAGCGCCGAAGCTTTCCGCGTCAACGCGCCCAGCGACGCCACGGATACGCTCTCGCGACACCGTGAGGATCTGCTCGGTCATGGCAAAGCTGGGCCGCCCCAGTCCCGTTTGGCCGGTGAGTGGAACGTGGTTCGGCCATCCACGCTCACGCGAGGTGACGGGCAGTCCGATTACGAGCGTGTCGACAACCTCGAGGTAGTCGTCGGATGCGACGATCACCAGTGGTCTGCGGCCGACCTGCTCGCGACCGCGCGCGGGCCCGAGGTCAGCCCAGACCACATCACCGCTGAAGAGATTCACGAAAGGTCTTCGAGCGACGCGGTTTCAAAGACTTCCCGCTCCGAATCGAGTTCCCGTTGCTGTTCAGAGCTCAGTGCATTCCTCGCGTCTCTGATCGCGCCGAACCTGTCGGCACGCCCTCGCACGGCCAGCAGTCCCTCGATAACTTGCGCTACCGTCTGGCCTTCACGTCGCGCTTCTGCATTGAGCCTGTCGCGCAGCTCAGACGGAATCTTGATCGTCGTTCCCGGCATCCTCGGAGTATACCAACGGTATACCGCGATAGTCGCCTACCGGAACCTCACGCACGGAGCGCCCAAGCAACAAGAATGGCCCGCGGAACGGGAAGCCGGTCTCCTCGCATGCCTCCCGCAGGAGACGCAACCACTGGCGGTCAGCATTCACGATCTCCGCCGGGCCGGGACGCTCGAGTGTCACGACGAGGGTCGCACGATCGAAATCGAGCGCCAGGCAGGTGAGGAAGTCGGCGACGCCGGGCAGCTCGTCGGCGTAGGGTCGCGCCGGCACATCCGTCGGAATCACGATAGGTAGCGGCCGCGACTGTTCGTCGAGCAAGGTGATCCAGACCGGGCGGGTCACGGAACAACTTCTGTCGAAGGACCTTTCCCGGTGCAGGTTGTGAGGGACTGCTGACGCATACCCCACTATTTGTCCAGCCCTTGCGGCGAGGGTCAGGTGAGCGTTGAATTTCCAGCGACACCACTTTCGTGCACTACTGTCCGGAAGGAAGTAACAATGAGCGGCAAACACTCGACCAAGTACAACGGCGCGACAATGGAATTGCCCGAAGACCCCGGGCACTCCGAGGAAATGCCCGATCCCGATAACCTGCACATCGACACCGCGTCGTTGCCCTTGACGGCACCGATCGTGATGCCACCGAAGGACTAACCCTTCTTCGACCCCTGCGCGGCCACGGCTGCCGCGCCGGCTGCGGCTGCGTCCGGATCGAGGTAGTAGCCGGGCTTCTCGGGCATGAAGTCGTCGCCGAGTTCGTAGACCAACGGGATGCCCGTGGGGATGTTGAGTTCGGCGATCGCGTCATCCGAGATGTCGTCAAGATGCTTCACGAGGGCGCGCAGCGAGTTGCCGTGGGCGGTGACGAGCACGGTCTTGCCTGCGGCGAGATCCGCCGTGATCTCTGAGTGCCAGTAGGGCAGCATGCGCTCGATCACGAGTTTGAGGGATTCGGTGCGCGGCAACTCCCCGTCGATGTGCGCATACCGCACGTCGTGCGCCTGCGAGAACTCGGAGTCGTCGTCGAGTGGCGGCGGCGGCACGTCGAACGAACGGCGCCAGGTCATGAACTGTTCCTCCCCGAATTCGGCGAGCGTCTGGGCCTTGTCCTTGCCCTGCAGGGCACCGTAGTGGCGCTCGTTGAGCCGCCAGCTGCGCTTGACGTCGATCCAGTCCCGGTCGGCCTCGGCCAGCGCGATGTCCGCGGTGTGGATGGCGCGCTTGAGCACGGAGGTGTACTGGATATCAGGCTGCTTCTCGAAGCCCTTGATGAGCTCGCCCGCACGCCTGGCCTCCGCCCGGCCCACGTCGCTGAGGTCGACATCGACCCAACCCGTGAAGAGATTCTTCTGGTTCCAGTCGGAGTTGCCGTGGCGAAGAAGGATGAGCGTGTAGGTCATGCAGCTAGCGTATCCACATGCCCATCGGCCGACTCACCCGCGGCACCACGGGCACCAACCGGTTGCGCCGCATCGACAGGTGGATAGCGCAGTTGCCCGCGTTGCGCCGCGCGGGCACCCCTATCGTCGTCGACCTGGGCTACGGGGCATCCGCAACAACAACGCTCGAACTGCACCAGCGGCTCTCCGGTGTGCGGCCGGATGTCGAGGTGGTCGGCATCGAAATCGATCCGGAGCGGGTGCGGATAGCGTCGGCCTCGGCCCGGCCGGGCGTGAGCTTTCGGCTTGGCGGGTTCGAGGTGCCGCTCGATGCCGGGGCTGGGGCCACGGTCATCCGGGCGCTCAATGTCCTGCGGCAATACGACGAATCCGAGGTGCTCGGAGCGTGGAAGCTCATGGTGTCCCGCCTGCAGCCGGACGGCGTGCTCGTCGAGGGCACCTGCAGCGAACTCGGCAGGGTCGCAAGCTGGGTGGATGCCACGGCGGCCGGCCCGCGCGCCCTCACGATCAGCCTGCGCCTCGCCGACCTCGACAGCCCGTCGATCGTCGCAGAGCGACTACCCAAGGTGCTCATTCACCGCAACGTGGACGGTGAGCGGGTGCACGAGTACCTCGCCGGCCTCGACCGCTGGTGGCGGGTGCACGCGCCGCTCGGGGTGTACGGGCCCTCCCAGCGCTGGCTTGCCGTCGCGGCATCGATGCGCGATGACGGTTGGCCGATCCTCGGCACGAAGACCCGCTGGCGGCTCGGCGAGCTGGGTGTGGCGTGGGATGCGGTGGCACCGACCGGGTTCAGCTGGACGTAACCGGAGGGAGCAGCGCCCTGGCCTCGGCTACGGGCATCCCGGTTCCGACGAGCAGGTCGACAGCAAACGGCCGCAGCATGAGCACGACCGCGGCATCCCTCAGGTCGGCGTCGGGCACGACACCTGCCGGATCGAGTCGTCGCGCGAGATCGGCGATGAGCGACCGTGCAGCGCCCACGAGCTGCTGGTCATCGAGCTCTTCACCGAGCAGCGCAATGCCGGTGCCGAACTGGGCGAGCATCTCGGCGAGGGCTGGGCGGGGCACGCCGTCGCGCACGAGGAACTCGACGCGGCGCGCGATGGTGCGCAGGTGGCGGGAGGTGAGGTCGGCGGCAACCAAGACCCGGGAACTGCGCTGCAATTCGGGCAACCGCGACCGCAGGAACGGGGAGATGCGGGCAACGGCGATCGCACTCTCCAGGGTCGCCGACCAGGCGTCGACGAGTGGTTGGGTGCGGCGCAGCCGGGTGAGCCCCAGCTCGCCCGCGGCTTCGTCGGCATCCCTGAGGCAGTCGACAACCGAGGCGAGGGCCTCGCCCATCGCCGCGAACAGCGCGCGCCGTTCGCGGGCTGCCGCCCGGCCGGGATCCCTGGGGATGAGCGCCGTGACGATGAGCGCGATGACGCCGCCGATGAGAGCGTCGATCGTGCGACCGAAAACTCCGCCATCGGGCACCGGCAGGATCACGACGAGGGCGGACGGCACCGCCGCGGCAACCGCGAATGCCGGGTTGGATGACACGGCCCGCCCCACGACGAACACCACGAGCAGCACGACGACGAGCTGCCACAGGCCCTTGCCGATCAAGAGGGACAACCCGTCGCTGAGCGCCACCCCGACGAGGATGCCCAGCACGGTCTCGGCGACCCGCTGGGGCCGCGCGTCCCGCGAGAAGCCCAGGGAGTTGATGGTGACCGTGATCGCCAGGATCGGGTAGGCGTGCCCGATTCCCCAGTGCGCTATCGAATAGGCCGCAGCCACCGCGGCCACGATCTGCACGATGGCGGGCAGTGACTCCCACACGCGCCTGGCGGCAAGACGGGCATCCACCCGCCTGCGCACCTGCCGCTCGAGACGACGCAGGGGCGCGGAGTCGGTCACGGCCTTAACGGGTTACTGAACCGAGCCGCGGCAACCGGGGCACGTTCGCCTCTGCGCCCGCGTCTGTCGGGACTATGACCTCCTGCGCCGCTGCGACTATCTCGTCAGCGGTGCGCACCACGAGGTCCACAGCGGGATCGACGTTGCGCTTGATCACGGCGAGCGCGATCGGTCCGAGCTCGTAGTGCAGCGCGGACGAGGTCACGAGCCCCACGGTATTGTCGCCGAGTTCGACGGCCGAGCCGGCGGGGGGCACGAGCCCGTCGAGGTGCAGCATCACCAGCCGGCGCGGGGGATGCCCGAGGTTGTGCACCTTCGCGACGGTCTCCTGCCCGCGGTAGCAGCCCTTGTTGAGATGCACAGCGGTACGCAGCCAGTCGAGCTCGTGCGGGATGGTCTTGTCGTCGGCCTCCGTGGCGAGCCGGGGGCGCCAGGCCGCGATGCGCAGCGCCTCGAGGGCGAGCGTGCCCGCAGCGGGGAAGGAGGAGAGATCTGCGTCCCGGTCGACGAGGATCTCGCGGTAGGCCCACCCGGCGGCGGGCCGGTTGTGCGCATACTGGTGGCCCCCCGGCGTGACATCCGGCCAGGGATCGGTCCAGGCCAGGGGCACGCCGTTGGGGGCCGCCGCAGGAAGTTCGAGCCGGCCGAGAGTCCCCACAGTCGCGTAGGCGTCGGATACCGCGACCTCGACCCGCAGCATGAAGCGCATGCGGTCGAGCCAGGCGGCGAGCGCATCCACCTCGGAGGCGTCGACGAGCAGCCAGGCGGTGACCCCGTCATCGATGACGCGCATTGCATGCTCGAGCCGGCCGGTCGGGTCGAGCAGAAGCGTCTCCGCCGACTCGCCCGGGGCGAGGTGGCTGAGCGACTGCGAGGTGAGCGAGTCCAGCCAGGTGAGCCGGTCCGGGCCGGTCACAGCGATCACCGCGCGGTCGGACAGGTCGACGATCGCCGTGCCCGCCGCGAGCGCCTTCTGCTCGCCGAGCGGATTGCCGTAGTGCTGCGGCGGGTTGCCGACAGCACCCGGCCGGGACGCGAAACTATTCGACACGGGCAAGCCTTCCCGAAGCGTGGGTCTTGAGTTCCTGGCCGAGGGCGGCGATGTCCCAGGCCCAGAGCAGGTGGTTCTCGACAAGCCCGTAGATGCGGGTCGCCGCCGCATATTCCTTCGCGGTGGCGGTGCGCATCACGGCGTCGGTGGCGAGGTCGATGCGCGGGCCCTTGACCTGCCCGAGGTAGAGCTCGCTCACCCCGCTCGGGTGCACGAGCGACACCTCGATGTCGAAACCGTCATCGGCGTTGCGCAGCGCCTCGACCGACGCCGCGTCCGGGTACGGGCGTGCGCCGGTTCCCGCGAGCATCCCGGGGCCGGGATCGCCATCGGCGGCCGGGCGGCCCAGGCGCCAGTACCCCGTCTCCGTGACGTGTGGCGTGAGCGACCCGTCGAGAAGCCAGGTGTACGAGCTGTAGTTGAGGTGCGGCAGCCCGTCGTGCGTGAAGCTCAGTCGCTGGCCGAACTCGAGGGTGCGCGTGTCGTCGCCGACCGCGTAGTTGACGATCCCCGTGCCCTCCCAGAGCCCGATGAGCCATGACAACGGCACGAGTTCGGTGGGAACGTCGGCTCCCAGCTCGATCATGATCCTGCGCTCACAATCGCGCAGCGCTTAGCGCTGCCCGCGAAACAGGTTGTAGAGCACCACGACCGAGGTGAAACCGATAGCGAGGGTCGCCAGGAGCAGCAGGCCTACGAAGAAGAGCTCAAGGGCGAGAAGCATTCTCCAATCCTAACTACCGACGAGAGCGAGTACCCCTGTGGCGACGGCGAGAATCGCGACGGATGCGCCGATGCTGGCCATGGCTCGCACGACGAAGCCGTCGGTGCGCTGGATCGCCAGCTGGATGGCGAATGTCGCGATGACGGCGGCGGCGAGCGCTATCGCCAGCCAGGTGAGCTGCAGGTCGGGCGGCACGATGACGGCGATGACGACAGCCCCGGCAACCGACAGCAGCCATACCGGGAGCACACTGAAGAATTGCCAGGTCATACCGCCATATTAACCGCAGTCGCAGGCTCCTGCGGCGCTGGCACGGCAGCGGCTTCGCCGCGTGCCTGCCGGATCGCAGACGCGATCCCCAAAGCTCCAGCGCGCCGTTAGACTGACTTCACGCAATTTGGAGGACCCGTGGCGCAGCTGTTGATCCTGACCTCTGCGGTCGACACTGAGGTCTTTCCCGCACTGGGGCTCCTCAGCCACACCACGAAGCAGATCCCCGCGTCACCCGCGTCCCTCATCACGGCGCCAACCTGTGACCTGATCTTCATCGATGCAAGGCAGGATCTCGCGAGCGCGAAGTCGCTGTGCAAGATCCTCAACACGACTGGCGTGACTGTGCCGCTCATCCTGATCCTCACCGAGGGCGGGCTGACAGCCGTGTCCGCCGACTGGGGCGTCGACGACGTCATCCTGGTCTCGGCCGGCCCTGCCGAGGCGGATGCCCGCATCAGGCTCGCGCTCGGCCGCCAGGCGCTCGACTCATCGAGTTCCAAGATCCAGGCTTCGGGCGTCGTCATCGACGAGGCCTCGTACAGCGCCAAGGTGCACGGCCGGCCCCTCGACCTCACGTTCAAGGAGTTCGAGCTGCTGCGGTTCCTCGCGACGCACCCGTCGCGCGTCTTCACCCGCGAGCAGCTGCTGAGCGAGGTATGGGGGTACGACTACTTCGGCGGCACGCGCACCGTCGACGTGCATGTGCGGCGGCTGCGGGCCAAGCTCGGCGATCTCGAATCCCTCATCGGCACCGTGCGCAACGTGGGCTACCGCTTCAACGTCTACGACGATGACAACGAGCGGCCCGCCATGGCCGCGGCGCAGTGATCCCCGAGCTCGAAGACCTCATCGCCCGCGCGCGCGCCGCGGACGGCTCGCCGCCCTTCTCCGACGGCGCTCTGGTGCAACTGGCCAACGGCGAGCGGGAGCTGGTCTGGGAATCCGACGCGTCCGGGCGACACGTCGCGGTGGCGCTCGACTCCCCCACTGCTGCCGAATTCGTCGTCGACCCGGATGCCCGCCGCCTCGGCCACGGAGCCCGCATGCTCGACATGCTCACCCACCCATCACGCGGAGGGGCAGGCGGGACGAAGCTGTTCTGGGCCCACGGTGACCACCCGGCCTCCCGCGCCCTGGCCCGCCACCACAAGCTCGAGCCCGTGCGCACCCTGCTGCACCTGCATGCCCCGGTGCCGCTCGACCTTCCGAAACGGCGGAGTTTTGAGCCAGAACCCATCGTTTTGGGGCAATCCGGGCCCGAATCGGCCCAAATCTCCGTCATTTCGGAAGGGGTCGTCGCGTTCGATCCGGCCGACGCGGACGCCTGGGTCGAGCTCAACGCGCGGATCTTCGCCGGGCATCCGGAGCAGGGCGGCGTCACGCGGGCCGACCTCGACACGACGATGGCGCAGCCGTGGTTCGACGCCCGCGACTTCCTGCTGCTCAAGCACGACGGCGCGCTCATCGGGTACGTCTGGCTCAAGATCGAGGGCGATGCTCAGGATGGGCCCAGTGGCGAGTTCTACGTCGTGGGCGTGGGTCCCGGCCACCAGGGCGAGGGGCTGGGGCGGCAGCTGATGAACGCGGGCTTCGCGCGGCTGGCAGAGCGCGGCATCCACTCGGCCCACCTGTATGTCGAGGCCGACAACGCACCGGCGCTGCGCCTCTACCGCCAATTCGGCTTCGTCGACTCTGGCGTCGACGTGCAGTACCACTACACCCGCTGAGAGACACGCGCTGAGGGCGGCTGCCCGCCAGTTAATCCGGCGTTCACGAGTCAGTGGCAGTATGAACGGATGGACAGCTCGAACAGCCTCGCTGACGCCAGCGCGGTCACGGATTCGCTCGACGAGTATGACCTCGACGAGTCGTCCAGCGTCGATGACGGAACGCTCCCGCCCGACCGTTTTCTCGACAGGGAGCTGAGCTGGCTGGCCTTCAACCAGCGCGTGCTCGAGCTGGGGGAAGACGAGAGCCTGCCGCTGCTGGAGCGGGCGAACTTCCTCGCCATTTTCGCGAGCAACCTCGACGAGTTCTTCATGGTGCGGGTCGCCGGGCTCAAGCGCCGCATCCTCACCGGGCTCGCCGTGCCGACAAACGTGGGTCGCGCCCCGCTCGACGTGCTCGCCGACGTCAGCGCGAAGGCGCACGAGTTGCAGGAGCGGCACGCGCTCGCGTTCCGGAACAGCGTCAAGCCGGCACTGGATGAGGCCGGCATCCACATCGAGACCTGGGCAGACCTCGACGAGAGCGACAGGGAGCGGGTCGACGAGATCTTCTCGAGCCAGATCTTCCCCGTGCTCATGCCGCTCGCGGTGGATCCCGCCCACCCCTTCCCCTACATCTCCGGCCTGTCGCTGAACCTGTCGATCCGGGTGCGCAACCCCAAGACCGCGAAGGAGGAGTTCGCGCGCCTCAAGGTTCCGCCGATGCTCCCCCGGTTCATGAAGCTTCCGGATGACGAGCGCGGCCTCACCCGTTACATCCCGCTCGAAGACCTCATCTCCAACCACCTCGGCGACCTGTTCCCAGGAATGGTGATCCTCGAGCACCACGAGTTCCGCGTCACCCGCAACGAAGATGTCGAGGTTGACGAGGACGAGTCGGAGAACCTCATCCAGGCCCTCGAGAAGCAGATCCTCAACCGTCGTTTCGGCCCGCCCATCCGCCTCGAAATCACCGACGACATGGATGCCGTGACTCTCGGCCTGCTCATGAGCGAGCTCGACATCACCGAGCAGGAGGTGTACAAGCTGCCCGCGCCGCTTGACCTCGGTGGACTGTTCCAACTCACCAGGATCGACCGCCCCGCCCTCAAGTTCGAGCGTTGGGTGCCGACTACGAGCGTGAACCTCCTGCCGGTGGAGGCCAACGACACAGCCGATATCTTCGCCTCGATCGCCAGGCAGGACATCCTGCTGCATCACCCGTACGAGTCGTTCGCAACGAGCGTGCAGGCTTTTCTCGAGCAGGCCGCCGCGGACCCCAACGTGCTCGCCATCAAGCAGACGCTCTACCGCACGAGCGGTGACAGCCCGATAGTCGAGGCGCTCATCGCGGCCGCAGAGTCCGGCAAGGCCGTGCTCGCCCTCGTCGAGATCAAGGCGCGGTTCGACGAGACGGCGAACATCAGCTGGGCCCGCAAGCTCGAGAAGGCGGGGGTGCACGTCGTGTACGGGCTCGTCGGGCTCAAGACGCACTGCAAACTCGCGCTCGTGGTGCGCCAGGAGGCGGGCGTGCTGCGCCACTACAGCCATATCGGCACGGGAAACTACAACCCCAAGACGAGCCGCATCTACGAAGATCTCGGGCTGCTCACCGCAGACGACCAGGTCGGCAAAGACCTCACGAGACTCTTCAACGAGCTCTCCGGCTACGCGATCGAGAAGAAGTTCAAGCGGCTGCTCGTGGCTCCGCTGCACTTGCGCAAGGGCCTGCTCAAGCGCATCAGCGTCGAGGCCGACAACGCGCGGGACGGGCTGCCGTCCGGCATCCGGATAAAACTCAACTCGATTGTGGATGAGGCGATCATCGACGCGCTGTACCGGGCGAGTAACGTCGGCGTGCCCGTCGAACTCGTTGTTCGCGGCATCTGCGGGCTCAGGCCCGGGCAGGCGGGCGCGAGCGAGAACATCAGGGTGCGCTCGATCCTGGGCAGGTACCTCGAGCACGCGCGCATCTTCTCGTTCGTGAACAACGGCGACCCGCAGGTGTTCATCGGCAGCGCCGACATGATGCACCGCAACCTCGACCGCCGAGTCGAGGCGCTCGTGCGCATTACGAGCCCGGACCACCTCAAACAGCTCGACGAGATCTTCGACCTCGCGATGTCGGATGACACGGCAAGCTGGTGGCTCGACGAGACGGGCAGCTGGACTCGCCACAGCCGCGCCGACGATGGCACGCCACTCGCCGACATGCAGAATGTTCTTATGAAGCAGATCTCGCAGAGGAAGCGCGGCGGGGTACTGCGGTGACTACGGCGCAGCCCCCAGTCCTGGCTGCGGGGGCGGTCTGCTGGCGCCTCATCGGCGGTACCGCGCGCATCCTCGTGGTGCATCGCGGTGACCGCGCCGACGTGTCCCTGCCCAAGGGAAAAGTCGACCCCGGCGAGACCCTGCCCGAGACGGCCGTACGCGAGATTCTCGAGGAGACCGGGCTCGCCGTGACCCTGGGCGCCCCGCTGGGCACAGTCGAGTACGTGCTGCCCGGTGGGCGTGACAAGGTCGTGCACTACTGGTCGGCCGCGATCGACGAGCATGCGCTCGAACTCGCGACGTTCGCGCCGAACGCGGAGATCGCCGCGCTCGAGTGGCTGCCGCTCGAGAAGGTGCGCAAACGGCTCAGCTACGCACACGACGTGGACATCGTCGACCGCTTCGCCGAACGGCTCGCCGCGGGCAACGCCCGCACCTTCGCGGTCATCGCCGTGCGGCACGGCAAAGCCGTCACTCCCACGGCGTGGGACGGACCGGACGCCACGCGACCCCTCATGCAGCGCGGCGCCGACCAGGCTGCGGCCATTGCGAAAGGAATCGCGGCCTTCGGCCCGACGAAGATCATCAGCAGCACGGCCGTGCGATGCCTGTCGACGGTGGCCCCCCTTTCCCAGCTCACCGGCCTGCCGGTCAAGGCCGCGGACGGGCTCAGCCAGGACGCCTACGAGTCCGGGGGGCCCGGGGTGGCCGCGATCATCGCGAAGCGGCTGAAGAAACAGCAGACTGCCGTGCTGTGCAGCCACGGTCCCGTGCTCCCCCAGATCATCGGTGAGCTCGCCCGCCGCACGAACACCGCCGTGGATGCCGCGCTGCGCGACACCGCCGCGCTGGCGACGGGTGACTTCAGCGTGTTGCATGTCTCGCTCGAGCATCCCGAAGCCGGCCTCGTGGCGTTCGAGAAGCACTCCGCGAACCTGGACTGATTCGCGCGGAGATTTTACTGTCCGTTCACCTTTCGTTCACCTTCCGGGCGAGGTCCGGCAAGCGACGCGACATAGCGTTTCCTCTCGGACCGGCACCGGTCTGGCGGCGGCGGATTCCCCCGGAAGTCACCGACGCGATAATCACCCCCGAAGGGAACACAGTGAAGTTCAAGAATGTGGCAGCGGTAGGCGCAATCGCGCTGGTCTCTGCGATCGCTCTTTCAGCTTGCTCGGCGGCAACGCCAGAATCGACCGCGGCGCCGACCCCGACAGCTGCGGCGTTCACCATCGACCCGACTCTCGCCGGCACGATCACCGCCGGTGGTTCGAGTGCACAGGCAAACGCGGAGGCCGCCTGGACGGCAGCCTTCACGGCAGTTGCAAGCGGCGTCACCGTCAACTACGACAAGTCGCAGGGTTCCGGCGGCGGCGTGACCAACTGGCTCGCGGGCAGCTACGACTTCGCCGGCTCCGACTCACCGCTCAACCAGGACAACCAGACGAAGTCACAGGCCATCTGTGGCGCCGGTGGCGCTCTCAACTTCCCGGTGTACCTCTCCGGCGTTGCTGTCATCTACAACCTGCCCGGCGTCGACCTGAAGCTCAGCTCCGCGACCCTCGCGAAGATCTTCATGCTGCAGGTCACCACCTGGGATGACCCGGCCATCGCCGCGGACAACAAGGGCGCGACCCTCCCGTCCACCCCGATCACTGTTGTCACCCGCTCCGATGGATCAGGCACCACGGCCAACTTCACCAACTACCTGAGCCAGGTGCAGCCCGCGATCTTCACGGGTACCCCCGGTTCGGCGTGGCCGATCGCCGGCACCAGCGGCCAGCAGGGTGGTTCGGGCGTCGTCAACACCGTCACGGCAGGCGCCGGCACCATCGGCTACGCCGACCACAGCTCTATCGGAACGGCCACCGCCGCTGCGATCCAGAGCGGCACCGGCACGGACTTCGTCTCCTACTCTCCTGACGCAGCAACTGTCGCGTTCGAGGCTGCCGCCGTTCCGGCGCCTCTCACCGACGGCGACCTGAGCAAGAAGATCGACTACACGAAGATCTCGGGTGCCGACTCGTACCCGATTCCGCTGCTCTCCTACGCGATCGCGTGCTCCACGTTCGCAGACCCCGCCCAGGCGGCTCTCGTGAAGTCGTACATCGGCTTCATCGGCAGCGACATCGGCCAGAAGGTTGCCGCGAAGAACGCGGGATCTGCTCCGGTGCCAGCAAGCATCCTCGCTGACTTCACGGCCAGCCTGGACCTCATCAAGTAGTTCAACCAGCAGTTCCGCCACACACGGTAACGTGTTCGGCAACGACAGTCAGCGCCCGGCGAAAGAGAATTCAGTGAGCACCAACGAAACTGTTTCCCCTTCGGCCGCTGCACTGTCCGCCGCTGGCGATAGCGCGACCGGTCCCCGCTCCCCCAAAGGAGCGGGGCCGGCCCGCGTAAAAATCAAGTCCCGACCCGCCGACCGAATCTTCTTCGGCCTGAGCTTCGGCTCCGCGAGCCTCATCGTGGTGATCCTCGCCGCCGTCGCCATCTTCCTCATCATCAAGGCCGCGCCCGCGATCACCGCCAACTGGAAGTCCGACGCGAGCCTCGCCGAGGGTCCCACTGCGGGCTACGCGGACTTTTGGAGCTACGTGCTCCCGCTCGTCTGGGGCACCCTCTGGGCATCGGCGATCGCACTCCTGATCGGTGCGCCGATCGCGATCGGTATCGCCCTCTTCATCTCCCACTACGCCCCACGCAGGGTCGCGGGAGTGCTCGGCTACCTCGTCGACCTGCTGGCGGCGGTTCCGTCGATCGTCTTCGGCTTGTGGGGCATCATCGTGATCCGGCCGCTCCTGCTCCCCCTGAGCGACTGGCTCAACCAGAACCTCGGCTGGATACCGATCTTCGGCGGCCAGGTTTCGACTGTGGGATCTACTGTGCTCGCGGGATCCGTGGTTCTCGCGGTCATGATCCTGCCGATCATCAGCTCGATCTCGCGGGAGATCTTCCTGCAGACCCCCCGGCTGAACGAGGAAGCGGCCCTCGCGCTCGGGGCGACCAAGTGGGAGATGATCCGCCTAGCGGTGCTTCCATACGCCAGGTCTGGTGTCGTGAGCGCAACCCTGCTTGGTCTCGGCCGCGCCCTGGGAGAGACGATGGCAATCGCCCTCATCATCTCGCCCTCGATAATCTTCTCGCTGCGCATCCTCACCGAGGGTGAGAACTCGCAGACCATAGCGGCGAATATCGCCCTGAACTTCCAGATCGCCGACGGCCTGCAGCGGCAGGCGCTCATCGGCACCGGCCTCATGCTGTTCGTCATTTCCCTGGGGGTGAACCTCATCGCGCGATTCATCGTGGTGCGCACCGGGCCCACAGCAACCCGTAAGGGCAAGCGCAGGCCGCCGGAGGGCGTCACGATCCCCGCCGCCAGCACGGCAGTCGAGGCAACCGCTCTCGGTAAGGCAGGCAATTCGCACACCGAGGGGGCCAGGGCGTGACCGCGACCTCAGGTTCCCGGCTGGGGCGACCGCAGGGTCCGATCACCAACACGCTCACGACCGGCCAGCTTCCGAGGTTGGTCGAGCTCTACGTGCTCGTCGGCTCCCTGGTCGTGGTCGGCGGAATCCTGCTGCTGATGGGCTTCAATTGGGGCGGCTGGATATTCCTCTCGATCGTGCTCTACCTTGTCTCGCTTGGCGTGCTGTCGACGATCGCGGAGAATCGGAGAAAGGCTACCGACCGCGTTGTTCGCAGCCTGGTGATCGTCGCGTTCCTGTTGGCGATCGCCCCCCTCGTGTCCACTCTCGTCACTGTCACCGCCAAGGGAATCGGCCAGCTCAACTGGGCATTCATCTCCACCACCGGTGGGGCGGTCTTCAACCCAGACACACTCGCGGTGACGATCTCCACGGGCGCCCTGCAGGCGATAGTGGGCACCCTCGAAATAACCGGCATCGCGGCACTCATGTCGGTTCCCATCGGCATCCTTACCGCGATCTACCTTGTCGAGTACGCGCAATCCGGGCAGTGGATGGCGCGAACCGTCACGTTCCTCGTCGACGTCATGACCGGCATCCCGTCGATCGTCGCCGGCCTCTTCGCGTTCTCGTTGTTCACTCTCGTCGTGGGGCCCAAGGCGTTCAGCGGCTTCTCGGCATCGGTGGCCCTCTCCGTGCTCATGATCCCCATCGTCGTGCGCTCCTGCGAGGAGATGCTTCGGCTTGTGCCCCACGACCTGCGCGAGGCCTCGTTCGCCCTGGGTGTGTCCCGGTTCTCCACGATCACCAAAATCGTGCTGCCCACCGCAATCGCCGGGATCATCACCGGTGTCATGATCGCCATCGCGCGGGTCATCGGCGAGACCGCGCCGATCTTCATGGCCGCGAGCTTCACGGATAACTTCAACGCGAACCCGTTCAACGGCCCCATGCAGACGCTGCCGGTGCTCGCGTACACGGGCTACAAGTTTCCGGGGCAAGACATCGCGGCATCGAATGCCTCGGCCTGGGGAGCCGCCCTGCTGCTCGTGCTGATCGTCGTCATCCTGAACATCATCGCCAGAATCGTTGCCAAGACCTTCGCCCCCAAGGGCGCAAGGTAGTCCCGGCCGGAGAAACGGATCAAGATAACACTGTGTCAAAGCGCATCGAAGTAAACGATCTCAACGTCTTCTACGGGGATTTCCTCGCCGTCGAAGGTGTTTCGATTGTCATCGAACCCCGCACGGTGACCGCCCTGATCGGGCCGAGCGGATGCGGAAAGTCGACGTTTCTCCGCACCCTCAACCGCATGCACGAGGTGATTCCCGGCGCCCGCGTGGAAGGCGAGGTGCTGATCGACGGCAACAACCTGTACGCGCCGGGAGTTGATCCTGTCCTGGTCCGCCGCCAGGTCGGCATGGTGTTCCAGCGGGCGAACCCGTTCCCCACGATGTCGATCCGCGATAACGTGCTTGCCGGCGTCACCCTCAACAATCGCAAGATCACCAAGTCGGACGGCGACGCGCTCGTCGAGCAGTCGCTGAAGGGCGCCAACCTCTGGAATGAGGTCAAGGACCGCCTCGAGAAGCCCGGGATGGGGCTCTCCGGTGGGCAGCAGCAGCGCCTGTGCATCGCGCGGGCGATCGCGGTCGCGCCCGAGGTCATCCTGATGGACGAGCCCTGCTCTGCCCTCGACCCGATCTCGACTCTCGCCATCGAGGACCTCATCGAGGAGCTCAAGCAGGACTACACGATAGTTATCGTCACCCACAACATGCAGCAGGCATCCCGGGTCTCAGACCGCACGGCGTTCTTCAACATCGCCGGCACCGGCAAGCCGGGCAGGCTCATCGAATACGACGACACCCGCACGATCTTCTCCAAGCCCAGCGTGCAGGCGACCGAAGACTACGTTTCCGGCAAGTTCGGATAACTACTCTCTCGAGCGCCGCCGGGCCCCGACGGCGACGACGAGCGCGCCGACGGCGGCGAACGCCTGGGCGAGCGCCGCGACCACCTTCTGCTGGTACCAGGACGGCTCGTAGATGTATGGCAGGCCGAGCGCCGTGAGGTCCAGCGGCACGTAGACCGTGAAGACGAGCACGCCGAGGCCACCGAGCGCGACGATGCCTGCGATGAGACCCGTCCAGCGCCGAGGATGCACCACGATGAGCAACGCCGCGAGGATGTCGGCAACCCCTTCGATGCGGAACAGCCAGCCCTGCGTTACCAGCGTTCCGGCATTGCCGTCGAATGGGTCGGCGAGCACGAAATGCATGTAGGCGTTGACCCCGAGGGCAAGCGCGGTCCAGATCGCGGCCGCGAATGTGAAAATCCGCATACCTGTACGACGAGATCGCCGGGTGAAAGGTTCAAATGCCGGGCCGCAGAACGCCTCTCGGCGCGAGGCCGCTCGAAGCGGCTATTAGTGGAGCCCGGGGTTACCGCGGCCCGGCCCAACCATTTTACCTGACTCGCTGATCGACCTCGTCGACATCTCACCAGGAAGATCGACAGGCTCGATGCACTGCTATTCGAGGTTGCCCGCGCGGTAGAGACGCGCACATGCGGTGAACTCTTCGGCGGTCTGGGCGAGCCGGGCGGCTCGAGTGGTGAGCTCGGTCGCACGCTCGGGGTCGATCGGCTCTGCGTCATCCGCGACGCTCGTGCACCCCGCGGCGAGGACCCGGCCGAACGACGCTGCGCGATCGAGCGCGGTCGCGAAGTCGCCGCGGAACAGCCCACGCAGGATCCTGTCCGCCAGTTCGGTGATCTCTTCCGGACCGGTCGGCGCGGGGGCCCCGGCCACGAGGGCGTCGATCGTGGCCAGTACCTCGGTGCCGCGCTGGAACAGGAAACTCGTTCCCGTGGGGTCCTGGCGGATGACGAGTCGCATGAGGTAGATGCGCCACAGGGCGCCAGGCAGGCTGCGCGGGCTGGACCTGGCCCAGAGTTCGGCGAGCGCATCCAACCCGTTCGCGTCGGTGTAGGCAACCAGGCGGTCGATCACTTCGGGGTCGTCGGTTTCCCGTGCCCGGTTCAGCAGGGCGTGGGCGGTGTCATGTGCAACCCGCATGATCTGCGCCGGGTCTTCGCCACCCTCATACGTGTCGAACTTGTCACCCGAGTACTGGGTGGGCTTGTGGAAGTCGTCGGCCATCGGGGTTAACGCTACGCCCCCGCCGCACCCCGGTACGCTTGTACTTCGTAGGGCCTGTAGCTCAGCTGGCAGAGCATCGGACTTTTAATCCGCGGGTCGTGGGTTCGAGCCCCACCGGGCCCACAATGGTGATTCGATCACCGTGCCTCATCCCCTACTCACGATCAACTTGATCGAGTCACCATTGTGGGCCCGGAGTAGAAGAACTACACCGGGGTCCCCATCGCGCCGGTTCCGACGCGTCGTCTACCGAGGACAGCACCTCACCGCGTCACCGACGACGTGGCGGCCGTGCCGATGGGGCGTCGAGCCCACGGGCCACCGAACGAACTCGCGGCGGGACTTCGCGATCTCGACAGAGGCCGGATAGAGCTTGGCCTCGCGCTTGGTCCTGAAGCCGCGCTTTGTCGGTCTGCGATTTGTCCGGCAGGCGATATCTGACCCGATAGCGCCTAGTGGATGAGCTACCGTACGGCATGACGCTGCCCGTGGAACGACCCAAGTTCGTGCGTTGCTCTCAGCTAGCCCCCAAGGCTGGGAGAATGAGGAACAATCACCCTCGATTCTCGAGATTGGGTCATCGTGGACGCAGGCATAGTCGGGCAGCAGGGTGTCCACTTTGTGGAGGGGTGGGCGCTACGACAAGGATGGTACTTCCGACCTATCACGATTTTTGACGTCGGCATTGACGCCGAGCTTGAGTTGCGAGAAAACGACAGGGCCACCGGACGCCTGATCGCGATTCAGATAAAAGCCGGGCCAACCTATTTCTCATCCCCCACGGCGGATGGATGGTTTCACCCAGTTACGAATATTCACGCCGCGTACTGGCTGGATCATTCCCTGCCGGTAATTATCGTTCTCGTCGACCTTCAAACCAACACGGGCTATTGGCAACTCGTAGACAAATCCACGTTGGTTGCGACCGGAAAGCACTTCAAGATCGAGGTGCCCCGGGCAAACGAATTAGGACTCGCGCTACCAGAGTGGTCGGCGATCGCGCACGATCAGAATCTGGAAGCCGCTGTGCTATTCGAGCCCAACCTGGCAGTGCTACCACCCGGCGTGTCCGCGAAGCTGCGCGATGCGCTCGCGGAGGATCGAAACGCCCCTCTTCTCGCGCTGCAGTTAGCAACGAGAAGGTTCGATGTCGCGGCCCTATTCACTGACTTGCTATCAAGCCCGCCGAGTTGGATGCCTGTATCTGCGGGCAGACTTTGGCGGATAGCGGCGCTATTCGCGTTTGAGCACGGCGAATACTTGTTGGCGGCGGAAGCACTTGTTCGCGGCGCCCAAACCGCGGAGTCGCCTGCAGATCAATATTTGCAAGCGGGGCATATGTTGATTGATGTCGATCCCGACTTGGCGAGGCATCATCTCGAGGAGGCGCGAGCTAGGGGCGGCGAGTCCTTCGGCGCCGACTTGTTGGGCTTCCTCTTAGACAATGGAAGTCAAGCAACACGTATTCAGGCAGAAGCGGCCGAACTCGATCTATCCGGCGCTGACGCGCTCCTGAACGTTCACGCGCAATTCTTCGCCAGTCAGGTGGACTGGTATCTCGGGGATTTCGACAGAGCAGTCCAGCACAGCCAAATGGTCGCTGACATCACTCCTGAAAGCAGCGGCGGAATGCTGCAGCTTGCTCAGGCCTTTCTTCGACGATCTAGAGCGTCCTCCGCGCAGCTAGGCGATATCCAGCGCGCTGTGTCGATCGGCATCCGCGCTCTGGATCAGAGGCACGAATGGAGCGGTCCGACGGCTGGTTTCCTGGAGTTTGCCCTCCAAGCGCTCAGCCTCGCGGGGGACTACTCGGAGGTCTACCGACGATCTCTACCGAGCCCGGAAGGACTCGCAACATCGGAGGAGGCGTCTCGGGCTGACGTTGCACGCATGGCGATCGTGAGCGGAGCCCTAATCGGGGACAGCGGGCACCGGGATCAGATCGTCGAGCGAGTGTCGGACGTGGATGCTCGCGCACTACTCCAGGTCGAATTTCCTGCCGCGGGAGAGATCGTTGAACCAGCGCGCCGGGTTGCACTGTGGAAGAAGCGGCTCGACACCGCCCTCGAGTCTCACAACCTGAACGAAGTCGATCAGGCGGTTCGAGTGCTTGCTCTTGATGGGGTGGACGAGTCAACCAAACTCGAGCGGCTAATCGCCGAAGGGGCAATAACCGAAGCGCTGGCCGAGACAGTGCGTGCAGTCGCCTTATCGACGACCGATCTAGAGGGAGCGCTTCCTGCACTTCGATCCCTCGCCTTGGATGACGTTGGGGCTGCGCACTACCTCTCCTTGGCGTTGGCTCGAGCCGGACGTTTCGCTGACGCCGCAGAGGCCTGCGCGGACGCAGCTACTAGGTTCAGCACCGTCGAATTCCTGACGGAAGAAGTGCACTATCTTCGGTCGGCGAACGACCCTGACCAAGCGCAAAGAGTCGCTGAAAGAGCAATGACCCGCAGCGACTTCGTCGGACGAGACCGTGCAGAGCTTGCGCGCTTCCTTCAAATGAGAGCCTTCCAGCGACGAGACTGGCAGGATGCGCAGGCACAAGGGCTTGAAGCCCTGGCTTCCCTTGGTGGTGTTGCAGACCCTGAAATTGTCTGGAACGTGGTCGGCGCAATGCTGAATCAGGAACTGCGTGAAGACGCAGCACGGCTTATCAGAGCGAATGACCTAGCGCCCGAAAGCAACGATGAGGTCGCAATGTGGCTGGTGGCATTCCCGTCAGAGGAGTGGGACCGGATCTCGCTCGCAGAAGCAGTGACGCTCGCGATCAAGTTTGAAGGGGACGTGAACGTGTCCGCCGCGCTTCTTGGGCGTATCGCCAGTTCCGGTAGCTCCAACGGCGAGACAAATGGTGCGGATACCTCGGACTTGCACGTCCGCGGGATGGAAATGCTGGCAGCTCACGTGGCGCGCTTCGGCGACCAGTCACCAATCAAGTCGATACCCGGCGATGTCGAAGGAATAATCCAGATGGTCAGGACTCAGGCCGAGCAGGTCCAAGCACCGATCAAGGCTGCGACATTGCTTGCCCGTCAGGGCCGGATTCCCTTGGGGGCTTACGCGAATAGTTTGCACCGTCCCTACTCATTTGTTTATCTTCAGATGCCTCTCGGCTCCTTTCCGGCCGGGGCATTCCCCGACGAGGCCCACGAAATGGAAGTCACGATTGCAATGAGATCTGTCGGCGGAAAGGTCTCTGTCGACTCGTCGCCTCTTCTCTTGAATTTCTTGCTGGATGAAGCTCGCTCCGTGAGGGGGCAATTCCAGCAAGTCCTTCTCCACCCCGCGGCGGCCGCTGATATGCACGCGGGCATTGCGGAACTTCAGCGATTGGCGGCCAGCGCTGGATCGATGGGTTGGGACGCAAGACAACAGCGGCCCACCTACATCGAGTACACCGACGATGACCGAGCCAAGCTTCTGTCCACGGCAAGGGTGATCAAGAACGCCATCCCGCTCGCAACTGTCACGGAAAGAATCCCATTAGCTACGCCCCCACTGGCGGGCCTGCCAGACGAGGCTGCTTCCTGGGCCGGGCCGGTCGAGGTCGCAATCGCGAGAGGTGTCGCCCTTTGGTCCGATGATGCTGCGCTGCGCGCTTTGGCAGCCGCCCTGCAAGTCGAGACCTTCGGCACGCCAGCTTTGTTCGAAGCGCTCGCTCGACGAGGAATCGAGACTGCCAGCGATCGTTTCGACGCTCACGCGAGTCAACTCGAAGAGAGGATTTTACGTCTGGCCCGAGCGGGGGTTTCCGATGTTCAAATACCACCGGCTGCTCTGAGAGACATGGCCACAGAGGAGGTTTGGTCGGGAGCGCTCGCATCGGTACCCCTTTCTCGCCCCTCCTGGTGGGCGTGGAATCAAGAACCGCTAAGAGAGATGCGAGATCTACTTGTCAGTGCCGAGGAGACCAACGCGAGTGCAACGGCCATTTGGCGGTGGAGAGCAATGTTGGGTGCGGCGATCACTCGTTGGGATAGTCCTCAGGATGCGGCTACTTTGGTCGCAGCGGTTGCACTAGTTCCGATTCGGGCGGTACCAACGATTGAGGATGCCAAAGCTGGCGTAGAGCTAGCGCGCGAGCTAGCCATCGAAATGGATCTTCCCGACCCCGCAGACTTTCTTGCGCTTGCTGCTGATCTAGTAGCCACCGCTGGCCTGCTCGCCGACCCAGCAAACTATTTGCGGCTTCTCTTTTCCGTTCTCTAGCCCATGACGGCGTCCCAGAATCGGGCGAGCGTGGCTGGGTCCTCGGCATGGATCGAGACGTTCGCAATCCGCCCGTTCATGCGTCGAGGGTAGACGAGCACCGCCCCCTGCGCGGAAGCTGTATGTGGGTCGAAGTCGCCACAACACCAGGGAGCTGCCGAGATGAGCCGCATCGTTGTCCAGGAGTTCATCACCCTCGATGGCGTGATCCAGGCGCCCGGCGGCCGGGATGAGGACAGCGACGGGTTCGAGCACGGCGGCTGGCAGATGGCCTACGACGAGGAACACGACACCTACTCGGGCGAGGGCGACGAGATCATTGCGGAGTGGGAGAGCAGGACGGAGGCGTTGCTGCTCGGCCGCAAGACCTACGACATCTGGGCTAACGCGTGGGGCGTGTGGGATGAGAACGCCGGGGGCTTCGTGGGGGAACTCACCCGTCGGTATAACCGCGTGCCGAAGTACATCGCGTCGCGAACGCTGACTGAGCTGGGCTGGAAGAACTCGCGCTTGCTCGACGCGGACCTGGCCGCCGACGTGCGGAAGCTCCGTGACGCGCCGGGCGGCGAGATCCGGGTATGGGGAAGCAGCGTGCTGGTGAAGTCCCTCGCCGAGCACGACCTGGTCGACGAATACCGGCTTGTGGTCTACCCGATCGTGCTGGGAATCGGAAAGAAGCTGTTCCCGGATGGGTTTCCCTCGACCACCCTCAGCCTCGCCGAGAGCCGCCGGTTGAAGTCCGGTGTGCTCATCAACACCTACCGGTACACGACTTAACGATATATCGTTGAGTATCGTCGAACCCGCGCGGGCGTCGGCGCAATGGAGGTCATCATGAGCGGTTCATTCTTCGGCGACGGATTCCCGGGACGACCCGGCGGCGGTAAGGGCTGGAGCGGCGATGGCATCTGGGAGGCGATGGAACAGCTGCGCGGACAGTTCGAGCAGAAGGTCGGCCCGCGGATGGGCCGCGGGGATGTGCGTGCTGCGGTCCTCGCGCTCCTGGCGGAGAAGCCGATGCACGGGTACCAGATCATCCAGGAGATCGAGGAGCGCAGCGGCGGTTCGTGGAAGCCGAGCCCCGGCTCGGTGTATCCCACCCTCCAGTTGCTCGCGGACGAGGGCCTCATCGGTGTCGAAGAGTCGAACGGCCGCAAGACCTACTCGCTCACCGACGAGGGTCGCAAGGCGACGGCGGCTTCCGCCGACACCAAAGCCCCGTGGGAGGCCGAAGGCACCAGGGATCGCGGACGACACGGTGCGCTGCCCAAGGCCGGCATCGCACTGGCGCAGGCCGCAGCGCAGGTGGGACGCTCGGGCAACCCCGAGCAGGTGAACCAGGCCGTTGCCGTGCTCGACGAGGCGCGACGTAAGCTCTATTCGATCCTCGCCCAGGACTGAGCGTGCCCCCAGCACGTCGGCCGCGTGCGGATCAGAGACCCAAGACCAGATGACCGACGTCGCGACCATGCGCGCCCGCTACCGCAGGATCCTGCTGTTCGCCGCGCGCAACCTGGTGCAGACCTGGTGGTTCGAACTGGTGCTGCCGCGAATCGGCCTTTCGCGTCTCGCAGCACGCGGCCGAGCCAAACGCCTGCAGCGCATCGCCCAGCGGTTCCACGCGCTCGCGGTCGACCTGGGCGGCCTCATGATCAAGGTCGGCCAGTTCATGTCGTCGAGGCTCGACGTGCTGCCGCCCGAGATCACGAAGGAGCTCGAGGGCCTGCAGGACGAGGTTCCCCCCGTGCCGTTCGCGGCGATCCGGGCGCTCGCAGAGGCCGAGTTGGGTGTGCCGCTCGAGCGGGCGTTCTCGTTCGTCGATCCGATTCCGTTGGCTGCGGCATCCCTCGGCCAGGCGCACCGAGCGCGGCTTTCGGCTGCCGATGCCGCCCAGACAGGTCTGCTCGACGTGGTGGTGAAGATCCAGCGACCCGGGATCGACAGGGTCGTGGACGTCGACCTCAGGGCCCTTCGCCGTGTGGCCGGCTGGCTCACCCGCGTGCGTCTGGTCTCGGATCGCGTCGACGTGCCCGCGCTCGTGGAGGAGTTCGCCTTCACGAGCCTCCAGGAGATCGACTACCTGCACGAGGGGGCGAGCGCGGAGCGGTTCGCGGAGATCTTCGCAGGCGACGCGCGAGTCGGCGTGCCCGAGCTGGTGTGGGAGCGTACGACGCGGCGGGTGCTGACGCTGCAGGACGTCACGGCCATCAAGATCAACGATGTGGACGGCCTGCGCGCGGCCGGCATCGACCCGTCCGAGGTCGCCGCCCGGTTCGCGGCCGTCATGTTCGACCAGCTTTTCGTCCACGGCTTCTTCCACGCCGACCCGCACCCGGGCAATATCTTCGTCACCCCGCTCGACGCCGGCGCCTGGAGGTTCACCTTCATCGACTTCGGGATGATGGGCGACGTTCCCGACACCCTGCGTAAGGGTCTGCGCCACCTTCTGATCGCAGCGGCGTCGCGTGACGGCAAGGGAATGGTGGAGGGCATCCGCGGGGTGGGCGTGCTGCTGCCGACGGCCGACACCGCGGAACTGGAGCGGGCGATGACGAAGCTGTTCGCCCGCTTCGGCGGGATGGGGTTCGCCGAGCTGCAGGAGGTCGATCCGCGCGAGTTCCGCGCGTTCGCCGTCGAGTTCGGGGATGTCGTGCGGTCGCTGCCGTTCCAGCTGCCGGAGAACTTCCTGCTCATCATCCGCGCCATGTCGCTGACTTCGGGGATGTGCAGTTCGCTCGACCCCGCGTTCAACATCTGGGATGCCGTGGAGCCGTACTCGGCCCAGCTGATCCGCGCGGAGGGCGGGAACCTGCTGCAGGATGTCGCGAAGCGCGCGGTCGACGTCGCGGGGATCGTCGCGCGGCTCCCGCAGCGGCTCGACAATCTCATCACCCGCACGGAGGAGGGCCAACTCTCGGTGCAGGCCCCGCAGCTTGAGCGGCGGCTCGGCAGCCTCGAGCGAATGGCGCGCCGGGTGGTCTCGGCGATCCTCTTCGCCGCACTGCTGATCGGCGGCATCCTGCTTCGAGCCGAGGACGTCGTCTTCGGCACCGTGCTCATGGCTGTGTCCGTGGTCCCGCTGCTTCATGCGCTGTTCGCGGGGTTGAGGCCGCGACGTGGCGTCACCACGCCGAAACGCTGACCCCCAGCCACTCGGCGAGAGCGGCGATCTCCGCGCGCACCATCTCGTCTTCCTCCGCCTCGAAGGGCAGGAACTCGTGCACGGCGTTGACCCGTAGCACTTCATGGTCGCGGTCGACTTCGGCATCGAGCATCCCGACGAATCGGTCGCCCATGAGGATCGGATGCGCGAAGAAGCCGTAGACGCGCTGCGGCTTCGGCTTGAACTGCTCGAGCACGTACTCGAACTCGAAGATCTCCTTGAGCCGCGGGCGGTCGAAGAGCATGCCGTCGTAGGGGCTGAGGAACGCGACCCGGCCGCCTTCGTCTTGCTCGAGCGCGGTGATGGCCTCGGGGTCGACGCGGTACTTCCACTTGCTGCCCTCGATCGTGGCCGGCTCGCCCGCCTCACCCACCGGGGTCCATGGCGACTTCTGTTTCGCGATGCCGACGGCCTGCAGGCGGCGCTCGCCCAGCATCCGCTCCGCTTCGTGGAGCTCATATTCCGGCAGACCCTGCGGGTACACGCGCTCGGCGAGGTCCCAGCGCCGGTGCCGCCCCTCGCGCCCGACAACGGCGACCTCGCCCTGCCGCTGCAGGAAGTCGAGCATGTGCGGCACCTGATTGGCGCCGTACCAGCCGTCCGGCGGGATGGTCACATCGGCGGTGTCGGGGATTTCGGTCGCCAGGAGCGCGCCTTGAGCGCGTAACCGGGCGAGTACCTCGGTGCGGAACCTATCGTTCGCGGCCAGCCACGCTCGGGTGTTCTCGCGCCGCGGCCAAAGCCGCATGCCGGGGAGCATGAGGGGCAAGAGGCTGACCGGGCGAAACGCGCCGTCGAACTCGAACAGCAGTCGATCCGACTCGACAGCTTTGGACAGCTGCGCCGGCTCGTAGGTCGAGCCGATCCGCGACCAGAGGATCGAATGCTCGGCCGGGGCGATGGTGGCGGTCGGATCGATCTTGATCGCGCCGAGCTGCTCGGCGATCCCGACGACATCGCCGGGGCGATCGGCATCGAGCAACTGCGCCCGCACCGCGATGCGGCGGGCCTGGTCCCGAGTGAGCTGGTGCGTCACGCGACGAGGGTATCGCTAGCCCGGCTACATGTGTGCCCGCACATGTTGGTCGCGTACCGTTCGGGTTGACTGAATCGAGGTCACACAATGACCGACACTCCGATCGGCAGCACGGTTCGCAGAACGTTCCGGCTGGCCACCTTCCTTGACTACCTCGCCCGGCGCGGCTTTCAAGAGGGGAACATCTATCCCGATGACGAGCCCAGCGGCAGGGTCATCGGCCCGAACCACGACAGGGTCATGGTGATCGGCGAAGCCACCGCCATGGGGTACGGAATCCGCACCCACGAGTTGGGGGTCGCCGCCCAGTTCGCCCGCAAGCTCTCCGCCCGCACCGGCCGCGGCGTCGAATGGTCGACGGTGGGGCTGCGCGGTAACCGGCTCCGGTCGGCACCCCGGGTTTGCGCCCGGGAGCAGGCGGCACTGGCCAGGACAGACGTCGTGATTCTCATCACGGGGATCGTCGACACTCTCACCCTGACGAGCACCGCAACATGGACCCAGAACCTCCGCGCGACGCTGACGGCGCTTCATCGCGAACTTCCGGTGGATGCTCGGGTGCTGATCGCTGAGACGCCTCCCCTGAGCAGCCTCGGGGCAATCAACGCTCTGGCACGACGGGCGAGCACTCACCAGGCGAAGCTTCTGAACGATGCGACGCGCGCCATCGTGGCCGACTACCCGCAGTGCGTCACCGTGCCTTTCCCGCCCGGCATCGACCAGCAGATGTGGCGCCCCGAGTACAACGCACCTGCCTTCGCCGTCGTGTACGGCCAGTGGGCGCAGGCGATGTTGGATGCGATGTTCGAGTCCCCTGTGACGCTTACACGCGCCACGGACTGGATCGCCGCTAACGGACTGCGCTCGGTAGGGCGGAGCTCAACCCGGGCTCTCCTGCCCACAGCGGCGCTGGGGCGCTCCGGGCTCTCCCTGACGGCGATCGGGATCTGCATGGACTTGTTGAACGCGCCGGGGCGGTCGACTGATCCCTACGAGAGCGGCCTCGACGAGCCAGAGGACATCGCGGTCGCCATCGATGAGTTGATCAGCGGTGGCTACGCGGTGCGGGTGAGCGCGCCGCAGTAGAGGGGGAGTTCACTGCACCAGTTCGGCTGACGCCTCCTCCGGGCCCGTGGGTGTGAGGGTTTCCTGCCTGCGACGAGTGACCAGCCAGGAGCCGGCGAGCACGAGGGCGAATCCGACGACAGTCCACACGGTGACGCGCTCGCCCAGCACCAGGACTCCCGCGAGGATCGCGACCGCCGGATTGACGTAGGTGATCGTCGTCGCCTTCACCGGCCCGATCTCGTTGATCAGGCCGATCATGAGAAGGAAGGCGAGCCCGCTGCAGACCACAGCAAGCACGATGATCGAGATGGTGACCGCCGGCGATGGCCAGACCGCGGGCCAGCCGCCGGTCAGCACGACGAGCGGCACGTAAGCGATCGCGGCGCCGGCCAGGGACACGGCGACGACTCCCACTCCGGGCAGATCCGACATCCAGCGGGACAGGATCGCCGGGCCGAGCGCGTAGCCCACCACAACGACGGCCATCTCGCCGACGCTCAGCAGGTCGGATCCGCCGATGTCGAGCCCGACAAGTGCTGCCACCCCGAGCATCCCGATTGCTATGCCCAGCCAGTTGATCTTCGACAACCGTGCGGGCCGGCCCATCACGAACGCCACCGCCACCCCAGCGATTGGGACGGCGGCCAGCAGCAGGCCAGCCGTCGAGCTCGGCAGGTGTTGCTCGGCAGAGCTCAGGAAATACCACGGGATCACGATCTCCACGAGCGTGTAGGCGAGCATCGGCCGCCAGTGGCGCAACACCGACCCCACCTCGCGCCGGAAGAACGCCAGCGGAAGCAGCAGGATCGCGGCGAGCGCGGAACGCGCCAGCACCACCATGCCCGGCTCCAGCTCGCCCACGGCGACCTTGATGAAGAGATACGGGATGCCCCACGCGATACCGAGGGCGGCGAAGAGGATGATTCCGCGGCGAGTCACACTCCCATTGTGGCCGTCTTCCCGAGCTCAGCCGCGCACGCGCGGTGCTGACGTTCGGTTACCGCTCACATTCCGATTCTCGTCGCCGGGTGCGACACGGCTGTCGGCCGGTGAAGGTTGAATCGTCGCGGGCGTAACGAAAGGATCGATCGCATGGACACGCATCCCGAACTCGTCGACTGGTTGCTCGAGTCCGACCCCGCCCTGCGGTGGCAGGTCGAGAGGGATCTCGGGGGCGCGCCACGCCACGTGTGGGAGGCGACGAGGGCTCGCATCGCAACCGAAGGGTTCGGGCGGCGCCTGCTCGACCTGCAGGATGCTGACGGCCAGTGGGCGGGCGGCGCGTTCTTCCCGAAGGACTTCGACTTCGACGGCCCCGAAACGGCGGAGGGTGCCGGCCAGCCCTGGACCGCGACCTCCTGGAGCCTCAACACGCTGCGGGACTGGGGGCTGGACGCGGCCGCACTGGCAGGCACCGCTGAACTGATCGCGCAGAACAGCCGTTGGGAGTACGAGGACCTACCGTATTGGGGCGGCGAGGTCGACTGCTGCATCAATGCATTCACGCTGGCCAGCGGCGCCTGGCTGGGCGCGGACGTTTCCGGGATCGCCGCTTGGTTCCTCGAGCACCGCATGGCTGACGGCGGCTGGAACTGCGAGTGGATGGAAGGCTCGACGCGCTCCTCGTTCCACTCCACGCTCAATGCAGTGAAGGGCATCCTGTACTACGAGGCCGCGGTCGGCGGCGACGCCGCCTTGCCTGGCGCTCGTCACGCGGCCGAGGAGTACCTGCTCGAGCGCCGGCTCATGCGCACCCTGTCCACGGGCGAGCCCGTCGGGCCGTGGGTGACCCGGTTCGCCTACCCGTTCCGCTCGTTCTACAGCGTGCTAAACGCGGCGAACCACTTCAGGGAGGCCGCCATGCACGACGGCACCCCGCCCGATCCTCGGCTCGCCGACGCGATCGAGGTCATCCGCAGTGCCCGCCAGGCCGACGGCACCTGGCTGCAGGAGCGGCGCCACCCGGGCCGGGTCTGGTTCGAGATCGACGTTGCGGTCGGGGAGCCGTCCCCCTGGCTCACGTTCCATGCAATGCGTGTGCTGACGTGGTGGGATGCGAGGATGCAGTCGTGACCGATCGCGCACCACGCCGGATGCTCCTGGATACCGCCGCGCTCTACTTCCGCGCGTTCTACGGGGTGCCGGACACGGTCCGCGCGCCGGACGGCACACCCGTGAACGCCGTTCGCGGACTGCTCGACATCATCGCCCGGCTCGTGACCGAGTTCGAGCCGACGGAACTGGTGGCGTGTTGGGATGACGACTGGCGGCCGCAATGGCGTGTCGACCTGATCCC
>JAODLY010000007.1 GCA_025464445.1 Rhodoglobus sp. | reverse complement strand
AGCCGGCTAGCTCGCGAGAACGTATTCCGCGAATGACTTGCGGATCTTGTTGACCTTCGGCAGCGCGACCGCCATGCAATAACCCTGGCCCGGGTTCTTGGCGAAGAAGTCCTGGTGATAGTCCTCGGCCGGGTACCAGTCGCCGAGCGGCTCGAGCGTGGTCACGATGCCGCCCTCCCAGTACTCGGCGGCGCGGTCGCGGGCCGCCTCGAAGAGGGCTTTCTGCTCGTCGTCCTTGTAGAACATCGCCGAACGGTACTGGGTGCCGACGTCGTTGCCCTGCCGGTTGAGCTGGCGCGGGTCATGCAGGCTGAAGAACACGTCGAGGATGACCTCGTCCGGAATCACCTCTGGATCGAAGGTGACGGCGACGGCCTCCGCGTGACCGGTCATTCCGGTGCAGACCGCGTCGTAGTCCGGGTTGACGGTGACGCCGCCGGTGTAGCCGGAGACGACATCCTTCACTCCGCGAAGTGTGCGATAGACGGCGTCGAGACACCAGAAACAACCGCCTGCGAGTACGAATGTGTGCATGGGGTGAGCCTACTTTCCTGGGATGGGCCGGTGCCCGCATCCACAAAGAACAACGTCCTGCCCTGCCCGGCATTCCCCCTCGCGACGCGGCCTAGGCTGGGAACATGCCCTTTCGCGCCAGTGCCGACCGCTACGAATCGACCGAATACGCAAGGGTTGGGCGCAGCGGCCTGAAGCTGCCGAAAATCTCCCTGGGGCTGTGGAACAACTTCGGGGATGACCGCCCGCTCGACACCCAGCGCGCGATCCTGCGCAGGGCGTTCGACCTGGGCATCACCCACTTCGACCTGGCGAACAACTACGGCCCGCCCGCCGGCTCCGCCGAAAGCAACTTCGGCACCATCTTCGCCCAGGACTTCGTGCAGTACCGCGACGAGCTGGTCATCTCCAGCAAGGCCGGCTACGCGATGTGGGATGGACCGTACGGCGAGTGGGGATCGCGCAAGTACATGCTCTCGTCCCTCGACGCCTCCCTGGAACGCACCGGGCTGGACTACTTCGACATCTTCTACTCGCACCGCCCAGACCCCCACACGCCCATCGAGGAGACGATGGGTGCGCTGGCCACGGCCGTGCAATCCGGCAAGGCGCTCTACGCCGGCATCTCGAACTATTCCCCGGAACAGACCAGCGCCGCACATGCCGCACTCGCCCAACACAGGATTCCGCTGCTCATCCACCAGCCGCGCTACAACATGTTCGACAGGCACATCGAAGACGGTCTCTTCCCGGTGCTCGACGAGCTCGGCATGGGCAGTATCGCGTTCTCGCCGCTGGCACAGGGCATGCTGACAAATCGCTACCTCGACGGCATCCCTGCGGATTCGCGCGCGGCCGAGGGTCGCTGGATCACCGCGGACAACATCAACCCGGAGTACCTCGAGCGCGCCAGGGCGCTCAACGAGATCGCGAAGGCGCGGGGGCAGTCCCTCGCCCAGTTGGCGCTGGCGTGGGTGCTCCGCGTGCCGCAAGTGACATCGGCGCTCATCGGGGCGTCGAGCGTCGCGCAGCTCGAAGACAGCTTCGCCGCGGCATCCGCACCGCCACTCACGGCCGACGAGCTGGCGGAAATCGAACAATTCGCGGTGCACGGCACCGGCGCACGCCGCTGACGTGGGCTACGTCTTCGGGCTGTTCGCGGCCCTGCTCTTCGGCGCGAACGACAGCGTCACCAAGGTCGTACTCGACAGCGGGCTGAGCCCCACGCAGGTCACACAGTTCCGCACGCTCGGCACATTCCTGATCGCGGGAGTCGTGCTGCTGGCTGTCGACCGCTCGGCGTTTCGGCTGCCGTGGAAGCAGGTCGGGGTAATGGCTGTGCTCGGCGTGGTCGGTCTCGCCCTGTTGCAGGTGACCTACGCATACGCCATCCAGCTTCTGCCCGTCGGCATCGCGCTGCTGCTCGAATACCTCGCGGTGCTCATCGTGGCCCTTGTCGCATTCATCTTCTTCAAGGAACGGGTGAAAGCGCGGCTGTGGGTGTCGATCGGCTGCGTCATCGTCGGGCTCACGATCGTTGCCCAGATCTGGGCGAGCCACCTCGATCCTCTCGGCGTCGTGATGGCGCTCGCGGCCGCGGCGACGCTCGCGATCTACTTCCTCGTTGGCGAGCGGCAGGTGACGGCAACATCCCCGCTCGCCGTCGCGTTCTGGACGAGTGGTTTCGCGGCACTGTTCTGGGCATTCTTCAGCGGATGGTGGAACGTCGACCCCGCGATCGTCGCGAAGCCCGTCTCGCTCACCGGCAATCTCGCTGGGGTGATCGTGCCCCTCGGGGTGCCGCTGGCCTGGCTCATCGTGATGGGCTCGTTCCTGCCTTTCCTGCTGTCGTTCTCGGCGCTGGGCAGGCTCAAGGCGACAGCTGGTGGAATCGTTGCGTCATCCGAGGTGATCTTCGCGTTCGTCGTCGCCTGGCTCTGGCTGGGCGAAGAACTGAGCCCGCTGCAACTCGTGGGGGCCGCGATCGTGCTGGCCGGCATCATCCTTGCCCAGACGGCCAGGCCGGACAAGGTCGTGGATGCTGACCTCGCCCTGGTGAGGCGCCCGGACTGACCCAATGTCGGTGGTCGAATATATCTTCGAATGAAAGACCACAAGACACAGCGCAGGGAGTTACCCGTGACCATCCTCGATTTCGCCGGTACCACCACAGCTATCCGCCTTGGCGTCGCGACAATCCAGTTGCATGACGACCTGTGGCGGGTCACCCGCCCCGATGGCGAGGTGCTCGGCTACGTCGAACGCTCGACAACGCCGGCCGGCCACCGGTTCCTCGCCAAGCGCATGCTGCAGCGCCAGCGTCGGTTCCTGCCCATCGGCGAATTCTGGTCGATGGATGACGCGATGGATTGTTTCCGCTTCTAGCTGAGGTTGAGGCTTGCGGCATGTCGCACTACCCCCGCCGTGGCACGCGGGGTTAAGGTGCCAGCATGTTATTGGACTGGTGGAACGGCATCGTCAATTGGTACAACTCCTATGAGGGTCACAGGGTCTTCACAGACGCGATTCTCCCCTTTCTGGCGATCCTCGTGGCCGGCATCCTCGCGGGGCTGATCGCGCGCGGGTCGATAAAGCGCCTACTCGCGCAGCAGGAAGGCCGGTACAAGGCCTCCGCAGTCGAAACTCTCATTGCCGCCGGACGCAAGGCCGCAGCGTGGAATACCCTCACCGCGCAGGAGAAGGAGCACGTCGAGCACCAGACCAGCGAAGCCGAAATCCGGGTGCGCATGCTGCCCGCCTACGGCGCAAGCCTCGCCGCCGACTGGTCGGCACACAAGCTCGCAAGCATGAAGCGCAACTCCGCAAATTACAGCTTCCAGGCCGACCAGGACCTTGTCGACTACCAGGACGGGCTCATCGCCTGGCATGCGAAGCCGTCACTCGCGAAGAAGCTCTTCGCACAGGATCTTGCGGCGTGGAAGTACGACGGCGGCGCCGTCGAAGACCAGTTGGTCGTCAAGCAGCGTGAATGGGCAGCGCAGCAGCCCGATTCGGCGCCCGCATTCGAATCGGCGGCGGCAGGCGACCGCTAGCCTCAGTTCGCCCCAGGCCCTTCGAGCTTGATGGCTTTGGCCAACCACGGGCAGTAGTAGTCCGAGGTAATCGTGTGGTCCTCGACGTACTCGGGCAGACCGTCGCACACCTCGGTCGTGATGTCGGCGAACTCGAGCGACTTCGGATCTATGTGCCATGACCACGGTGCATTCACTCCCGGATCGTCGCGCACCACCTTGCCGTTGGGGATCAACCCCTCCTGCGACCCGGCAATGAGCGCCTTAACGTGGTCGATCTGCTCCTGCGTCACGAGCTGGATCCTGTAAGTCTGGTCGCCGGCCACCTGGAAGGTCGCGACGGTCGCCCCCGACTGCGCGCAGCCGCCGAGACCGATTACCGCCACCCCGGCCAGTGCCAGGGCAAGGGATGCCCGCCCGAAATAGGTCATGGGCGCCATGGTACCGGGCGGCGGTGACTCGATTCGGGCCGCCCATCCCGGCCGCTTGGATCCCGTCACGTGGATCGCCGTCACGTGGATCGCCGTCACGTGGATCCCCGTCACGTGGATCGCCGTCACTTGCGGACTTCTGCCGGTGCGAGCGAAACGCAACGGGGCAGAAGTCCGCAACTCGGGGAGGGTCATGCCTCGAGCCCGGCCAAGTGCGACCCGGTTGGAACGGTGTAGCGGGTGCCCCCGGCAGGAATTGAACCTGCGACCAAGAGATTAGAAAGCTCCTGCTCTATCCGCTGAGCTACGGGGGCGGGCCGTAAAAGGATACCGCGACAGAGCCCTCAGACGGCTTTCGCGAGCGCCACGAGCACCTGGTTCACCGAAGGCACGCCCTCGGCGCGGAACACCTCGGTGCCGTCATCCCGGGTCACGACGACCGTCGGAGTCGACCGGATGCCCGCCCGCTCGGCCTCGGCGGAGTCGTGCACCACGTCGAGCTCGGCCAGGCGCGCGGCCGGCACGAGATTGGACACCTCGTCGAGCACCTTGCGCGTGAGCATGCACGGTTCGCAGAAGGTGGACGAGAAGAAGAGAAGGTTCACGTTTCTAACCAACCGCGCGCATCCACGCTTGATTCCAGCCAGCCGGTTGCTAGTTGTCGTAACGCTCTTCGACGGCTTCGATGGGATCACTGTCTTTCGAGTCCCACCTGTAGTGCACCTGCACCTGGTCGCCGACGCGCTTGGCGACAGGCGAGATGTAGTCGAGCTGGGTCTCTTTACCGTCGAACGCGGCGATGACCGTGATCTGCGTCTCCCACGTTCCGTCCGTGCTGATGCGGATGTCGGTCTGGCCGTCGTACGGTCCGCCATCGTAGAAGACCACGTACTGGTCGCCGCGGGAGAGTTCTGGAGTTGCATCGGTCATGCTCCAAGTATTAGCAGATCGAGCCGGGTCAGAGCCCACAGCTAGACTTTCGGCATGGCTTCATCCGCTGACCTTCTCGTCTGGATCGACTGCGAAATGACGGGTCTCGACGTGTCGATCGACGAGCTCGTCGAGGTTGCGGTGGTCATCACCGACTACGACCTCGTGCCCGTGGACCCGGGGTTCTCGATAGTCATCAATCCCGACCGCACAGCGTTCGAGAACATGGGCGACTTCGTCACCGCGATGCACAAAGAGAGCGGCCTGCTCGAGGAGATCCCCAACGGGGTCGCCCTCGCCGATGCCGAATACGCGGTAAACGAGTACATCCTCAGGTTCGTTCCCGTCGCGGGCACGGCGCCGCTTGCCGGCAACACCATCGGCACCGACCGCACATTCCTCGCCAAGTACATGCCACGCGTCGACAGCCACCTGCACTACCGCAGCATCGACGTGTCATCCATCAAGGAGCTCTCCCGGCGCTGGTTTCCGCGGGTGTACTTCAACGCGCCAGCCAAGAACGGCGGACACCGCGCGCTCGCCGACATCCTCGAGTCGATCCGTGAACTCGACTATTACCGCAAGGCTGTCTTCGTGGGCGAGCCCGGGCCCACCACCGAACAGGTGCAGGCGATCTCAGCCGAAGTCGTCGAAGGATTCGCTGCGCGACTCTAGTGCCAGCCTGTAATACACTTGCTGGGTTGCTTATGGCAATCCATGGTGGTCGTAGCTCAGTTGGTAGAGCGCTGGCTTGTGGAGCCGGATGTCGCGGGTTCGAGCCCCGTCGGTCACCCCAGGTGAAAACGGCCTGACTACGGTCAGGCCGTTTTCTCATTCCCGGGAAGGACAGGATGAGCCAGGTTGTCGAGTCCCCCGATGTCGACCTGCGCGATCGCACCCTCCCCGATACCCCGTGGGTCACCATCGTGTGGAACGACCCGGTGAACCTGCAGTCGTACGTGTCATACGTGTTCCGCAGCTATTTCGGGTACGAGCGCCCTGAGGCGGAGCGTCTCATGCTGCTCGTGCACAACGACGGGCGCGCGGTCGTGGCATCCGGTGGCCGCGAGGAGATGGAACGGCACGTCGAAGCGATGCACGACTTCGGCCTCTGGGCCACGCTCACCAGGAGCGACTCGTGACGCCCTTCGCCGCGGCGAAGAACGGTGTATCCACCCATTTCACGGCGGGTGAGGCCGAACTGCTGCGCGATCTCGCCGGGCAGCTCGTGGAGCTGTTGGCCGACCGGTCGGCGGAGGGCGATCCCGGCGACGTGCTTCTCGCGCAGCTGGGCATCGGCGGCAGCACGATGGCGCCGCTCGATCCAGCGGTCGCGCGCCTGCTGCCTGACGCCTACCGCGGGGATGAGGGCGCGGCATCCGAGCATCGCCACCTCACGGAGCGCGGGCTCATCGACCGCAAGGTCGCCAATGCCCAGGCGGTTGTCTCATCGCTCGACGCGAACAGCGTGATGCTCACACCGGCCCAGGTGCAGTCCTGGCTGCGCACGCTCACCGACTTGCGGCTGACAATCGCGGCGCGGCTGGAGATCGAATATGACGGCGACGAGGGCCGCATCGAAACCGATGCCGACTTCGCGTTGCAGGCGGCATACGACTGGCTCGGCTACCTGCAGGGCACTCTCGTGGAAATCCTGGACCAGTAGCGAACTCGCTGGCCGGGGGGCACAATTGCTGTCAACGGGCGGGCCCCGCCCCGGCGTCGTACAAGTGTTCCCCCATTCCAGGAGCCACGATGAAGCGCACAACTCTCCCCGCCCTCGCACTGCCCCTCCTCGCCGTGGCGACACTCAGCGGTTGTGGTGGTGGCTCCCCCGCACCGAGCGCCTCCGCACCCAGCGCCCCCGCACCGAGCGCTCTCGCCGCCTGCGTCACGGGCCACACCTGGACGCTCGATGTCGCGGACGCAGCCTCGCAGAGCCTGGCGCACTTCCAGGGGATCGGACTGCCGGTGACCGCCCTTGTCGGTTCGGGCACCCAGACGATGCAGTGGGATGCGAACGGCCATGTGGATGTCGAAACCGCCCTCACCTACGACATCACGATCACCGAGGACGCGGACAACGTGCTGGTGGTCTCGCAGGCCCACCATGGGCCTGCCACCGGTACGTTCACCATCCAGGGAACTCAGGCCCTTCCCACCGGCTGGGACGCTTCCGGCTACTCGGTCACGAGCACCGGCACGAAGAACGGCGAGCCGTTGGGCAGCTCGCCGATGGACTTCCCCGACTCCGAGCTTCCCGGCGTGAAGCTTGCGCTCACCTGCTCTGGGAACACCCTCACAACGCTGGCCAGCGACGGGTTCGTCAACTACAGGTGGACGCGCGACTAGGCCGTGACAGTCTTGTCGCATGCGCGACATCCCGGCCGAGGAGTTCGAGAAGCTCGTCACCGACGAACTCGACATGCTGCCCGACGAGATGGTCGAGGGTCTCGAGAACGTGGTCTTCGTGACCGAGGACCGCCCGGAGGACGGCTCCCTCGACCTGCTCGGGCTCTACGACGGCGTGGACATCACGCGCCGCGGCAACTACGGCTTCGGGGAGCTTCC
>JAODLY010000016.1 GCA_025464445.1 Rhodoglobus sp. | reverse complement strand
CCGTCCGGCAAATTGGTCGTTGGGCAGTTCCGCGATCCCGAGGGCAACCTCGTGGGGGTGGCCGGGCCCGGTTAGGGTTCGCGCGACGCGCTCCTCATGTCGCTCATCTAGTGTCTGCTCCAGCCCTAACCGGCGTCGTGCGCGACCTGCTCAAGGCGGTCGCGATAGCCGGCCCACCAGTCAGCGTCGCCCTCGGCCATGTTGTCGTTGTCGGGGCGATGTCCGACCGCGCCGTCGATGAGCTCCCGGATGATGTCGGCGTGGCCGGCGTGCCGGTTCACCTCGGCGAGCATGTGCACGAGAATCCTGTGCACCGTCACCGGATTCCGATCCTCCGGCCACCAGGGAACCCGCCCGATCGAATCCGGCCCGAGCGCCTGCACCGTCTCCTCCGAGTGAACCATCACGCGGTCGTAGAGGTCGACGATGTACGCGCGCGACTCGTCGGCAGCGGCCCACATGTCGGCGTTGGGCTCCTCGTCTTCGAGCCAGGGCAACGCCTCGGGAAACGGGCGGCCGAAGATGTCGCCGAGGTACCCGGCCTGCACAGTCGCGACGTGCTTCACGATGCCGAGCAGGTTGGTACCCGTCGGGGTCATCGGTCGGCGCACGTCATACTCCGAGAGTCCGTCGAGCTTCCACACGAGCGCATCGTGCGCCTGCCGCAGATACCGCAGCAGGTCGGCTTGTCCAGCGCTCATGCCCGGAGCCTCGGCGCGAGGTCATTCTCGAAGAGTTCGAGGAAGCGGCGCTGGTCCGCGCCGGGGGCGTGGAAGACGAGGTGGTTGAATCCCGCGTCCGTGTACTGCTTGATCTGCTCCACCACCGCGGCCGGATCTGCGCCGACGATCCAGCGCGAGGCGATCTGCTCGATCGGCAGGGCATCCGCCGCCTTTTCCATCTCGATCGGATCGGTGATGTCGTGCTTCTGGTCTTTGGAGAGGGCGAGCGGCGCCCAGAACCGGGTGTTCTCGAGGGCCGCCTTCGGGTCGGTGTCGTAGGACAGCTTGATCTCGATCATCCTGTCGATGGCCGCGAAATCGCGCTCCGCCTTCTCGGCACCCTCCTTGACCGCCGGGATGAGCTCGTCGGTGTAGAGGGCCATGCCTTTGCCGGACGTGCAGATGAACCCGTCGCCGGCGCGGCCGGCGTAGCGCGCCACGACCGGACCGCCCGCGGCGATGTACACGGGGATGGGCGTGGCCGGGCGGTCATAGATGGAGGCGTCGACAGTGGAGTAGTACTCACCCTCGAAGTTCACCCGGTCGCCGGACCAGAGCTGGCGCATGAGGTCGACTGCCTCGCGCAGGCGGGCGAAGCGTTCCTTGAAATCCGGCCACTCGCCTGTCCAGCCGGTCGCGATCTCGTTGAGCGCCTCACCCGTGCCGACGCCGAGCATGATGCGGCCCGGATACAGCACGCCCATCGTCGCGAAGGCCTGGGCGATCACCGCGGGGTTGTAGCGGAACGTCGGGGTCATGACGCTCGTGCCTATCGTGATCGTGCTCGTGCGCTCGCCGACAGCGGCCATCCAGGCGAGCGAGAACGGCGCGTGGCCACCCTCATGCCGCCAGGGCTGGAAGTGGTCGCTGACCGCGACGCTTTCCATGCCGTGAGCTTCGGCGGCGACCGCGATCTCCACCAGCTCTCGTGGGTCGAATTGCTCTGCCGAGGCCTTGTATCCGAGTTTGAGGGTCACCGGTTCATTCTGCTCCTCCCGAGTGCTCTGGCCGCTCCCCCGGCTCGACCCACGGGTTCATCCACTCTTCACCGGTTGTTTGTCCGTGCCGCCGGTGGCGAGGTCGACAATTGCACAGCCGCCTAAGCCGGCGGGCACTCGAAAGCCAATCGAGGGACCACATGACGTACGCCGAGTTGTTCTACCTGGAGGAAGCCGGCCAGGGTCGCTGGCTGGTCAGGCATCAAATCACCGACCTGCTGGCCGGACGGGTGGTGCGCACCTCCGAGGGTTTCCTGCTCACCGACGAAGACACCCACAGGACGGAAATCTTCCCGTCGATGGATGACGCGCTCCGCGGCCTATACGCGCTCGCCTAGCTCAGGAAGTAAGCCGCTCCACCAGCTGGGCCTTCGTCATCTGGGAGTAACCGGGGATGGCCAAGGAACGGGCGCGAGCGCGGAGGGCTACGACTGTCCACCCCGAGGAGGGTTCGACAGAGGCAGGCCTCGATGCAGAGCCGACCGCGGGCGCCTCGACAGTCCGCTGCGCCGGCTTCGGCTTCGGTTTGGACTTGGACTTGGACTTTGACGACGATGGTGTCGCCTTGTCCGACGCGGCGGAGCCTGGTGAGAGGGCGGACCCGGCGGCTTTTCGGGCGGCCTTTGCAACCTGGGCGGCCTTCTTTGTAGCCTTACGCGCTCGCTTCCTGGCCTTCTCCTTCGCCTCGCGAGCAAGCTTCTTCGCGGCCTTCTTCGCCTTCGCGACGAGCGCGTCGCTTCTCTTCTGCGCGCGTCTGGCCTTTCGAGCCTGTTCCTTCAGCAGCGCCTTCTGCTTCTTCTTCTTTTTCAGGGCCTTCTTATCGGACTTCTTGTCCTTCTTCGATGCCACGAATCTCTCCCCACTCAGGTCACTGGACGATCGCGTTTGGCCGATTTTATGCCCGGTACCCGCACAACGGTAGCCGCGGAGGCTTCGCTCACGCGATTGAGCGCTCCGCGATGCGCCCGCGCGCCCTGGCGTAGACACCCTGCCACCGCTCGCGCACGACGGCGGTTGACGTCAGAGCAAAGCCCCTCCACGTGACGACCCGGTTAACACCCGGTGGAATCGACGCAGGCAGTTCAGGGCACTCGGGCGAGTTCCTTGGGGCTGGCCTCCGAATCGCGGCGCACCCTGGCGCGCGCTCTGCGGTAGGTGCGCACGAGGCTGCGCAGGGGCAGCCCGACGGCGAGTGCAACGTACCCCAGAAGCGACCTGTCGTACGGGCCTAATGCCCGCTTGCGATCCCAGATGCGCCGCAGGTTGCCGCCAAGGCTTCCCCGGAACTGCGGGCGCAGCGGCAACTCGCCCGCAGCGCGCCGCGAGACAGCCGCCTCGATGCCGGCCACCCAGTTCTCATCGGAGGGTCCATGGAAGTAGTTGTCGTCAAGCCAGTGCTCGTTCGGGTGCCTGAAATCCGCCGCGATGAGCGCGTCCGAGCCGCCGAGCAGGCCGCTGTCTTCGAACACGAGGTTGATCAGGCGGGCGCTCACCCCGAACTCGTCGACGGCGAGCACGGGAACGCCAGCGGCGATAGCCTCCAGCGCGGCCGTCGAGCTTACTGTGACAAGCGCGCCGGCGTCCGCGAGATGCCCCGACATCGAGCCTGTCGAGACGACGAGATTGTCCGGGGCGTCATCCAGGTGGGCGAGAAGCACGTCATACGGGTAGCGCTCGGCGTGGGTTTGCGCCTCACCGACGACACCCCTGAGCTTGATGACCACTCGTCGGTCAGGGTGGTTGCGCGCGGTTTCGACCAGCCAGTCGAGCATGCGTTTGCGTGAAAAGAGATGCTTGGGAACCTTCGCCTGGGGCGCGAAGACGATGTCGGTGCCGTGTTTGGCGTCGGGATGCCGCGGCAGCAGGAACGGCAGCGTGGCAAGCCCGAACTCCTGCTCGATGCCCAGTTGCTCGCCCAACGCCGAGAACGCGCGGATCTCGCGCTTGCTGTGCAACAGGAAGTAGTCGACCTGCGACCTGTAGTACAGAGCCTTGAGGGTCTCAGGAATGGAGATGCCGGGCAGCCCGCTCACGATCACCGGGCGCACTGTGCTCGACGCGACTATCGCGCGGATAAGCACACGCACGACAGGCCCGCGCACGGAGAGCAGCACGACATCCGGCTTTTCGGTTGCCACGAGCCTGGCGAGGTCGGCGAGGTCGACGATCGCGGTGTCCGCGACGGTGAACCGCGAGCCGGACAACGCCGAGGCGAGCTGGCCCCTGCTGGGCAGGGCAGGAGTGCGGATGACGGCCAGGCTGCGCTGCCAGGATGCGGGCATCCTGTCCAGCATGGTGGCGCCCCACTTGACGTACGAGTCGGAGTCTGCGACTCCCAGGACTTTCACGCGCCGACGCGACGAAGCTTTGCCAACGGCGCGAGCTCGCCAGGGAACACCTTCTTGACGCCATCACCGAGAGCCTCGGTGATGATGCGGATGTCGCGTACGAGGTGCTCGAGGCCGGTCGGCTCGAGGGAGGCGGCGTGGTCTGAACCCCACATCGTGCGGTCAAGGGTGATATGGCGTTCGACGACTACCGCACCGAGCGCGACGGCGGCGAGGGAGATCTGCAGCCCGCGCTCGTGGCCCGAGTAGCCGATGGGCACCCCTGCGAAGCGGTCGGCAAGAGTGGTGATCATCCGCAGGTTCGCCTCTTCGGGCGGCAGCGGGTACGTCGAGGTTGCATGCAGCACGATCAGGTTGCTCGTGCCGAGGATGTCGACGGCAGCATCGATCTGCTCGATGGTCGACATGCCTGTGGACAGGATTATCGGCTTGCCCGTTGCCGCAAGGGCGGAGAGCAGCTCGAGGTCGGTGACCGACGCCGAGGCGACCTTGTGGGCGACGACGTTGAGGTCTTCGAGGAACGCAACGGACGGCACATCCCAGGGGGACGCGAACCAGTCGAGCCCGCGCAGCGTGGCGTAGTCGCCGATCTCGATGTACTGGTCGTGGCTGAATTCGACGCGGTAGCGGTATTCGAGGTAGGTCATCGTGCCCCACGGTGTTTCCCGCGGGGTGTTCTTCATGTGTTCGGGTGTGGAGATCTCGGGCGTGCGCTTCTGGAACTTGACGGCCTGGGCGCCCGCATTCGCGGCCACATCGATGAGCTGCTTCGCGATTTCGACATCGCCGTTGTGGTTGAGGCCGATCTCGGCGATCACGTAAACGGGGTGGTCGGAGCCGATGGGGTGTGAACCGATGCTGGTCATGATTTCTCCTGTTGTGATGCACGTGGGGGAATGTTGGCTCCGGCGAGAACCCTGTCTGCAAGTTCTCGTACAGCGCCATGGCCACCGGGCGCCGTGAGTACGACACGCGCGGCGACGAGCACCGCCGGATGCGCGTCTGCGACCGCGACCGGCCAGCCGACGATAGCCATCGCCGGCAGGTCGTTGACGTCGTTGCCAAGGTAGGCAATGGATGCCAGGTCGACTCCGCGCGCGCCCGCCCAGTCGATGAGGGCCGTGCGCTTGTCGTCGAGCGACTGTATCACCTCGACATTGAGCTTCCCTGCCCTCGCGGTGACGACCGGGTTTGTCTCCTTGGACAGGATGAGCACCGGGATGCCCGCATTGCGGAGCAACTCGACCCCCATGCCGTCGGAGCGGCTGGCGGTTACGAACTCGACGCCGTCGGGCCCGACGTGCACCCTGTCGTCGGTATGCACACCGTCGAAATCGGTGACCACGGCGACGACCGGGATGGGTTCGGCGCTGTTCGACAGGCTCGCGATCGCCCCGGCAAGTGCGAGGTCGTCTTCGGTGTCGATCTCCATCGCCGTGAGGTCGGGCACGAGACCGATGCCCACGCGGCCGAAGAATCGGAACTTCGCTTCGACGAATCCGGCGGCGCGCATCACGTAGAAGGCACCGGTCTCCTGGTACTGCGGCTCGCTGTCCTGCCTGCGCAGCCGGAATGACGCATCGTGGTTGACACCGGTTGCCCCGGTCTCGCCGTCTCGCCACAAGAACACGTGGGTGGCGCGGGCTGCGAAGACGACATCCGATTCGCTATCGAGCACGCGCCGGATCGCGGCGTCGAGATCGTCGGGATCGATGAACGGCGAAGTCGCCTGGATGAACACGACGACGTCGGGGTCGCCACCGATGACGCCGAGCGCGTGCAGCACCGCCGCCTCGGAACTGGCAGTGTCGCCCGAGATGTCACCGGGCCGCTCGACGACCTGGGCTCCCGCCGCGCGGGCTGCAGCGGCGATCGCCGGATCGTCGGTCGTGACGTAGACGGCGTCGATGAGCGCGGCCGCGGTTGCCGCATGCACTGCCCGTGCGATGAGGGAGACACCACCCACCCTGCGCAGGTTCTTTCCGATGACGCCCTTGGATCCGCCCCTCGCGGGAATCACCGCAACCACGGCCGGCCCATGAGAGGTCGGGCCCGCGTGCGCTGTCATCCTTCAAATCCTACGTTCTTGCGCCGCCGGCGGGTTGACCCGCGAATGAACATTCGACACTCGACCGGGAGGGCTGCGTCAGTCGCCCCGCGATTGAAGGTAGTTCGCGACGGCTGCAGGCACGTACGGGCTGACGTCGCCGCCGAGGGCAGACACCTGCCGCACGAGGGAACTCGAGACGTGGGCATGGGCGGGATTTGGCAGCAAAAACACGGTTTCCACGCCGGCCAGGTCACGGTTGACGATCGCCATCGGCGTTTCGTACGCGACATCCACCTGCGAGCGGATGCCCTTGACGAGCACGCTCGCACCGACCTCGGTGCAGTAGTCGACGAGCAGCCCAACGCTCCAGCTTGTTACAAGAATGTTGTCGGGCAACCCCTGCTCCCGGATCGCCTGCTCGAGCAGGGAGACCCGCTGGGCGATCGGCAGAAGAGCGGTCTTTGCCGGGTTGTGCACGACAAGAACGTGCAATTCGTCGAACAGGCCGGCCGCGCGACCGATGACGTCGAGATGACCCAGGGTGACCGGGTCGAATGACCCAGGAACTACCGCGATCCTGTGCATGGCTTTACCCTAGCGGGCGCAGGTTGCCGGTCCGCTGCCGTTACGTCCCTGTATTTGGCGCCGTGGGCGCTGGGGATCAGTTCTTCGCGAGGAAGGCCTCGGACTCCTCATCGAGCCGTCGAGCCAGCGCCTCCCGCAGGGCGGGGTGATTCGCCAGCGTGGGGTCGTCCACCAGCACGCCCGCCGCGAGTTCGCGCGCCTCCGCGATGAGATCGCCGTCCTTCGCAACGCGCACCAGGCGGAGGCTCGACCGGCCGCCGGACTGCACGCTGCCGAGCACGTCGCCCTCCTGGCGCAGCTCGAGGTCCTTGTTCGCCAGCTCGAAGCCATCCAGGGTGGATGCCACGGCCTCGACCCGCTCGCGGGCCAGCGTGCCCTCCTCCGCCGCCGTGACGAAAAGGCACAGCCCCGGAACACCTCCGCGCCCGACCCGCCCCCGCAACTGGTGCAGCTGGGACACCCCGAACCTGTCGGCGTCGAGCACCACCATTGTGGAGGCATTGGGCACGTCGACGCCGACCTCGATGACCGTCGTGGCAACCAGCACGTCGATCTCACCGCGTGCGAAACGCTGCATCACGGCGTCTTTCTCCTCGCTGGGCATCCTGCCGTGCAGCGGCTCGATGCGTTTGCCGGCGAGCACGGGATTGGACTGCAGAGAGGCGAGTACCTCGGTGACGTTGGCGCTGGTCGGGCTCGTCGAGACCTCCTTCGCTGACGAGATTTCGACAGGCTCGATCTGCGTCGCATCGATCGCCGGGCAGACCACGAATGCCTGGTGACCCTTCGCAAGCTCCTCTGAAACCCGCTCCCACACTCGGCCGACCCAACCCGGATGCTCGGCGAGCGGCACGACGAAGCTCTCGATCGGGGAGCGGCCGGCCGGCAGTTCGGCGATCGAGGAGATGTCGAGGTCGCCGAACACCGTCATCGCGACGGTGCGCGGGATCGGGGTCGCAGTGAGCACGAGCACGTGCGGCGGCTGGGCGCCCTTGAGCCTCAGGGCCTCGCGCTGCTCGACACCGAAGCGGTGCTGCTCGTCCACGACGACGAGGCCCAGGTCGTAGAACTCGACCCTGTCGCCGAGCAGCGCGTGGGTGCCGACGACGATGCTCGCCGAACCCGACACAGCGGCGAGCAGCGCTTTCCTGCGCTCCGCGACGGGCAACTGCCCGGTCAGCAGTGTGGGCCGCAGCCGCGCCGAGAGGTCGGGGCCGAGGGTGCGCACGATGCTGCGCAGGTGCTGATGCGCAAGCACTTCCGTCGGGGCTAGCAGCGCCGACTGGCCACCGGATTCCGCCACCGCGAGCATCGCGCGCAGCGCAACCAGTGTCTTGCCAGAGCCGACCTCCCCCTGCACGAGCCGATTCATCGGGACCGCTGCCGCAAGGTCAGCCGAGATCTCACCGCCGACGAACACCTGGTCACCGGTCAGGGTGAACGGCAGGGCCGCATCGAAGCCCTCGAGCAGCCTGCCCGCCTCCCGCGCCGTCGCGGCGGTCTCGCGCAGCCGCTGGCGCTGCTGCAGCAGCGCGGCCTGCAGCACGAACGCCTCCTGGAAGCGCAGTGCCTTGCGGGCGGCGCCCCAGTCCGAGTCGACTGTCGGGCGGTGGACGAGCTCGAGCGCTTTCGAAAACGGGAGGAGCTTGCGGGCATGGCGCACCGCATCCGGAACCGGATCGTCGAGCGGGGGCAGCGCGTCGAGCACGACGCCGATCGCCTTCTGCACCTGCCAGCTCGCGACTGTCGAGGTTGCCGGGTAGATCGGGATGGGCAGTTCGGCCCAGGCCTTCGCCGTCGCCGGATCGGCCTCCGCTTCGAACAGCTCGTAGTCGGGATGCGCGAGCTGCTTGCTGCCGCGATAGTCGCCTACTTTGCCCGCGAAGATGCCGCGTACGCCGGGCTTGAGTTCGTTCGCGCGCCAGGCCTGGTTGAAGAACGTCAGCGTCAGAAGACCCTTGCCGTCGCTGATCGTCACCTCGACGATCGACCCGCGTTTTGCCCGCATCGGGCGGTTGCGCACCTCGAGCACCTCGGCGACGATCGTCACGTTCTCGTCGATCGGCAACTCGGTGAGAGCGGTGAGCTCGCCTCGCCTCGCGTAGCGACGCGGATAGTGGCTCAGCAGGTCGCCCACGGTGTCCAGGCCGAGGCCCTTCGCGAGCGCGGCGGCCGTGCGGGCGCCGAGCGGCCCTGCGAGCTTCGCGTCGAGCGGGTTGGGGACAGCGGGGGATGCCACGTCCATCAGGGTACCCGGGGCTTACGGCCATTGCCGCGTGACAGGATTGCGACATGAGCGACGAGCCACGGTACGGCGAGCGGGTGCAGCGGCCCGCGGCATCCACTCCGCCCGGCCCCGCAGGCCCGGCGCCGACACCGGTTCGCGTCCCGCGCGGTCCGAGCCCGATCTTCCTCGGCCTCGTCGCCCTCACGGCGGTCTCGGGGTGGGCGCTGTGGACCGGTTTCGGGACTCCCGGCGTCATCGCCTTCGTCTTCGTCGCGGCCTTCTGGGTGGTCACCCTGTGCCTGCACGAGTTCGCGCATGCCTTCGTCGCCTACCGCAACGGCGACCACTCCGTCGTCTACCGCGGTTACCTCACCCTCGACCCGCTGCGCTACACACACGTGGTATTCAGCATCGTGCTGCCACTGGTGTTCCTCCTGCTCGGCGGGATCGGCCTTCCCGGCGGCGCGGTGTTCATCGACAGGAGCGCGCTGCGCACGCGGTTCGCCCGTACCGCCGTCTCGGCGGCGGGTCCGCTCACCAACATCGGCGTGGCCATCGTGCTGGCCATCGCGCTCGCCTTCCGCGAGGGTTCGAGCCCGTTCTGGGCTGCGGTCGCGTTTCTCGCCTTCCTCCAGGTGACCGCCGCAGTGCTCAACATCCTGCCCGTCCCCGGACTCGACGGCTTCGGGATCGTCGAACCCTACCTGCCACGCACCTGGCTCGCCGGTGCCGCCCGCATCGCCCCTTTCGCGATCATCGGCCTGTTCGCGCTGCTCTGGATTCCCGCCCTGAACGCGGCGTTCTTCGATGGCATCCTCGGACTGCTGCAGCTTCTGGGAGTTCCGCGGACCCTTGTCGGCACCGGCTACAGCCTGTTCCAGTTCTGGCGCTGAGCCTTCCTGGCGGCAATCCACCGAAATCTGGCCGACGGTCGACCGCGACGATTGGCTAGCGTTGAGGCATGGACAATGCCGACCTCGCCCGCCGATTCGCCGCACTGTCGAGTGCCAACGTGGCCGACGGCTGTGTGCGGGCAGGTCTCCCAGTGCGCTGCGGGCCGTCCGGGCTGCAGGCCGCCCTGCCCGGGTCACGCCTGGCCGGACGCGTGGCGCCCGCCCGTCATGCCGGCAGCGTCGACGTCTTTCTCGAGGCGATCGAGGGGGCGGAATCCGGCGACATCCTCGTCGCCGACAACGACGGTCGGCTCGACGAGAGCTGCATCGGCGACCTCATGACCCTTGAGGCGCAGGGGGCCGCGATGGGCGGCATCGTCATCTGGGGCCTGCATCGGGACACCGTCGACATGCTCGCGATCGGGCTTCCGCTGTTCAGCCTGGGCAGCATCCCGACAGGTCCGCTTGCCGCACTCGAGCGGGCCGATGACGCCCTGCTGGCAGCAACCGTCGGGCAGTGGACGGTGACCCGTGATGACGTTGTCGTCGGCGACGAGGACGGTGTGCTGTTCGTCCCCGCCGATCGAGCGGAGGAAGTCTTCGCGCACGCCGAGACCATCAGGTCGACAGAGGGGGCGCAGGCCGACAGCATCCGTGCGGGCAGGTCCCTGCGCGACCAGGTGCAGTTCGGCAGCTACCTGTCCCGTCGCGCGCAGGACCCCGGGTTGACCTTCCGCGAGCACCTGCGCACCGTCGGGGGCGAGATCGAGGTCTAACCGCAGCTAGCCTCGGACAATGACACGCATCATCGCCGGCTTCGCCGGGTCCATCACCCTCGGGGTGCCCGGCTACGGCACCCGCCCCACGAGCGACAGGGTGCGCGAAGCGATATTCTCCGCGCTCGATGCAAGGAACGCGATCGACGGGATGCGCGTGCTCGACCTCTACTCGGGCACCGGCGCGCTCGGGCTCGAGGCGGCATCGCGCGGTGCAGCGCACGTCACCCTCGTGGACCGCCTCGCCGCGGCATCCCGCGACAATGCCGCCAGGGTGCTCAAGCAGGCGCCGAAGGATGCCCCGCCCATCGTCGTGACGACCGGGCAGCCCGTGCAGGCCTTCCTCAGCTCCGCACGTGACAGCTGGGAGCTGGTCTTCATGGACCCGCCGTACGACCTGCCGCTGCCGGAGCTCGTGCACAACCTCGAGTCGCTCGCGCCACGGCTGGCCCCCGGCGCAGTCGTGGTGCTCGAACGCAGCTCCCGCACCCCCGCCCCGGAATGGCCCGCTGGCATCGCCCTCGAGAAGCGCAAAGACTACGGCGACACCGCGCTGTACTGGTTAGCCGCGAGCGCCTGAGGCTCGGCGCCGGTGGCCCACTCCCGCCGGTGGCCCCCGCCCGCTGAGGTGCGGCAATCGCACGTTCGACGGCGACGGGAGGGACCAGATGCCGCACCTCGCGTTGCGCGGTGCCCAAGGCGCTAGCCGCTGGCGCCGTCCCAGCCCGAGTACGGGTCCCAGCCTCCGCCGGTGACCTGTCGGCCGTCGACCAGCACCCCCTCGCCGGGTACCGCCATCCCGATCGCCCGGAACCCACCGGGCAGCAGCGTGCCGGCCGGGAAGGTCGCGAGCAGCGAGTGGTCCTCGCCGCCGGCGAGTTCGGCGGCCGTCACACCGGAGAGCGCGAGCGCCACCCCACTCGCTGCGGCCAGCCGACGGGCGTCGATCGCGAGCCCGTCGCTAAGGTCGAGCATCGCGGTGGCGCCGGCCATCGCGGCGGCTTTGCCGTCCGCGATGGGCGGGTGGGGCCTGAGTTGGGCGGCGACCTGGGCGGGATGCGTGAGTTTCAGTTGGGCTGCTGTCGCGGCATCCGGTGCGCCCAGCGCGAAGAGCAGGCGCAGGCCTTCTGCTGCCGCGCCGAGCCGACCGGAGACGGCAACGATGTCGCCGACCCGAGCACCCGAACGCAGCACGGGCTCGCGGCCCTCGAGGTCGCCGAAGGCGGTGACCGCGATCGTGAGCGTGTCGGAGACGGACAGGTCGCCGCCGACGACGCCACAGCCGGGAGCCAGGGTTTCGCAGCCCTCGCGCAGCCCGTCAGCGAACTCCTCGAGGAAGCCGACGAGCGTGTCGGCGGGCGCGGCGAGCGCCACCACGAGCGCCGTCGGCACGGCACCCATCGCCGCGACATCCGCGAGGTTCGTCGCCGCGGCCTTCCAGCCCAGGTCGGCCGCGGTCGACCAGGCGAGCCTGAAGTCGGGTCCGTGGATCATCATGTCCGTCGTGATCACGACCCGCCCATCCGGCGTCGCAATCACCGCTGCGTCGTCGCCGGGCCCGAGAACAGTGGATGCCGCGGCCGGCAGCCGCGGGAAGATACGGGCCAGCACGCCCTGCTCGCCAACGCTGCCGAGGGTGTCCCCGAGGCCGGGACTCAGGGCTGCCGTCATGGTTCACACGGTAGCCTGAACCCGATGCGAACGACGACCCGGGCCGCCCTCATCGCGCCCCTGCTGCTGGTGCCATTAGTGCTCGGGGGCTGCGCGCCGATCGTCGCGCTGGAGCCGGCGAATGACGCGATCAACCCGAAATGCGCGCAGGTCATCGTCGCCCTGCCCGAGACCGTGGCGGACCTGCAGTCCCGCGAGACCGATGCCCAGGGCACCGCGGCGTGGGGCACCCCGACCGGCGTGATCCTGCACTGCGGAGTGCCGGTGCCAAATCCGACATCGACACTCCAGTGCTTCACCGTCAAGGGTGTCGACTGGCTCATCGACGGCAAAGACGCCCCGAACTACGTCTTCACCACCTACGGGCGCGACCCCGCGGTCGAAGTGATCGTCAACAGCGACACGGTATCGGGACAGGCCGCGCTCACCGACCTGGCGTTCGCGGTGAGCAACATCGCACCCGAGCGAGCGTGTATCGCACCAGAAGACACGACGAAATAGCTACCGGATGGCTTCAAGCCCGAGGGTGATGAGCTCATCGATGAGCTCTGGGTAGGTCATCCCGCTCGCCTCCCAGCATTTCGGGTACATCGAGATCGGGGTGAAGCCCGGCATGGTGTTGAGTTCGTTGACGATGAAGTCTGTGCCGGTGAAGAAGAAGTCCACCCTGGCCAGGCCCGAACCGCCGATCGCGTCGAAGGCGCGTGCCGCGACGCGTTGCATCTCGGTGAGCTCACCCTCGTGCAGGTCGGCCGGGCAAACCAGCTGCGCGGCCGAGTCGTCGAGGTACTTCGCCTCGAAGTCGTAGAACTCGCGCCCGGTCACGATGATCTCGCCGGCCACGCTCACCCGCGTCGGGGCGCCCCCGCGACCGGAGAGCACGCCGCATTCGACCTCACGACCGACCACGGCCGACTCGATGAGCGCCTTGCTGTCTTCTGCGAATGCCACATCGAGGGCGGCATCCAGGTCGTCGAGGGAGGCGACCTTCGTGACCCCGACGGAGGAGCCCGCGCGCGCGGGCTTGACGAACAGCGGCAACCCGAGCGAAACCGCCCTGCCATGCCACAGCTCCCTCTCGGTTGACCACTGGTGCGGCGTCACCGTCACCCACGGCGCCACCTGCACCCCCGCGGCCTCGAGCACGCTCTTCGTGTAGTGCTTGTCCATGCCCAGGGCCGAGGCGAGCACACCGTTGCCCACGTAAGGCAGTCCGACGAGCTCGAGCAGTCCCTGCACGGTGCCGTCTTCGCCGTACGGCCCGTGGAGGATGGGGAACACCACGTCGACGTCTCCCAGCGAGTGGCTCTCGCCCGCGGCATCCCGGTAGGTCAGTTCGCGGGAGAGCGCCGAATCCGGCCACGACACCCGCGTGCCGTTGTCGCTCACGAGGGGCATGGCGTCCGGGTTGAGCCTGAAGAGGTCCGCGTCGTCATCCTGAAGCGTGAACGCGCCCTCGCGCGTGATGCCGACCGGGATGACACGGTACTTCGAGCGATCGATCGCCGAGAGCACTCCCCCGGCCGTCGCACAACTGATCGTGTGCTCGGACGACCGGCCACCGAACAGCAGGACCACGGTCAGCAGCGCTTGAGACGGCACTATTCTCCCTGGGGAAGGTCGTCGGTAGTGAGATGGGGCGCGATGTCCCGCGGGTTCAGAGTACCGGCAAGCACTTCGGCGACCTGGCTCACTATCGGCATCTCCACCCCCTTCGCGAGGGCGAGTTCGAGCACCGGCGCGATCGAGGAGAGGCCTTCGGCCGTCTGGTTCATCTGCTTGATGACCTCGGAATAGCTGTAGCCCTGCCCGAGCAACCGCCCCGCCGTGTTGTTGCGCGACAGGGACGACTCGCAGGTCGCGATGAGGTCGCCGAGACCCGCAAGCCCGGCGAGAGTCTCGGCACGGCCGCCGTACGCTACGGCGAAATCGGTCATCTCGGCGAGACCCCTGGTGATGATCGAGGCTTTCGTGTTCTCGCCGTACCCGACGCCGTCGACGATTCCGATGGCGACGGCGATGAGGTTCTTGAGCACGCCGCCGAACTCCGTGCCGATCACGTCGGTGTTCACGAACGACCTGAAGTACGGGTTCGTCGCCGTCATCGCAACGATCGTTGCGGTCTCGAGACTCTCCGACGACACGACGGCGGCCGTCGGCTGCTCCTTCGCGATCTCCAGCGCGAGATTCGGGCCGGATGCCACGGCGACCCGTTCCCCGTCGATCCCCAGCTCCTGGCGGATCACCTCGCTCATCCGCGCGCCCGTGCTCTTCTCCACACCCTTCATCAGCGAGACGATCAGGGCGTCGGATGGTATCAACTCCCGCACGATCCGCAGGTTCTCCCGCAACGCCTGCGACGGCACCGACAGGTAGACCTGCTCCGCGCCCTCGAGCACCTCGGGCAGCCGGGGCGACGCCCACAGGTTGCGTGGCAAATTGATGCCGGGCAGGTAATCGCTGTTGCGCTTCGACTGGGAGATCTCGCGCGCAAGCTCAGGTCGTCGCGCCCAGAGCGCGACATCGCAGCCGCCGTCGGCGAGGATTTTGGCGAACGTCGTGCCCCACGAGCCGGCGCCGAGCACCGCAACCCTGCGCGCCGGAACTGTTGTGTTACTCATTGAATTTCCCGGTTTCGCTCTGGCCGTGGTCGGCCGGGTCCCAGCGCTCCACTGGTGCCTTCTCGCCGCGCAGCCGCTCGAGCAGCGCGGTGATCGCGACCATGACCTTCTCCGTCGCCTCAGCCACCGCCCTGGTGTCTTTCGATTTGCCGGCGTACTGGCTGAGGTCGACAGGCTCGCCGAAGACGATGTCGACGTGCTTGCGGGGGAAGAGGCTGATCCTGCCGTAGCGCGGCAGGATCTTCTCGGCGCCCCAGCTCGCCGCGGGGATGAGCGGGATGCCCGCATCGAGGGCTGTGCGCACGGCGCCCTGCTTGCCCCGCATCGGCCACGACTCCGGCTGGCGGGTGAGCGAGCCCTCAGGGTAGATCACGACCGCATGGCCCGCCGCCGCGATGGTCCTCGCTGTGGCGAGCGGATCCGCTCCTTCGCGCGAGCGACCGGCACGCTGCACAGGCACCTGGCCGGCTTTCGTGAGCATCCAGCCGAGCACCGGTATGCGGAACAGCGACGCCTTGGCCAGGTAGCGCGGCATCCTGCCAAGTTTCCACATAGCCACGCCGATCACGACAGGGTCGATGTTGCTGTAGTGGTTGGGGGCGAGCACGAACGCGCCCTCCGCGGGCACGTTCTCCGTGCCGTGTAGCCGGTAGCTGCCCACGAAGTACATGAACGGCAGCAGCAGGGCGCCGAAAACGCGGAAGATTGCGGTCTTCTCAGACTTGCGCTTCGGCGTCGCTGCAGCTTGCTGCGCCCCAGGCGGCACTCGCCGGCCTAGCCTTCGTAGACGAAGTCGGCGCCCAGGATCCGCAGCTTGTCGATGAAGTGCTCGTAGCCGCGGCTGATGATGCCCACGTTGCTCACCGTTGACTGCCCGTCTGCCGTCAGCGCAGCGATGAGGTGGCTGAAACCACCGCGCAGGTCGGGGATCTCGATGTCGGCGCCGTGCAGCGGCGTGGGACCGGTGATAACCGCTGCCTGCTCGAGCGGGCGGCGGGGAACGCGGCGGGTTATCGACTCGAGCCCGTCCTGGTGCACGACGATGTCGGCACCCATCTCGATGAGGGCATCGGTGAAACCGAACCGGTTCTCGTACACGGTCTCGTGCACGACCGAGCGGCCCTCGGCCTTGGTCAGGGCGACGATGAGCGGCTGCTGCCAGTCGGTCATGAACCCGGGATGCACGTCGGTCTCGACGACGACAGGCTTGAGCGGCGTGCCCGGGTGGTAGAACCGGATGCCGTCCTCGTGGATGTCGAAGGCGCCCCCCACCTTGCGGAAGATGTTGAGGAACGTCATGAGCTCCTGCTGCTTCGCGCCGCCGACGAAGATGTCGCCCTCGGTGGCGAGAGCGGCGGATGCCCAGCTCGCGGCCTCGTTGCGGTCGAAGAGCGCGCGGTGCTCGTAGCCGTGCAGCTTCTCGACGCCCTCGATGAAGATCACGCGGTTGGGCTCGACCGAGATGATCGCACCCATCTTCTGCAGGATCGCGATGAGATCCATGATCTCCGGCTCGATCGCCGCATTGCGCAGCTCTGTCGTGCCCTCGGCGAGCACGCCGGTCAGCAGCACCTGCTCGGTCGCGCCCACACTCGGGTACGGCAGCTCGATGTTCGCTCCGTGCAGTCCGTTCGGCGCTGTAAGGCGAATACCCTCGTAGCTCTTGTCGACCATCGCGCCGAACGCGCGCAGGGCATCCATGTGGAAGTCGATGGGGCGGTCGCCGATGCGGCATCCGCCCAGGTCGGGGATGAGGGCCTCGCCGAGGCGGTGCAGCAGCGGGCCGCAGAACAGGATCGGGATGCGGCTGGAGCCGGCGAGCGCGTCGATCTCGTGGAACTGGGCCTTGAGCACGTTGCTCGGGTCGAGCAGCAACTCGCCCTCGCCCGCCTTCGTGACGGAGACGCCGTAGGCCTCGAGCATCCCGGTGACGACGCCAACGTCGCTGATGTCTGGCACGTCTTTGAGCAGGCTCGGGCTGTCCGCGAGCAGCGCGGCGACCATGGCCTTCGTGGCGAGATTCTTCGCCCCGCGAACCTCGATGCGCCCGACAAGGGGTTTGCCACCGTTGATCACGATCTTGTCCGACAACAATCCCACTCTTTCGGCGGCCTTCTGGGCGTCCTTGACAAGGGAATTCATCTGCTCACCTCATATCACTTGGGGCCCGGAGGGGCTCGGGCGGGTGGCTTGTTGGCCACGGGGTACCGCGCTGGGCGTGCCTGTCTCCGGTGCAGAACGCGCACTGGCCCAGCCGCGCGTACCGCCTCGACAGTCTACGGCCCCAACCGGTTTCCGCTCGATCCGGTAACGATCCGGCGCTTCGCGGACAGCGAAACGCCGGATTCGAACTAGCGGGCCGGCAGCGTTTTCGGGCGCCAGGCTTCTCGCCGGGACTCGAATTCCGTGATGGCCGGTTCGTCCCGCAGGGTCAGACCGATGTCGTCGAGGCCCTCGAGCAGCCGCCAGCGGGTGTAGTCGTCGATCTCGAACCCGAACACCGACTCGCCGATCGTCACGGTTTTCGCGGTGAGATCGACGGATGCCTCGATCCCCGGCTCCGCGTCGATGATGAGCCAGATCGTGGCGATGTCGGCCTCGGAAAGCTGTGCCGCGAGCAGGCCCTGCTTGCCGGCGTTACCCCGGAAGATGTCGCCGAAACGCGGGCTCAACACCGCGGTGAACCCGTAATCGCGCAGCGCCCAGACCGCGTGCTCGCGGCTCGAGCCGGTGCCGAAGTCCGGCCCGGCGACGAGAATCGACGACCCGTCCCTGGGGATCGCGTCGTACGGCTCTCGATTGAGCACGAACTCCGGGTCCTGCCGCCAGCGGTAGAACAGCGCGTCGTCGAATCCGGTCTTCGTCACCCGCTTCAGGAACTCGGCGGGGATGATCTGGTCGGTGTCAACCGCGGAGCGCTCCAACGGCACGGCCACGCCCGAAATGACGGAGATCTTGTCCATCTAGCGGCTCCCATCAGGGGTTTCGGTGCTTGCAGTGACCAAATCTCCGTCATTTCGGAAGGGCAGGGGGCTGTTGTCGAGGTCCCAGGGGCTTGAGAGGGTGCCGCGGATGGCCGTGGCCGCCGCCACGAGCGGCGACACGAGATGCGTGCGCCCGCCCTTGCCCTGCCGCCCCTCGAAGTTGCGGTTGGACGTCGACGCACACCGCTCCCCCGGCGCGAGCTGGTCGGGGTTCATCCCGAGGCACATCGAACAGCCGGCGAACCGCCACTCGGCGCCGAACTCCTCGACGATCTTGTCGATGCCTTCGGCCTCCGCCTCGATGCGCACCCGTGCCGAGCCTGGCACGACCATGACGCGCACGTTGTCCGCCTTCTTGCGTCCCTTGATGATGGATGCGAACGCCCGCAGGTCTTCGATGCGGCTATTCGTGCACGAGCCCATGAACACGGCATCCACCGGGATGTCCTTCATCGGGGTGCCCGCCCGGAGGTCCATGTATTCGAGGGCACGCTCGGCGCCCGCGCGGTCGTTGGGGTCGGTGAACGACGCCGGATTCGGTACCGAATCGCTCAGCGAAACGCCCTGGCCGGGGTTCGTCCCCCAGGTCACGAAAGGCTCAAGCGTGTTCGCGTCGAGGTACACCTCGGCGTCGAATACCGCGTCGTCGTCCGTCGCGAGGGTCTCCCAGTAGGCGACCGCGTCATCCCAGTCCCTGCCCTGCGGCGCGTGGGCGCGTCCCTCCAGGTAGTCGTAGGTGGTCTGGTCCGGCGCGACCATGCCCGCGCGGGCGCCCGCCTCGATGGACATGTTGCAGATGGTCATCCTGCCCTCCATGGAGAGCGAGCGGATGGCGCTGCCGCGGTATTCGAGCACGTAGCCCTGGCCGCCGTTGGTGCCGATCTGCGCGATGACGGCGAGGATGATGTCCTTCGCCGTGACGCCAGGTCGCAGTTCACCCTCCACGGTGATGGCCATCGTCTTGAACGGCGTGAGCGGCAGGGTCTGCGTGGCGAGCACGTGTTCGACCTCGCTCGTGCCGATGCCGAACGCCATCGCCCCGAACGCGCCGTGGGTGGAGGTGTGCGAGTCGCCGCACACGACGGTGATGCCGGGCTGGGTGAGACCCAGCTGCGGGCCAACGACGTGCACGATGCCCTGCTCGATATCGCCGAGCGAATGCAGCCGGATGCCGAACTCCGCGGCATTGTCGCGCAACGTCTGGATCTGCAGCCTGCTGGTCAGGTCGGCGATGGGCTTGTCGATCGCCAGCGTCGGGGTGTTGTGATCCTCGGTGGCGATAGTCAGGTCTGGACGCCTGACGCGGCGCCCCTCCTTGCGCAGGCCATCGAAGGCCTGGGGGCTGGTGACCTCGTGCACGAGGTGCAGGTCTATATAGATGAGGTCGGGGTTGCCGTCATCGCCCTTGGCGACGAGGTGGGCATCCCACACCTTTTCTGCGAGTGTTCTGGGTTCAGTCATGATGCTCTTTCTTCGATCGAGGGTGCCCAGCCGGGTCGCGTCAGACTCCGCGACGAGGGAGGCCGGTGACTAGGCCTCGTCGCGGCGACGAAGAAGGAGTCGATCGAAATGCATACAGCGAGGATATCACTGCGGTGCCTGTGACTAGGGAACGGTGGCGCCCGCCAATGTCAGAGCCAACGACTCCTTGTCGGACCCGATAAGCGCCTGGTCGAGAAACACCCAGTCGCCAGACTGGGAGTTGTCGTACATCGAGGAGATCGGGCGCAGCGTGATCTGGCTGAGGATACCTGGGTCACCGTCGGGGCGATTGGGGCTGAAGTAGTCCTTGATGACAACGAAAAGTGGTTGCCAACCACCGACACCGGGGCCGAGCGGGTTGGTGAAGCGCACCGCGACCCTCGAGAGGTCGTTGTCGGCCTTGCACTGGGTCCCATCGCTGAAGAACTGCTCCACCATCACGCTGTAGTCGGTGGACTGGGCGGGCGACACGACCATATCCATTTCGATACTCGTATCGAACGTCTTCGTCGTCGCGCTGGTAAGCCACTTGATAGGGATCACCAGATCAGTGTTAGCGAGAGAACATGCGGTTCCCGCGATGGTGTCGCTAGTGAATTGGTGCTGGGGAGGGTTGTCTGCATCGAACCGCACGGGCGTGCCGACCGTGATGTCCTCCCTGAAGGAATATCCCGCCGCGTTTGCGAAATTCCAGGCGGCCGAGCTCGCGACCGGAGCCGGGGCGACCGTGGGTTCAGCTGCTGCCGCGGCACCAGCATCCGCTTCGGCCTGCAGTTCATCGTGGTCGGTGACGGCCTGCTCGAGCCTTTGCTGTGCCGCGGCAGTCAAAGACCCCGCCACGATCGCCACGATGACCACGACCGCGATCCCGGATGCCGATACGAGTTTGACAAGACGCGGGATCTTCCTCCAGGCCACCACCACCGGCATCGGTTCGGTCGTCGTCGCCGCGACCGGCGTTGATGGGACGCGAGACAGTTCTGTGGAGTCGGCGACCGCCGCGGCGGCAGCGACCGGGGCACTGGACCGCGCGCTGAGCGCCCTGTCGACCTCCGGCTCATCTAGATCGCGGAGCCAGGCGAGGAGGTCGTCGTAGGTGGAAGGGTTGGCCGCAACGACGGCGCGCAACTCGGGGTGCTCGTAAGCGAGGGCAGCCAGGTCGGCAAGCGGTGTCTTCGGGTTGGCGGCCCTTGCGCGCTCGTTCGCGTCCGCGCTCACCCGAACACCCGGGAGACCATGTCTGCCGTGTACCCATCCGGCCCGTACTGCACCCAGCGAGTGGCAAACCAGAGGCCGTCGCGAAGCATGTCCGACTCGCCGTAGGCAACTCCATCCGAACCGGTCTTCTCGAAGAAATACCTGACTCCTCCGAGTTCGTCCAGGGACGCGTACCCGAGTGCCTGGAGCCGAGCCGCGACAGCCGCGAGCGTGGCTGGGTCTATTTCGAGCACCGAGGTCTCGAGTCCAGCCGTATTGGTGTTCGAGGGATGCCATGTGCACTCCAGCCGTGGCACGCCCGCCATCAGCCCAGCAAGCGTCCCATCGCTGGTTCCGGCGGGGTCGTTCAAGCGGGCGGAAGTTCCCTGGCGATACCCGGCGGCCTGGATGGTTGCGGTGATCGCCGCGGAGAACAGTGCGGTGCAGGTCGATGGAATTCGCGACGCCGCCGCACTCGCGGATGGCTCGGGGGTGGGAACTGGCGTGGGGTCGGATCCTGCTGCGGGAGAATCGATTGGCATCGAGACTACGTCCGCCCGGTCGGCGTCAATCGATGCTATTCGGCCGATAGTGGAGCCGATGATCACCCCGACGACTACCAGGGCCAACACTGCGATACCGACCGAGGTCAGCAGCGAGGACCGCGGGCGATCCCACCAGGAGACCTGCGGGCGAGCGTCACCAGCAGGCGCTGACGAACTCGGTACTGGTTGCGAGACGGCTGGCGTTCCTACTTTCAGCCGGTCCGCATGGTGGGTCTCAATCCATTCCCTGAGCCCGTCGTAAGCGTTCGGATGGCGGTAGATCGCCGCAGACAGCTCGGGATGTGCTGCCGCAAGCTCGGCTAGTTCTGCCGCCGGCGTGCCGGGGTCGTCGACGCGCTTCCGCGCCTGCGCATCAGTTGTCAATCCGTGCTCCCTGCCGTCGTGCTCTCAATATCGTGGTGCGCTGGCGGCGATCGCGATCATCACGATCACGAACACGATCAACCAGAGATATCCAATGACCAGTCCCGCTGTGGCAAGCCCGTCACCCCGTTCGCCGGAGCGGCGAATCTGCGACTTCGCCAGGTGGCCAAAGATGATCGGGAGCAGCACTCCGCCGAGCAGGGCAAAAACCAGTGACAGCACAGCGAGCGTGTTCGTACCGCCCCCGGCTGGGTAGGCGAGCATCGGTTCGGCTCTCGGATAGGCGCCAGCGGGAGCTGGGCTCGGATAGTGAGGAGATTGCGTCGACGACGCAACGACAACACCGGCTGCGGGCACAACGACCTCTGCGGCTCGGCCGCAGTTCTCGCAGTACCTGGTGTCGAGATTTGCCGCGCCACAGCCAAGGCAGGTCGGTGCGTATTGGGTAGCCATCTTTCACTCTCCGTAGGTGGACGAGATCACGGCGACCGACACAAGCTGGATCACGATGCCGATCACCGGCAGCGCGATTCCCGCATAGCTCACCACGAGGGCGACCACCGCCTGCGTTCTGCCTTGCTGCCCGCTGAAGCGAAGCTGAGCGAGCGCCATGTGGCCGAAGACGAGCCCCAGGATGATGAGCACGGGACTGACGAACGACAGATAGGCGAGGACGTAGAACCCGGTGAACGAACCCAGCGTGGCGAGCACATCGACACCGATCAGCGACATGGCGAAGATGAAGGCGAGGCGCGCCCGCTGGTTGAACTCCCCGGTCAGAAGAGGGCGTGCAGCGAATTCATGCGCGGACGGGCGGGGTTTCCCTTCAAAGGCCACCGACAGAAATGCCCGAGAGGGAGTTGCACCAACAGTGAGGGGCAACGTCACCGGCAGCGATGGGGGTGGCGGAGGTGGAGGAAGAGGCGCTGTGGCGGGCGTGGATGCCGGCGGAGCGGCACCTTCCGCAGGCGCCCCGCATTCCTCGCAGAACTTCGTGCCCAGGTTTGACGCTCCACACTGCTGGCACACAACCTGAACGGTCATCCCTTGTCCACCTTGACGGGGAAATCGCCGAGCAGGACAGACGACCCGGATGGGGCGACAATGCGAACTCCGGGGTCCACATCATGCTCAGTGCCGTCCGCACCTTCGATGAAGACCCCGTTGCTCGAGTTCAGATCGGTCACCCAAAGCGAGCCATCGACCACCTCGAACACGGCGTGTGTCTTAGACACCGTCTTGGTGGAGTCGACGACCTGGACAAGGATCGCGCCGGGCCAGCGAGGGTCGGCCGCGGGCCCACGACCAACCAAAGCAGATGTCGTCACCCGTAGTCGTTGTCCGTCCGACAGCTCGAGGGTCCAGCCAGCGCGGCTACTCCTGCGCGCCGAGACCCTGGTTGCCTCGATGTCGGTGTCGGTCGACGGTGCGGCGGCGACGGGCGCGGTGGCGACCGCGGGAGCGGGGGTCACAGACGGCGGAACGCCGATCAGGAAGGGGTTTCTTGCCGGGGGTTCGACGCTCGGCAGGACGGGAGCAGGAGCCGAGGTCGGAGCAGGCGGCGGTGGCGGTGGGGGCGGCGGTGGCATAACAGCGGCCGCCGCAGTGGGCAGCTGCGAGCCGCACTCCCCGCAGAAGGTCGCTCCGGGGCGTACCGGATTGCCGCACGTAGGGCAGGTCATCTCTCACCCTTTCCTGTTTCGAGGGTCGCTGTGCCTGCCACGAGTGAGAGGGAGTATTCGCCGAGTTCGAGGGTGCTGCCGACATCCATGACCGTGTCCCGATATTGCTGGCATTCGCTCTCCACGCCCTGGGGGTTAACGACAAATGTGCCGTTGGTCGAGCCAAGGTCTCGAACACGTATCTCCTCCCCCTGAACCGTGACCAGCGCGTGGGCCTTCGAGACGCTCGCGCCAGCATCGGCCAGGGCGATCACGCGCTCAGTGCCGTCGAGGTCTGCACCATTGGGATTCCTGCCGATCACCGTTCTCGCAGCGAGCTGGTAGCGGCTGCCATCCGCTCCCACGAGAGCCCACGGCACCAGCGGTACGGCTTCAGCAGGAAGCTGGCTCGCCACCGGGTGCACAGCTTCGAACGGGGAAGACAACGCCTCCGATGTCTGGATGACCGGCAGGGGCGCCAAGGGCGCGACCTGCTCCGTGGTGGACGGAGTCCATGCCACGGCCTTGTTGGGCTCCGAGCCCCTGTTCATCCTGGCGCCGACCACCATCAACGCGATACCACCGCCGGCGAGCAGCAGCATGACAGGCACGGAGCTTGCGTAGAAGCCGGCCCGCCCCCAGATGATCACGGCAATGACGGGGACGATTCCCGCGATGAAGAGGGCCTTCCCGCCTGATTTCACAGCTGCACGCTTCCCTCGAGCTCGACGGAAACGAGGAAGTCCCCAAGCTCGATCTCGTAGCCGGCTGGGATCGCTGTCGCAACGTGCGGTTCACAGTCGATCAGCTTGTCGTCGGCGCCCACCAGGATGGTGCCGTTGATCGAACCGAGATCGGTAATGACAACCCCGCCGTCTAGAAGTTCGAGCCTCGCGTGGCTCTTCGAGACGGTGTTTTCGCTCCGCGGAACCGTGAGCAGGTAAACGTTCCCGTCGCCAGAATCCGAAGGCGACCGACCTATCACGATCGGCGAAGCCAAGGGAATCGGCGTCATTCCGTGGGGAGTAACGAGCCACCGTGGAGCGCGCGCTCGGCGCTGGATCTTCTGCGTACTCTCGTCCGCCGGGCTCGGGTCAGGGATGCTCGGGGCGGCCGTGACGGGTGGCGGGGGCGGAGGTGGCGGTGGGGTGACCGCGAGTTCGACCTGCTCCCGCTGCGGCTCAGTGATCGCCGGTGACGCGACGGCGACTGCCGAGGGCAATGGCGAAGTCGACGCTGGCAGCGACGGGTCGGGCATCCATTCGCCCTCGTTTATCGCCACGCGCGCAGAGGCGTCCGCCTGCCGCACGGTGTTCGCGACCTTGTTGATGAACTGCAGGTAAACGTGCCGGACGACCATTTTCTTGGGGCTCACGGGGATGAACATGACGGTGGTCTGGGTCGTCGAGTAGGTGACGATGTCGGTCTTGAGCGTGGATCGGCCACCTTCGGTGGACATCGTGACCGTGAAGGTCATGAACTTTGCCCAGCTTCTCAGGGAGCCCTGGACTACATAGAGGATCCAGGTGTCGCCTGATTCGCTCTCAACGATCTTGTTCGTGCCGTTCCAGAGGTCGCCGGTGCTCTCGACAGCTGCCTGAGCACATATGGACTTCAAGTCGGCGATCGAAAGCACGGTGTCGAGTGCGACACCGTTGTTGACGTATTTGTGCGGCTTCTTTGCCATGTTAAGCGGGCTCGCCCTTTCCATCATGGATGCCCGGAAGCACACCAGCCCGGTAGATAGTCCATGCGGATGGCGTGACCGGCGGCAGCGGAGGCGGGAGCAAGCCGTACGACACGGGAGCAACCGCGCCCGAAAGCCGGAAGCCACATTCTCCGCAGAATGTAGCTCCCGGCTTGGTCGGGTCGCTGCAGGTAGGGCAGCTCATCAAGCCTTAGGGCGCAGGTAGCCCTGGACATAAGGAAGCTCGTAGGCCTTCACCGTCCCTGGCTGGGTCACGCCGGTCGGGTTAAGTCCGTTCTGCTCCAGGACATGAACCACGCCGTTCTCGACACTTTGAACGACAGCTACATGGCCATTCCCAGGCACGCCATTTATCGGAAATTGACCAATGCAGACAATGTCCCCGGGTTGAGGGGTCCCATTCGCAGGGATCTTGTCAAAGTACGGCGAGTTGGTGTTGTCAAAGATCTGGTAAGCATTTCCGCCGCCCAACGAAACGCCATGGCTCACACCTGGGAAGCGTTTTTCGGCATAGTCGTTGATCACGTCAACGCATTGATTGCCGTACGCGTGATCTACGTCGATTCCCCGTCCATTTGCCCCGAGGGCCCATTCATCTACCGCGCTCTTGTTTGTCGCGAGTTGTTGAACGCTTGGATCCTGCTGGAATGGCGTCGATGTCCCAACACCCGGAGGAATGCCCGAACCGCCGCCGCCACCGGACCCGGAATTCCCGCTCGCGTCGCGCTGCTCAGACGCGTTGTTCAGCGCAGACTGCCCGAGTCCCGCGACGTGCGAGCTGGCAGCGACAAGGGTCTTCTTATGTTCAGGCCACCAGTCGTTGACGAACTGGTCAGAGTCGGGGCCTTCCCAAACGCCGTGGATAGAGCGCACGATCCCGTCGAGCTTGCTGACGAGAGTATCGATCTCCGCCGCACGTTCTTTGAGTGCCTTGCCGGCAGCAGCCACCTGATCAACATCCATGCCCAAACGAGCCATGTTTTCAATCCCTCTCTTCAGTCCCCGGTTGGTGGGTCGCCTGCGGTGCGGGCGACCCAATCGGCTAGTAGCGGCCTGAAACGCGCGCCTGCTCGTCAGCATTGGCGCTTGCAGACCTGGCGAGACCCTCGATGTGACTGCTGGCGGCCTGGAGTGTCTTCTTGTGCTCGGGCCACCAGTCATTGACGAACTGCTGCGCGTCCGGCCCATCCCAGACCCCCGGGAGGCCTCCAACGATCGACTGGATCTTGCCGATCAGCGCGTCGATGCTTGCCGCCTGCGTGTGAAGCTGCTTGGAGACTCCGCGGACCGCGTCGACATCCATTCCCAAACGAGCCATTGTCTTCTCCTTCTATTCATTGATTCCGCCTTGGCGATTACCAAGACCTTATGAGTCCTGCTCAATCGGCGGAATGGGTACGAGTACCCATTCCCATCACTGGTCGCCAACCTCTTCTTCGGTTGTTGCAAGCTGGAGTTTGCGAGAACGCCCTCCGGACACCAAGAAGCCGCGCCCGGGTGGATACGTTCCACGACGAATGCGACCGAACGACGCCTTGAGCATGTCCTCGTCGCCGTCGTCGGGCTGGAGGATGATGCCGCGCCGCCCCGACTTCATGGGCTTGCCGAAACTGTAGGCAGCGCTCCAGGTGGAGGTCTCCGACTCGGCGACCACGAAGTTGTCGAGCTTGATCGCGCCCTTGATAAGGGTCTCCAGTTCTGATTCGACCTCCGAGTCCACGAAGTCCGTCAGGTTTTCGATGAACAGTGCGAAGGTCGCGGGCTTGGCCTTCGCCGCCGTAACCTGCTTCAGCAGCTTGTCGACAAGCGCGCGCACGGCGTCGGGGTCGTCAGCAAAACTCCCCCACAGGGGCAGACCCGACAGGGAGGATTTGCGTGGGCTGATGAGTATGCGCTCCAGCTCGGGTTTGGAGTGGGCGACCGCGCTGGCGATGGTGGCAAGGGCAGTCGTGCGACCGCTACCGGGAGGGCCGGCGATCAGGAACGAACCGGTCGTGTCGGTCGCGATCGGGGCGAGCGAGTCGTCGGCGACGCCGATGGTGGGGCGGCCATCAACAGTGCTGGGCAACGTGGACAGCGGCACGAAGTCGCTGAGGCGCTCGATAGAGGGCGCAGAAGTCACCCCGGCCTTCACCATCGCTGCGGCAAGCCTCTCGATCTCGCGCGCCTGGACGGCGACGTTCGGGTCCCCACCGAGCACGGCGATCTGCGTCTCGAGTTCGTCCAGGATGCCACGACCGGGGGACGACAGCGGATTGAGGATGTCCCCCGCGACGTTCAGCATCCCGTAGTCATCCGAGCTCGCCATACGCAGCACGAGTCGGCGCTGGATCGAGGAGGACAACGAGGTGGGAATCGCTCCCGAACGGTCGCCCGTGACAACAACGTGCACGCCGACCTGCCTACCGTCAGTAGCGATCTGCGAGAAGACTGAAAACCAAGCGGAACTCGCGCTGGCTTCGTACGCCTCGCGAAACGCGCCCATGCCGTCCAGCAGCAGCATGATGCGGGGCTCATCTGGAGCATTGGCGATCTTGCGGTATTCGACGATATTCCCGGCGCGTGCTTCGGAGTACTTCACCGCGCGTTGATCCACCAGGTCGCGGAGCCAGCGCAGAAGTCGCGCTACACGCTCTTCGTCGTCGCCGTTGATAATCGATCCGACATGAGGGAGGGCCTCGAGCATCTGCAGCCCGCCGCCTGCGAAGTCGAGCCCGTAAACGTGCACAGGACCGCCGCGTACCGTGACGGCTGACGCGACTGCGAGGGTGCGCAGCACGGTGCTCTTGCCCGATCCACCCGTTCCGATTACCGCGACGTTGCCATCGCGGTCCGGGAAGTACGACACGGTCGGCTGGGACTGTCGCCGTGCGTCATCCACGACACCAATGACGAGTTCGTCGTCCGTACGGCGTGTAGGAAGCTTGGAGTAGTCGTACGACGACGCGAGCACCGGCAGCCACGGCTTCCGGAGTTCCGGGATCGCCGCTTCCTTGGCGGCCTTGCGCACGGTCGCAACGATTCGTTTGATGTCGGTTGGGCCCTGTGCCTTTGCTTCCTTCGCGGCTTCTGCAGCGAAATCCTTGGGCGGATCCCACGACACGGGGATGCCGAAGCTCAGTTCCTCGACGAGCACCGCGCTGGGCTCGGGCACATCGCTCGTCCATCCGCCGGCGTATCCCGACTGGAATGACCGGATCCGCCCCGGCCCCGTCTTGGCGGCTGCTCGGCCCGGGATCGCGGGGTCGAAGGTTGCCGCCATCGGAGTGCCGAGCACATCGGAACTGTCATCCTCGTCGGCCATTCGCAAAGCTACCCTCAGGTTGGTATTTGCCCGTAGATTGTCGCGGATGACCCCGGCGGGGCGTTGGGTGGCCAGCACCAGGTGGAGTCCGAGTGAGCGACCCCTTTGCGCGACATCCACGACGCCATCTACAAACTCGGGAACCTCATTCACCAGCGCGGCGAATTCATCCACGATTATCAGCAGGCTTGGCGGCACCTCGGGATCGCCGCTGCGCTCGAGTTCGATCAGGTCTTTGTAGCCCTTGCGATTCAGGAGGTGTTCGCGGAACTGCAGCTCGGCGCGGAGGGAGGTGAGGGCGCGGCGAACCAGGTGCGGGCTCAGGTCGGTGACGAGGCCGACAGTGTGTGGCAGCTGTACGCAATCGGCGAACGCCGACCCTCCCTTGTAGTCCACGAACAGGAAGGAGACGCGCTGCGGTGAGTGCGCGGTTGCAAGTCCGAGCACCCATGCCTGCAGGAACTCGCTCTTGCCTGAACCCGTCGTTCCGCCGACGAGCGCGTGCGGGCCGTCAGCTCGCAGATCCAGGGCGAAGGGCTCTGCGCTTCCCTGCCCAAAGACCGCGCGCAGGTTGGGGCGGGACTTTCCGATGGATCGGGATGCCCTCGGCCCAGTCAACACGGAATTCGTCTCCTGCCAGCGCTCGAGCACGGATTCGGAATCTTGTCCGACATCCGTGCCGATGAGGTGCAGCAACGAAACCGAGCGCGGCAAGTCGCTCGAGTCATCGGTACGCGCACCGGCGTCGACAAGTGCAGCAACACTACGCGCGAATGCGAGCGCGGTCTCGGCGTCGACTGAATCGCACTGCACCGGCTGGACTGCATAGCCGATATGAACGAACCCAGCGATGGCGTCGCCGGAGGCCGGGGTGAGTTCGAGGAAGGTCCGGCAGGCAGCGGGTAACCTGGCCAACGATGGGGCGATCCAGATGAGGTGCACCCCCACCTGCGGGCCGAGTTCGGCGAGCTTGACGAGCCGGGCGCGCTCGATCGGCGCGTCGTCCTCGACGATCAGGATTATGACAGGCAACGTGGCCGTCGCGTCTCCGGGCGCCGGCGCGATTCGTTTCTCGATCAATTCGTCGAGTTCAGAAACCAGGGCAGCAGTGCCTTGCCCGCCGATCGCCAGTGGCGATGCGACGAGAGGGCTGTGTGCAGAGCCGACGTGAGGCAGCCATTTGAGCCAGTCCCAGGTTTCCGCGCTGGACTTCGAGGCGACAGCTGCGACCACGAGCTCCGACGGCGAATGAAGGCCGACGAGTTGGATCACGATATTTCGGGCAACCCCTGACACCAGTGAGCGCGACCCGGCGACGCCGAGGTTGCCGCTGCGTCTGAGGTTCTCGCTTACCGGAACGCCATCCACGAGGGCTGTGCGAAGCGCGAGGGACTGGATCATCTGCCAGTGCTCGTCGACGCCCCTGCGCTCGGCTGGTGTCTCGATCTGGACCCGGCTGGGCATCTGGCCGAGCCCCAGTCGCGCCAGCAGGAACGCGTCGTGCTCGGGGCGCCGCGTCCAAAGCAGTGGGCCACGCCCCTTGCCGTCTGCGACAATCTCGTGGACCGACGGCGCTTCGTTCAACCGTCCCGTTCGTTCAAGCTCGTGCTCTGCCACGATCTCGGTTTCGATCGACCTGATTGTCGCCTCGAAGTCCTTCTTCGCCTGCTTCCATTGGCGACGAGTCTGGATCCGGTTGTCGATGAACGTGCCCAGCAGCAGCACAGGCGACAACGCCACGAAGACGACGGAGAGCAGGTTCTTAGTCAGGAGGTAAAGCACGACTCCCATGACCAGTGGCGCGAGCATCGCCAGCCACGGGAGCTTCTGCGGTTTCTGGCGCTCGGGAGCCTCCGGCGCCTTGAACTTACGCCCGGGATACTGTGGATCAAGGCGAGGCGAGCGGTTCAAGTACACCGTGCCAGCCACCTCATCGCCCGCGGCCTGCGCGGTCACCGCGATCGAAAGCGTGGTGTCGCCGAGCGTGACGATGTCAGTTGGTGCGAGCGTCGCTCTGTCTACCTGCTCACTGTTAACGAGAGTGCCGTTGGCTGACCCCAAATCGATGACCTCGGCCGAGTCGGTGACGTTGATCCTCAGGTGCACCTTCGATACGAGCGGATCAGCGAGTACGACCCGGTTGCTCGAATCACGTCCGAGGGTCGACGACCCCAGGGGCAGGGGAAATTGCTTGCCAGCATCAACGCCGGACTCCACCTTTATGACGGCTGCACTGGCAGAATTCTTTGCGTTCCTGGACAGTTCGGCAATCGGCGCCAGCGAGACCACGGCACCACTCGCCAGGGACGAGTCAGCAAGAGAAACCGTCGGCTCAATGGCCCGGGTCCCCGCACTGCCGCTCAGGTCCCCGGGGCGATGCGCGCGCAGCGTCAATGCCTCGGAATTCGCATGCGGCGCGCCCGTACGCTTCGGGTCGGCGTTGTACAGCTCACGCGCGATGTCCGCAACCGAGCTTGTGGGCTCGGCAGTGATGGACAGGTCCACGGCATCATTGCCGGGGCGTACCAGTGTCAGCTTGATCTTCATCGGGTGAAGGCTCCTCGGATAGACGTGGGTACTGCCGCGGTGAGGCGGGCCGACAGGGCATCGGTTAAGTCTCGACTGGGTCGGATCCGAAACTTACTGAGCCGGCGACGGAACCAGCTCACCGAGCGCTGCGCTGCCCCCTCCGCATCGAGGGCACCGGTCCAAAGTTCATCCACCTGGTGATCATCAAGCTCCGCACCGGAGAACACCGCGCGGTCAGCCGAGACCGCGAACTCGCGAAGCCCTGGGATGGCGGGAAGGGGCGCGCGGTCGTCGTTGACGCCCGGGCGCCAGGCCGCGACTTCCCGCGCCCGCACGACCGTCGCGTCGAGTGCCGAAGTGATTCGGTCCGCGGTACCGCGTGAGGTCGAGTCAGTGGCAGCCTTCGCTTCGATACGGGCGACCTTGGCCGCCGCGCGCACATCAGCTGAGGCGCGCTCGAGCTGGCGGGCCGCGACTTCCTCGCGGAATTGACCCTCGAAATCCAGGGCCAGCTGCAGGCGGGTTGCTTTGCGAGGTGCGGAGTACCCAAGTTCGGCATACGTGTCAACGAGTTCGTCCCACGCTCCAGCAGCGCGCTGATCGGCTTTGTCTGCGTTGCGGCGCTTGGCACGGCGGCGACGCTTGAGGTATCCGATGAGGAGGAGCGGTATGAAGTAGACGGCGGCAGGGATACCGATCGCAGCAAGCACATTCCACACCCACCCCGGAATCGCGAAGCCGTTGGGCTTGTCGTCGGTCTTCTTGAGGTCGACAGGGGAGAGCAGATCATCCTGCTTGGCGTCGGTTCGTTGGGGTTGACGAACCTGGGGTTGAGGTTCGGTCTTCGGCTTGGTGGTCGTGTCCGGTGGAATGTCCTTGAACTCGGGCGGGGTTGGGTCGAACGGGATCCAACCCACTCCGTCGAAAGCGACCTCCACCCACGCCTTCACGTCAGCACCTTTGACCGCGATCGGCCCCCCGGTGGTCTCCTTGGGCGCGAAGCCCATCACCACGCGTGCTGGGTATCCGAGGCTTCGAGCCATGAGCGCAAAGGCGGATGCAAACTGCTCGTCGTCGCCGATCCATTGGTTTGCGGTGAGCAATGACCTCATGCGATCCGCACCGTGACCAGCGCTCGAGGGCGGCTGGTTTGAGGCAGTGCCATGGCTGAGGTAACCCTCGGTGCTTAACGCTTGCTCGATCGCCCGCAGTTGCTCGATGGGGGTGACAGCGTCGCCAGCGAGCTGCGTGGCCTTCGAGGCGATAGTGTCAGGAATGTTGGAGACTGCCGGAAGTTCGACGTTGGCTACGGGCACGGTCTTCAACTCGTCGTCGGTTGGCACCTTCTCGGTGTCGGCCTGCACTTCGTACTGCATCCCCTTCTTCAGCCCGCCGGTGACGACGGCGATTCCGGTTTCGGCGTTGTAGCGCAGGGACGTCGAACTCAGATCGGCGGAAGCATCAAACGCGATGTCGTTCGCGTAGCCAACGGTTGGCAGCCACACACCCGTGTAATCCTCGATCTTGACGTCGATGGTCGCGCGACCCCCCTTTGTCAGCAGGGATGCGGATTGGGTGCGGTGCCCGATCAGGGCGAAAGCACCAGAGCCATCCGCATACACTTCGGGGCCGGTAACGTTCCACAGCCTGCCGTCATATGCATCCATCGTCGCGATCCGGACCCGTTGTCCGGACGGGAGTCCAGTGATCGTGAAGAGTACGGCATCCGGGTTCTTGAAGGAGTCTTTGGTGTATTTGCGGAATCCGGAAAGCGGGCTCGGATATTGCAGGGGGTCGAAGGGCGGCTGGATGTTGTCGCGCAACACGAATCGGCTGGACTGTGGTGGAGCGGTCGCGAACCCGAGAGTGCCGCCGATGACAATTGCAGCCAGAGCGACACCTGCCACACCGAGAATCCGGCGACGGAGCACCCCGCGCGATGCGGTGGAGCCCATGGTCTGCTGGTTGGAGGAAACGCGCCACGACATCCACACCAAGGCGATGACGGCGAAGCCGATGCCGCGAAGGGCCGCGAAGTAAGGAACTTCGGTGCCAGTCAGGACACTCGTGACGTAGATGGCAATCGGGCCTACGAGAGCAGCGAATGACCTTGGTGCATTACGGCCACGCGACACGAACCAGCGAGCGACCAACGTTGCACTCACGACACCGACGAGCCAGGTGGAGATATATGGCAGTACGCCGATGTAGTCGGGGGCCGCCACAGGGGTCGTGAGCGTGACAATGTCTGCCCAGCCGAAGACAGCCCCGACGGCCAGGCCGGAGAAGGTCTCGAGGTTAGGGAGGAATCCGAATGTCGCCTGCGCCGGCATTGCGAAAAGGCTGCCCAAGAGGAAATAGGCGACAACGACGGCAAGCGTGGTGAGGATGGCGTCGAACTTGAAGTAAGCAGCCGCGAGAGCCGATCCGGTGCCGACGAGGAGGCCACCGAAGCCGGCAACGAGGTAGCTGAGGTCACCGAATGACGTCGCGAATCCCAGAAGGCCGATCGACGACAGGACGGTCAATACCGCGATATCTACCCATACGCGAGGCGACAAGCCAGAACGGACGGATACGGATGCCTCGGCCATCACACCCCTGCCCGGCGGAGAACCTTGGGGAGGTCGGATAGTTGGCCGATCGTGGCAACCTGCATTCCGGAAACAGGTTTGAGGGCCGGCAGGCCGCCCTCTTCGACGTGGAAGGCGATCATGCTCGCGTCACTCGGGAACAGCAGCTCGATCGCGCGATAGTCGGATGTTGTCATGAGCGATCCGGCAACGACGATCAAGACACTGGGAGGTGGAAGGCGACGAGTGACGTCGCGTGCGAATTCACGAGCTCCGGAGTGACGCTTGCCAACGATCTCAAGGCGGCACGAGTCATCCAACAATGCACTGGGGCTGTGGGTGCGCAGCCGACGGGTCTCCGTCACCACGCTCATCTGCGTGCCGTCGCGAATCACTTGCGCGGCCATTGAGGCCATGACTGACACTGCCAGCTCAAACTCAGTGTCGGAGGCGTAGTAGCCGGTGTATTCGCTGTGGATGATTGTCAGCTGGGACCGCCGGGTCTCCTCGAATTGCCGCACCATGAGCTGACCGGTGCGCGCCGAGGTGCGCCAATGCACATAGCGACGGTCGTCGCCCGGCTGGTAGGGACGGAGCGCGTGGAAGGAGATGTCATTGTTGGTGATCTTCTTCGTCACCAATCCTTCGAGATCGCGTACAAGGCCGGCTGCAGAGGGTGCCAATGGGACAGTGACGGGGTGAACGAAGAGGTCGACCGGGTCTGCCCAGCGAACTGTCCGCCTGAGAAGCCCCAGCTGATCACCACGCACGGACACAGCCGGACCAGCGACGATGACCGCCCGATGGTTCGTCGGGACCGCGAACAACTCCTCGTGCTCTTCGGCAGGTTTCAGAGAGGGGATGGCGAATTCTGCCAGGCTGTTGCCGACCGGAAGCTCGAGCCGAGCAGGAAGCAAACCCTTCGATCCGCTGTTGGTGACGAGCAGGCGACCGAGTGCCCGCTGCCCCACCACCACACGGCTCGGGTTCAGCTCAATCAGTACGGCGTAGGTGGATCGCCCGAACAGAAACACAGTGCACACCGCAAGCGCGGCGAGGATTGTGACTCCCACATAGGTCAATTCCTGCCAGCCCAGGACAGCACCCGAGGTGAGCGACCCGACACCGAGCGCAAGGGCAATCCACCCGGCGGGCGACACGATGCCCAGGTATGGCCGCAAGCGGAGCAGGACGAGGACCGCAAGCGGCCGGGCGATGGCGTTGACCGAAGCTGCGCCCCGCTTCAGCGAGGTCCAGGCGCGCTCGACACCCCGACGAGCTCGGTTCGCAAAGGCGAGGGCAGGCGAAATCCCCGGGCGGCCTGAGCCACCCGGTCGCGCCGGCGCATCCGTCGCCGCGGTCATGCTGCGCGGTATGCCGGCGGTGCGATGTCGACGAGGATGCGCTCCACGATGTCCTCGGCCTTCACTCCCGCGAAGTCCGACTCGGGGTCCACGATAATGCGGTGGGCAAGTACGGCGACGGCGAGATCCCGCACGTCGTCGGGGGTGACGTAGCTGCGTCCAGAGGCAATCGCCCAGGTCTTGACCGCGCGTGCGAGGGCGAGCGCGCCGCGCATGCTCACGCCGAGCGCGACATCCTTGTTGGAACGCGTCGAGGTGACGATCTCGCTGATGTACTCCATGATCGACGCGTCGACGAACACTTCGGAGGCCATGGCAGCCATCGTCACGATCGAGTCGGACTTGATGATCGGCGAGATTTTGGATGCCCGTGCCCGGTTCGCGGAGTCGAGCAGCAGCGTCACCGAGGTCTGGTGATCGGGGTACCCCAGCGAAGTCTTGATGAGGAATCGGTCGAGCTGCGCTTCGGGCAGCTTGTACGTTCCGGCCTGCTCTACGGGGTTCTGGGTGGCGATGACCATGAACGGAGCGCCGACCGAATGGCCGACGCCATCAACAGTGACGACCCCTTCCTCCATGACCTCGAGAAGCGCGCTCTGGGTTTTCGGCGACGCACGGTTGATCTCATCGGCAAGCACGACAGACGCGAAGATCGGTCCCTTGTGGAACTCGAACTTGCCCTTGCCCTGGTCGTAGATCGTGACGCCCGTCACGTCAGACGGAAGCAGGTCTGGGGTGAACTGGATTCGCGAGTGCGTGCCGTCCAAGGTATTGGCTAACGCTTTGGCAAGCACGGTCTTACCCGTCCCAGGGAAGTCCTCCAACAACACATGGCCATCGGAGAGCATGGCGGCCACCACCAACCGGATGACGTGCTTCTTGCCCATGATCGCCAGGTCGACGTTGTCGACCAGCTTGCCGAACGCGTCGGCGAACCATGTTGCTTGTTCTTGGGTTACTGGCATTTTGATTTCTCCTTCTAGCAGCCGGGCATGCCGCTGGGGACGTAGCCGTTTGGGTCGTTCGGGGGGGCGAGGGTCCGGTGCGCGACGTAGTAGCCGCTGTAGGACCCGGTCGAGATGTAGTACCAGATCGAAGGGACCTCGCCGGCGACGGAGAGATTGCTCCAGCTCACATAGCAGGAGACGGTCAAGCCGGTCCCTGCTGGGATCCACGTGTGGCCGTTGCTCGCCTTGCACCCCGTGGTCTGGCCGGGGACGGCGTTTGTCTGCTGGGCGCAACTGTCGGCAGCGTCTACATTCACCGACCACGTCGGAGGCACGTCGATATGTCTGGACGCAGACACAAACGCAGAGCATCCACCCGGGTTGCACGCACGAACCTGGAAGGTGTAGTCGCCCTGGCCGACAGATTGACCGCTTCCGCTCGTTCCCCCGGTCGAACCGGAGGCGCCACTGCCCTGCGTGAAGTTCCACTGGTAGGTGATCGAACCACCACCGTTGTCCGAAGGAGCAAACCACTCCGGGGTGATGGTGGCGGTGGCATAGGCGCTGTTCGTGCTCAGCACCTGCCCGGTAGGCGGAGACGGCGTGCCATATGGCGTGATCGACTGGCTACCAGACTGCGCCGTCCCGACCTTGTTCGTGGCTGCAACCGTGACGGTCTGCGAGGCTCCGTTGTCTCGACCGGTAAATGTGCACGCAGAACCCGGTTGGCAGTCAATGCGAGACGCCGTGCCCGGTGAGCCCGCGATCTGCACCGTATAGCTGGTGATCACGGCCCCGTTGCTGCTACTCGGTGGGTCGAACACCACGGTAACTGTCTGCGATCCCGGGTTGCTGAGCACGAATGACGTGACCGGCTCCGGCGCGCTCGCCACCACCACGGTGATGCGACCCTGCACCTCACGAGCTGCCGTATCTGTGGCATCCCGAATCGTGTAGATGATGCTGATCGTGCCGGCCTTCGTTGTGCCGGTGTGAACTGTGACCGTCGATGCGGTGGAGGTCATTGTCGCACCCAGGTCGTTGCCTTCGAACTGGGCGTTCACGATCTTGAGGCTCTTGCCTTCGGCGGCAAATGGGTTGAAGTCGTTGTCGAGCGGGGAGATCGTGTAGGTGGAGCTCGCGCGGCCCTCGGGCTCGACGTCGTCAACGGCCTGGGCGGGTGGACGTGTCGAGGCGACGACACGTACCTGAACCTGTGCAGGTACGGTGAAACCCTTGTAGACAACGTTGAACTTAAGCGTTGTCGTTGCGCCCGGCTGCACGCCGAAGGGAGCCGAGACCGAAAGGGTCGAGCCGCTGATATTGCCCTGAATGTCCGACGTCTGCCCGGTCATATCCGAGTAGCTGAGTTGCGCCAGGATGCTCGGGTTCGGGTGTGAGCTCGCCGCCCGCAGATCCACCGAAGTCGCTGCCTCGCCGGCCTGGATCGACACTGTGCTGTCAGAGAACGTCGGCGGCACATCCTCGAAGTTGGGGTCGCCGACAACGACACGCAGCTGGATGGTCGCCTGGTTGCCGCTCGTGTCGGAGGCCGAGTCGCCGTCGGTGACCTGGAAGGTGATCAGGGCCTGCCCGCGGTAGTCCTTCTCGGGCGTGTACTGGATCGTGAACTGGTCCGGGCTGACCGGGTCGCCGTTGCTGCGTCCCGCAGTAGCGGTAGACCCATTGATGACCCGGACTTCGCGGCCGGAGGGGACATCGAGCAGATCGGTGAGCTTCCACTGCTTGGTCTGGTTCTGCCCGATCACGGGCGGATCCTTGACCAGGGCGGGCTTGAGGACGGGTGGCAGATTGCTCGTGTATTTGGGGACGACCACGAATGCCATGGCACTGAGGTCATCGGTCTTGTTCGTCAGGCGGTACGCGATGGCCTGTCGGCTGTCTCCGAGGGTGACGCGAACAATGCCGCCGGCCAGGATCTCTGCTGAGCCCGCGTTCGCCCCCTCGACGGTGACGACAAGGTCGCTGATCAGACCGCCCGGGTTCTGCGCACCGTCGAGAACCTTGACGTCGACAGTCTTCTTGCCGACGATATCCTTCACTTCGACCACGTGATCGATCGCGACCGGGGGCTGCAGGGGAGCATCCTTGGATACCTTCACCGTGACAAAGGCATCATCCTTACCTCCCTTGCCGTTCGTGATGGCGTAGTGGAAAACGAAGGTACCCTCGACATCGCCGGCGGTGACGACCACCGCTTTGTTGTCAACTTTGGCGGTGATTCCGTCCTGCACCTCGAGAAGCTTCGGCTCGATCGAGATCGGGTAGCCGCTGGGGTCTGAATCGTTTGCCATTACCGGTATCGACGCGGTACGCCCGGGGCGAATGCTCACGGCGTCGTTGACCGCCGTCGGCGACGGGACGGTAGCGGGATGCTTGATCACCCCGATCTGGATCTGCCCTGTGGCCGTCTTGCCGAAGGAGTCGCGCACTTCGTAGGTGAAGGAGTCCGTCCCCAGCGCGGCCGCATCGTTGTAGGCCTGATACGTGAACGCGGTGCTCGACTGAGCGATCACCTCGCCGTGGCCCGCCCCGGATGCGCTGACCAAAACTGTCGAGTCGCCGTCAGGATCAATGCCGCTGAGGGGTACCTCGATTGTCACCGATCCGCCCTGAAAGACGCGCGCCGTGAGTGGTCGCGGCATAGGTGCAGCGTTGTTGGCGGCATCGTCGGCGAGCACCGTGAACACCACGTTCGCGACCGCCGATTCATTGAAGGCATCGTAGATGCGGTAGGTAACCGAGTATTGGCCCGGGACAGTGGGTGCCTGGATTCGCACCGTGTTGCCGGTCACGAACGCAAGCCCGTCGTCGCCCACGTTTGTCTGCACGAGCGTGGGATCGAGCAGCATTCGGGCGCCGTCAGGGTGATAGTCGTTGTCCAGCACGGAAACAGAGGCGATATCACCGACACGAACCTTGATCGTGTCATCCTTCGCGATCGGTGCCTGGTGCTTGGTCAGCTCGGGAACGGGCACCACCGTGACGCCCGCTGTCGAGGAGTTCAATCCGTCGGAAATCGTGTAGGTGAATGTGACTGCGGCGGTCATACCCGACGGTGCGGTGATCCTCAGCACAGCGCTGTTGAGAACCTCGACGGACAACTGCTCAGCTTCGGGCGGGAGCGAGACACTCTGGATGCCGATGACCCGGCCACTCGGTGACTGGTCGTTAGCCAGAGCGGCAAGCGTCGTCGGCTCGTTGGGGCGTACGTAGGCCGTGTCTTTCACTGCGGTCGGCGGGAGTGGCTTGGCAGGCTCCTCGAGCACATCCACCCTGATGACCCCGATGCTCGTCTTCACGCCGGCCGCGAGCGTGTATTCCAGGTAGTACGCGCCGACGGCTCCTGCGGTCGCCGTGACGACGCCGTGGTCAAGATCCAGTGAGGTGGTGACACCCTCGGTGAGCGCCTTGACCGAAACCATCGTCAGGGGCGCTCCGGAAGGAGAACGATCGTTGTCGAGCGCCGACACGGCGACCGACTTGCCAACGAAGGTCGATGCGAAGTCGGGGGTGCCGACGGGGCTCAATTCACCGGTGGCCTTGACGTCAACGATGAGCTGGCCCTCAGTGGAAAGGGTGCCGTCGGAAACCGTGACGTTAACGACCTTCTGCCCGAGGTCGGTGCTCGTGTTCGTGAAGGTGATCTGTCCATCGGGGCGGAAACGGACCACGTCAGCCGTGGCCGGGCTGGCCGCAGTTACCTGGAGGACATCGCCGTCCGGGTCGATCCAGTCGGTGAGCACGTTGTAGGTGACGGTCTGACCGGCTTCGATCTCCACACCGCTCGGCCTCACGGATGTCGGAGCGAGGTTTTCGGTGGCCTGCCTGATGGCAACGTTGACCTGGGCTTCGGCAACTCCCCCCGGACGACCGTCCGAAACGGTGTAGCCGAAGGACGCGGTGCCTGATGCTGCTGGGTCCGAGGTGAACTGCAGGGCTTGGCCACCGTCGATGATTTGGAGTGCACCAGTTGTGTCAGTCGTGCTGGAGATCGTCAGCACGTCCCCGTCGGGATCTGTGTCATTGTCGAGCACCGACAGGATCGTCGACTTGCCCGGACGCACGCCGAGATTGTCGTCCCTGGCGACCGGTGGGTGGTTCTCCTCCGTCCGCTGCGCCAAGGTGTCCTCGAAGGTCTGCTTCACCACCGTTTGGTCGGTTTCCTGGCCTTGATCCGGCCGGGGTGGGGCGACCTCTTTCCAGTTGTTGACCAGAGTCATGTTCTGGGTCACGAGCCAGACGTTTCCGCTTACGACATCGTTGAGCGCGACCACAGCGCGGTTGACCCGGAACTCCAGCCGCGAGTCCTTTGTCCCTTGATTGATGTCCTGCTCCGAAGGAGTCTTCCCGTCGCAGGCGCCCAGGTAGCGACTCTTCGCAGCGGCCCACGCCCCGTGGATGCAGTCCCCCACCACGACGGGTGCTGCGACCTCAACCGGATCAGTCGCTGGGGAGGTGATGTTCGCGGGCAGCGAGACGACCTGACCGTTGAAGGAAACCTTCAGAAGGGAGTCTCCGGAAGCGACCACAACGAAATCCTTGTCGGGGCCGACCTGCTGAATGCGCAGCGCCTTCGAATCCAGGGGGATAGTGCCGCCGTCATCCTTGATGATTTGGTTGTTTGTCGTGTCGAGGATCACGGCACGGTCCCCCACCGCACTGAGGGTGTAGTCCTTCACGGCGACCGAGGCCTTGTGAGCCGCGACAGCTCCGACACCCTCGATGCGGTACAACTCGCCCTTCTTCGCCGAAACAGCGAAAACAACGCCGCCAAGCGTGACGACCGCCTGCGCATTCGCCCCGAGTTTCATCAGCGGCTTGGCCGTGCTCGTGTCGAATTCGAGCTTCCCCGTGGCAGGGACAACCCAAAGGGCACCGTCTGACGGCCGCACAATCGTGATGACTTTTCCGCCGAAGGTCACAGCGGCTCCCTGGGGAACGGTGATCTTCTGGCCCAGCGTCACATCGGCGGGGTCCACGCGTTCTATCGAGCCGCTGCCGTCGGGACCCTGGTCCTGGCTGTACACGAAGACATCGGTGCCATCCTGCATCACGTCGAATGACTTGCTGGCGAGTTTCTGATAGGCGCTGGCGTTCAGCTCGCCGATCTGCATATTGAGTCGACCGGTCAGATTGTCATGGCCGTTGGTGACCCAGACATCTCTGGAGGCGAGGTTCACGTCGGAAATTGGGAAACCCTGATGGAGTACCGCAACGGTCACGGGCGCAGCGATAAGGACTGCGAGTGCAGTTGCCGACGCGGTCCTCTTGCGACCGCGAAGCCAGGCCAGCAGCGTCACCGTTCCTCTTCCTACAACTCTGAACCACGCCTCTGGGCTGACGGGTTCGGCATGAACTTAGCAGTTGGATATTTCCCACAAATATCGCCGGCGACTTATTGCTCTTCAGCGGACCCCCAAAAAAGGGGGGCGCTTCTAGCCGCAATGCCATCTACGGTGTTGCTATCTTGTCGAGGTCACCTCAGGAATGCGATGGGGAGCACTCCCCATGTATCTAGCTCGGCTCTGGCCCATCCAAGAGTGCGAGGTCGTCAACGCTAACCAGCCGAGTAGACACCGCATATTCCACGAGGCGCGCGCGGCGGTTTGTCGCCAGGTTTCCTCGCCCCCCGCGTAGCCCCGCGACCCCCGTCTTGTCGAGCTTGTCGCAGACGTTATCGAGTTTGCGGTTGAATGTGGTGAGGTTCCACCCGAGGCGCGCGGCGGCCTGGTTCGATGTCGGAATCTCCCCTCGCCCCGGCACCCGCTGACGCAGGACGTCTTCGGACAGCGCGACAATGAGAAGTCGCTGGCTGGACGTGAGGGGAATCGGGTCAATGGTTGTCGCGCCCGTGATTCCAGCGAGCGCCGAAGATGAGCTGTAGAAGTCGTCGTCAGAGTAGATCGTGAGGTCGTACGTCGTGGCTCCGGCGCTGAACAGCACATGCAGTTGTTCGAAGACGATGGGAAGCCGCGCTCCCGGCGACAGCCAGGCCTGCACGTGCCCCGTCGCGTCGGTGACCGTTGCGGAGAGAAGGTTACCCACATTGCCGAGCCACCACATTCCGAAGTCCGGATAGATCTGCAGGAACCGACGATGAAGGTAGGGGTTGTCATCGATCACGAGGTCGGACTCGCGGCCGATCGAGAAACCCTCCGGCTCGGTGATGTCGTACCACTCACCGCAGAACTCCAAACGCAGCGGTTTCATGGGAAGCAGGCTGCGAGCGGATCGGCGGAGAGTTGGCCATCCCGGCGCACATAAACACTGATGCAGACCTTCGTGCCAGGCGAGACTCCGGCGATCTGAGTCGTCGACTGGTCGGTTGGGACCTTCTCCGGATCTCCTGCACCGTCGGTGCGTTGCCAGACGTATGTGTCGCTCGGGACCCCGTCCGGGTTCGACCAGGTGAACACCACGGAACTTCCATCGGCGCCTTCGGCGGCCGACACCAGGGTTGGAGTCGGGATGACGTCGGAGACGACAGGGCCCGACGCATTTGGGTCGGTCGCCACCTCAGAAGTGGTTGTTTCTGCTGCTTTGCCGGTCGGCCTCACCAGGGTGGACGCCGCAACGATCCCCGCCACGACAAGGAGTACGACTCCGACCACCACACCGACGGCCAGCCCACGACGTCGCCTGGCGGGCTGCACGGACTCCGTATCCGCGACGGCGGGCTTTGCCCTCAGTAGGGTTGCCTCGGCTGGTGCCGACGGTTTGCCGCGAATGACCGTCGCTTCTGCGACGAGGGTAGAGGCAGTTCCGGATGCCGCGGGCGGCGCCACGTTCTGCGACGGCGCGCTGATCACCTGGGGTGCCTGCGCCGCGATGGAGGTGACCGACCTCGCCCTCGTCGCGTCGGCGTGATTGTCGTCGATGCGCGCCTCGGGCTGTGGAACCACGAGGTTCGGAACATCGATCGGTGTTGGTGAGTATGACAGCTCGAGTTCCACACGCTGCAGTGCCCTGGCAAAGTCGACTGCGGTCGCGAAGCGCTGTTCGCGGTTGGTCGCCATCCCCTTCCGAAGCACCGCGAGCAGCGAGGATGGGACATCCTGGCGTTCCATCGGGGTGATGGCCCCGCGCTCAATTCGACTGATGAGGTCGAGGGACTGGTTCGAGCGGCCGCCGACTTCGAACGGTGTTCGGCCGGCGAGAAGCGTGTAGATGGTTGCGGCAAGCGAGAACACGTCCGAGCGAACGTCGGGTTTTGGATCGTCCTCAAACATTTCGGGCGGCGACCAGGGGATCGACATTCCCACGGACTCGCTCCCGGTAGTAGAGCCGGACTCGGCCAACGCGGCTCGGGTCGTGGTCAGGCTCGGAAGGTCCTCCTCCAACGCCGAGGAGATGCCGAAGTCAGTGAGTGCCGGCCAGCCGTAGTCGTTCGTCAGCACATTTGCAGGCTTGATATCCCGATGCAGGATGCCTGCTGCGTGCGCCGTCGCTATCGCGCTGGACAGCCGGATGCCCGTACGCAGTGCTTCAACCACGCTCAGCGGCTGTCGCTTGTACTGGTCGGCGAGGTTCTGACCCGAGCAGTACTCCATGATGAGGTACGGTCGGCCATCATCCGATACGTCAGCGTGGTAGATCTTGACGATGTAGGGATGCGAAAGCTGCGCCATCACGTTCGCTTCGGTGATGAACGCCTCCTGGCTGGCAGCGGTCAGACCGTCACTCAGGAGGACCTTTACTGCCACCCGCCGCTTGGGAAGCTGCTGGTCGTAGAGGAACACGTCGGAGAATCCACCAGAGCCAAGCACCTGGGAGAACGTGAATCCCTTCAGCTGTGGAGGGTCGCTCGTGCGCCTGTTCATACCGACTCGCAGACGGTGAGCGTAGCCCCGTCACCGAGGTCGATGATGGTGCCGACGATGACAGCGGATGGCTCACCCGGGCGGAGTTTCTGGGCTGGCTTCCCCGGAAGAGTCACCATCGTCCCGTTGCTGGAATGCAGGTCGGTGACGACCACCGTCCCTCCTTCCGCAGTGATCTGGGCGTGAGTGCGGGAGATGTCCTGGTTGGGCGTGTTCATGCTCACCAGCCGAGGCACCCTGCCGCCCGGCACTCGGGAGGCACTGGGTGCCCGGCCGATGATAAGCGGCTGATCGAGTTGCTCCCGACCGCCGGTCGACAACTCGAGGTACAGCGTGGGTACCGGAGGTTCCGGAGCGGGAGCCGCCGCGCGGGCCGCTTTCCGCCTGGCCCGCAGCGCCGCGATATCCGACACCATCACCGTGTGACCGTCGTGATCGCCCTCGAGGTCCTGGGGGGCAGGAGCGGGTGAACCGGATGCGGGCGGGGGTGGTCCGACGAGCATGCCCGACTCAATCGAGTCGGATTCGCGCACAGCCGCATCCTCGACCTTCCGGACTACCGTCTCGCCGAAAAGGTGGTCGTAGCCCGAGCTATCGGAAGCCCCCACTGCTGGACTCGGCGCGACGGGTTCGGCCAGCGATTCGGCCGAGATCGTCGTAGTCTGTCCGGCCAGCGTGGCCTCGAGATCGGAGACCGGCATCTTTTTCGAGATGTCAACGGGCTGGGCTTTGGGCGCGGCAGCTGGCTTCGCGGGCGCCTGTATTGCCGGGCCAACTGAAGCGGAGGTTGAATAGCTGCCCGCTCGGAGAGCCACGGCCCTGACCACACCACTCTCGAGGGGAAGGAAGGTCGTTGCTGCCGGCATCGACTTCAGCTGAAGTTCATAGCCGCTGATCCCGTCGAGTACCTGTTCGATCCAACTCGACACCCCTTCGCCACTAATCTCGCGCTCACCGGTCGGGCTAGAGACGCGCAGCAGCGCGCTACCCCTCACCAACACCCTGGTCTGTGACCCCGCACCCCCGCCGACCAACACGAAATTCGGGGCGGAAGACAACCCGGATCGGATAACTTCATCGAGAAGGACGCCAGGCGCTGCTTCGGAGCGCACCAGCTTCCAGAGCGCATCGACCCGATCGGACCCCTTCGGAAGGTCGATCGCAAGCACCGTTGAGACGTGACACAGCACCACCCAGCCGTCGGGCGCTGGGGCGTAGGAGATTTCAGACAGGGTAGCTCCTAGGGTCGAGGAAGTGTTTCTTCAAGATGCGCGGGTAGCTTGTCCGCCGAAGATCCTTCGGCCGAGCCGGAGAGTGAGACTGTCGATTCGACGACTACCACCGTGACGTTGTCGGCGCCTCCGGATGCGAGGGCGGCAGCGACAAGCCGATCCGCCGGCGACAAGTCCGCTGCCACCGACGAGAGCACCGCCTCGATCGCTCGATCGTCAAGCTCCTTGGTGAGCCCATCCGAACAAATAACAAACGTCTGGGTGCCTCCCGCGGGCAGGAGCCAGACGTCGGGCTCGAGCTCGCCGTCGATTCCGATTGCTCTCGTGATGACGTTCCGATCTGGATGCACAGCAGCTTCCGCCGCAGTGATGACTCCCTCGTCGACAAGCTCCTGAACGGCGGAATGGTCGACGCTTACCTGTCGAAGAACCACACCGTCCCAGCTGTAGATCCGCGAATCCCCGATGTTGAAAGCCATCCAATGACACGCCTGACCCGCGTCGGCCTGGACGAGTGCCACACCCGCGAGAGTCGTCCCAGCAAACTCATCCTCCGAGATTGCTTTCACCGCGCGGTTGGCCTCTGCTACCGCATCGAGGATGGCGCTTGCCCTGGCCGGCTCATCTCCGGGGAGCAGAGAGCCGAGTACCCGGGCGGTCTCCTGGCTGGCACGGTCACCGAAGGCATGACCGCCCATGCCATCTGCCACAAGGAAGAGGGGTGGCACTGCGACAAGGCTGTCCTCGTTTACTCGGCGAACAAGCCCCTTGTCGCTGGCAGAACTTACCTCGAATGTGACGCGGGCATAGGGAAGATCCCACGCGTAGTCGCGGATCGCTCCCATGGGACTCCCTGTTGATGCCGAAGGATAAGGTTCGGAGAGTTGCTCAAGTGCACAGGCTCCGTCATAACGTAGCAATGTTCGAGTACCGGCGTGCGCATCGGGCATGGGGACAACTCCCCTGTCAGCGCCTTTGGCTAGGAAGCGCCACCAACCAGCGGAATATCGATCCGCCGCCGTGCTTCGTCGTTGCGCACGATGGTCGCGACGACGTCCCGGCCTGCCGGCAGCAGCCGCACCGTCAGGCTGCCCTCCACGAGGGTGCCGAGCTCGGCGAGCACCGCGGCTTCCACCGACGAGGTGTTTTCGGCGTCGAGCGGGTCGTTGCGGTCGTCGAGGAGCACGACTGCTGCTCCCCTGAGCCGGGCCGCTCGGGCTGCGGCCGCGACATCCGGGGATTTCAGGGCTCCGCCGCGCAGGGTGTCGCGCAATGATGCTTCGACGAGTTCGAAGCCTCGCTGTTCCTGCGACCCGAGGTAGCGGCCCGCGGCGATCTCCTCGAGCTCATTCCGCGCTTCGCGATTGAGCTGTGCTGCCTGCACCTCGCGCTCGCGGAGCTCGGTCAGCGCGGCCGACTCGCTCGCCACCTGGGCGACCCGTTCGTCCTGCAGGGCGGTGATCCTGGCCGCGGCACGGCGCAGCAGGATGCTGAACAGGGTTCCCATGAGCAGGGTTCCTGCATGGCGCACAACGAGGTCCACCCCGTCGAGGTAGGGGCGCCCGACCGAGACGGCCCAGAACACCGTGATGGCCGACTCCATGAAGAAGCCGAGCCACCCGAGCGGGATGCGCCCCCGAAAGCAGAGGAAGAACAGGAACCAGTTGACCGCGCCGAAGTTCCAGGTGGCGTAGCCGGCCCAGCCCGTGTCTGGCAGGTTCCAGTCGACCAGCACGGTAATGGCGCCAGCGATGCCGAGCACGATGTACGCCCTACCCAGCGGGAAGGGGTCGGGATGCCGCTGCGCCATGATGAGGGCGCCCACGATGAACAGAACGAGCGCCACGATCACGGGCCAGGTGCTTTTGACAGTGCCGAGTGTGGGCAGCGCGAAGACGAGCACGGACGCGATGATCATCGCCACGAACAACCGTGCGGGTGCGTGGCCGAGCCGCAGCAGGGAACTGGGGTCGGTCTTCACGATGCGCCGCTCGCGTCCCAGCTCAGTACCACGCGGGTGCCGCTGCCGGGGGCGCTGGAGACGTGGGATGTGCCGCCGGCGACGGCGGACATCCTGCCGAGGATGCTCGTGCGGATGCCCAGGCGCTCCGGGGCCACCCTTCGCGAATCGAAGCCTTGCCCATCGTCGCTCGCCTCGATGACTATCACGCGCTCGGTCGCCCCGATCTCCACCCGGCGCATGACGAACCCCGAATCGGATGCGATCCCGGCCGGCCCTGCGTGCCGCACGCTGTTGCGGATGGCCTCACCGAGCGCGCCAGTCATTGCCAGCGCCACAGGAGCGGGGATGGTCGCCGCGAACGCGTCGAGGGACCCGCTGAACAGCACGCCGTCTGCGATCTCACTCGCCGCCGATCTCAACTCCACCTCGAAGGTCGCAGTACTCAGCCTGCCGTCCCTTGTTCCCGCCCCCACGAACTGGTTGAGGCGGGCCAGCGCCCGCGTGGCGCTCGTGCCGATCGCCGGGCTGCGCACCGTCGCCCTGGCTGCCGCGAGCAGGGTGGTGATCACGTCGTCGTGCACGAAAGATCCGAACCTCGCGCGCTGCCGCGCACGCGACTCCACTTCTGCGGCGCTTCGAGCATCGGCTAGCGCGATGGCGAGCGCGGCATCCTGTGCTCGACCCGCCCCCAGCGTCACCATGAGCAGAGCCGCGATGAACAGGCAGAAGCTGAGTGCTGACACCGCGTCCTGGAGGGGCAGCACGATGTCCTGCGTCTCCAGGGTGATGTGCCTGAGTACTGCGGCCCCCGCCGACAGGGCGACAACATACGCCACGACTACCCACGATGGCCAGCCGATGACGGCCGTCGCCGCGGCCACGGCGAGCGTGCCCAGCAGCCACGGGCCGCGGTCGTCAGGGAGATGCGGTGCGATCGTTGCGGGCGCCCAGAGGGCCAGCAGAAGGGCGGCGAGCACGGTGTGCACCCTCGCCAGGTTGCGGATGGCGCGCACGCTCCCCCACGCGCCGAGCGGCGCGAGAATCACGGGGAGCCCGCAGAACAGGATGGTCAGCGGCAGGTAGACGAAGGGATTGACGTACGGCGCCTGCTCGATGATCGCGCTGAGCGACAGCAGGGTGAAGATTATCGTGCCGAGACCGGTGGCCTCGGCAAGGATGCGCAGGTTCCGTTCGTATGCCGTGTCTCCCCTCACTCTTCGGCTCCTCCGCGGAGCCGCGGAAGGAGCCCGTCCTCACGCGCCCTGACGTGGAGGTCGACTTTTGTCGTGGCGGGCCGGCCGGCGAGCGCGTACTTGTTGCGGATGCGGCCCACATAGTCCGAAATCGTGTCCTTCGAGAGACCCATGAGTTCCGCCACCCCCGCGGCAGTCTCCCCGGACGCGTAGAGCCCGAGCACCTGCCGCTCCCGCGGGCTGAGCCGGGCATCGGCGATCTGGGCGTCGCCGTCGATCGCCGCGGCCCAGTCGGTCGTCGCGACGGCCACCCCCTCCGCGGCGCGCGTGATCGCCTCGAGCAGCACCTCGACGTGGTCGGACTTGCGAACGATGCCGAGGATGCCCGCCTTCGCCGCGGCGCGCAGCAACGCGGGATCCTCGCCCGCTGTATACGCGAGCACGGGTACGCCGGCGGCGTGAAGGAGCCGCACGTTGTCGCCGGGGGAGCTGCCGTCATCCAATCGCAGGTCCAGAAGCACCACATCGAACCGTGAATCGAGATCGAGGTCGGCGACCGATTTGACGACGCTCACGAGCTCCCAGCCCTGCTGGTGCCTGATCACCTCGCCGAGGCCGACGCCGACCACCTCGTGGTCCTCGACGAGGCCTATCCGCACTGACCTCACGGAACGCTCCTCGCTGCGCAGTCGACGCTGGGCAGAGGCTAGCAGTTACTCAGAGTTGAGTGCTTTCCGCCTATCCACGCGCAGTTTGACGAGGCTCGCGATAGTGGCGACCGCCATCGCGCCGATGATCACTGCGAGGGAAGTCCATGTCGAGATCTCCGGCGCCCATTCGAAGCCGTGACCTCCGTTGAGGAACGGGAGTTCGTTCTCGTGAAGCGCGTGGAAGACGAGTTTGACGCCGATAAAGGCGAGGATGAACGCGATGCCGAAGCGCAGGTACTCGAGCTTGTCGATGAGCCCGCCCAACAGGAAGTAGAGCTGGCGCAGGCCCATGAGCGCGAAGATGTTCGCCGTGAGCACGATGAATGGGTCGCTCGTGATCCCGAAGATGGCGGGGATCGAGTCGAGGGCGAATATGAGGTCGGTCGTGCCGATCGCGATGAAGACGATGAGGATGGGCGTGAACATCCGTTTGCCATCGATGGTCGTGCGCAGCTTCGCGCCGTCGAAATGCTTCGAGATCGCTATGCGCCTGCGCAGGAACCGGATGACGCCGCTCTCCCGCTCCTCCATCTCGGAGCTGTTCTCTGTTGCCTGCTGCACCGCTGTGAACAGCAGGAAGGCGCCGAAGATGTAGAAGATCCAGGAGAAGTTCTCGATGAGCTGCGCCCCGAGCACGATGAAGATGCCGCGCAGAACGAGCGCGATCACGACGCCGACCATGAGCACCTCCTGCTGGTACTTCCTGGGCACGGAGAACCTGGCCATGATGATGACGAAGACGAAAAGGTTGTCGATCGACAGGCTGTACTCGGTCACCCAGCCGGCGATGAACTGGGCGGCATGCTCAGTTCCACCAACCAGGAGCATGAGCAGGGCGAAGACGAGCGCGAGCGCCACATAGAAGCTCACCCAGATGGCGGATTCCCGCGTCGACGGCACATGCGGTCGGCGGTAAGCGAGCACGAGGTCGGCGACCAGCACCAACACCAGCACGGCGAGCGAGATGACCTCGAAGAGTGGGGAGAGGGCGGTTTCCATGGGATTCCTTCGGGGTTCAGGGCAGCATTGGGCCCGAAAGTCTCTCCCGCATCGGTGGAATCAATGGATGCCGCTGCCCCGGAGCCGCAACGCTGGGGCTCGTACTGACGGGGACAACGAGGTGGGATACTCCCCTTCGCCCCGCCAGCTTATCGGATCGCCGCTCGGGCCGAGTCGAACACCTGCGAACGAACTCGACCGGGGGTAATCACTCGAGCCACTCGGTGATGAACCGGTCGTTGGCGTGGATGTGCACGCTTTCCAGTACCCCGTCGCCGATCTTCTCGAACTTGTGCGGAGTGAATGCCGGGACCACGAGGATCTGTCCGCCGGCTGCCTCGAGCCGCTCGTCGCCGACGGTGAACAGGGCAGCGCCGGTGCGAAGCACGAACGTCTCCGAGTACGGGTGCTGATGCAATCGGGGGCCCGCACCTACGCGCTCCTCGTACTCGAGGATGACCGTCACTTCGGAGCCGAAGAGATACCCCTCGAACTCCCCATTCAGCTCAGACTGCTCGATAACCTGGATCGACATCCCACGACAATAGCTATTTCACGAGCCTTCGCGCTGCCGTTGCACCAGGAGTCCGATGCGTTGCCACAACGCCTCTCGGCTGTGACAGCACGCTGCAAAAATCAGTTGGTGACCCCAACGGGATTCGAACCCGTGTTACCGCCGTGAGAGGGCGGCGTACTAGGCCACTATACGATGGGGCCGTCACGACAACTACACGAGTATGCCATACCCGCAAGCGCCGTCCAAACAGCCGAGGGGCGACGATCGCGGGGCTTGTACGCATCGAAGGGGAACCATGCGCACGCCTACCCGCACAGCACTCGCGCTCGTCGCGCTCATCACTACGACTGTCGCCCTTTCGGCGTGCTCGCTCCTCGGGCCATCCCGCGACTCGAATGGTCGCGTGACAGCCACGAGCGAGGTCGACTCGCCGACGCTGCTTGTCGGGGACTGCTTCACCTTCGTTGACGGCACGAACAACGCGCGCGCAACGGTGACACCGTGCGCCAAGGATCACGCCTACCTCGTGATCGGAAGCGGCACGCTCGGCACGAGCGAAATCGACAAAGACGGCGGGGTGCAGAATGCGGTGTCAACGGCGTGCTCTACCGACTTCGACGCTTTCAAGGCGGAAGCTCCCACCGGAAGCAAGCCCGAGCAGCAATTCGTCGTTTCCACTGCGGACAAGGACGGCAAGCAGGTAACGCTGTACCTGTGCGTGGCGACAGACACACCCATCGCGGGGTAGGACGTGTCAGGCAGGCTGCCCGAACGCGGGACCGGTCCCCGGCACCAGTAGCCTGAGCGCGCCCGGCACCACCTCGATGTCGATCGGCAGGCGGGCGATGCGCTCGCCGTCCGCGTAGGCGACGACGCCATCCGACTCGATCCGCACGTTCTTCGCGCGGTGGATGCTCACCCGCCGGTCGGTCACGTGGTCCCCGGTGAAGACCTTCGGAAAAATACGCAGGAAGGAGATGCGCGAGAGCGCCTGCACGACCAGCACATCGAGCAGGCCGTCGTCGACTTTCGCGTCTGGCGTGACCTTCATTCCGCCGCCGAGCGAGATGTTGTTGCCGACGCTGATGAGCGCGCCCGTCGTCACGAGCTCGACACCATCGAGCACGAGTCGATACGGGATGGGCTTGAGCTTCACCAGTTCGAGCCCCAGCGCGATCAGGTAGCGGCTGGGCCCCTTCGGATGCCGCATATTATTCGCCCGCTCGTTGACTATCGCGTCGAACCCCGCCGAGAGCACGCACGCGAACCAGCGGCTCGCGAGCAGCCCGGTCTCCTCGTCGAGGTAGCGGATGAGACCCGCGTCGGCAACGAGTGGCGGCCGGCCGAGCGCCTCGATGAGCGTCGCGATCGCCGCCTCCGTGTTGTCCCACGGGATGCCCAGGCCCCTGGCCATGTCATTGCCCGTGCCCGAGGGCACGATGCCCAGCGGCACCTTCGTGCCCGCGACCAGGTTGGCGCCCAGGTTGACCATGCCGTCCCCACCCACGACCACGAGCGCGTCGGGTTTCGTCGCGACGGCTTTGCGCCCGCTGGCCATGAGTTCGTCGAAGTCCGGCTCCTGCAGGCTCGTGACCTCGTGGCCGATCGCGCGGAGGGTCTGCACGACGGCGGGACCGACATCCTTGCCCTTGCCGAACGATGCTGTCGGGTTGATCGCCACCACCAGGCGCAGCGGCTTCGTCGTCGTCACGCGCTAAGTATGCCGTGCCGGAGGCCGGCGCTCCCGCACCGCCCTTCCGAAATGCCGGCGCTGCCCTTCCGAAATGACGGCGCTGCCCTTCCGAAATGCCGGCACTGCCCTTCCGAAATGACGGAGATTTGGACACGGGCGCTTAGCTGACCTGCGGTTTTGTCGGCGGATGCCCGGAATCTCCGTCATTTCGGAAGTTCGGAAGTTCGGAAGGAGGCAGTACTTCGGGGGGGGGGGGCTCAGCGCAACTTGAGCAGCCTCAGCAGCTGGGCGTTGGCGGCGACGATGATCGTCGAGGCGGACATGAACACCGCGGCGAGCGCCGGCGGCAGCAGGATGCCCGCCCCGAACGCGACCCCGGCGGCCAGCGGGATGCCGATCGCGTTGTAACCGGTAGCCCAGAACAGGTTCTGCAGCTCCTTGCGCCAGGTCGCGCGACTGAGCGTGAGGAGCGCGGCGACAGCCCGCGGATTGCTCGAAGCCAGCACGATGCCCGCCGACTCGATGGCGACATCCGTGCCGGCGCCGATCGCGATACCCACATCTGCGCGGGCGAGGGCGGGCGCGTCGTTCACGCCGTCTCCGACCATCGCCACCCGCAGCCCTTTGGCCTGCAGTTTCGCGATGACGTCGGCTTTCTGCGCGGGCAGCACCTCGGCGAACACCTCGGTGATGCCGACCTGGGATGCGATCCAGTCCCCCACCTGGTGCGTATCGCCGGTGAGCATGGCCACGCGCACGCCACGCTTGAGCAGGGCGGCGACGGCCTCGGATGACTCAGCACGCACGGTGTCGGCGAGCGCGAGCATCCCGAGCACTTCGTCGCCCTCGATGAGGTACACGATCGTCGCCCCGCCTGCACCAAATTCCCGGGACGCGTGCACAAGTTCCGGCGTCAGCACGAGCGCCTGCTCGGTGAGCACCCGCTCGCTCGCGATGGTGAGCTGGCGCTTGCCGACGGTTGCCTTCACCCCGCGGCCGGCGAGCGATGCGAACCGTGTCGCCTTCGAAACCTTCAGGCCGCGGGATGCCGCCTCCCCCACGATCGCGCGCCCGATCGGGTGCTCCGAGCTCGACTCGACCGCTGCCGCAAGGGCGAGCACGTCGTCATCGGACGTCCCGCCGGCACCGATAACCGCTGCGACGCCTTGCGAACCCGTGGTGAGGGTGCCGGTCTTGTCGAAGACGACCATGTCGATGCGACGGGCATCCTCGAGGGCGATGCGGTTCTTGACGAGGATGCCGTTGCGGGCCCCGATCGCCGTCGAGATCTGCGAGACGAGCGGTATCGCCAGCCCGAGGGCGTGCGGGCAGGCGATCACGAGCACGCTCACGACCCGCTCGAGCACGAAGGCGGGGTCGCCGGGCCGAATGAGCAGCCACGCAACGAGGGTGAGCACTGCGGCACCGAGGGCGACGTAGAACAGCCAGGCCGCCGCGCGGTCGGCAAGCAGCTGCGCACCGGACTTGCTCGACTGTGCGTCGGCGACGAGCTTCATGATGCCCGCGAGCGCCGTCGCATCCCCCGTCTTCGTCACTCGAACCCGCAGCGCCCCGGACCCGTTCGACGAGCCGGCGATCACCGCAGATCCGACGGTCTTGCGCACGGCAGCCGACTCGCCCGTGAGCAGTGCCTCGTCGACGTCGGACTCCCCGTCGATCACCTCGCCATCCACCGGCACGGAGGCGCCGGGACGCACGAGCACCACGTCACCGACGGCAAGGCGGGAGACAGCGACGGTCATCACATGGTCACCGTGCACCATGTCGGCCTGGTCTGGCAGCAGTTTGGCGAGCTCGCCGAGGGCATCCTGCGCCCCCATGACGGCGGACATCTCGATCCAATGCCCGAGCAGCATGATCGTGATGAGCGTCGCGAGTTCCCACCAGAAGTCCATACCCGGCAATCCGACGGTGACGGCCAGGCTGTAGCCGAGAGCGACGACTATCGCAAGGGAGATCAGCGTCATCATCCCGGGCTGGCGCCCGCGGAGCTCGGACATCGCGCCGCGCAGGAAGACGAGCCCTCCATAGACGAAGATCGCGATGCCGAAGGCCGCAGGGATGAACTGGCTGCCCGGGAAGCGCGGGCCGGACAACCCCAGGATGTCCTGCAGGCCGGTCGAGAACACGAGCGTCGGCACGGTGAGGGCCAGGCTCAACCAGAATTTTCGACGGAAGATCGCCGGATCGTGCGCCGAGTGGTCACCGTCGTGGTGATCGTGGGTCGAGCCTGTCGAAACCTCGGCGGGATCGTGCATCGTATGCGTGTCGTGGTCCATCGTCACTCCGACCTGTTGTTGTTGAGTTCGTACACCCTGAGCAACTCCTCGACGGCCTGTTGCTGCTGGTCGCCTCCCGCGGCGAACATGTCGGTCACATGGGTGCGCAGGTGGTTCTCGACGAGCAGTTTGTTGAGACTGCGCAGCGACTTCTGGATGGCGAGCGACTGCGTGATGATGTCGACGCAATACTCCTCGTCTTCGATCATTTTCCCGAGCCCGCGCAGTTGTCCTTCGAGGATCTTCGTGCGGTGCATGGCCCGTTTCTTCAGGTCTGCGATCATGGATTGAGTATACCCCCGGGGGGTATCTCAAAGGAATACGCTGGCGGAATGAAGCTGACGAAGTACGAGCACTCCTGCATGGTCATCTCGAAGGGCGATTCCTCGCTCGTCATCGATCCTGGCGCCTATACGACCCCGCTCACCGACCTCGACGGTGTCGTCGCGATCGTGATCACCCACGAGCACGCCGACCACTGGACGGCCGAGCAGCTCACCCGCATCCTGGACCGCAACAAGGAGGCCAGGATCTTCGCACCGGCGGGCGTCGTGGCTGCCGCTGCCGACTTCACGATGGAGACCGTCGCGGGCGGCGACGCGGTCGAGGTCGAGCCGTTCTCGCTGAAGTTCTTCGGGGAGAAGCACGCCGTCATCCACTCGTCGATACCCGTTGTCGATAACGTCGCGGTTCTCGTCGACGACGAGTTCTACTACGCCGGCGACTCGTTCACGCTCCCCGGCGTCGAGGTCGGCACCCTCGCCGTGCCGATCGGGGCACCGTGGCTCAAGATCGGCGAGGTCATCGACTACGTCGAGGCCATCAAGCCCCGGCGGTCATTTCCCGTGCACGAGGCGGTGCTCTCGGCAATCGGCAAGAACATGGCAAATGGCAGGGTCGAGGCCGCGACCGTGCGCAATGGTGGTGAGTTCTTCCCACTCGAGGCGCAGGAATCGCTCGACATGTAGCTAGATCCCGCCGCCGCCACCGCCACCACCGCCGCCGCCCGATCCGCCACCGCCGCCCGACCCGCCGCCACCGCTCGATCCGGCGGAACTTGAATACGACGTCGCGGATGACACGCTTGAGCTGAAACTGCCGATGCTCGCCGCGAAGGCCCCGGCCTGGAATCCCGCGAGATCGCTGCCGCTGTACCAGTCAGGCGGAGTGGTGTTGTAGTACTGCTCGAGCGTCTTCGCCCACTCGTGCTCGAGCCCGAAGATCACCGCGTACGGCAGCAGCCGCTCATAGATGTTCACGACGTCCCCGCCACCGCCCGAGCCGGATACCCGCTCGGCGCCCGTGACACCCTGCAGCATCTGCAGGCGATCGGCCTCCGCGAGCCTGATGTACAGCTCGAGCCCCTTGAGGTGATCCCGAATCTCCGCGCCGGCCTCGGTGAGCGGGAGCCGGCCAGAGACGCGGCTGATCAGGAAAATCGTGAGCCAGGGAACGAGGTTGGCGCCGAGCACGCCGAAGACTATTCCCAGTCCGTCGTTGTCGTTCGAGGTGATCGCTCCCCACAGGAAGAAGAGGAAGGCAGCGATCGCCAGCAGCACCATGACCGCAACCGGCCAGCCGGGGCCTTTCCGACGCAACCCAAGCGCGATCTCCTCGGCCTTGACCGTCGCTGCGAGGCTGTTCACCTGGCCGCCGAGCACGATATCGCGGGAGGTGAACCAGCGCTCCTGCTGGCTCGGTGCGGTGAAGAACCCGGTCGAAAAGAGCACGTACATCGCCCGCTGCGCGTCCTGCTCGAGGCCGGAGTCATCCAGCTCCTGCACTCCGTAGGTCTTGCCGAAACCCGAGGGTTTGGGTCGCTCGAGGATGCGCAGCTTGCGGCGCACCGCCAGATCGACGATCGTCGCGGGCATCCCCTTCTTGGGCCTGCCCGCGATGTTGGCGGCGAGCCACGCACTGACCCCGGCCTTCGGCTCGTACTGGGCGACAACCGTGCCACGGCCCGGGTGGTCACGCAGCGCGGTCAGCCGAAACACGATGGCCCCGATCGTCGAGAGCAGCAGCGCGCCGATGCCGAGCACGGCATTGAGCGGCACGTAGTGCAACAGGTCGAACGGTGCCCCCGCGAAGGTCCCCTTCGTGAAGCCGATCGCGAGTGTCATGTTCTGCCGGGGATTGGCGTCGGAAACGCTTGCATCGAATCCATCGGCGGAGCGTGTGATCGGGCACGGGTCCGTGGAACCCTCATACCCGAAGTAGCAGGCAGTCTTCCCGTTGAGAGCGCTACTAAGCGCGGGGGCGATGTGGACGCGCGCGGTGATCTCGCCGAAAGGCTGGTCCCACCCGATGCCGTTGGTGTCCCAGTAGAACTCGTCGTCGGCTGTGTCCGCGAAGTACTTCGTGACGTCGACCTGCGTGTACTCGATCACGTAGGTCTGGGTGCCGTGAACGAACTGGCCCAGCGGCACAGCGATCGTGATGGTGGTGAACGCGCTGTCAGTTCCCATCGAGAACTGCCGGTCGTTGCCGTTGCCATCGACTACGGATTTCACGTCTATTCGGGTGTTGTGGCCGTCGTACTCGGTGGGGATCGCACGGATGATGCCCCGGTTCTGGTCAATGTCCGGAAACACCGCGACAAGCGTCTCCGTCGTCGCGAGGGTCGAGCGCCCGCTCCCGTCGCGGCCGAGCGTGTAGTCGGCGATGAACGAGGAGAAGGTGAAGTCGTCAACCCCACCAGTGGCACCGATCGCCGACACGGGTGCTGGCCCGGTGGCCTGCACGGTCACAGCCCCGGCGGCGGCCGGCGCAGCAGTGAATAGGAAGGCGGCGACGGTGACGACAACGCCGCGGAGAAATCGTCCGCGTAGAAGCATGCGGGGAGCTTATTACAGGCAACGGCCTCGGTCAGGGCTCGGCGCCTACCACCACCGGACGATCCGGATGATTCGACCACTGGCTGAATGATCCGGGATACAGCGCCGGCTCGAATCCCGCGAGGGTGAGAGCGAAGATCTCGTGGGCCGCGGTGACGCCCGACCCGCAATAGACGGCGATGTCCTTTCCTGCCGACACCCCGAGCGTCTCAAAGCGGGCACGCAACGCCTCGGCGCCCAGGAAGAGACCGTCTGAGTCCACGTTCTCGGTCGTCGGAGCACTCACCGCACCCGGAATGTGCCCCGCGCGAGGGTCGATTGGCTCGATTTCGCCTCGGTAGCGCTCACCCGCTCGCGCGTCGAGCAGGGTTCCGCTCGCCCCAACCTCGTCGATCTCGACGGTGCGCAGGTGCCCGTAGGACAGAACCACATTGCCGTGCCGGGGCTCGGTCGTACCGGTTTCCAGTGCACGCCCCGACTGGGTCCACGCGCGCAGCGAGCCGTCGAGCAATCGGACATCGTTCACACCTGCATAACGCAACAACCACCACGCCCGCGCAGCCGAGAGATTCTTCAGGTCGTCATAGACAACTACCGTGTCGCCCTCGGATATCCCCCAGCGGCGAGCGCTCTCCTGAAGGCGGGCAACGCTCGGAATCGGGTGCCTACCATCCGTCGGCTCCCCGTGCTCGGCGAGCTCGTTGTCGAGGTCCACGTACGTCGCACCGGGGATGTGCCCGGCCAGGAATTCGTTCGTCCCGTCGGGCCGGTCGAGGCGCCAACGCACGTCGAGGACCACTGGCGGCCGATCCGTCACGAGTGCCTCTGCGAGTTGGTCAGCGGTGATGAGGTTGTGCATGAACCCTCCACATTGGTGAGACGCCTGGTAGCCGCCTTCTTGTCCATCCCATCATGAGACGCGCTCCGATGGCCGCGGAATCGCATCGATAAGGGTCCGCGTGTACTCGTGAACCGGCGTGCCGAAGACCGATTCGGTTGGGCCTTCTTCAACCACACGGCCCCGCCGCATCACCGAAACCGTGTGCGCGATGTGCCGTACCACCGAGAGGTCGTGGGAGACGAACAGGTAGGTGAGGCCGAGATCCCGCTGGAGATCCTCGAGAAGCCTCAGGACCTGTGCCTGGACCGTCACGTCCAGCGCAGAGACTGCCTCGTCGAACACGACCACTCGGGGCTCCAGCACGAGCGCCCTCGCAATGGCGACGCGCTGGCGCTGTCCGCCGGACAGCTCGTGCGGCCGTCGGCCGAGAACGGAGGCGGGCAGCGCGACCCGCTCGATCAGGTCGCCGGCCTTCGCAAGCCGGGACCTCCGGTCGCCGAGACCGAAGTTGCGCAGGGGTTCCGTGACGATCTCCTCGACACTGCGTCGCGGGTCGAGGGAACCGTAGGGATTCTGGTAGACGAGCTGGACGGTCCGCCTCGCCTGGCGTAGCGCCTCACCCCGAAGCGAGGCCAGGTCGATCCCGTCGATCTCCACCCTCCCCGATGTCGGTCGGCGGAACCCCACCACGATCCGCGCGCTGGTTGTCTTACCCGATCCGGATTCCCCGACGAGGGCGTGAGTGGTTCCCGCTGGCACCGCGAAGGAGACATCGTCGACCGCGCGGAACTCATCGCGCTTCCGGCCAAGCGCGAACGTCTGAACAAGCGAATCGGCCCGGAGGGCGATCGCGGCGAGATCCGCGGCCGGCGGCAGGGGTGCCGCTCGCCCTGCAAGCGCGGGGGCGTCACGCAGCAATGTCCGCGCGTATTCGGTGCGTGGATTGCTCAGCACCTCCGCTGTCGATGCGTGCTCCTGGACTCTGCCGTCGCGGAGCACCACAACCTCCGTCGAGCGCTCTGCCGCGATGGCCAGGTCGTGTGTGACGAACAGGATGGCCGTGCCGTACTCGCGCCGCAGGTCGTCGAGCAGGTCGAGGATGACCTTCTGAACCGTCACGTCGAGCGCGCTCGTCGGTTCGTCAGCGATAATCAGGTCCGGTCGGAGGGCGATCGCGCTCGCGATGAGGACCCGCTGTCGCATGCCGCCGGAGAGCTCATGCGGGTACTGCCGGGCGCGGCGCTCGGGGTCGTCTATCCCTACGCGCGCCAACAGCTCGACGACCTGCCGTCGCAACTCCGAGCCGCGCACTCGCGTGTGAATTCGCAGCACCTCACCGAGATTCGCACCGATCGTCCGGACAGGGTTGAGCGAAGCGGCCGGGTCCTGGGGAACCAGCCCGATGCGGCGACCGCGCACCGTCTGCAGCCGGCGCCAGTTCCATCGCGAGATGTCGACGCCATTCAGGAGGATCTCGCCTGAGTCGATGCGCCCATTCCCGGGAAGCAAACCGATCACCGACTGCGCGACGGTGGTCTTGCCAGAGCCCGATTCGCCCACCAGGGCCAGCAGCTGGCCCTGGTCGATGCTGAACGAGATGTCGTCAACCGCCTGCGTGGCCTCGTGGTCACGCAGGTATGAGACGGAGAGGCCCTTTACCTGCAGCACGGGTGATCTCGTCTTCCCGGTCATCCTCGTTTCTCCCGTCCGAGTGAGCGACTTACACGATGGGTAGAGAGCACGACCACGACAACGATCGCACCGGGCAGGGTCGTGAGCCACCAGGACGTTGCGATGTAGTTCCTGCCCTCCGACACCATGAGCCCCCACTCCGGCGTGGGTGGCGGCGCCCCGAACCCCAGGAATCCGAGGGTTGCGATCTGGAGAATCGCGGAGCCGAACTGCAGCGCCGATAGCGCGACCACCGGTCCCATCGAGTTCGGCAGGACGTGCCGCCACAGGACTCCCAGGAAGTGCCCGCCGCTGCCGACCGCCGCCTCGACATAGTCGGTGTGCCGCACCTTGACGACCTGGGATCGCGTGAGCCGGGCGAACATGGCGATGCTTGTGATCCCGACGGCGATCGAGACATTGACCGTGCCGAAGCCGAGCAGGGTGATGATGCTGAGCGACAACAGGAGACTCGGGATCGCGAGAAGTACGTCGACGATGCGCATGATTACATCGTCGACGGCACGGCTGAGGGTCCCGGCGAGGACTCCGAGCGCGGTGCCAGCAACCAGGCCGACACCGACGGCGACGAGCGCACCCACGAGCGAGAAGCGCGATCCATAGATGACGCGGTCGAGCACGTCCCGCCCGAGCTGGTCGGTGCCGAACAGGTGCTGGATGCTCGGCGCCTGCAGGCGCTGGCCGGACACGCCAATGGTGGGGTCCGCGGCGCTGAAGAGCCAGGGCACGAGTGCCCACGCCACGACGACAGCCACGGCGAGCCAGGCGAGTACGAGAGCCGGGCTCACTCGCCGCAACCGCCGCACGATCGCGGTGGGCCTCCTGATCTCATCGCCCACCGTCACCGCTTGGGCGGTCATATCGCGGCCGCCCTCGTGCGCAGCCGGGCATCCAGCAGCGGATAGAGCAGGTCGACGATAAGGTTCACGACGACGAATACGATCGCCGAGATGAGCACCACAGCCTCGACCACCGGCGCGTCCTGTGCCTTGACCGCCGCTTCCGTGATGCGCCCCAGGCCCACCCGTCCGTAGACCGTCTCGGTGACGATGGCCGACCCGATGAGTTCCCCGAACAGCAGCCCTGCCACCGTGACTGCGGGCAGCACCGCGTTGCGGGCGACTTCGTGCACGAGCAGCCGCACGCGACTTGCGCCCTTCGCCGCGGCGACTGTGATGAATGGCGACAGGAGCGTCTCATCGATGCTGCGCACCAGCACCTGCGCGAGAGGGGCGGAGAGTGGAATCGCCAGGGTCGCGACCGGTAGCACAAGCCCCTCCACGGGCCCCGGGTTGATGATCGAGACGAGGCGCAGCTTAAAGGACAAGATCTGGATGAGCATGATCCCGAGCCAGAACACCGGCACCGCGATGAACAACGACGGCAGCGACTGAAGCAGGTTGCGCAACCAGGCGAAGGGCGCGAGCGCGGACAAGAAGGCAACCGCGAGGGCGAGGAGGATTGCGAAGAGCAGGCCGAACGCGGCGAGCACTGCCGTGCTTGGGAGCGCGCCCTCGATGAGCAGCCGCACCGGGGTGCCGTCCTCGAGCGAGTTGCCCAGGTCGCCTGTGAGGAACGCCCACGCGGAGTGGAAGTACTGCTGCCACAACGGAGCGCCCACCCCGTACGACTGGCGAAGTTGACTGATCTGCTCGGAGGTGAGGCCGAGATCGGGGTTGAGGAACCGGTTCATGATCGCATCGCCGGGCAGCGCCTGCAGCAGGATGAATGCGACAGTGAAAGCTGCCCACAGGACGATAGCGCCCTGCCCTGCCCTCTTCAGTAGATACCCCATCCGGGCGCCCCTTCGTCGTGTTCGATGACCACGGGCGGCGGGCCCGTGAGGGCGCCGCCGCCAGAGGCTGTCAGTGCTTGGCCAGCCAGGTTCCCTGGAACAGCGGTCGCCCGACGGATTCGAACGTGAAGCCATTCACGTACGGTGCGGCACCGAAGACCTGGGGCTCCTGCAGGATCGGGATCGCATACGCCTGCTTGGCGATGTAGACCTGCACGTCCTGCACGGCCTTCGCCCGCTTGTCCTGGTCCGGCTGCGAATTGGCGACCGCGAGCAGCCGCTCTAGTTCCGGGTCCTCATTCTTGAGCACATTGCGGTTCTTGAACCCGAAGTAGGTGCCGATGACATCGAGGTCTGCGCGGCCCGCATCACCTATGTAGAGCGGTGTGGACAGGGGGTCGTTGAGCAACGTGGCGTAGTCCGACGATGCGGGGCTCAGGATGTCCAGTCCGACGCCGACCGCCTTGAGTTGCTGCTGGATGAGCTCGAGCGTCTGCTGGGTCTGAGGCTGGCCGCCCGGGTTCTGGTAGTAGACCTTGAGCACCAGCTTCTGGCCGTCCTTCTCCCGGATCCCGTCGGCACCGGGCGCCCAACCAGCGTCATCGAGCAGCTTCTTCGATGCGGCCAGGTCGAACTTGGAGTACTTGGAGGTGTCGACATAGCCGGCTGCCAGGTCGCTCAGGATGGATGTCGCGATCGGGTAGGTGTCGGAGAACAGCGTGTCGTGGATCTCCTGCAGGTCGATAGCTTTCACGATCGCCTGACGCACGTGCACATCACTGACGAGCGGGTTGGACGGGCGGAAGTTGACGGCATCGTTCACGCCCTTGGTCTGCGGCGCGAGCAGTACATAACCGGCTGCAGTCACCTGCCCCTCGTCGTAGGCCTGCACGGTGCGGATGACATCAGCCTGACCGGAGAGCAGCGACCCGATGCGCACGCTGTCTTCGGGCTCGACGATGTACTTGACCTCGTCGAGATAGGCGCGACCCTGGTTTGCCGCGCGCTCAGGTGCCCAGGCGTAATCCTTGCGGGCGACGAGGTCGATCTCTTTGCCGACGACCTGGCTCGCGACGGTGAACGGTCCTGAGCCGATGACGTTCGTAGCGACCGCGAAATAGTCGAGGTTGTGGTCGAGCACCTCCGGCGCGACCAGTCCCGAGTTGATCGTCGAGGTGGCCTGCAGGAAGCCTGGCGAAGGCGCCTTGAAGAAGAACGTGATCGTCAGGGGATCGACGACTTCCGCGTGGTCGTAGTTGTTGATGACCTCAGACTTGGGCAGCTTGAGGTCGGGATTGCCGAGTCCATAGGTGTCATAGTCCTTCTTGACCGCTTCCGCGTCGAGCGGGGTGCCGTTGGAGAAGGTCACGCCATCGCGCAGATGGAACGTGTATTCGGTCGCGTCGTTGTTGACCTTCCATGAGCTTGCGATCCAGGGAGTGATCTCGAGCGTCTTGGGATCCTGCCAGGTGAGCCGGTCGAGGATGTTGTTGTTGATACCACCGCTGGTGTACGCGCCGGACTGCGTTGCGTAGAGGCTCGCAGGAGCGCCCTGCTCGAGGTAGATGAGCGTTCCACCGCTGACGGGCGTGCCCTGGCTCGAAGTCAGCGACGACGACAGGTCGGGCGACGCGCAGCCCGCGAGCAGCACAATAGCGAGCCCAGCGGCGGCGAGTCCGGTTATACGTCGTTGCGAAAACACTGTGGTTCTTCCTCTCGGTCCTGTCCCGCACCGATGTCCGGTGCAGGTGAAGAGGTCCCATCCTGACCGAACGTGACCTCGAGGCAAGCGGCCCCGGTAACACGGCGTTGCCCCATGTCACACGCGTTCACCGGACGTAACGAAACGTGACCCGGGGCCGCACGATCGCGGCCCGGACCGTAAAGTCCGGAGGGCGCCTGCAGCAAGTCGGCGTTCTACAGGAGGGACGAGCGTGACGACAGAGGCAACCGAGCGAGAGTTGATCCTTGGCCTGATCATCCGCGAGGGATTCGAGATCGAGGATTACGCGATCACCGCCCGGGAGGCGGAAGCCGCGAAGTTCCACACGCTGTTCGTCGCCGACGGCCTGTCGACCGACGTCAAGGCGCCGCGCGGCAACCTCGAGCCGATCACGCTATTCAGCGCCCTCGCGGTGCTCACCGAGCGACCGGGACTCATCTCCACGATCTCGTCAACTTTCAGCGATCCCTTCACGCTCGCCCGCCAGGTCGCAAGCCTTGACCACATTTCGCATGGACGGGCGGGTTGGAACACCGTCACGTCGGCGTTCGGCCAGGAGAACTTCGGCCCGAAGGCACTTCCGGAGCATGACGAGCGTTACGCCGTCGCCGAGGAGTTCATCACCGTCGTCAAGGAACTGTGGGCGAGCTGGGGGAAGGGGGCAACCTCATCGGGGCACACCGGCTTTTCGGTCGATGCCTCGAAGGTGCACTCGATCGACTTCGCCGGGAAGTACTTCCAGGTCAAGGGGCCGCTGAACATCAGCCGCACGCCACAGGGGCGGCCGATCATCGCGCAGGCGGGCACCTCTGAGGCCGGCGTGGCGTTCGGAGCACGCCACGCCGACATCATCTTCATCGCCGGGCTGGACGGCCTCGAGGCCTCTCAGCAGATCTACGCGCAGATCCAACGCCAGGTGGCGCAGACGGGCCGGGACGCCGGGCAGGTCAAGATACTCCCCGGAGCCTTCCCGATCGTCGCCGAGACGGACGAGGCCGCCCACCGGATCCTCGAGGACTCCCTCGCGGACCTCGACTATCCGGCGGCGATTCGCGGGATGGCGCCGATGTTCGGGGGGATCGACCTGAGCGGATACGACCTCGATAAACCCCTCCCTCCTGAGGCGCTTCCTGACGAGGCTCTCATCGACGGCCGTCGCTCCCGGTACGCGGTTCTCAAGCAATATCTTGAGGCGCCCGGACAACGCCGCACGCTCCGCGACCTTGTCCGCTTCCACTCAGCGGCCGCCGGGCACTGGCTGCTCATCGGCTCCCCGCAGACCGTCGCGGACCAGCTCCAGGAGCGTTTCGAGAACGGCGCGGCGGACGGATTCATCTTCATCGACGCCTACAACAAGTTCCCGGGGAGCCTCCACGGCATTACTCGCCTGCTCATCCCCGAACTCCAGCGGCGTGGGATCTTCCACACCGACTACACCGGGGACACACTTCGCGCGACTCTCGGCCTGCCGGATCCCGACTGATCGGTGGGCCGGACTACGACGCGGGCGTCCCCGCCGCTAGAACGAGGGTTCCCTGACCGAACTGCGCCTCCGCAGAAGCCGCCACCCCGCCTCGGTGCGCACGAAGTCGTCCTCGTAATCGCCAGAGATCGGAAATCCTTCGCTCGGAAACCCGATGTACTTGCTGTGCGCCCTCGCATGACCGTCTGAGGTTTCGGCAACTGAGATGTTCGTGGAGTGGTGGGAGTAGATCTTGCGGGTCTTCAACGCCTTCCTCAACTCGGCCACGCCTTGGATATTCGGTCGGCCGAATCTGCTGAAGTCGTAGACGAAGTCCCGGGCGAAGACCAGGTGTGCCCGCTCCCACCGGTTGTTGTCGACGACGTGCCCGTACTCCGCAATGACCTTTTCGATCTCGACGATGTCGTCTGCGCTCAGCACGGTGCTGCTCCTGGGAGGTTTCGCATGGCTCATTCATTCTCATCCGCCTGTGCCTGACGACGGCGAGTGTTGCGTCCTATAACGGCAGATGACGCATTGTTCCTTTGCCCGACAGGTGCGCTCGCGGAAAAACATTTGCACGATTCGACAACTATCAGTACATTTATACTGATTGTTAGGAGCGCAATGCCGATTGCGGATGATGGACGCCTCGCGCGTGGCGCGGCACGGCGCAGCCTGCTACTCGACGCTGCGATACGCGTGGTGGCCGGCAGCGGTTCGGGCGCCCTCACCCATCGCGCTGTCGCCTCAGAGGCGCACGTCTCGATCGCGTCGGTCAGCTACCACTTTCCGTCGATTGGCGAACTGCGACGAGAGACGTTCCAGCACGCCGGGTCGAGCATCGGCATGGAACTCGCCGGCCTCGTCCTGGCCGCGTCGGCGAGCATCGAGGACACACCGGGGATCTGTGCGGCATTCGCCGCCCGGCTGGTCACCGAACGCCGGATCCAGACGGCCGCTGTGTTCGAAATGATCGTCGCCGCCGGACACGACGAAGCCTTGCGGCCAGTCGTCGCGGCCTTCAACGGGCATCTCGCCGACCTGCTCACGCCCTACGAGGGCGACCGGATGCGCGCCCTGGCCGTCGGCGCGGCCGTGCAAGGCCTGCTGCTCGTGCACCTCGCGAGTTCGTCCCCCGTCGAGCCGTCACGGCTGGGCGAGACCGTCGCGGATCTCATCCGCCGATACCGGGCCGCAGAGCCCGCCATGGCCGGCCGGGATCGTCCCGACCTGCATCACAACTAGCAACCGGAGGTCTCCTATGTCACTCTTTCTCACCGTCCTCAGCGGTCTCGCCTGGACGATCGTCTACATCGAGTCGATTCGACTCGGTTTCAAGTACAAGACCTACGCGATGCCGGTTGCCGCGCTCGCACTCAACATCGGCTGGGAGTCGATCTACTCCGTGCACGGACTCGCGACGGACGTCTCGGCGCAGACGATCATCAACATCGCGTGGGCCCTGGCTGACGTGGTGATCGTCTATACGTTCTTCCGGTTTGGACGCGCAGAGCTGCCGAAATTCGTCACCCGCCCGCTCTTCATCGGCTGGGGTGTCGTCGTGTTCGGCGCCGCGTTCGCGGTGCAGGCGCTGTTCATCGGAGAATTCGGCTGGTCCGACGGTGCACGCTATTCCGCGTTCCTGCAGAACGTGCTCATGTCCGGCCTGTTCATCGCCATGCTTGTCGCCCGCCGTGGCACGCGCGGCCAGTCGATGGTGATCGCTGTCGCCAAGTGGATTGGCACCCTGGCCCCGACGATCCTGATCGGTGTGCTGGGCAACCTGCCCTTCATCATCGGGCTGGGCATCCTCTGCAGCGTCTTCGACCTGATCTACATCGGGCTGCTGTGGTGGGCGAAGAAGAACCCTGGCCGGATTGGCGCGGCGCCGGTTGAGGAAAGCCAGCCAGTCACGGTCTAAACCACCTGGCCGACATGTGCTGGGGTACCTGGACTCGAACCAAGAACAAAAGAATCAGAATCTTCCGTGTTGCCAATTACACCATACCCCAACGGCCCCAACCGGGGTTGGGCCGACTGTCTACTTTAGCGTACGGCCGGGGTCACGTCATATTCGACAACGCAGTATCCCGTTGTCTCGCAGCTCGCGGTCGCGGCAACGGGCACGCCGACAGCATCGGCGGGACCGAAGGTGAATGAGTAGGGCACGTTGTCTCTCGTCGCCTGCTCGACCTGCGTGAAGATCGCGTCGATGCCGGAGACATCCCACCCGAAGAGTTCTGCCTTCTTTGTGAGCTTGTCGAGCGTCTTGCGGAAGTTCAGCACCTCACTCAGTGGTGCGCTCACCCTGGTGATCACACCGCCGGCGGTCTCGATTGTCAGTTGGCTAACCGTGAACTTATCGCCGCCCTGGCCCGGCGCACCACCGTTGACGATGAGGTAATAATCGAGGGTGACGTCACCGTTGTCCTTGGGCCCGATGGTGATCGAGCCGTCGGCATCGAGGCCGAGAGCCGAGGCATCCACGGGTCCGCGGGAGAAATCGATACGCACCTGGCGGGACGAGTCGATGTAGGCGAGACCTTCGGGAGTGAAGATCGACCAGTTCTTGTCGGTGACTTGTCCGTTTGTGGGATCGGACAGCGGGGCGCCGAGCCCACTCGAGACGAGGAGCGATGTCGTGACGATGACCGCAACGATGATCACGGAGAGAATCGTGGCGGGCAGCCAGCCGAGCCACCACGGCCGTTTTCGCTTCATGTCCGGTGACATGCATCAACCGTAGGTCAGGGCTGCCGCACTGTCGATGCTCGGCGTCCGTGCTCGGCGTTCGGGCTCAGAGTGCCGCGCGGAGCTTCGCCAGGCGGGCAAGGGTCGACTCGCGTCCCAGCAGTTCCATGGACTCGAAGAGCGGCGGGCTGATGCGCTTGCCCGAAATCGCGGTGCGCAACGGCCCGAACGCCAGGCGCGGCTTGATGCCCCTCGCCTCGATGAGCTCGGCGCGAAGGGCAGCCTCAATGGCCTCGGTGGTCCACTCGACGCCCGGCAGCACCGTCAGGGCAGCGTCGAGCACTTCAGCGCCCTCTGCGCCCGGAAGTGCGTCGGCGTCGAACTCGAGGGCATCGTCCGCCGTGAACAGGAAACTGAGCAGCGCCTGCGCCTCACCGAGCAGCTGCATGCGCTCCTGCACGAGGGGCGCAGCCTTCAGCAGCAACAGGGTGTCCGCGTCATCCTTGATGAGCCCGCCGAGGTAGGGCACGAGCCGGCGAGCGAACTCGTTGACCGGCAGCAACCGGATGTGGTCGCCGTTTATCGACTCGGCCTTCTTCACGTCGAAGCGAGCGGGGTTGGGGTTCACATCGACAACGTCGAATGCCTTCACGAGTTCCACGATGGAGAACACGTCGCGGTCGTGGGTGCGCGACCAGCCGAGCAGGGAGAGGTAGTTGACGAGACCCTCGGGGATGAACCCGCGGTCGCGGTGGTGGAACAGGTTCGACTCGGGGTCGCGCTTGGAGAGCTTCTTGTTGCCCTCCCCCAACACGTACGGCAGGTGACCGAAGCGCGGCACGAAGTCGGCGACGCCGATCTCGATGAGCGCGGTGTACAGGGCGATCTGGCGGGGGGTGGACGACAGGAGATCCTCGCCGCGGAGCACATGCGTGATGCCCATGAGCGCGTCATCCACCGGGTTGACGAATGTGTAGAGTGGGGCGCCATTCGGGCGTACGACAACGAAGTCGCTGAACGATCCGGCCGGGAAGGTGATCTCGCCCCGCACCAGGTCATCGAAGCCCAGGTCGGTGTCTGGCACTCTCAGCCGGAGTGCGGGCTGGCGGCCCTCCGCTCGATAGGCTCCGCGCTCGACCTCGGTCAGGTCGCGCTCGAAGTTGTCGTAGCCCTGTTTCGGGTCGCGGCCGTTGGCGACGTTGCGTGCCTCGATCTCCTCAGCCGTCGCGAAGGACTCGTAGAGGTGGCCGGCGGCCTTGAGCTGCTGGATGACGCCGAGGTAGATGTCCGTGCGCTGGGACTGACGGTATGGCGCGTGCGGGCCGCCGAGCTCGACGCCTTCGTCCCAGTCCAGGTTGAGCCAGCGCATCGCGTCGATGAGCTGCAGGTAGCTCACCTCGCTGTCGCGCTCCGCATCCGTGTCTTCGATGCGGAAGATGAGCTTGCCGCCGGTGTGCCGCGCGTATGCCCAGTTGAACAGGGCGGTGCGGATAAGCCCGACGTGGGGCGTTCCGGTCGGCGAGGGGCAGAAGCGAACCCGAATATCGGTTCCGGTGGCTGTGGAGAAGGGGGCTGGCACGAGACCCAAGTCTACGAGAGCTCCCCTGCGACCAGAGCCTGAACGGACGCCGCTGCGAGGCTCGACCCAGCCGCGACGCGCTCGTGCATGGCCACCAGGTGCGCGGCATCAACCGGTGCGATGGTCCAGGCCGACCGCGCGAGGTCATCGAGCGTTGCGAGCCAACCGTCGAGGCCGTATCGGTCGCGCACAAGCAACTCGAGCTCAGCGACCACGAACGGCGAGACAACCAACTGTTCCGTGTCGGCTGCTAGCTCGATCCGGCCCCTCGCGGCCCAGTGGTTCACGTCGTCGCGATCGAAGAAGCTGATCAGCGTGGCCGAGTCCACGATCACCGCGTCTGCTCGTCCCGTGCCAGAAACCCGCCAGTGGGGGTGGGGCGATGATCGCCGATCGACGATTCCAGTGCCGACCTGATCACGGCGGCCGCAGTCATCCCGCGCGCCCGCGCGACGAGGCGGGTTCGATCCATCAATTGAGGAGGCAGATAGAGGGTCGTGCGAAACATTCGATCGGGATACGAGGTGTTCATCTGAGCAACGTATGGCGCCACGCCATACGTTGCTGGGGAAAGGAGGCCGTCGAGGGGACGAACGACGGACAGGAAACTGGGAGGGAGAGGACGCCCGCCGGGGCGACGGACAAGAAACTGGGAGGGAGAGGACGCCCGCCGGGGCGACGGGCTGAGCCGAGGCCGGGGCGACGGCCTAAGAAGCGGTGCGCACCAGGTTCCGGAGGGTGCCGATGCCGGGCACCCTTACTTCGACGATGTCACCATCGGCGAGCTGCCCGACGCCCGCAGGTGTGCCGGTCAGGATGACATCGCCAGGCAGCAGCGTGAACGCCGCCGACGCGAAGGCGATCACCGCGGCCACCGAATGCACCATGTCCGTGAAAGGCGCCGACTGGCGGACCTCGCCGTTGAGCACGGTCTCGATGTTCCCTGCCGCGATGTCGAAGTCCGTCTCGATGATCGGTCCGAGCGGGCAGAACGAGTCGAAGCCCTTCGCCCGCGCCCACTGCCCATCCCTCTTCTGCAGGTCGCGGGCCGAGACGTCGTTGGCGAGAGTGAAGCCGAAGATGACGTCGGCGGCATCCGCCTCCTTCACGTTCTTCGCGATGCTGCCTATCACGACTGCCAGCTCGCCCTCGAAGTCGACGTGATCGCTTTGCGGGGGCAGGATTATCGCGTCGCCGGGGCCGATCACCGACGTGTTGGGCTTGAAAAACAGCATCGGCTCCGCCGGAACCTCGTTGCCGAGTTCTGCGGCATGGTCGCGGTAGTTACGCCCCACGGCAACGACCTTCGAGCGCGGGATGACCGGGGCGAGCAGCTTCGCGTCGGCGAGCGGAACCCGCTCCCCCGTCGTACCGAAACCACTGAACATCGGATCACCGGACAGCACAACGAATTCGTCGCCGTCGAGGATGCCATAACGGGGGTCACCGCCGGTGGAGAAGCGCGCGATCTTCATGCTTCGAGCCTAGTTGGCCCAGGATCGCGCTCTACGCCGATCAGGCGCGGTGCGAACTCTCACGGCGCTTGCGCGTGTACAACACCGCACCCACGCCCAGCAGGAGCAGCACCACGCCGCTTACCGGCACCCAGGGGTTGAGGACGAATCCCGTGGCCGCGAGCGAGGGTGTGAGCGACAGCGTCTGCAGCTCCACTGCGCCGATGTCGATCGCCTGGATCTTGCGCGCAAACCCGCTGCCGCGCTGGTCGAACGGCGACGGACCCGCGTATGTCGGGTCGCCACCGTTGTGGGCGGGGCTGTTGTCCGCGGGGAGCCGCGTGAGAGTCGAGCCGCCATTGTTCGTGAGGGCCCCAAGCTTCATGTCGGCGATTCCGAACTGCGAGGTGCCCGCGGCATTGTTCGAAACAGCCGGGTCACTCGCAGTCGACAGCAGGTCCCGGTTCAGGTCAACAAGAAGCTGGCCCGGATTCACGATGTCGAGCGCGGGTGCACCATTCGTAGAGAAAAGGATGCTGTGGTCGACGAGCGCGAGGCCCGAGGAGAACGTTCCGACGACGACTCCGCCTGGACCGTAGATCGTGGAGCTGAGGACCGAAAGCGCATCGGTGAGCAGCGACGAAGCAAGGTCATCCACATAGAGAGCACCGAGGCCGATAGCACTGTCGTTGACAGTCGTGTTTTGCAGTGTCAGCGGGGCATCGACTGTCCCGAGATAAATGCTGCTGCCGTTGTCAACACTCGAGTTATCGTAGAACGTCGAATCTTCCACGAGGAGGCCGTTGCTTGCCGCACCGTCGAGCTGGCCGACGGCCAGCCCACCACCGTTGAGGCCGCTATTGTCCCCGAAGGTCGAAGCGCTGATCGTGAGACGCGCGTTGTGGACCGCGCCGATGGAGACCCCGCCCCCAAATGCGGCTGAGCTGTTAAGGGTGAATGTCGAGTTCGAGATGGTGCTGTCGAGGAAGATGCCGTCTATATAGAGCGCTCCACCGTCCGCCACCGCACCCGGCGCGTTTGCCGGGCCGAGCGCGTGGTTATCTTCGAAAGTCGACGAGTCGATCGTGAGGGCACCAGCGAGATTCACTACATAGATTGCACCCGCCCCTCCGGCGTGGTTGCCCGAGAACGTGCTGCCTGTAATGGTCAGGTTTGCCGCGTTCTCGATGCGAATAGCACCGCCATCCTGGGTCGCAGTGCCTACGTTGTTCGCAAACGTGGAATCGGAAATCGTTACATCGCCGGTCGTCTGGTACAGGTACACCGCGCTGCCACCTGAATAGCTCTGGTTCTCCACCGTGACATTGTCGATCGTGACATTATGTGCAACCGATGATCCGATGGCCACCCCGAAGTCACTGCCAGAGGCAGTGATCGTCATTCCCGAGATCGTGACGTCGGTACCTGGACCGATCTCGAAAAGGTTGATGCCCGATGCTGCGCCACGATCGATGACCAGGCTCGCTCCGGGACCCTCGATTGACAGGGAGTGATTGATGTCAATTTCGGTCTCGAGCTGGATCGACGTGATCGACGCCGGAATCACGATCGTGTCGCCAGCTACCGAAGTTGCGACCAGGTCGCGAAGAGTTCCCACGCCAGTGTCGGCGTTGGAGGTCACAGTCAATGTGGAGGCCGACGCCGAAAGTGGAAATGCGACGGCACCGGCAGCGGCCAGGCCGAGAGCCAGGAGACCAGCGGTGAAAGTGCGGCGAAAGGCTCGCGGGTGAAGAGTACTCACAGGTCAGGTCCTCGGGGCTACGGTCGTGCATGGGAAAAGTGAACCGCCGAAACTCCCGGCGGCTCCAAACCTAGCAGAGGTGAACCCCGTTCACTCACACCAGCGCGGCTAATATCGGGGCGTGGTCGAGATGCTGTGGGCGGGGCCGGCGGGAGCGCCCTCGATCCTCGTGCTGGCCCACGGCGCGGGTACGGCGATGGACAGCCCGGGGATGAACGACATCGCCGAGGTGCTGGCGGCACGCGGCATCCGCACCGCACGTTTCGAGTTCGGCTACATGGCTGCGAGGCGGCTCGGAACGCGCAGGCCGCCGCCCAAGGCCGAGACACTCGTGGTCGAGTATCTGGCCGCTGTGGACCAGATCGGCGGGGGCGACATCTTCATCGGCGGCAGGTCGATGGGTGGCCGCGTCGCGACCCTCGTCGCCGATCGGCTGCACGCAGCGGGGCGGGCCAGGGGCGTCGTGTGCTTCGGGTATCCGTTCCACCCTCCGGGCAAGCCGGAGCAGCTGCGAACCGCTCACCTCGCCGCACTCGAGACGCCCACGCTGATCTGCCAGGGCACGCGGGATGAGTTCGGCACGCGCGACGAGGTCGCCGGGTACGCGCTTTCACCCGCGATCGAACTGGTCTGGCTGGAGGATGGCGATCACTCCCTGCGCCCGCGCAATGCGATCTCCGGCTTCACCTACCGGCAGCATCTCGAAAGCGCCGCCGCGGCGACCCTGTCGTTCGTGGAGCGCGTGACCGCCTAGGCGTCGAGCCGCGTCATCCAGCCGTGCCTGTCCTGCACACGGCCGTACTGGATGTCGGTGAGCTCCTGCCGCAGCGACATGGTCAGCTCGCCCGCAGGTGCATCCGCGTCACCGATCGTGTAACCCTCGGCCTTGAATTGGGCGATGGGAACGAGCACCGCAGCGGTGCCGCACGCGAACATCTCGACGATGTCCCCGGATGCCACGCCCTCCCGAACCTCGGAGATCGTCATCCTGCGCTGCTCGGTCTTCAGCCCGCGGTCCTTGGCCAACTGCAGCAGCGAGTCGAGGGTGATGCCCTCGAGGATGCTCGAGGACTCCGGAGTGACGACGCGGCCATCCTTGTAGACGAAGACGACGTTCATGCCGCCGAGTTCCTCGAGGTATTCGCTCTTCTCCGAGTCGAGGAAAAGCACCTGCGCGCAACCGTGGTCGTACGCCTCCTGCTGGGCGACGAGGGATGAGGCGTAGTTGCCGCCCGTCTTGGCCGCACCCGTGCCACCCCGACCCGCGCGGGCGTAGTCCGTGGAGATCCAGATCGACACGGGCTCGACGCCGCCCGTGAAGTAGGCGCCGGCCGGGCTCGCGATCACGTAGTAGTTGACCTTCGCCGCTGGCCGCACACCGAGGAACGCCTCCTTGGCGAACATGAACGGGCGCAGGTAGAGGCTCGTGTCCGGTGTCGACGGCACCCACCTGGCGTCGACCGCGATGAGCTGGCGTAGCGATTCGATGAAGTACTCGGTGGGCAACTCGGGCAGCGCCAGGCGGATCGCGGAACGCTTCATGCGCTCCGCGTTCATCTCCGGGCGGAACGTCCAGATCGAGCCGTCCTCGTGCCGGTAGGCCTTCAGCCCCTCGAAAACCTCCTGCGCGTAGTGCAGCACAGCGGCGGCCGGGTCCATGGCGATCGGGCCGTACGGCTGCACGCGCGGGCGGTGCCAACCGCCCATCTCACTCCAGCAGATGTCGACCATGTGGTCGGTGAAGTGCTTGCCGAAACCCGGCTCGGCGATGATGTCGGCGTGCTCGGCCGCCGAACGGGCGGCTTCGTTCGTCTGGACGGCGAACTCGAGGGTCCTTGGAGCGAGGAGGTTCTTCATGGGTGGTCCTTAGTCGAGATGTCTACAAGGTTACGCCGCTGGATTTCGACAAGCTCAATCCGCGGGCACTACTGCTCAATCCGCGGGCACTACTGCTCAATCCGCTGGTACTACAGCTCAATCGGCGGACGCAACCGCTGCGGCGATCGCGTCCCCGATTTCGGAGGTGCTGCGTTTCGCCGTCCCTCGCGCGGCAAGGTCGGCCTTGACGGCCGCGGTGACCCGCGCCGCGGCATCCGCTCGGCCCAGGTGGGCGAGCAGCAGTGCGACGGACAGGATCGCGGCCGTGGGGTCGGCAAGCTGCTGTCCCGCGATGTCCGGGGCGGAGCCGTGCACCGGCTCGAACATCGAGGGGAAGGCGCCGTCCGGATTGATGTTGCCCGAGGCCGCCAGTCCGATGCCGCCGCTGATTGCGGCAGCGAGATCGGTGAGGATGTCGCCGAAGAGGTTGTCCGTGACGATCACGTCGAATCTACTCGGATTGGTCACGAGGAAGATAGTCGCGGCGTCGACATGGAGGTAATCCCAGTCCACCGACGGATGATTGGCCGCCTCCGCCTGCACGGTGCGCTGCCACAGCGCGCCCGCGTGCGTCAGCACGTTCGTCTTGTGCACGAGCGTGAGCTTGCCCCTGCGCTGCGACGCGAGCTCGAAGGCGAACCGCACGACCCTCCGCGCACCGAACGCCGTGTTTATCGAGACCTCGGTCGCGATCTCTTGCGGAGTGCCGACCCGGATGCCCCCGCCGTTGCCCACGTACGGCCCCTCGGTCCCCTCCCGCACGACCACGAAGTCGACGGTCCCGGGGGCGGAGAGGGGGGACACCACGCCGGGGAAGATCGCCGTCGGACGCAGGTTCACGTAGTGGTCGAACGCGAACCGCAGTTTCAGCAGCAGGCCGCGCTCGATGATGCCGCCGGCAAGCTTCGGGTCACGCGGGTCGCCGCCGATCGCGCCGAGCAGGATGGCGTCGTGTTTCGCGAGCGCGTCAAGGTCCGCCTGCCCGAGGATGTCGCCGGTGGCGAGGTAGTGGCCGGCTCCGAAGGGGTACTCGGTGGTCGCGGCATCCACCCCTGTCGCCGCGAGCACTTTGAGCGCCTCCGCGATGACTTCAGGGCCGATCCCGTCGCCGGGGATGACTGCGAGGGAGACGGATTGTGCCATGGATTCACAGTACTGCGGTGGGCGGAGGCGGATGTTCCTCGGATTTCGAATCCCTGTCAACTGGGAGTTGGCTGAGTCCCACCTTCGAGGCTGCGGGCTAACGTGGAAGCATGAGTATAGGAACTGGAATCGTCTTGTTCGTGATCGGCGCGGTGCTTACCTTCGCGGTCAATGTCCAGCTCGACTGGATAAATCTCGACCTCGTCGGGGGGCTGCTCATGGGCGCGGGCCTCGTGGTCTTCGTCATCGGACTCGTGTTCATGCTGCGCAAGCGCCAGTCGGTGACGACGGTGCGTTCGGGTGTCGATGCCAGCGGCGAGACCGTCGCCCAGCGACGCACCGCCACGACAAACGACGACAACCTCTGAGTAACAGGCAGTCCTTCAGGCGGCGCGCGGCACCCTGTGTCGCGCGCCGCGTTTCGCGCATGTAAAAACTTCACCACTGGCGCCCCGTGAGCCCTAAGCTCCGGGCATGACATCCACGGCGACTGCCCCCGCGTCCAGGACCACGATCGTAGAACCCGGCGGAATCGAGCCGATTCCCCTCGACCGCCGTCACGGTTCACCATGGCAACTCATCGCCACCTGGTCATCGCCCAACCTCGAGTTCGCGACCATCTTCGTCGGCTTCATCGCCGTCGCCTATTTCGGTCTGAGCCCGTGGCAGGCAGTCGCGGCGCTGCTGCTCGGCAACTTCCTTGGCGGCCTGACGCAGGGTTACCTCTCCACCTGGGGTCCGCGCGAGGGCCTGGCGCAGATGCTGCTCGGCCGCACGGCCTTCGGGTTCTGGGGCAACCTCATCCCGGCGGCTCTCAACACGGCCATGGCCGGGCTCGGCTGGTTTGCCGTCAACTCGATAAGCGGGGCCTTCGCCCTGGCCACACTGACCGGACTGCCGGTCTGGCTCACGCTGCTGATCGTGGTCGTCGTCGAGGTCACAGTCGCCTTCGTCGGCCATGACATCGTGCAACTGTTCGAGCGCTACGCCGGCGTCGTGCTCGCGATAATTTTCCTCATCGCTGGGTTCTTCATCCTCTCCCACGCCGACTTCGGGGCGGCTGCGGGCGGCGACGGCACGGGAGGATTCGGGGGCTTCGGGGGCTTCATGCTCGCCGCCGGTGCGGCGTTCGGATACACGGCCGGCTGGAACCCGTACGCCTCCGACTACACGCGTTACCTTCCGCCGACGACGAGCAAGACGAAAATCTTCCTCGCGGCGGGGCTCGGCAATTTCGTTTCGACAAGCTTTCTCATGATCGTCGGCGCGGCGTCGGCCACGATCCTGCACGCCGGCCTCGCCGACACGGCGAGCCCGACGGACACGTTCACGGCGGACCTGCCCAGCTGGATCGCGGGCCTGACCCTGCTGGCGATCGCCGTCGGCGCGGTCTCGGCGAACGCCCTGAACATCTACTCGGGCGCGATGTCGTTCCTCACCCTCGGCATCAAGATCCCGTTCCGGCTGCGCCGCGCGATCGTCGCGCTCGCCTTCGGTGTTCTCGGCTTCATCGTCGCCCTCATCGCGCTTCCGGATGCCGGCTCGACATACGAGGGTTTCCTCCTCGTGATCGCCTACTGGATCGCGCCCTGGCTCGGGGTCGTGCTCGCGGACCGCCTGCTGCGCCGCGGGACGGCCGTCGGCCCGCTCGTCGTGGACGAGGTGCACAAGTACAAGAACTGGGCTGGCCCGGTTGCCTTCGTCATCGCGACGGTGTTGTCGATCGTCCTGTTCGCCAACCAGGTCGTCTACGTCGGCCTGGTCACCAAGGCGGTACCGGAGATCGGCGACCTCACCCCGCTCGTGGGCTTCGTGCTCGCGGGCGTCCTGTACTACGTGTTCTTCAAGATCGCGAAGCCGGTAATCGGCGCGAAGCTCTGAGCATGGCTGAGACCATCTATGCCAGCGACGCGGAGAAACTCGCAGTCGCGAAGGCCGAGGCCATGAAGGGGCTCGCTGAGGGCGGCATCCCGATCGGCGCAGCCCTGTTCAGCACCGACGGGCGGCTGCTCGGCAGCGGGCACAACCGCAGGGTGCAGGATGGCGACGCCGCGATGCATGCCGAAACGAACGCGTTCCACAACGCGGGCAGGCAGCGCAGCTACCGGGACACGGTGATGGTGACGACCCTGTCGCCGTGCTGGTACTGCTCCGGGCTCGTGCGGCAGTTCGGCATCGGGCGCGTCGTCGTGGGCGACGACAAGAACTTCATGGGCGGCCAGGACTGGGTGGCTGAGCATGGCGCCCAGTTGACGGTCGTGAACGACCCCGAACTCATCGAGGTCATGGGCAGGTTCATCGCCGAGAACCCGGCGCTCTGGAACGAGGACATCGGCGAAGACTGAGCGCTACCCGCCCAGCTCGTCGACCCTTCGTCCGAAGTAATCGCGAACCGGCCCGTTGCGTTCGTGCGACCGCGCGCTGATGTACGCGTCGCGGGCTTCCTGGATGCGCCCGAGCCGGCGCAGCAGGTCGGCGCGGACCGCGACAGCCTGTCGTGCAGTGGCGCCGGTCAGGGTCGGCTCGAGCTCATCGAGCTCGTCGAGGGCTGCTCGCGGGCCGAGGTTCACGAAGCTGCGCGCGACCAGCCTGGCGAGAATCGCGGATGGGGAGGGCCAGCTCTCCACGAGGCGGTCGTAGAGCAGGCAGATGGCTGACCAGTCGGTTGATGCCCAGTCCCGCGCTGTCGAGTGCAGCCCAGAGATGCCCGCTTCGAGCGCGAAACGCCCGCCACCGCCGAGTGCCTCGGCCGCGAGCGAAAGCCCCTCCTCGATGAGCGCCAGGTCCCAGGATGCGCGTGGGGCATCCTCGAGGGTGACTATCGCGCCCGCGGCGTCGGTCCGCGTGGATGCCCGCGCGTCGGTGAACAGCAGCAGCGCGAGCAGGCCGGAAGCCTCGCGGTCGTCGGGCCGCAGGGAATGCAGCGCCCGAGCAAGCTCGATCGCTGTCGCCGCGACCGACCGGGATCCCAGTTGCTCGCCCTCGAACGCCGTGTGGCCGACGGTGTAGAGCAGGTGCACGGTCGCCAGCACGTCTTCGGTGCGTGTGCCGCCGTCGAGCTCGTCCGGCGGTGAGAAGCGGATGCCCTCGCGCTCGATCTGGCGCTTCGCCCGACTCAGGCGCGCACCCATAGCCGACGGGGACGACAGCATGGCGTCGGCGATCTCGATCGTCGGCACCCCGCACACGAAGCGCAGGGCAAGGGCGAGGCGGGTTTCGGTGCTTAGCTCGGGATTGCACGCCACGAACAGCAGGCCGAGCCTGTCGTCCCCGCCCGGTGATTCGTCGGGCAGGGCCGGCTGCGGGTCTTCGGCCAGGAGCGGCAGTTTGCGGCGCAGCGCGGCATCCCGTCGCACGGTGTCGATCGCGATGCGCTTGGCGACAGTCGTGATCCAGGCCGCCGGGTTGATGAGCAGGGCGCGGTCACGCGCGTCCGAGGCCCGCAGGAGCGCCTCCTGCAGTGAGTCCTCGGCGAGCTCGATGCTGCCGGTGTACTTGATGAGGGTGGCGAGCATGCGCGGCCATTCGCGCCTGAACGCCTGCTCGAGGGTGCCGACGACCACGTCTCATCCAACCGCATGACGCGGTCGTCGGCTACAGTTCACATTCCTTCGATCTGCAGCACCGGGTAGAGCTCCACCCAGCCGGAGGTCGGGCACAGCGCCGCGAGCTCCCTGGCCTGCGCTGCGTCGCGCACCCCGAGCTTGTAATAGCCGCTCACGACCTCTTTGGTCTCGCTGAACGGCCCGTCGGTGAACACCGGCTTGCCGTCTTTGCCCGGCGTGATGCGCACTGCGGTTCTCGACGGCTGCAGCGCGTCGCCGCCGAGGATCTGGGCGCCAGCGGCGGCCACGGCCTGCGCGAACGCCCCGTGGCTCTTCATCGACTCCGCCCACTGCTCTTCGGTGACGTTCGCGGGTTCCCAGTCGGGCTCGACGATCATGACAATGAACTCTTCGGCCATCGGTTTCTCTTCCTGTTCGTGCCGCGAAAGTCGCGGCGCTGTGCCTATGCGACGAACGGTACTCGCGCTTTTTGACATCGGCGCGGAAAGAAATCTGCTTCAGGACTCCGTGATGTCGATCTCCCGCAGCAGGTCTGCCTTGATCGCCTTGCGCACCTTCTCGAGCAACTCCTCCGGCACCGGCGAGTCGACTGTGAGCACCGACAGTGCCTGGCCGCCCTTGCCCTGCCGGGCGATCTGCATGCCGGCGATGTTGATGCTGGCTTCGCCGAACTCCTTGCCGTAGATCGCCACGATGCCGGGGCGGTCTTTGTAGATCATCACGATGAGGTGCTCGGCGATCGGCACCTCGACGTCGTAGCCGTTGATCTCGACGATCTTCTCGGTCTGCTTGGTGCCCGTGAGAGTTCCAGACACCGACACCTGGCTGCCGTCGCCGAGTGCGCCACGCACAGTCAGCAGGTTGCGGTATTCCTCGCTCACGGCATCCGTCGCCAGCCGCACGGCGATGCCGCGCTGCTCGGCGAGCAGCGGCGCGTTCACGTAGCTGACCGATTCGCTAACGATGTTCGAGAAAATTCCCTTGAGCGCCGCGAGCTTGAGCACGCTCACGTCGAACTCGACGATCTCGCCGCGCACCTCGATCTCGATGCTGGTAAGCGGCCCGTCGGCGAGACCGGCGAGCACCTGCCCGAGCTTCTCCATGAGCGGGATGCCCGGCCGCACGCTCGGGTCGATGACGCCGCCCGCGACGTTGACGGCGTCGGGTACGAGCTCCCCATCGAGGGCGAGGCGGACGGATTTCGCAACCGACACCCCCGCCTTCTCCTGCGCCTCATCGGTGGATGCGCCGAGGTGCGGGGTAAGCACGATGTTCTCGAGCCCCAGCAACGGCGAGTCGGTCGGCGGCTCGTCGACGAAGACGTCGAGGCCGGCGCCGGCGATGCGCCCCGACTTGAGCGCCGTGAACAGCGCCGCCTCGTCGATGAGCCCGCCGCGAGCAACGTTCACGATGAACGCTGTCGGTTTCATGAGCGCGAGTTGGTCGGTCGAGATCATGCCGGTCGTCTCGGGCGTCTTCGGCATGTGGATGGTGATGAAGTCGGACTGCGCGAGGAGCTCCTCGAGGGAGAGCAGGGTAACGCCGAGTTGCTGGGCCCGGGCGGGCGTCACGTAGGGGTCGTAGGCGACGATCTGGGTGCCGAACGCCTGCATGCGCGCGGTGATGAGTGCGCCGATGCGGCCGAGGCCGATGATGCCGATGGTCTTCTCGTAGAGCTCGACGCCGGTGTACTTCGAGCGCTTCCATTGGCCCTGGGCGAGTGCGCCGTGGGCCGCCGGAATGTGGCGGGCGAGGGAGAGGATGTGGCCGACGGTGAGCTCGGCCGCAGAGATGATGTTCGACGTCGGCGCGTTCACGACCATGACACCCGCCGTGGTGGCCGCCTTGATGTCGACGTTGTCGAGGCCGACCCCGGCACGCGCGATGACCTTGAGCACGGGGCTCGCGGCGATCGCTTCGGCATCCATCTTGGTCGCGGAGCGGATGAGCACTGCACTCGCGGTGGCGAGCGCGGCCAGCAAGGCCGACCGGTCGGTGCCATCGACGTTCACGACGTCGAAGTCGGGACCCAGGGCCTCGACGGTGGCTGGCGAGAGTTCTTCGGCGATCAGCACGATCGGCTTGGCCACGGGGCGAGTCCTTAAGTTAGGGGAACCCCGCAACTTTACCGAAAGTCTCGGGAGGCTACGTCGCGTTACTTGGGGAAGGTCGTGACCTGGGGAACGACGCCGACGGAGGCGAGCACCGTATCAGCCACATCCTTCGGGCGCGTCGGATTCGTGGGCCCGCAGTCGACCATGAGGGCAAGCACGATGTTTGCAGACTTCACGTAACGCGCCCAGTAGAGCTGCTCGTTGCCGTTGTCTGGCCGGATGTAATCCGCGAACTTGAACTGGGCCTTGTTGCCGCCGACCCAGATGAGGTTCGCGTCAGTGACTGTCGCATTGTCGATGCCGGGGAACCAGTTGTCGACCACCCAGAGGCTGCCGGCCGCGTCATCCGTGATCTTCGCTGCCTCGTCGGCGGGCGCGAAACCGCTTGTCACCAAGGCGAGGCAGCCGCTCGTCGCGTCTTTGTAGACGACGCCGTAGGAGAGCGTCGACTGGTACGCGAAGCCGGCGGACGGCAGCCCGATCGCGAAGCCGACGGGGACATCGATGGGGTAATCCGCCCCGGTGTCGAAGGTCAGGTCCCGTTCGAGGTATGGGGCGACGGTCTCCGTCGGCGAGGGCACGGGTGTCGGGGTTGCCGTGGCACAGCCGGCAAGCAGGAGGGCGATTGCCGCGCCGGACGCGATGAGGGGCAGGGTGCGCATCCGCACAGGGTACCGGGGCGAGATTGTGAAAATGCCCCTGCTCGCCGCGATCTAGTTCTGCACAACGACGACCACGGGCCGCAGCACGTCTTCGAGGGCGAGCACGCCGATGCCCAGGCCCGCCGCGAGCGCGAGCCCCACGATGAAAACGACTGCCTTCTCGCCGATGTTTCGCCTGCGGCCGATGACGAAGGCAAGCAGGAAGACGACCACGGGGATGAGTACGCCGATCCAGAGCAGCCACCACGGCACGTGCTTCGAGCCGACGCCGATCGAGTCGTAGAAGGCGGGAAGGTTGATCATGTTGCCGACCGCCTCCCACACGTCGTAGGCGTAGAACAGGCCGAGCACAGCCGCGACGATGAGGCTCAGCCAGCCGTACCGGCCGCGTTTCGCCTCACGGGCGTCGTCTGCGACCGCCTCCTCGATCGGGTTCTCGGCATCGGAAACAGAGGCCATCAGATCCACGCTCCCAGTACGAACGGCCAGGGCAGCACGGCGATGAGCCCGACGAGAATCCAGAGGAGCCGCGCGACAGGCTTGCGGCCGCGGGTGAGCAGGAAGGTCGCGCCGAACCAGATCGCGGGGCTTGCCATCGCGAGGATCTCGCCGAGGCCGAACATTATGGCGTTGAGCACTTCGCTCGAAGTGGCCTGCGCGGCGTTCAGCCGCTGCACCGACACCACCCAGCCGATCGTGTAGATCAGGTAAGCGCCGGCAAGAATGCCGTAGCTGACGAGCACGATGGCGCTCGTGGCCGGCTTCGCCGGTGCGTCGACGATGACCTCGGTCTTCGGCTTGGGCTTTTCGGCCGCGGGCGGACCCGCAACGTGACTCGGGTCGGTCTCGCCCGCCCAGGACAGGGCGTCGTCCTCGTCGGGATCAGCGATCATGCGCACACCCTATCGCGCGGGGGTGTCCTGTCGGCTAGCGGGCCAGGCGCAGTTCGATGACCTCGACCACGCCTGCGAACAGGGGATGCGACGGCTCGAGCCCCGTGATGGTCTGGGCAAGAGCGTCCACCGCCGTTCCACTCGACAGCATCGCCTGCAGTTCGATGCTCTCGGCGTCGCCCTCCACGTCGAAGCGCAGTGCGGCCCCCACCGCGTTGAGCAGGTTCCAGGTCTCGAGACCGCGCTCGGCCAGTTCGGCGGCGGGGCCGATGAAGCGCTCGTGCCGGGAGAGCTTGCGCAGCGGATTGCGGCCGACGCGCTCGCAGGTGTCCGGCAGGTCGGGGTTCGAGATGCGCTTGAGCGTCTTCTCGATGTAGGCCTGCTGCTCGTCGGGGTCGAAGCCGTGCTTGGCCACGAGCAGCTCCTTGGTCTCCGCCAGCACCGCGCGGATCTCGGCCTGCAACTCTGGGGTGGCGAGCGCCTCGCGGATCGACACGAAACCGCGGTCGATGCCGTGGTACGCGGCGGCGGCGTGAGCCGTGTTCACAGTGAAGAGCTTGCGCTCGATGAACGGCTCGAGGTCGTCCACCCAGGTCACGCCATAGATGTCGGGCGTCGCGCCGTGGAAGGGTGTGCTGTCGACAACCCACTCGAAGAACGACTCGATGGTGACATCCAGCCCGCCCGACTGTTCGGGCACGATCCTGTCGATCGCGCAGTTCGCGAAGATCGCGTTATGCGCCGGCGCGTGCTTGCGCACCTCGGCGGCGAGGATGTCGGTGCCTCCGATCGCGTTCTCGCAGGCGATGATCGCGAGCGGTTGCGGATCGGTGCGCTCGTTGAGCCCCTTCGCGATCACGGGGGCGACGAACTGCAGGATGCGGGCGCCCACCGCCGTCGTGACGATATCGGCGGTCGCGATGGCCGCGATCACCTCGGCCTCGTGGGTGCGCGAGTTCAGCGCGCGGTAGTTGTCGACCACGCGCGTCTGCGCCCCCTCGCCGACCTCGATGACGTGGTAGCTCGACTGCGCCTGCAGGGCGCCGATGAGCTCATCGCTCACGTCGGCGAAGACGACCTCGTACCCGCTCTCGTGCAGAAACTGTGCGACGAAGCCGCGCCCGATGTTGCCAGCACCGAAGTGGACCGCCGTCTTCGCCATGACCCGATCCTACGGGCGGGCCCCCGGCGTCGCGAGGGTTTCGGCGACCCGCCGCCGACACCGTTACACGCGCGTCACATCCATGATGTTGACTCGACCCACAATGGACCTGATCACCGTGCAGTCCGCCCGCGTCGCCCGCACACGGGGCGACCTCGCTCTCGCGCCCGGCGAGGTCGTCATCGGCGGTGGCACGTGGTTGTATTCGGAGCCACAGCAGGCCACCGGTGTCGTCGATCTGCTCGGGATGCCGTGGGCCCCCGTCACGCGCATCGACGAGTTCCTCTCCATCGCCGCCACCTGCACGATCGCGTCACTGCGCGAGCTGCCGGATTCCCCGCTGTTCCGCCAGTGCGCGGATTCCCTGCTCGCGTCGTGGAAGGTGCAGGGCGTCGCGACCGTCGGCGGCAACATCGCGCTGTCCCTGCCCGCCGGGCCCATGACATCCCTCGCGGTGGCCCTCGACGCGACACTCGTGCTCTGGACGGCGACTTCTGAGCGGAGCGTGCCGGCCGTGGACTTCGTCACCGGTGTGCAGCGCAACCTGCTCGGGCCCGGCGAGGTGATCCGCTCGATCGAGATCCCCCTCGCGTCGCTCGAGCGCACCGGGTTCCGCCGCATCTCCCTGTCGCCCCTCGGCCGCACCGGCACGCTGGTAATCGCCCGGCCCGGGGTCGTAACAGTCTCGGGCGGAACCGAGCGCCCACATCAAGTGCACTTCGACACCGCCGAGGAGCTCATCCGCGGCATCGACGCGCTCGACGACTGGTATGACGATGCACACGGCGCGCCAGACTGGCGCCGCGCGATGAGCCTGCGGTTCGCGCTCGAGCTGCTCGAGGAGCTGCGGTGAGGCTCGAGATCAACGGTGAACCGGTCGAGGTCGAATCCCGGCCCGGCCAGGTGCTGCGCACGCTGCTGCGCGACCTCGAGCACTTCGAGGTGAAGAAGGGCTGCGACGCCGGGGACTGTGGTGCCTGCTCTGTGCTGCTCGACGGCTCCCCCGTGCACTCCTGTATCTACCCCGCCCATCGGCTCGACGGCGCGAGCGTCACGACGGTGTCCGGGCTGGGGACCGCGGAGGCGCCGCATCCGCTGCAGGAGGCTTTTGTCGCCGCGGGCGGATTCCAGTGCGGGTTCTGCACCGCCGGCATGATCGTCACCGCGTCGACATTCACGGAGGCCGACCACGACGACCTGCCGCGCCTGCTCAAAGGCAACCTGTGCCGCTGCACGGGCTACCGCTCGATCCACGACGCGATCCGCGGGGTGTCGAACACCGAGACGGCACCATCGGGGGATGCCGCGGGCCGCTCGGTCGCGGCACCCGCCGCCGTGCGCGTGGTCACCGGGCGCGAGCCGTACACGCTCGACCTCGCCACCACGGCGCTCGCGCACATCGCGGTGCTCGGGAGCCCGCATCCGCACGCCCGCATCACCGCCATCGACACCTCGGTGGCCGCGGCGCTTCCCGGAGTCCACGCCGTGCTCGACTACCGCGACTCCCCCGCGACGCTGTTCTCCACGGGCAGGCATGAGCTGCGCACCGACGACCCCGACGACACCCTCGTCTTCGACCGGGTGATGCGGTTCGTGAACCAGCGGGTCGCGACTGTCGTCGCCGACTCGGTCGCGATCGCCGAGCTGGCGCTGGCGGCGATAACCGTCGAATACGAACTGCTCCCGGCGGTGTTCGACCCGTCGCTCGCGCGGCAGCCCGGCGCACCCCTGCTGCACGGGGACAAGGGGCCGGAGTCGCGTATCGCGGCGCCGGAGCGCAACACGGTCGCGGAGTTCCACGGCGAGACCGGTGACGTCGACGCCGCCATTTCGGAGGCGGCGGCCGTGGTCACGGGAACCTGGCAGACCCAGCGCGTGAACCATGCAGCCCTCGAAACGCATGCAACGCGCGGCTGGCTCGACGCGGACGGCCGACTCGTGCTGCGCACGTCAAGCCAGGTGCCGTACCTCGTGCGCGACGAGCTGTGCCACATCTTCGGGTTGTCCCAGGAGAAAGTGCGCGTCTTCACCGCACGCGTGGGCGGGGGTTTCGGCGGCAAACAGGAGCTCGTGACGGAGGACGTGGTCGCGCTTGCCGTGCTCCGCACGGGGCGGGCCGTGCAGTACGAGTTCACGCGCGAAGACGAGTTCACGCGTGCGTCCCCCCGCCACCCGATGCGGGTCGGGGTGACGCTTGCCGCGGCATCCGACGGCACACTGACGGCCATGGCGGTGGACACCCTGGCCGACACCGGCGCGTACGGCAACCACGGCATCGGCGTCATGTACCACTCGATCCACGAGTCGATAAGCGTCTACCGGTGCGCGAACAAGCGCGTGGATGCCCAATCGGTTTACACGAACAACCTGCCGTCGGGCGCCTTCCGCGGCTACGGCCTCGGACAGGTGATCTACGCCATCGAGTCGGCCATGGATGACCTCGCCCGCGAGCTCGGCATCGACGCATTCGAGTTGCGCCGGCGAAACGTCATCGTTCCTGGCGACACGATGGTCGTGACGAATCCCGACGAGGAGAGCGACCTCGGCATCGAGAGCTACGGGCTCGACCAGTGCATCGACCTCGCCGAGAAAGCGCTCGACCCTTCGCTGGCCGGGCCGGAGGGATGGCCGGTCGGCACGGGGATGGCGATCGCCATGATCGCGACCCTCCCGCCGCGCGGACACTACGCGTCCGCGACGGTGACACTGCTGTCGGAAGGCGAGTACGAGATCGCTGTCGGCACTGCCGAGTTCGGCAACGGCACCACGACTGTGCACGCCCAACTCGTCGCCACGGCGCTCGGCACGACCGTCGATCACATCCGCATCCGACAGTCGGACACGGATGCCGCGGCCTACGACACGGGAGCGTTCGGGTCGGCCGGGGTCGTCGTCGCCGGCAAGGCGCTGCTAGCCGCTGCACAGGACCTGCGCGCGCAGGTCGAGGCGCGGGGAACCGTCCCCGGCCTCACCGGCTCAGGCAGCAACGACGGAACACCCCGCTCGGTCTCGTTCAACGTGCACGCGTTCCGGGTCGCGGTGAACCCCGGAACCGGGGAGGTACGCATCCTGCAGTCGATCCAGGCTGCCGACGCGGGCACGGTGCTCAACCCCGAGCAGTTGCGCGGGCAGGTCGAGGGCGGCACCGCCCAGGCGATCGGCACGGCGCTGTACGAGGAGGTGCGCATGGACGGCGAGGGACGGGTTCTCACGACAGCCTTCCGCAACTATCACGTCCCACAGTTCGCGGACATCCCGGCGACCGAGGTGTATTTCGCGGACACGCATGACCCACTCGGACCGCTTGGCGCGAAATCGATGAGTGAGGCGCCATACAACCCGGTGGCACCCGCCCTCGCGAACGCGATCCGCGACGCCATGGGGGTGCGGTCGTACGAGCTCCCGATGTCGCGGGATCGGCTGTGGAGGTTGGCGCGGCAATCGCCGATGGTTACTTCGAGGTAACCCGCGTCACCTTGAAGTGACCGGTTCCTGTCTGGTACATCAGTAACTAGTAGTTACTGATGTCGACTCCTTGGGAGCCGCAGAAAGGAGTTGGCGATGACTGATCGCGAATTCGAGTTCGGGCTGAACACCTTCGGAGAGGTGAGCAGCGACTCGTCCGGCCGGGTGCTGAGCGAGGCGGAAACCGTCCGCCTGATGATCGATGAAGCCGTGCTCGCGGAGTCTGTCGGCATCGACTCGTTCAACATCGGCGAGCACTACCGCGATGGCCACGTCGACACTGCGGGACACATGATCCTCGCGACGATCGCCGGCCGCACCGAGCGCATCCGGCTGGGCACCTCGGTGACGGTGCTGAGCACGAGGGACCCGGTGCGGCTGTACACCGAGTTCGCCACGCTCGACGCGGCGTCGAACGGCCGCGCCCAGCTCATCGTCGGGCGGGCATCCTCTACAGACTCGTTTCCCCTGTACGGTTTCGACCTCGCCGACTACGAGACCCTCTTCGAGGAGAAGCTCGACCTGTTCACCCGGCTGCTGCGCGACCAGCCAGTCACGTGGTCCGGCACCGTGCGCACCCCGCTCGTCGACCAGCGGGTCTCGCCCGCTATCGCACCCGGCAGCATCCCGACCTGGGTCGGCGTGGGCGGGAGCCCGCAGTCGGTGGTGAGGGCGGCCCGCTATGGCCACCCCCTGATGCTGGCCATTATTGGCGGGCATCCCAGCCGGTTCGCGCCATACGTGGACCTGTACCACCGCGCTCTCGAGCAGTTCGGCCACCCGCGGCTGCCTGTCGGGCAGCACTCGCTGGGTTTCATCGCTCGCACCGACGAGGAGGCCAGGGCCGCCTACTGGCCGGAATTCGAGAGGGTCATGACGCAAGCCTCGCTGGAGCGTGGTTTCCCCACACCCTCGCCCGAACGGTTCGAGTCCGAGATCGCCCACGGGGCGCTCTTCATCGGGTCCCCGGAGACCGTCGCTGCGAAGATCGTGGAGTCGATCCGCGACCTCAGCCTCGGCAGGTTCGACCTGAAGTACGACATCGGGCACCTCTCGCGCGACCACAGGGCCTCGTCGATCGAGCTCTTCGGTCGCGAGGTCATCCCGCGGGTGCGTGAACTGCTGGCTGAAGAGCCGGTGGCGGCGGTGTCCCATGCCTAACACCGAACTGAACCTGGGCATCGTCGGTGCCGGAAAGATCGGCGTCACTATCGCTCGCGCCGCGGTCGCCGCCGGATACGACGTCGCGATCTCCGGGTCGGGGCCGGCGGAGCGGATAGCCCTGACGATCGACGTGCTTGCACCCGGAGCTCGCGCCGCGACCCTGGCCGAGGTCGTGCAGCATTCCGACATCATCGTGCTCGCCGTGCCGACTCACAGGTTCAGGTCGCTACCCCGCGACCTGTTCGCCGGGAAGGTGCTCATCGATGCGATGAACTACTGGGAGCCGATCGACGGCACGGATGACGAGCTCGCGAGTGCGCCAGACGGTACGAGTGTCGTCGTGCAGCGGTGCTTCCCCTCGGCGCGCGTGGTCAAGAGCCTGAACCAGCTCGGCTACCACGAGTTCGAGGAGGGCCGGCGCCCGCGGGGCACCGCCGATCGCCTGGGCATGGCGGCGGCGAGCGACGACCGCGAAGCACTCTCCCGGGTGCTCGAGCTCATCGATCGGCTCGGGTTCGATCCCGTCGACGCCGGCGCTCTCGAGGCAGGCGTGGCACTCGGGCCTGACGGGCCCGCCTTCGGCGTCGGCTACGGCGCCGAAGAGTTGTCGAAACTCATGTGGGTCCCGGACGTCGCCTGACCCGCGCCACCCGAGTGGATCGCGCCCGTCGTCCCCGTGAGCGCGAGCGTGCTCGCCTTCGTGCGCTCCGCGATCACCTCGGCGAGAATAGCGATCGCGGTCTCTTCGGGTGTGCTGCCGCCGAGGTCGAGGCCGATTGGGGAGTGCAGCCTCGACACATCGCGCGCACCGCGCTCTGCCAGCGATGCCACGCGGCGGTCGTGGGTGTTGCGTGATCCCATCGCCCCCACGTAGGCGACAGGCAGCGAGAGAGCCTGGGCGATGAGTTCGGCATCGAAGCGGGCGTCATGGCTCAGCACGCAGATGACAGTGTGCTCGTCGACTTCTGTGCTCGCCAGGAACTCGGTGGGCCACCGCACGACGATTTCCGCCCCGGGAAAGCGCGCCGCCGTTGCGAACAGCGGCCTGGGGTCGCAGACGGTCACGCGGTAGCCGATGACCTGCGCGGCCATCGAGAGGGCCGCGGAGAATTCCATCGCGCCGAAGATGATCATGCGCCGCGCGACAGGCGCGCGCTCGACGAATCCGCAGACCTCGATCGCGCTGCCCTCACGCAGTGCGGCCGCGAGCTCGCCGGTGAACGGCTGCACGTGGATGCGCAGCTGCCCACCGCAGGTGAGTCCCACCGAGAATGCGGTCTCATCGCTCACGCCATACTCGACAGTGCGCGGGATGCCGTCCGCCAGCACCAGCTCGCAGGTCTCGACGACCGCGCCCTCCACACATCCCCCGGCGATGCTGCCGATCACGGCCTCGCCGTCGAAAGCCATCGACGTGCCGACGGTGCGCGGCGCGCTGCCCTCGACCGATATCGCCGTGGCGACCGCAAGCCTGCGGCCCGCGGTGTGGGCCGCGAGCAGGCGGTCGGCGATCTCGTGCATGGCTTCAGGATGCCACGGCCGGGTTTCTGAATGGTTACGCCGGTGCGCCGGGGGTCACCGGTGCGCCGCGTACCCCCGCCGGACTGTCCCGATTCGTTCGCGATCTCAAGGAACGTTCCCGCGGGTTCCTTGAGATCGCGAGCGAATAGAAGGGCAGGTCGAAGGGCGCGACACAAGCCCGTTACACGCGGGTGCTAGAAACACAGCATGCTCACGATCACGGGTGCGACAGCCATATTCGTCGACGAGTTCACCGAGCGCGCAGGCGACCTGGTCGTCGACGTTGACGGCGGGGGCGACGGCACGCTCGACGCGAGCGGCTGCGTCGTCACCCCCGGCCTCGTGAACGCGCACCACCACCTGCTGCAGTCGGCATTCCGCACGCTGCCGGGCACGCGGGGCGTGCCGATGTCCGAGTGGCTGCCGGCGATGGCGGCCGCGTACGGGCGGGCAGGGGTGGATGCCGAACTGGCGTCTGCCGCGGCATCCGTCGGCGTAGCCGAGGGGCTGCTCAGCGGCGTCACGACGATCGCCGACCACCACCTGACCTGGCCGAGCGGCTCGGACACCGTGTCGATCGCGCGCGCCACCGCCGACGCGGCGAGAGCGCTCGGTGGGCGGCTCGTATTCGTGCGCGGCTCGGCACACGACGATCCCCAGGAGGCCGCCCTGTCGGCCGAGGCGATCGTCAACGCACTCGATACGAGCGACGGGATGCTGCAGCTCGCCGTCGGCCCGGCCGGCGTGCACAGCGACTCGCGCGAGACCTTCGAACTGCTCGGCCAGGTCGCGGCGAAGCACGGCCTGCGCAGGCGGACCCAGTCCAACGAGCAGGTGGATGTCGCAATCGCGCTCGAGAAGTACGGCAAGCGGCCGATCGACCTGCTCGAAGAATGGGGCTGGCTGGCCCCCGATGTCACACTCGCCCACCTCTGCGATGTCACCCCCGACGAGATCGTCAGGCTCGCAGGCGCCGGCATCACGGCGACCCACGCCCCCGGCTGCGACCTGCCGATGGGCTGGGGCATCGCCCCCGTCTCCGCGCTGAAGGCAGCGGGCATCACCGTCGGTCTCGGCACGAGCGGCGGCGGCAGCAACGACGCAGGCCACCTCCTCGCGGACGCCAGGCTCGCCATGCAGGTGGCGCCTCTTGTCGGCCAGCCTCTTGCGGCGCGCGAAGTGCTCGGCATGGCCACGGAAGGATCGAGCAGGGGGCTGGGCAGGCCGGAACTCGGGCACCTCCGGCCCGGCTCCGCCGCGGACCTCTGCGTCTGGGACGTGTCAGGCGTCGCGGACGCCGGCGTCGCGGACCCCGTAGCGGGACTGCTCTGGGCGAACCCCGGCCGGCGTCCGAAACACGTCGTCGTCAACGGGGAGGTCGTCGTCCGCGACTATCGCCTGGTCAACGCGGACGAGCAGGAGCTTGTCGAACGGCTGAGGCTCAGAGTTCCAGCGTGAGACGCGGCCCCGCCGAGCGCGACACGCAGATGTACATGACGTCCTGCGCATCCTGCTCGTCGGAGGTCAGGATCGAGTCGCGGTGGTCGATCGCTCCGTCCATGACCCGCGTCTCGCAGGTGCCGCAGGTGCCCTCGCGGCAGCTCGAGAGCACGAGCACCCCGGCCTCCTCGACGACATCGAGGATGCTGCGCTCCGGCGGCACCGTCAGCTCCAGCCCCGAATAGGCGAGCTCGACCTCGAAGGGCTCCGCGAGCACGGGAGCCCCGAGCTGTTTCGGCGTGAACCGCTCCACGCGCAGCTGCCGGCCGCGGGCGGCGGCCTCGACAGCCTCGATGAGCCGCGCCGGTCCGCAGCAGTACGTGGTGGTGAACGGCTTGAGCCCCGCGAACAGCGCGGCGAGGTCGAGGCGGTCGCCCTCGTCGGCCGGGTGCGCGGAGACCCGGCCCGGATGAGCGGCCTCGAGAGGGTCGAGGAGCGCCATCGTCGACCGAGAGCGCCCCGCGTACTCGAGGGAGTACTCGACGCCCGCCAATGCGGCGGCCGCCATCATCGCCGAGATCGGCGTGATGCCGATGCCGCCCGCGATGAACAGGTAACTGGTGCCGCGCTCCGCGGAGAACTCGAAATGGTTGCGCGGGCCGGCCACGCGGACGGTGTCGCCGACCGACAGCGAGTGCAGCCACACCGAGCCGCCCCTGCCGTCGTCCTCGCGCAGCACACCGATCCGCCAGGTGGCGGCACCGGGTGCCCCGCACAGCGAATACTGCCTGGCATCGCCGCCGGGCAGGATCACATCGATGTGCGCCCCCGGCTGCCAGCGCGGCAGCGAACGGCCGATCGGTGCCAGCTCGAAGACGTCGACGCCGTCCGCCGCGACGACCCTGGAGGCGATAGTCATGTCGAATGCGGTGTCGTCGAGCGCGGTCATCCCGCAATTTGATCACGCGCAGGCAAATCGAGACTGCCAATTAACACGTTGGGAACATCGCGTTACGTGCCAGAAACGCAAGGTGCCTAGATTCGGGAATGTGCCACCCCTCCCGCGCAAGCTGACCTCCCTGAGGAACGCCACGCTCGCGGACGGCTCCATTGTCGATGTCGAGCTCATCGAAGACATCGTTCGCTCGGTGCAACCCGCCACGGGCGAGCCGGTGCTCGCGAGCGGATCCGTGCTCGACCTCACAGGGTTCCTGCTGGTCACCGCCCCCGCGGAGCCGCACGCGCACCTCGACAAGGCGATGTCCTGGGATCTCATCAACCCGCCGAGCGGCGACCTCGAACTCGCCATCCAGTCGTGGCGCGAATATTCGACAGGGATGACCGTGGCGAGCATCGCCGAACGCGGGCTCGCCCAGGCGCTCGCGATGCTGCGCAACGGCACGACGGCGATCCGCTGCCACGTCGACGTCCTGAGCGGTGATGAGCCACTGCGCGGGGTGCACGCCCTGCTGCAGGTGCGCGCGCAGCTCGCAGGCCTCATGGATATCGAACTCGTCGCCCTCGCGGGACCTGACGCCCCGGATGCCGCGATCGAAGCTGCCCTCGATGCGGGTATCGACCTCGTGGGAGGCGCGCCCCACCTCGCGCCCGACCCCGGCGCGGACCTGCGCCGGCTCCTGGCCATCGCCGAGCGCCGCGGCATCGGCGTCGACCTGCACACCGACGAGGGTCTCGCGGGCGACCCGACACTTCTCGAGTTCGCCCGCATCGTGCGCGACTGGACCCAGCCCGTCTCCGCAGGCCATTGCGTGCGGCTCGGCACACTGGACGCGGCAGAGCTCGACGAGATCATCACCGAGGTGCTCGCGAGCGACATCGGGATCATCTCACTGCCGATCACCAACCTCTACCTGCAGGGCTGGGAGCACCCGGTGTCCACACCCCGTGGCCTCACAGCCCTGCGTCCACTTCTCGACGCCGGCGTGCGCGTGGCCGCCGGCGCGGACAACGTGCGCGACCCCTTCAATCCGGTGGGTCGCAGCGATGCGCTCGAGACGGCATCCCTGCTCGTCACCGCCGGTCATCTTTCGCTCACCGAGGCGTACACGGCTGTCAGCGACGGGGCGCGCTCGGTCATGTCGCTGCCGGTCGCAGGTGTGTCCGTGGGGTTGCGTGCAGAACTGCTCGCCGTACGCGGGCGCAACCTCTCCGACGTGATCGCGAACGCGCCCGCCGACCGCTACGTGATCCATGCCGGCCGCCTCGTCGCCCAGAGCGAGGTCAGCTATGAGGTGGCCACCCCATCCCCAGCCCGTTCGTCCGTCCTCGAACTGAGGTGAGCCCATGCCCACAGCCGTAGCAACAGATACCCTTCTCGACTTCTCCGATGTGCAGATGACCTTCCCGGATGGCACTGTCGCACTTTCCGGCATCGACCTCACCGTGAAAAGGGGCGAGTTCGTCACCGTCGTCGGACCCTCCGGATGTGGCAAGTCCACGCTGCTGCGGATCGCGTCAGGACTCGAAACGGCATCGCACGGTACCGTCGACCTCGCCACCGACCGCATCGGATACGTCTTCCAGGATGCGACGCTGCTGCCGTGGCGCGACGTGCAGGCGAACGTCGAACTGCTCGCCGAACTGCACGGCACGCCGCGGGCAGATCGCCGCGCCAAAGCGAAGGAGGCGATCGACCTCGTCGGCCTCACCGGCTTCGAGAAGCACCTGCCGAGGGCGCTCTCCGGCGGAATGCGGATGCGGACCTCGCTTGCTCGCTCCCTCACCCTCGACCCCGAGATCTTCCTGTTCGACGAACCGTTCGGCGCGCTCGACGAGATCACGCGTGAGCGGCTCAACGACGAGTTGCTGAAGCTGTTCGTCGCGAAGCAGTTTGCCGGCCTGTTCATTACCCACTCCGTCTCGGAGGCCGTGTACCTGTCGACGAGGGTGATTGTGATGTCAGGACGACCCGGCAGGATCGTCGACACCTTCGATGTGCCGTTCGATACGCCACGAGACCCGGAGATTCGCTTCACCGGCGAGTTCGCGAGGCTTGTCGGCAAGGTGTCCCACGCCTTGAGAGAGGGTGCGTGATGAGCGCCGAGATATCCGAGGGCACTGCCCCCGCGCTAGTCGCTCCGCGACGGAGCCGACCCAGGGGTCGCGGCCGGCTGGGCCTCTGGCTGCCGCCGATCGCCCTCCTGCTGATCATCGTCGGCGGCACCTACCTCGTGAACTTCCTGCTCGGCACCCGCAACTTCCTGCTGCCGCAGCCGCACGTGGTGGCGCAGGTCTACATCGACCCGAAGAATGGCCCCGCGATCTTCGAAGCGCTGCTGCACTCGGCGGAGGTGGCGCTCGTCGGCCTCGCGATCGCGATCGCGATCGGCGTGCTCTGGGCGATAGCGATGAACTCCGCGAAGTGGGTGGAGCGCACTACTTTCCCCTACGCGGTCATCCTGCAGAGCATCCCGATCCTCGCGATCATGCCGCTCATCGGATTCTGGTTCGGCTACAACTTCGCCGCGCGCACCATCGTGTGCGTGCTGATCGCGCTCTTCCCGATGGTGTCGAACACGCTGTTCGGTTTGCAGTCGGTCGACCGCGGCCACCGGGAGTTGTTCAAACTGCAGGGTGCCTCGTGGTGGACGATCCTCACCAAGCTCGAGTTGCCGGCCGCACTGCCGGCGATCTTCGCAGGCGCGCGCATCTCCGCCGGCCTCTCGGTAGTCGGCGCGATCGTGGGTGACTTCTTCTTCCAGCGCGGCACCCCCGGCATCGGCGCACTGATCTCCAAGTTCGGCGCACGACTGCAATCGCCTGAGCTGTTCGCCTCGATACTCGTCGCCTCGCTGTTCGGCGTGCTCATCTTCCTCTTGTTCGGATGGTTGGGCCGACGCGCTGTCGGCAAGTGGTACGACTTCGGCTGATCACAGGACCCGGCTCCCAAGACCTGACTCAAAGACGCGTCGGACCCTGCACCACCAATCACATTCACAGAAGGAGATCCAATGCGCACAACCCGTACGCGTGCGATCGTCGTCGCCGGCCTCGTCGCCGGTTCGATGACCCTCGCCGCCTGTAGCACCCCATCGGCTACCGATACCGCCGCACCGTCCCTTACCATCGGTGCCGTCGACCTCGCGGCGGCCGGCTGCCCCGCCAACATCAAGATCCAGACCGACTGGAACCCGGAGGCCGAGCATGGCCACCTGTACCAGCTGCTCGGTTCCGACTACACGATCGACACCGACGTGAAGAGCGTGACCGGTCCGCTGATGGCCAGCGGCGCCTACACCGGCGTCGACGTGACGATCCTCGCCGGCGGCCCCGCCGTCGGGTTCGCCCAGCCGAACGCTCAGATGTACACCGACCCGTCGATCTTCATGGCCTACGTGGGTACGGATGAGGCAATCGCCCACTCCGGCGACCTGCCGACAGTCGGCGTGTTCGCTCCCCTGGAGAAGGACCCGCAGATGATCATGTGGGACCCGGCAACCTACCCCGACGTGAAATCCATCGCGGACCTCGGTAAAGCCGGCGTGACGATTCGCGTGTTCGGCGGCGGAACCTACATCGACTACTTCGTCGGTGCCGGCATTCTCTCGGCAAGCCAGGTCGACGCGACATACGACGGCCTTCCCGCGGTGTTCGTGAGCGAGGCGGGCAAGATCGCCCAGCAGGGCTTCGCTTCGGCAGAGCCGTACATCTACGAGCACGAAGTGCCGGAGTGGGGCAAGCCTGTCAAGTACCAGCTCATCAACGATGCCGGCTACCCCAAGTACGCAGCCGTGATGTCGGTCATCCCGGCGAACATCGACAAGTACAAGGACTGCCTGACGGCCCTCGTGCCCGTGCTGCAGCAGGCGGAGCTCGACTACTTCGCCAGCCCGGACGCGACGAACAAGCTCATCCTCGACCTCGTCAACAAGTACGACACGGGCTGGGTCTACAGCCAGGGCGTTGCCGACTACTCCGTGCAGACCCTCAAGGACCAGCTCGTCGGCAACGGCGGAGACAGCACGCTGGGCAACCTCGACCCCGCGCGGGTCAAGGCGCTGTTCGACATCGTCCAGCCGATCTACACGGCCGGCGGCCTGCCGGTCACGCCTGGGCTGACGCCGGAGGACATCTACACCAACCAGTTCATCGACACCTCGCTCGGCTTCTAGGCAACCACGCATGACAACCCCGCCAGTGACAGGCTCCCGGCTCGCCGGGAAACGCGTCATCGTCACTGGCGGGGCACGCGGCATCGGCGGCGAGATCGCCACCCGCTTCGCGGCCGAGGGCGCCCACGTGGGCGTCCTCGACCGCCTGGCAGACCGTGGAGCTGCCCTTGCCGAAGCGATCGGGGGCCGCTTCCACGAGGTCGACCTGCTCGACCCGCTGGCGACAGCGACCACGACACAGGCGGCTATCGACGAGCTGGGTGGGGTGGATGTTCTCGTCAACAGCGCGGGCATCCTGCGGTTCACGCCACTCCTCGACCTCACAGTGCAGGACTGGAACGAAACGTTCTCGATAAACACCCGCGCGATGCTCACCACCATGCAGGTGTGCGTGCGGGCGATGATCGCCGCAGAAGCGGGCGGCAAGATCGTGAACATCGCGAGCATGGCGGCAAAGAAGGGTGGCGCAGGCGAGGGCGCATACCCGGCATCGAAGGCCGCCGTCGTGGCGTTGACCCGGCAGGCGGCACTCGAGTGGGGATGCCACGGCATCACCGCGAACTCGCTGTGCCCCGGCTACATCCTCACCGAAATGGGCGCAGACACCCGCACCGAACATGACATCGCGACCTGGGCGAGCTACTCCCCGCTCGGCCGCCTCGGCGAAGCCGCGGATGTCGCGGCCGTCGCACTCTTCCTCGCAAGTCCCGACTCCGACTACCTCACCGGCCAGGCGATAAACGTCACCGGCGGAATGGTGATGCACTGAGATGACAGTTGAAGCACTCGAAACCGAGCTCCGCGACCTGCTGGGCGACAAGGGCGTGAGCGTCGAGTTCGCCGCCCGCGAGAAGGCGTCCATCGACGGCGCGCGACTCTCCCCGGTGATCAGCGAGCAGCTGCCCCTGGGCTTCGCCGACCTTGTCGCGTACCCGGCCGACGCCGAGCAGATCGCGGCCGCCATCGGCGCTGCGGTGCGCCACGGCGTCCCGATCACTCCGCGCGGCAAGGGCACCGGCAACTACGGCCAGGCCATCCCGATGGCCGGCGGGCTCGTGCTCGACATGTCGCGCGCCCGGGCGATCACCGAGGTCGGCGACGGGTTCCTCACGGCGGAGGCCGGTGCGACGCTCGTCTCGATCGAGCAGGCTGCCAACAAGACAGGCCAGCAGGTGCTGATGTACCCGTCGACGGCGCAGTCGTCGATCGGCGGTTTCATCTCGGGCGGGTCCGGTGGCACCGGCTCGATAAAGCACGGGATGCTGCACCACGGTTTCGTGCTTGCACTCGACGTCGTGCATGCGCTGCCCGACGCGCGGCTGGTTCACGTCGAGGGCGAGGCCGCGGACCCTTTCATCCACAACTACGGCACCGCGGGCATCATCGCGCGGGCAACCGTAGCCCTCGAGCCGCTGCAGGAGTGGCACGGATTCTTCGCGAGCTTCGACACGTTCGAGCAGGCGCTGAGCGTGATCCGGCCGTTCGCCGACCTCGAGCCCACCCCGCGGCTGGTGTCTGCCGACCTCGCGACGCTTGCCAATGCGCTTCCCGCCGACCCCGGCATCCCGGCCGATCGGGCCTCGCTGCGCGCGATCCTCGATGTCGCGTCGATCGAGGCAGCGACCGCACTCGTTCTCGCTGCCGGCGGCCGGGTGGACGACATCCGAGAGGGGCCGCAGACGTCGATGAAGATCAGCATGATGAGCTACAACCACCCCGTGGAGTGGCTGCAGAAGTCGGAGCCGAACAAGTACTTCCACGTCGAGGTTTCCGGGGATGCCCTCGTCGACCGTATCGACGAGGTGCACGCGGTCTACCGTGGGGGCATGCTGCACATCGAAGCCCAGAAGGGCAGGCCGATCGGGATGCTGGTCGGCGAATACGAATCCGCCGACGAGGTCTTCGCCGGCTTCGACCGCCTCGCAGCCCTGGGCGTCGGCTACCACAACCCGCACCAGTGGTTCGTGGACTACGAGCCGGAACGCACATTCGAGACCGCGAAAACCACGGATCCCCATCACCTGCTCAACCCGGGCAAACTGGCGGCGAAGCCCGCAGTGGCGACCGGGAGCCAGGTATGACGTCCCGGGAGTGGGCCGAACTCTCCGGCCCGGCCCTCGCCTCGACCCTCACCGAGGACTCGATAATCGTGCTGCCGACGGGCGCCATCGAGCACCACGGCCCGCACCTGCCCCTGAAGACCGACCTGCTGACAGCAGACCTCGTCGGGCACCTGGTGGTGGATGCCGCGGTCGCCGCCGGCCTCGACGTGTGGATCCTCCCCCCGCTCGCCTTCACCAAGTCCAACGAACACCATTGGGCACCGGGGACCGTGTGGCTCGGCTGGGAAACGCTCATGCGCACGGTCATGGACATCGGCCGCTCCGTCGCGAACACCCCGGCGAAGACCCTCGTCTTCTACAACGGCCACGGCGGCAACATCGCGCTGCTGCAGGTCGCGCTGCGGGAGCTTCACGTGGAGTTCGGGCTGCGCACATTCCTGATGGGCGCGCCGATGCCGGCCGGCGACGGGGTGAACGGCCCCGACGAGCTCGGGTTCGGCATCCACGGCGGCCACAGTGAGACCTCGGTGATCATGCACCTGCGCCCCGACCTCGTCGACCTGTCCCTCGCTTCTCGGGCCGTGCCCGACCACCTCGCCGACTTCGAGCTGGTGAAGTTCAACGGCGGTGCTGTGAGTTTCGGCTGGCAGTCGAACGACTTCGGGCCGTCAGGGGTGATCGGCGACCCGACGGGCGCGTCCGCCGCGGCCGGGGCGGTATTCGTCGAGAACGCCGTCACCCACGGCGTCGCGGCGCTCACCGAGATCTCTCGGTTCAACCGATGACCCTGCCGCTGCTCACCGAATGGCTGCCGCCGAACAGCGACCCAGACCGCCCGCAGGTGATCCTCTCGACGGTCTCCGCCGATGGTGGTGCGGATGCGCGGACGGTGCTGCTCACCGAGTTCGACGACGACGGGCTCTACTTCCACACCGACTCACGGTCACGTAAGGTCCGGGACATCGCGGCGAACCCCGCCGTCGCCATGACGTTCCTCTGGCCGAACTTCACCCGCCAGCTGGTCGTGCAGGGCGTCGCCTCGATCGCGCCGGCTTTCGAGCAACTCGCGGCGTTCGAGGCGCGCTCCCCCTACCTGAAACAGCTGGCCTGGCTGAACTCCGCGGAGTTCGCGCAGTTGCCGCTTGGCGAGCGAGTCGCCCAGTGGGCGGCGTTCCCGATGGCCGAGCACCCCGACCCGCCGTCGACCTGGATTGGGTTCATCGTGCGGCCGACTCGGCTCACGTTCTGGGAGAGCAACCCTGACGCCGCGTCGCGCCGCGAAGAGCACCGGCTCGTCGACGGCGCCTGGTCCGTCAGCTACCTGGCCGGTTGATCCCTCCGCAGGCCACGCCGAGGAGGTCCGGGTGCCGTCGGCGGAGCCAAGACAGTTTGCCGCGGCGGTGCTAGCGGGGTGGGGCACTCCTGTTGGAGAACGTATGGCGCGGTGCCATACGTTGCCGGAACAAGTGGCCCGGGTCCGCGCAGTTGACGACCCCGGGTATCCCGACCACCCCTAGTCGTTTCTAGCGACGAGGATGGCGTCGATGGCAGTACCCTTCGGCGTCAGCCTCTCGAACTGGCGGCACTCGATGACGTCGAGGTCGCGCGCGATCTCGAGCAGGGCATCGACCGTGTAGAGCACAGCGGCATCCTGCGGCCCGCCGACTCCGCGGGTGAGGTTGTCGAGGTCGTGGCCGATGACCGCGAGGGTCCCGCCAGGTGCGAGGTACCCGACGGCGTTGCCGAGGGCGAGCGCGAGGTCGTCAGCGGGCAGTTGCAGGTAGGCGACGACCACGAGGTCGACCTCTGTGGGCGAGACCCAGTCCGTGGCATCCGCGGTGATCCACTCGATGTCGAGTCCGAGCGATTCTGCCCGGGATGCCCCCGTCTCGAGCCCCACCGCCGAGAAGTCGACAGCGGTGACCTCCCAGCCCAGCGACGCGAGCCACAGCGCGTTGCGCCCCTCACCCGCGCCGAGGTCCACCGCCGACCCGGGATCGAGGCCGCCGACCGTCGCCGCAACCCACGCGTTGGACTCGAGCGACCACACCGACGACTTCCCCGCCGCGGCCTCGGCGTAACGGTCGTCCCATCCCGTGGGTCCCATGGTCATCGAAGTGCCCGTCCTATCGTCGCGAGCGCCTCAGCGAACCACGCCTCGCGGCCCGGCCCGGCGCCGCCGGAAAGGTTCACGCCAACGACACCGTCGATTTCGAGAAATTCCCGTCCCAGTTCGACGGCCGCGGCGACGCCCACCGCGAAGACGTCATCCGCGCCGAGGATGCGGTCGAGGTAACCGACCGGCAGCACGAGGGTCGTGAACGTGCGCAGCAGTTCGGCACTCTCCCTGTCGACCACGATCGGGATGCACGGGATGAACCCCATGGTCGCCCCGAGGTCCTGCGCCCTCGCGATGAAGCTCGCGACCGGTGCGGCTCCCCCGGCGTGGTTGACGAAACAGATTTCCGCGCCCGCGCGGAACTTCTCGAGCAGCCTGTCCGGCCGCCGGTCCACGGGTGGTGTGGCGGGTGCCTCGGCAACGGAGACGAGGTGCCCCTCGGCTCTAGCGAGCGAGGCGAGCTCCGTCGAGTCCAGGTCGAACACCGGTGTGGCGTCCGGGCGCGAGCCGGTGTTCGTGTGATCGCCCGTCACGCAGTGCACGCCGGCCACGCCGACATGCGCGAGGGCCGCGAGCTCACCTTCCATCGCGACGCGGTTGCGGTCTCGGCAGTTCACGCCACTCCACACGGCGAGGCCCGTGGACTGGATCAGGGCGGCGCGGTAGGCGGGCGGAAACTGCACACGTGCCGGGCCGGCGTCGCCTG
>JAODLY010000057.1 GCA_025464445.1 Rhodoglobus sp. | reverse complement strand
AGGATCCCCACCACTCGAGCGTAACCAGCGGGGCTGGGCGGCGGCTGGCGTGTACTAAACTCTCTCCCGGAACCGTGTCCGAGCGGCCGAAGGTGCAACTCTCGAAAAGTTGTGTGGGTGTTGAGCCCACCGTGGGTTCAAATCCCACCGGTTCCGCCAAAGTCACCAAAACCAACCCAAAGGGTCACTCGCAACGAGTGGCCCTTTGGTGTCTTTGGTGGAACCGGTGTCGCTTTTCACGCTCAGGGGAGTCAAATCCCACCGGTTCCGCCGGTCGGTAGCATGAAACGCATGTCCATCAAGCTTGAGAATGTCGGCATCGCCGTTCGCGACCTCGAAGCGGCGATCTCCTTTTTCACCGACCTCGGTCTCACGGTCCTCGGTCGCGACACGGTCAGTGGTGAGTGGACCGACACTGCCGTCGGCCTCGATGGCAACCACGCCAACATTGCGATGCTGCAGACGCCGGACGGTCACGGTCGCCTTGAACTCTTCGAATACATCCACCCCGAAGCTATCGAGTCGGAACCCACGCGTCCCAACCAGATCGGCATGCACCGCGTCGCCTTCTCAGTGGATGACATCGACGAAGCCCTTGAGATTGCCGCGAGGCACGGATGCCATCCGCTTCGTGGCGTGGCGACCTATGAAGATGTCTACAAGCTCACCTACGTCCGCGGTCCGAGCGGCATCATCGTGATGCTCGCCGAGGAGCTGAAGAAGAACTGACGACCGATCGGGCCCAATCGGCTAGCGGCGGAGGGTGCGAACGCTTCGCTTCTAGGCGGCGTCAGCCACGGGACGCTTGCGGCTTCCCTTCCACATCAGCCAGCCGATGAGAGCGACCTCGCCGATGAAGGTGAAGGTTGAGATGGTCGGCGTGTAGTCCACCACCAGGACGGTGCCGAACCCGTCGACGAGATATCCGATGCCCGCTACGGCGATGAGCGCCGCCAGCACCTTCGGCATGAACCCGGACCGGAATCCGAGGTAGCCGACGAGGAGCAGGTGGACGGCGAACAGGATCAGTCCGGTGCGCCAGATGATGTTGTACGACTCGAGCGCGTTCATCGCGGACTGGGGGTCTCCGAGGAGAATCGGCACGATCGCGAGCTGTGCGATCGCGCCGAGGAACACCGCGCTGTACGCGATCCGGAACCATGCGGCGGTGGTCGCCAGCATCCTGTTCACCGGCTCGAGCAGGGCCAGCAGAACGGCCGCCACGACGACGTCGAGGACCGCGGCAAGGACCATACAGAGCACGCCGAGTCGGAACTGCGGTTCCGATCCTGCGATATCCGCGGCAGTCTTGGCCGCGTCGCCGGCGGTGATCAGAGGCGCGAGTGCGCCGAAGTAGCCGGCGCCGGCGAGGATCGCGATCAGCAGGAGTGCGATTCCGCCGACCCAGCTGGCGGTGCGTGAGATGGGATAGGTGAGCTTCTGGCTGGCCATGGCCGGCCTCCTTCTTGTGTGGGAACGATCTGTTCGAGTGGTGCGCTCGAGGGCCGCCGAGCGCGGCGGTGAAGGTCAGGCGCGTGCGGCCTTACGGCGTGGGAGCGCCCGGCAGATCAGTGTGGGTAGCAGCCCCACTGTCACCGCGAGAAGGATGCCAAGCATGAGGAGCAGGGGCGTTCGTGCCAGCGACATGATTTGTGCGGACTGCAGGGTGACGCGGTCGATGGGGTACTCGATCATCTTGGAGACGGACTGGACGACCGAGGCGCTGGTGCTTGTGGACAGCTGCTCGAAGGCGGCGTCGAAACCTTGTTCGGTGCCCGCCTTGCCGAGTTCACCCGCGACTAAGGAAGCGGCAGTGCCCTCGCTGAGGAGTGACGTCTGGACGACGAGGCCGTGCCTGGTCGTGACGAGGCCCTTGCGCGAGAGCGCGCTGGCAGTGGTGCCCTGGGCGTAGCCGTAGACCTCGAAGATGGCCGCGGCGTCGATCTCGTCGACTCCATCGCGCAACTCCACTCCGATGTTGGGTCGTCCCCAGGGGAAGGCAGTGTTCGCAAGGAACGCAGTGTCCTCGAATCCGAAGCTCCTAACAGGCATAGCGGTGGGAGCGTCGAGCGACCAGCGGGGGTAGCTGATGGCGTCCCCGACGCGAGTTGCCTCTGACTCGCCAGCCATATCGGCCATGACCTTCAGTGCGCCCGGGATGCTCGACGTGACGCCACCGGTTGTGGTCACGAGCCCGTCCTGCACATATCGCTGTCCCCTGACCCAGGAAACCTCGGGGTTGGATCTCTCGAGGCCGGCAATCCGGGACCAGTGGGATGTTGCCCGAAGGCCGTCGAGGATCCCCGAAGCGGCGAGCAGCCTGGAGCCGGCGCAGATGCCGAGGATTCGAGCTCCAGCGTTGTATTGGGCGACGATGAACTCGCGCGCGTCGGCCTCTTCGGGTCCGGCTGGGCTATTCACCGCAGGCACGACAACCAGGTCGGGTGCAGGCGCGGTGCCGGATGCGACTTCAGCGAACGTGTGGGCCGGGACGACCGACATCCCGCCGTCTACCGACGCCGGGCCGGCGGAGGCCGCGACGGTGTAGACGAGGAAGGTTGACGAACTGGCCAGTACCTCATACGGCGCGAAGACATCGGCGGTGTCGGATCCGGACTGGCCGAGGACGACAGCGACGACGAACCGACCGTCGATTGGCACGTGACTTGGCTTCTGCACATTCGTCACAGGAACCGTCGGTGGGTTGGTTTCGCCGCCTGATTGGGACAGGCCGGCGACGACAATGACCACGAAGGTGACCGCGGCGAGCGCGATGGCAAGTGCGATGCTGCCGATACGGCGAGCGATTTTTGGCATGGCTCTTTCCTGTTGAGTGGGTCTTATTGGTGGATGTGCGGGATCGGGCGTGGTGCGCCCGGGGTCTACGTGAGAGCGATCAGCAGGGCGAGGATCGCTAGCAACGCGGACACGGGAGTCATCAGGCGTTTCTCGTGAATGCTTTTCGACGCCAGGTTGGGGAGCACGCTGAGGAACAGGTAGGCCGTGATAACCCACATCGCGATGACGATGACCAGACTCGGGAGTGGTGTCGTGATGACCTGAGCGTGGGCCAGTGCGATGCCGGCAAGGACGGCGTAGATCACGATGGCGAGGCCGGCGGCGGCGCGAAGTCGGGAAGACAGTCGATCCTGTTGGCCGCCCCAGGCAAACCGTCCGAGGGGCATTCCAACGATGAGCAGGACCTGCAGAACCGCCAGGGCGCCGAGAAGTCCGGTGAACGCTACGGCAAGGAATGGGGCGAGGCCGGTCATGAGGTCACCTTCTCGACGGACGTGGCGACGAACTCGGAGATGATGCGGGCTATCGCCGCTGACTGCGTCCAGTGCAGGTAGTGGGCTCCTTCGAGGACTTCGAGACGGTGAGTGGTGACGCCGGCAAGTTCCGCCTGGTGGTCCGACAGCCAGTTCGGGATCGTATCGACGCTGTCACTGCTGAGCATCTCGAGGACTGGCAGGCCGGAGGGAAGTGGCTTCAGGTTGGCTTTGGTGGAGCTGGCGCCGATCTGGCTCCACTCGTCGCTGACGGAAACGTTGCCGTTGTTCCAGTTCGTCATGGCGGCGTATCGCTTACGTTCATCGGAGGTGTACGCGGTGCCGGGCGGCTGGAACAGGTCAGGGGCGAGCGTGGACGCTACCCTCAGGAGCCCGAGAGCGTTCACCAGGCCATCCGTCACAGACGGCGTCCCGACCTCGAGCGACGAGGTCTTAGCAGCCATCGGATCGATGCCGATAATCGCGGACACTTCTCCGGGGTAGGCGTTGGCGTAGTAGTGGGCATAGAGCCCACCGACTGAATGTCCGACAAGGATCACCGGCGACGTGACGTTGAGCTTGACGAGTACCTCGTGAAGCTCGCTCGTGGTGTTCTCGATGGAGCGGTCAGGCACGTCCAGGTCGCTGTAGCCGTACCCGAATCTCTCGACGACGATCACGTCGAACGCGTCGAGCTCACGCACCAGGGGTGCGAAGTCCACGGCTGGGGCGGCCGTGCCGTACCCGCTGAGAAGAACCATGGTCGGGCCGGAACCGCCGTTGCGATACACGTTGATCTGGCCACTGGCGATGCTCACCTTCTGGCCGTACGGGACCAGGGATGATTTCTCAGAGCTGGTGATGCCGGCATTGGCGATGGTGGACACGCCTGCCAGTACCAGAAGGATCGCGACGGCGACCGTCGTGGTGCGCAGGGCGCGGAACCAGAGGGGCCGGCGCTGCCGGGCTTGCGGGGTGGAATTGGTATTCATGTCGGACTCGATTCTTGGGTTGGCGGGTTCTTGTCGATTGACGCCGATGCAACGGCTGCTTCACCGCGACGGCGTATAGCTCCCACCGCAACTGCAAGTGCGACTCGCTCGTTGCTCTGGAAGCGACCGAATGCGATGGCGACCGCCGTAATGGCGACCGTCGTGACGAGCCACACCCACCGAAACTCCCTGCTGCACAGGCAACGCATGTGGTCTCGATTCGTGTTTGTGGGGATACATTCACGGTAGAGTTCGCTCGCTTGTCTACCTAGGACACGATGTTGACGATCTCGGCCACGACGCCAATCGCCTCCCGGAAGAAGAACCAGTGATCGAACCGCGCATCGTGATCGTCGGCTTTCCGTCGGCGCAGATCCTCGACATCACCGGGCCGCTTGAGGTCTTCTCTACGGCATCCCGATTCCTCTCGATAACCCGCTATGCCACGCAGCTCGTAAGCACCGATGGCGGGCCCGTGCTGACGACAAGCGGACTGGAGTTCGCAACCAGCCCGATTGATGAAGTCCTCGGCGATATCGATACCCTCGTGATCTCCGGCGGGCGGGACATGGACGAGGCTGCCGGCGACACGAAGCTGGTAGACAACATCCGCCGGCTGGCCGCGCAGGCGCGGCGCGTCACGTCCGTTTGTTCGGGAGCATTCCTCCTCGCCGCTGCGGGGCTGCTGGAGGGCCGGCGCGCTACTACCCACTGGGCCGAATGCGCCCAGCTCGAACGGGAGTACCCGAACATCTCCGTGGAGCCCGACGCCATCTATGTGAAGGATGGCAACGTCTGGACATCCGCCGGCGTCACGGCCGGCATTGACCTCGCGCTTGCCCTGGTGGCCGAGGACCATGGCCGGAAAGCCGCCGCGGTCGTCGCTCGGCGGCTGGTCGTCTACTTGCGGCGCTCCGGCGGCCAAGGGCAATTCTCAGCGCTGTTGGCTGCCCAATCGGCCGATGACGAACCCATCCGTGACCTGCTGGCTTGGATTCCAGACCATCTGACCGATGACCTCGGCATCCCCGTCATGGCAGCTCGGACTCATCTGTCTGAACGACAATTCAGTCGCGTCTTCAAATCGGAGGTTGGAATCACCCCAGCGGAGCACGTCGAAGCGGTGCGCATGGAGGCAGCTTGCCGCCTCCTCGAGACGACCAACAGCACGATGGAACAGATCGCTCGCGCTTGCGGCTTCGGGACTCCGGAAACGATGAACCGAGCCTTTCGGCGCCGTCTCAACACCACACCCACCAACCATCGGTATCACTTCGGTTCTGTCTGACCCACCACCGCGCTGATGGACGGAACACCTCTTGACCGGCAGTCGGGGCCGGTAGGCAATTAATGCAAGAATCTGCGTATGGATGCAGATAAGCAGATTTGCGGGCGTGACCCCGACGGCCAGTACGTGGAACTCGCAGTCGAGGTGTTCGCCATGCTGGCGGACGCAACGCGCATTCGTCTGATCCTTGCTCTCCGCGACGGCGAAATGTCGGTGAATCACCTGGCAGATATCGTCGGCAAATCACCCGCAGCTGTATCCCAGCATCTCGCCAAGCTCCGGCTCGCGCGCTTCGTAACCACCCGCCAGGACGGCACCCGCGTCTTCTACCGCCTCGAGAACGAGCACGCGAAGCAGCTCGTTTCGGATGCGATCTTCCAAGCCGAGCACTCGCTCGGCGGAACGCCGCGGCACCACCACCCCGCGGACGTGGTGACCCCATGACAGCTGCTCATGAAATGCACGAGCACGAGCACGAGCACGAGCACGAGCACGAGCACGAGCACGAGCACGAGCACGAGCACGAACATCCATCCGGGCTGAAGGGCTTCCTCTACGGGCTGTTCGTGCCCCACAGCCATGACGCTGCCGATTCGATCGACGATGCTCTCGAGGCAAGTTCGCAGGGCGTCCGGGCCGTGAAGATCAGCCTTTTCGTCCTGCTTGGTACGACCATCCTGCAGTTCGCAGTTGTGGTGACCAGCGGCTCCGTTGCGCTGTTCGCGGATACCATCCACAACTTCTCGGACGCCCTCACCGCAGTGCCACTGTGGATCGCTTTCGTGTTGGGTCGTAAGGCCGCGACGAACCGTTACACCTACGGATTCGGTCGCGCCGAGGACCTCGCGGGGTTGTCCATTATTGCCGTGGTCGCGATCTCAGCAATCGTTGCCGGCTATCAATCCATCGAGCGCTTCCTTCACCCGCAACCGCTGCACAACCTCTGGTGGGTGCTGGCCGCCGGTCTCATCGGTTTTGCCGGCAACGAGATCGTCGCGATCTACAGGATCCGAGTCGGTCAGAAGATCGGATCGGCCGCGCTGGTAGCCGACGGAGTCCACGCAAGAATCGATGGCTTCACCTCTCTCGCAGTGGTCGCCGGCGCCGGAGGCGTGCTCCTCGGGTTTCCCTTAGCCGATCCCATCGTTGGATTGGTCATCTCTGCGGCGATCTTCGTCCTCCTCACAGGCACCGTTCGGAGCATCGGCCGCCGGCTGATGGACGGAATCGAACCCGAACTTGTCGAGCGGGCAAAGCACACCCTCGAGCATGCGCCCGGGGTTATCCGAGTCGAGGATATGCGGTTGCGTTGGGTGGGCCACCGCCTTTCCGGCTCAGCCACGCTCGTACTCCCTCCCATGCCGCTCGTCGATGCCCAGGCCATTGCCCATGACGCGGAACACCTGCTCTCCGATGCGCTCCCCACCCTGGATGCCATGGTCATCAAGTTCATCGCGACCGCTCCTGAGCCCGCCCGATAGGTCATTGTTGACTGTATAGTCATCGTATGCTGACTATTGCTTCCCGCCTCGAGGTGATGAACCGTCTCGGTCGCGCCATGGCTGACGGCACCCGCTCGCGCATCCTTTTCAGCCTCCTCGAGCATCCCGGCTATCCCGCTGAGCTCGCCCAGGAACTTCAGCTCACCCGCACCAACGTCTCCAACCACCTCGCCTGCCTGCGCGGCTGCGGCCTGGTTATCGCTGAACCCGAGGGCCGGCGCACCAGATATGAGATTGCAGACCCCCACCTCACCCAGGCCCTAGCTGGCCTGGTCAGCGTTGTTCTTGCCGTCGACGAGGGCGCGCCCTGCATGGACGGAAGCTGCGAGGTACCGGGATGCTGCGATCCCGAATAGACCGCCCGCCAACAACGGGACGGAGAGGAGGCGAACATGACAGAGTCATGTGACACCAGCTGTTGCACCACTGACTGCGCCGAAGGGTGCGTCTGCTGCTAACAGCCTCTAGAGTCCCCGGTCAGAAGGTTGGCCGGGGACTCCCCGTTCACCCCCTCGATGACAACGCGATCCGAAGCCTCTCACGCGCCCGGGCATACCTCGTTCGGGCAGTAGAAGAACTGAGCCCCAACACCTCCCCTGCGGCAGCGATGGAGAAACCATCCCAGTGGATGAGCATGACGAGCTCGCGATACCTCGCAGGTAGCGCGAGCACCACGGAACGGACCTCCGCCGCGGATTCATCGTCGTTCGCGACTATGTGTTCGGTCAGGGAGTCGAGTGGGCTTTCGTGCGCCCGACGGCGGCTCGACGATCGCTGGTGATTGCGGATGCAGTTGCGGGCTGTCACGAACAGCCACATCCGCGCGCGCTCTGGTTCGGCGGGCAGGCGGGCTCGCCTGCGCCAGGCAATCAGCAGCGTGTCATTCAGGATTTCCGGTGCCGAGTCAACACTGCCGACGCGCCGAGAGATGTAGCCGAGCAGGGCGGGCGAGTGCTGAACAGCCAGTTGGGTGAACGCCTCCCGCTCGTTGATACCGCTCATATGTTCGCGAGTGGCGGTCACGGTGCGGATCCGTCGACAATGCTCAGGCATTGCCCCGTCTCACTGACCCCGCCGACGCTCGTCATCCAATCCGGATACGCAGCCTCCAATTCGGCCTTCCAGCTGGTGCTGATGAAGTCGCTCATCACGCTGCTGGCGCCGCGCGCCGTTCCCGGTGGCGTGGTGAGCGCGACGGGATTGTCGTCGAAATTCCAGTCGTGCGTAAGCACGAACTGGTGGATCTCCTCGAATCCCGCGGGGTCAATTCCGTTGGATGGCTCAAGAGCGACACCGCCGATGGGAGGATCGACGCGAAAGCCGAACTCGCACAGGTACGGTCCACGGCCGTCGACGGTGTACTGCTGGGATGATTGGTAGTCGACGCGGCCGAGCCAATCGAATATCGACGGCAGGGCGGCAGCTGTGGTGCCCGCCAGCACCAGTCCGCCCACAATCGAGCCCGCGGCGACAGCGCGCCTCCTGCGGGAGGCGTGCGCCGGGTAGTTGGTTACGGCCCGAGCGACCGCGGTACGTATGCCGACCTCGTCCCGCACTTCAGAAGGCGAGCTCGAGTTCAACAGCTCGGTGAGTTGGTTTTCGCTAAGTTTCATAATCGCTCCTCACCTAGAACATGTCCGGAACGGTACGGATCGTCCCAAAATGTGACAGGCAACATCATCCAAGCCTGCCGGTCTTGCGGAGCGGCCGAGGTCAGCTCGCGTTCTCGTCCAGCTCGTGCTCACCCTGGTCAAGCCGAAACGGCGGGTACTCATCGCGCATGAGCGCGACGTAGATGACCACCCGGTAGACCCAGCGGTTGATGCCCATGAGGAAGGAGAAGAGCGTGCGTGGGTACCGCCCGGTGACCAGCAGGAAGACGCCGGCGATCACGACGAGCAGGTTGAGGATGGAATACCCGCCAACCGCCTGTCCGACACCACCCGCCCATGGGTAGATCAGCAGGTCGGCGACGATGAGCCCGACGATCAGGATGTGCGGAGCAGCCAGCAGCCATTTCACCAGAACCAACCCGCGCGAGAGACGTTCAGGGTAGGCGACATCCAGCTCGGCCGGATTGTCGGTGCGACCGAGGGTGAACGGCGGGTACGTGTCCGTGCCGAGGGCGGCGTAGACGTAGAACCCGACCCGCCAGCTCCAGCGCAGCACGCCGACGTTGAAGTCGAACAGTGCACGCGGGTAGCGCCCGGTGAACAGGATGGCGAAACCCGCGATCACTGTCGTCACCAACAGCGCGACCAGCAGCACCGCCAGCACGATGAAGTGCGGGATGGCGAGGAACATTTTGACAAGCCAGAGCCAGCGGGAGAGCTTCGGATCGAGCTCGCCGGTCAGTGTGAGGGGCGAGGTGGTTTGGATTGTGGTTGTCATTGCATTTGTCCTGTCAGTAGGGATGGAGGGTCAATCGGTGGCGATTTGCAGGATGACGCTGCCCTTCTTCCGCCCCGTTTCGACGTAGCGGTGCGCCTTGACGATGCCGGCGAGCTCGTAGGTGCGGTCGATGACCGCCTCGAGCTCGCCTGATTCGGCGAGGTGCACCAGGAACGCCAGGGCTTCGGCCGTGTAGTTGACTTCGGCGGCGGTAACGAGCTTTCCGCTTGCCCGGGTCTGCCTCGCCGCCAACAGGATTCCCTTCAGGTCGGCAATAACGAGGAGCAGCGCACCGCCAGGGTTGATGGATGTGCCAACCCGTTCAAACGGGGCGTTGCCGACACAGTCCATGATTACGTCCCAGGTTCTCGACGAGCCTGCGAAGTCGGTCGAGCCGTAGTCGATGGCATCGTCTGCGCCGAGTGCGGTCACGAGTGGCTCATTCACCCTGCTGCACACTGCCGTGACATGGGCGCCCATCTGTTTCGCGAGCTGCACAGCTGCGGACCCGACGGCTCCGGATGCGCCGTTGACGAGCACGGTGGTCCCAGGCACAACCGCGGCACGCCTCAGGAAGGCGAGCGCGGTGATTCCGCCAAACACGAGCGCGACAGCCTCGGCAAAAGTCGGCTTGGCTGGCTTCCTCGTGATCGCGCTCCCTTGCGAGACGCACACGTACTCCGCGTGCCCACCGAAGTGGCCGCCGAGCATGGCGATCACCTCATCGCCTGGGCCGAACAGAGTGACATCCGCGCCGACGGCTTCGATGACCCCTGCGACATCCATTCCCAGGATGCGACGGCGGGGCCGGAAGACGCCGAGCGAAAGCGCGACAAGAACTCCCAACCCCTTGGGCACGATTCGGGTGCGGGCGCGGTAGTCAGCAGCGCTCACCGTGCTCGCGCGAACCTTGATGAGCACCTCGTCGCGTCGTGGCGATGGTTTGGCAAGCTCTTCTATCCGAACCACGTCGGGGGTGCCGAACCGGCGGTAGATGGCGGCTCTCATGATCCGACCACAACCTTCGCGGTGGGCGGGTGGAGCGTGCGGGACCGCTGGGGCTGTCGCCGGGCCCGGCGCCGGATGACATACTCCGCTACCGCCAGGTTGATGACCCAGGCAGCCCCCATGAACACGGTTCGCCAGAGCTCGTTCGCCGAGCCGAACACGATCGACTCGGGGATGAGCACGATCGCCTGTGTTCCCGCCCCCATGCCGATCGCGTACGCCCGCGTCATCCACGCGCTGTGCACAACGAAGTTTCGGCGCAGGATCGCGCGAAGCCCCAGGGCGATACTCACGACCATTGCCGATCCGAAGAGCAGGCGCAGGAGCATAAGCACGAAGCCTTCGCCGGCCGGGTGGGGGTAGAAGCTCGCCATCCACATGCCCGACAGGGCGGTGAGCAGGCCGGCGGGGATGAGGATGCGGCCGGCGATGCGATGCCACCCGCCTTTGCGACGGCGGAGAGCGGGAACGAACTGGAATGCTCCGAGCAGGCTGAAGATGGTCACGCTCACGATGTGGGTGACGACAGGGATGGGGGACTCCAGGAACCGGGCATTCTGGTCGGTCATGGTCGCCCCGCCGGTCAGCTCCGAGAGTCGCGCTTGCCCGGCGATGATCGGGATGAGGCTGAGCAGGATCAGTCCGGTGGGTGCCAGCCACTGGCCTCGAGCGCCTTTCGGTGCCGTGGCGCGGGCGATGGTTGCGGTCATTGCTAGTGCTCCTTAGGGTGTGGGTTTGTGGAAGGGAGCACGTTGACGGAGATCAACGTGACACCGAGATCCCCGACCCGCCTCAGCAGTCCGTGCAGGGCAGCTTGATCGGTGATCGGACCCGTGAGGGTTGTGGTTCCATCGCTTTCGTTGGTCAGCGTGAAGCCCTCGAACCAGTCACTCCAACTCTCGTCAAGCTGCCCGTGCAGGCGAATCTGATAGCGGCCGATCTCGGGCCTGTTCATATGTGCACTCATTGCGCTCGTCCCTGCCAGGTCTCGAGGGATCCGCTTCAGGTGTCAGACCGCAGGTGTCAGGTCGAGGTGTGCCTCGTCATTGTTCGGCTGGCGGCTGGCGGCGTTCTTGCGCTGGTCGGAGAAGAGCGAGTAGCCCAACCACACCAACGCCAGGCCCATGGGGAGGGCGGCCATGCGCTCGAGCGTGTGCGGAAGCAGGGCGCCGGCAACGGGGGTGATCGCGGCCGCGATGATCAGCAGGATGCCGGCTCCGCGGGAGAGGATCCGGGCGCGGATGATGGCGATGCCGAACAGCAGCGCGCCGCCGACGTAGAGCACGCTTCCGACCAGCGGGAGGGCGGTGAGCGGGCCGAGATCGGTCACGGCTGCGTATCGGCCGAACAGCCCGACGAAGTCCACGGCAAGCTGGGGAGCGTTTACGGCGATCAGTGGCGCGATGAGGGCTTCGGCGAAGTTGAAGGCCGACTGAAGGATGAAGAAGAACCCGAACATCAGGTAGCCGATGAGGCCGAGCACGCCGAACTGTCGCGCCTGGCGAAGGTAGATGCCGGTGACGCCGATCACGGCCAGCACGGCCTCGGCGAAGCTGAGGATGTGCACGTTCACCCAGGTTTGGGTGGAGAGGGACGCGACAACATCGGCGGGGTGGATGAACTGGATGACGACGTAAGCCAGCCCGGCAAGTGCTGCGGCTATTGCGGCGGCCCTGGTGAGGGTGGAACTTGTGATGCTCATGTGTGCTCTCCGATGTTCTGATTGGGCCCGGGCCTGTTGCCTGAGGACGACCCCGAATCTACGGAGGCACATGGTGACGCGGCATCACCACATGCGGTCATCGGGTGGTGATTGTGACGGGCTTGCCTAGATCAGTCCCAGCGCTTCAGCCCGACGGACTGCCGCGGGGCGGCTCGTCACCTCGAGCTTGAGGAAGATGTGCTTGGTGTGGGTGCGCATTGTGTTCAGGGACACGTAGAGTTCGCGGGCGATCTCCGGTCCTGTCATTTGGGTCGCCAGCAGTCTCACGACCTGAAGCTCCCGCTCGCTCAGTGCTTCGGCAATGGGCTGGCGTGTGGGGCCCGTGCCTTCCGTTGCCCGAAGGGCCTGACTGAGTCGGCGAACGTAATCGGGCCGGATGCCCGCGCCGGCAGCCGCGCGGAGCAGCCTGAGCATCGGCGCGCCCTCATCGAGGAAGAGGCGGACATACCCTTCAGGTTCGGCCTGGTCGAGTGCACGTTCGAGGGGTTCGAGCGCCAGGGGCAGCTGGCCCTGCGCTTCGAGCGCTAGCGCCTGCAGCACAAGGATCTCGTTGACGCTACCCGTTCGCTTCCCCGCTTCGGCGGCCACAAGCAGCCTGGCCAGCAGCCCGATCGCCTCCTGCATCGAGCCTGCCGTCGGGTCGGTGACACTCTGCGCGATCATCAGCCGTGCCAGGGTGATGTGCCCGAATTCGCGCAGGTAGTTCAACTCGTCCTTGGTCGACAGGCCCTGGTCGGTCACCCAGGCCAGCGCATCCTGCAGACGACCTTGCACGATCCGTACTCGTGCCTTCATGCCCCCGATCGGGCGCACCTCGGGGAAGAATCCGCGCCTGTAGAGCTGCTCCGCCTCAGTGAGCAAGTCGAGGGCGGTATCCAGTTGACCTTCGGCTTCCCTGACTCTCGCCATCCCCACGAACCAGCGATAGCGATGCTCGTGGGAGAAGGCACTCTCACCCAGCGCTTCGCTGGCCGCCAAGTGCTCCGCCGCCTCGACGAGCTGGTTGCGCTCCCGGAACACTTCACTGCTGGCCGCGTGGAGGTCAGAGGTGGGCTGCCCGCCGTTGCCGAGTTCCATTGCTTGCCGCAACGCTTCGTCGTAGGAATCGTGCGTTTCGCGAAGGCGACCGAGCGGGATCAGCATGTCGGCGACGACCATCGTGGTGCTGAGGGCGTCGGTCAGGTTTCCCGCGAGCCGCAGGCTGCCGCTGCTTTGCCCGAAGGCCAGCACGCCGGCCTCGAGATCGCCGCTCGCCCACGCCGCCAGCCCCAACATGCCGGCTGCTGCACCACGCCCGAGATGGTCGTCGGGCGATGTGAGTTGCAGGGCTCGCCGGGCGTGTTCTTTTATCCCATCGAGATCGCCCCTGGCTTGCGCGACGGCGGCCCGATAGAGGGCGATGGTCACGGGGAGCGTTCGCAACTCTTCGCCGTCCGCCGAGTCGTGAGCCGACGTTCCGTCATCGCGTTTCGCGGACAGCAGCTGCTCGGTGTGCCCCAACCAGCCCTCCACGGCATCAACATCACCAGAGACAAGCAACGACCAGCCGAAGAAGACGCTCAGCACCGGCCTCCGCCTGATGGTCTCGTTTGGGAGCAAGCTCAGCCAGCGGAGTACTGACCCATCTTGTCGGCTCTTCCGCACGCCGGGGATGGCCGCCTCGATCACCCGCGCGGCCCGCTCGAAGTCACGCGCGGCAAGTGCGTGCCGCACTGCCTCCTCCGGCAGGTCATTGTGCTCGTACCACTCGCTGGCGAGGCTGTGGAGGCCGGCAATGCGACCCGGGTCGTCACTGAGCAACCGGGCGCGCAGCACATCCGCGAAGAGGTGGTGGTATCGGTACCACTGGCGATTTTCATCCAGTGGAATGACGAACAGGTTGTCTCGCTCGAGCGACTCCAGCATCTGGCTGCTCCCCTGCCGTCCGGTCACGGCATCACAGAGCGGACCGCTCAGCCGATCGAGGATCGCGGTCTGGAAGAGGAAGTCGCGGACGTTGTCGGGCTGGCGCTGGAGAACCTCTTCGGCAAGATAGTCGATGACGAACCGGTGGCTGCCGGTGAAGCTCTTGATGAACCCCGAGACGTCCGGGCGTTCCCGCATGGAGAGCGCCGCGAGCTGGAGGCCAGCGATCCAGCCTTCCGTGCGAGATTCGAGGGCATCAACATCTTCGAGTGACAGACCCAGTTGCATCGCCTGGTTGAGGAACGCGGCGGCTTCGTCAGAGGTGAAGCGCAGGTCAGCTGCGCGCAACTCGGTCAGCTCGCCTCCCGCCCGCAGTCGGGCCACCGGAAGAAGAGGATCCGAGCGACTCGCTATGACCAGGTGCAGCCTGGACGGAAGGTGGTCAAGCAGGAAGACGAGGGCGTCCCTGATCGATACTTCTTCGATGAGCTGGAAGTCGTCGAGCACGAGGATGATCTCGTGGGAACCGTGGGCGACGTCGTTGATGAGCATCGTGAGGGCTGCCTCCACCGGCGACTGCACGTTTGGCTCCTCCGAGCCGATGTCGGGATCGGCCTGGTGAAGCGCGGCCACCAGGTAGGCCAGGAACCGGGCCGGGTCGTTGTCGCCGTCTTCGAGCGATAGCCAGGCGACCCGCACGTGGGGATAGCGGCGCTGGGCGTCGGCAATCCACTCGCTCAGGAGCGACGTCTTCCCAAAGCCTGCCGGCGCGGAGACGAGAGTCAATTTCCGGCCGGCGCGGAGCCCCTCATGCAACTGCTCGACGAGGCGTGGGCGGGCGACGGCTTGAGAGCGCGGTGTCGGGATGAAGAGCTTCGTAGCCAGGACCGCCATCGCCATGTGCTCATCCTAGGGAGGCCGGCTTACCCGGCCGGCCCGGGCTGTTGGGTTGCAGCGGCATGCCCTTGGGCCCGTGCACGAAGGTGAATGCGCTCCCCCTGTTTGCCGAACATGCTGAGCAGCTCGACCGGACCGGCGCCGGACGCGCCGAACCAGTGCGGATGCTTTGTGTCGAACTCTGCCGCCTCACCTGTGCCCATCACGATGTCATGTTCGCCAAGCAGGAGTCGGAGCCGTCCCGAGAGCACATAGATCCATTCGTAGCCGTCGTGCGTTCGCAGACTGGGTTCCCGGTCGGTGGCCGGGATTGTGATCTTGTACGCTTGCGGCTCCCCGGCATGGTTCGAAAGCGGGGTGAGAACTCGGCCGTCTGAGCGTGTGGACTTTTGGGGTACGCGTGGGTCTTCAATCCTGGGGGATGTGACGATCTCATCCAGCGGCACCGCCAGCGCCGCAACTATCGGCAGCAGGAGTTCCAGGCTGGGCTTGCGTTGCCCTGATTCGAGGCGCGACAGCGTGCTCTTGGAAATCCCTGTCGTCCTGGCGAGTTCGTCGAGTGTGACGTCTTTTTTCTGACGGGCGTGCCGCAAGCGCGGGGCGATCTGGCTGAGCTCGGTATTGATGCGTTGTGCGGTGCTCATTGGCTCATCGAACCAGCTTGTCCCGGTTTTGGCAACAGAAATCCCACTCGACGCATCCTTCGTGGCACGGTGCTCGGTGGAGGTGATCATCGTGACCAACCAGGTACACAACGACGTGATAATCATTGGTGCCGGCGCGGCCGGACTGAGCGCGGGGCTTGTGCTCGCTCGCGCTCAGGCCAAGGTGCTGCTTATCGACGCCGGCCAGCCGCGCAACTCGGCTGCCACCGAGATGCATGGCTTCCTATCGCGTGATGGAGTGCCACCAGCCGGGTTTCTTGCGATGGGGCAACGCGAAGTCGTCAGCTACGGTGGCGCCTTCCTTCCGGCCTCGGTGAAGACAATTGAGGTTGACCACCGTGGCGCATTCACTGTGAACATGGCGAATGGAGCGATGGCCTTCGCCAGGGCATTGCTTTTTTCGACGGGATTGAGCGACGAGCTCCCCCACATCCCCGGAGTACGCGACAGGTGGGGCACGCTCGTTCATCACTGCTCGTATTGCCACGGGTATGAAGTGCTCGACAAGACGATTGCCGTCATCGGCGGCCCGGTGCGTGAGCTGTCGCTCAAGCAAGCGGGCCTCCTGCGCCGGTACAGCGACAAGGTCACGCTCGCCACCAACGGCATCGAACTCACGAGAGCGGAACGGTACCGCCTCGAAGCCTTCGGCGTGCGCGTCGTCGACGGCATAGTCTCACACCTCGTCGGCCAGCCCGGTTCGCTTGAGGGTGTCGCGCTTGCCAACGGAACCACCATCGAGTGCGAGGCCGTGTTCATCGCACCGCGCCAGCGACCCAACGACGGGCTGCTTCGATCACTGGGCTGCGAGGTCGATCCGGTCACTGGGTTCGTTGCCGTGAACGAGGTGGGGCAGACAAGTGCGCCCGGGGTTTGGGCCGCCGGCAACGTGGTCACGCCCACCGCGCAGGTGATCACCGCGGCCGGAAACGCGGGCGCGAGCGCCATCGCAATCAACGCATGGCTGCTTCACAAAGACCTCGACGCCGCATCCGCGGATCGACAGTAGCTGGGCTATCCAGTCCAGCACCATCCGAAGGGAACCATCCAATGTCACTGTCAAACCAGAAGGCGCCCGTTCCATCCCTGCCGCCGTCGGTGCACGCCAGGGCGCTGATCACCTGGATCGCCATCTTTCCGCTGGTGACGCTCGGGTTCTTCGCGATCGCGCCGTTCGCGGGCGACTGGAACCCGGTTCTCCGGGCCTTCGTACTTTCGATAGTCGTCGTGCCGGTCGCCGTCTACCTTGTGGTTCCCCAGTTGATGCGCGCATACGGAAAGTTGCGCGCTCGCCAAACAACGTCCAGCACCGCAGCACGAACAACCCTCACGACCGCCCCGACCTCGGAGGCAGCCGTCCCGAATCCGCCGTCCGTGCTTCGCCTGAACCTGATGCGCGGCGGGTACCTCCTGATGGCAGTGGGCCTGATGATCGTCAAATGGCCGCTGCTCCTCCAGGTCGCTTCAATGCCTGCTATTGAGGGCGCGGTTGTCTGCATCCTGACCGCCGTGTCGCTACTGGCGTTCCTTGGGCTCCGCTACCCGATAGGGATGCTGCCGATCCTCTTGTTCGAGGTGACCTGGAAAGTCCTCTGGCTCGCGATCGTTGCCCTGCCTCACTTGATAGCAAACGATGTGGACGAGGCAACCGACCAGATGCTGTTCAGCATGCTCTTCGTGATCCCGATCATCGCTGTCACGCCCTGGGTTTATGCGTGGAAGCGCTTCGTCACGGCGCGCGGAGACCGTTGGACTCGAAACGCATGATTGGCGCCGGCTCTCCCGTCGGTTTATGCCCCCGGAGATTCGGCGGATTTGGCGGCCGCGATGCCATCGAGGATGAGCTGGAGCCCAATTCGACTTCGTCCGCCGTCCGGCGGTCGAGCTGCACCACCCAAACAAAGGAACCTGACTATGACTACAACGACGTCCGAAAACCCCAGGAAGATGAGCGCAGCGCACCTGATCACGCTCGTAGTCGGGGTGCTGCTCGGCGCCGGCGCCCCCGTCGCGCTCGCCTACTCTTGGCCGGCGCTTGTCGCTGTCGGCTTTGCGGTGGTGGGCGTCGCGCTCATCATCGTTGCCGCCGCCGGCCTCGGTCGCAGCATCCAGGTCGCCCAGACCCCTGCCCTCGCCGGTTACCCCGCGCGACTCGAAGGAACCCTCGATCCGAAGCTGAGCCGGTGGATGTGGCTCGTGAAGTGGCTGCTCGCCATTCCCCACTTCGTTGTGCTGAGTGTCCTGTGGGTCGGGTTCGTGACCGTGACGGTTGCGGCCGGGTTCGCGATCCTGTTTACCGGGCGCTATCCCGCATCCCTCTTCGAGTTCGCCACCGGCGTGCTGCGCTGGAACTGGCGCGTCGCCTTCTACGCCACTGGAGTGCTCGGCAGCGACACGTACCCGCCATTCACTCTCGCGCGCGCCGCCTATCCGGCGACATTCGAGGTCGCCTACCCGTCGACATTGTCGCGCTGGAAGGTTCTCTTCAAGTCCTGGCTGTTCGCCCTCCCGCAGCTCCTCATCATCGCTGTAGTGACGGGTGGCACCTGGGGCGCGTGGACAGGGGGCGCAGGTGACGGTCTCTCACTGCTCGACCTGCTGCTGGTGGTCGCCGCGATCATCCTGTTGTTCAGCGGCGTCTACCGGCTCGGGCTCTTCAACCTGATCATGGGAGCGCATCGCTGGATGTACCGGGTCTTCGCCTACACAGCGTTGATGCGCGACGAGTACCCGCCCTTCCGTCTCGACCAGGGTGCGACGGAAAAGTAGCCGCGCCGGGCAAACGGTCTCGGTCAGCCGAAGTCGCGAGCCGCGCGGAAGTGGATCGCGGCGCCTACCGCGAGCACGACGATGCTGCCGGCCCACCCGAGCAGCAGGAGAAGGCCCAGCCGGGCGATCCTGTCCTCTGACGGTTTGAGCGACTGGCCGGCAAGCACTACCCGGTCGCCGTCGGCGATCGCGATCACCGCGAAGCGGAGCCCGACCCGGGGCTGCCACGAAACGCGATCGCTGCCCTGGGCGACGGCTGTCGTGATGACACCCTTCGGCACGGAGGCGAGCTCGCCGTCGAGGTAGCCGGAGCCGCTCGTGGGGTTTCCGGCGGCGTCGTAGACCACGAAGAAGGGCGCGAGGCTCTTGGCGAGGTCGACTCGCGGCACATCCCCTGCCGGGTCTTGGCTGCTCGCGACCTGGCTTGCCAGCCGCTGGCCGGCATCGTCGGCCCCGGACCGTTCGATGTTCTGCGCGGTCAGGTACATGCCGGCGATCAATGCGGAGAGCACGAAAGCCCCAACCAACCAGGGCACCAGTCGATCGATTCGCTTCATAGCCTCAGGCTAGGGCGGTGCTTGCCTGCAGCAATCCCTCTCGAGGATGATCTGTGCGTGCATCCGGAGGTGTGCTGCAGGTTGAAGCCGACCGCCGCGGGGATCCGTGAACCGCGGCGGCCGACATCAGAACCGACCTGCGTGAAGATCACGGCGGTCCGAGCTGGGCCATAGTCCCACGCGGTCGACGGATGCGTCTACCCCCCAAGGCGAGGGAGGAGCCGCCACGCGGGAGGTGGTTGTCACGCCGCCCTGCGATTACGCTCGGATGGGCAGCGCAGCCCGAGCGAGGAGCACCATGAGCGACGACAGGGACTTCGATCCACGATTCGACCCGGCGTTCCAGCGCGGCTACGACGGCGTCGCGGATGCCTCGCCCAAGGCCCCTCGCCCAGCCCCGCCCGCGGCTCGCGCCGCCGAGCCCGAGTTCACCGGCGAGTGGCCGACGGCCCCCGAATCCCGGCGAGCGGACGGCCCCCGGCACGAAGACGGCGACGAGGCCCCGGCGCGACGAACGAACCCGTTCATGATCGTGCTGCTCGCCGTGAGCGTGCTGCTGATCGGCGGTGGGCTGTACCTGGTCACGCGAATGCGTGACCTGTTCGCAAACACGCAGAGTTCCACTGACTTCGATTTCGTCACCCTGCAGGTGCTCATCGGGGCAGCCCCCATCGCGATAGGCCTTGGGGTGGCCACCGGCATCGGCGTGCTGTTCAGCTATGCGATCAAATGGGACAAAGCCGGACGCTAGCGCAGCTCTTTGCGCCAGACGAGTTTCAGCGCCGACCAGTGGGCGTCGAGTGCCGCGACTTTGACGTCGACGAGGCCGAGTGGCAGCGCGACATCCCGGATCAGGTTCTCGGTGACGTTGCTGGTGTGTCCGGTTGCCTTGCGTGGCCAGGCGATCCACAACGAGCCAGCCGGGCGCACGCGCTCACCCAGCAGCGGAACGAGCCGTGCCACGTCGGCGGCCGACGGCGCGAACGCGAGCACGACGTCGACGGCGCCTTCGGCCAGCAGTTCGACTCCGGGCGGTTCGACCTCGAACCGCCAGTCATCCGCTGCGCCGATCACGTCGAGCCGGGTGCCCTGCACGATCCCGAGTTTCTGCAACTGCGGGGTGCCTGCGTAGCCGGAATCCATGGGGCCCTATTTCGCGTCGGGGTCCAGCGGCTTGCCGTTGAGGATGATGCCGGGCGAGGGCGCGTTGGGGGCTGGGGGCACGGGCGGGGCGGTGGGGGTAGTCGACTCCGGGTGCGTGTACTCCGCGACATCCTGTGGTGCGATGCGTCCACCGGTGCGGCCGAACCCGCCGATGCCGGCACGCCCCCGGATGACGCTCACGATGCCGACGGTGCCGAGCACGAGCCCGATGAGGATGGGAACGGCGTTATCGCCCAGGTAGATGGTGAACTGGTTGCCCACGGTGCGCCAGAACGCGAAGCCGAGGATGCCGCCCTTGCCGCCCACCGCACTGAACGTGCTCCACGTGCTCGACGCGACCCCGCCCACGGTACCGATCAGGATCGCCGCGGCCGTCACGCCGATGAACGGTACCCAGCCCGCGCGGGACAGGGCGGTGCCAGCGCCGAGGCGGTACAGGAACGCCGCGATGTACGGCACGACGATCGCCGCGATGCCACTGACCCCGCCAAAGAGGGCGCCGACTATGGCGAAGGCGACTAATGCGGCGGGGATCGCCAGGAGGGCAACGAGTGTGCCGCGCGCTACGTTCTCGGCGGGCTGTTGTGCCGTTTGCTCAGTCATACCCGTCACCCTAGCGATTCAGCGCTGGCACTGCGGGCACCAATAGGTGTCGCGCAGTTGCAGCTCGGTATCGCCCAGCTCGCCACGCAGGATCGTCGTGCCGCAGCGCAGGCAGGGCCGGCCCTCGCGGCGGTTCACCCAGCTGGTGTCACCGCGGAGCCGCCCCGTCGTCGTGCGTTCAGCGCGATTCTTGTTCGCATCGATGAGCTGCCTGGCCAGGGTGACGGTGCGCTCGAGATCGTCGACCTCGCCGACCGGCCGGGTCGGCAGCACGCCGCGCAGGAAGCACAGCTCATTGCGGTAGACATTGCCGAGCCCAGCGAGATTGCGCTGGTCGAGCAGCGCGAGCCCGATGGGCCGCTGCGGGTCGGAGCGGAGGTTGGCCAGCGCGAGTGCGGCATCCCAGTCCGGTCCGAGCAGGTCGGGGCCGAGGTATGCCATCGCGTCGTCTTCGGAGGCTCGCGACAACACCTCGAGCGTGCCGAGCTGGAAGCCGACGGCGACCCAGGCGGCGTTGGCGAGAATCGCCCTCGCTTGCCACTCCGGTCGCCGCCACGCGGCGCGGTGTGCATAGACCTGCCATGCCCCCTCCATCTTGAGGTGGCTGTGAATCGAATATGCCCCGACGCGCATGAGCAGGTGCTTGCCGCGGCTGATGACGCCTTCGACGGTCTCGCCTGTCAGGTCGACGGTCGCGAACGCGGGCACCCGGATGTCGCAGCGGGTGAGCACTGTGCCCGCGAGCACCGCGTCCAGCTGCCGTGCCGAACGGTAGACGGTGTCGCCTTCAGGCACGCAGCCTCAACCCCTGGGGGGTGGGAGCGAATCCGGCCTCTGCAAGCGCGGCGCCGAATGGCGTGCCGATCGAGAACTCGCCGTCGATCCGCTCGACCCGCAGTTTGCCGATGCGTTCCCGCACGGTCGTGGCGAGCGAGCGCGCCGCCGCCTGCAGGGCGGGCTCGTCGGCGGCGAAGGTGAGCACCGTCTTGCCGCCGCGCTCGATGTATGCCGTGAGCGCGCCATCCACCAACACGACGATCGCGCCGGCCTTGCGCCCGGGGCGGTGACCGCGTTTGGCATCGAGCTCGTCCGCGTCGCGCGGCCAGGGGAGCGCGGCCCCGTAGGGGTTTGCCGGGTCGGTCGCGGCGAGCGTGATCGCCTCGCCCGGGCCACGCTCCTCCTGTGGCCGCGCGAAACTCCGCAGCCGGTCGACGGTGGCAGTCGTGGCGAACTGCGCGGCACCCAGGCTCTCCACGAAGTAGCCGCGACGGGCACGCCCGCCCGCCTCGAATCCACTGAGCACCTTGTAGGCGAGTGCGAAACCGCCCCGGATGCCCTCACTCACGACCGCGCCACGCGTGACGACCCCGTGCCGTTCGAGCAGCAGTTCACCCATCGCCTTGGCCCTGATCGTTGTGTCGCCCTCGGCCAGGGGAAGCAGCGACCAGCGCCCGCCGCCCGTGGGGGGGCCGCCCTGCGCGACGGCGAGCGAACGGTTGCGGTAGCTGCGCGTTCGCGGCGCCCGGCGGGGTGCTGCCGGTCCGCCGAGGTACGCCCGCAGCGGCGAGAAGGTGTCGTTGGTGACAAGCCCGGCCCAGACCAGGTCCCACAGCGCGTCGTTGAGCGACTTGTCGTCGAGACTGCCCACCGCCTGGCCGAGCTGGCGGAAGAAGTACGCGCCGCCACTGGCCAGTGTGGCGAGGATCTCGCGCTGCAGTTCAGTGGTCTCGGTGTCGCCCGGTTCCGGGAGCGTGAGCGGCGCCGTCTCTGCGAGATGCAGGCTGACCCAGCCGTCACCGCCGGGGAGTACGCCGTTGCCAGACCAGATGACCTCCCCGGACACGGTGAGCTCATCGAGCCAGGCCTGGGAGTAGTTCGCGAGCCGGGCGGGCAGCACGAGGCTCTCCCACGCGGATGCCGGCAGCGAGACCCCGGCGAGCTGGTCGATCACCTGCGCGAGGCCGTCGACCCCGCGCAAGGTGCCTCCGATGTGTTGCCACACGGGAAGGAATCGCCCCAGCGTGGCGGTGTCTACCGGCTCGACCTCCTGGCGCAGCGCCGCGAGGCTTCTGCTTCGCAAGCGCCGCAGAACTTCTACGGAGACCCACTCCGTGCCGGTGGCGCCGGGCCTGAACTCTCCGTCCACGACGCGGCGGTCGGCGGCGAGGCGGCGCAGGGTGTCGGTGACGACTGCCGTTCCGAGGCCGAATCGGGTCGCGGCATCCTGCACGGTGAATGGGCCGTGGGTGCGCGCGTAGCGGCTGATGAGGTCCCCTACGGGATCGTCGACTGGTTCGATGAAGGCGGCCGGCACGCCGATGGGCAACGGGACCCCGAGCGCGTCGCGCAGGCGCGCGGCATCCTCGACGACAGCCCACTGCACGCTGCCCGCGATGCTCACCTTGAGCACGCGGTTGGCCCGCGCGAGCTCGTCGAGGGTGCCTTCGACCCCCGAGTGCTCGACCGCTGAGTGCTCCACCCCTGACTTGCGGACTTTCGCCGGTGTGGCGGTCACGGGAGGTGCAGAAGTCCGCAACTCAGGGGTGGAGCGCTCGAGGATCTCGGCGACCGAGAGCGGACCCAGCATCCGCAGCGTGTCAACGATTCCCTCGGCGTCCCTGGCGAGGCGCTCGGGGACGAGCCGCTGCAGCTCGCGTTCGGTCAGGTCGATGACTGCGGGGTCGAGCAGTTCGCGCAACTCCGCCCGGCCGAGCAGTTCGGCCAGCAGGGCCGGGTCGAGGGAGAGTGCGGCCGCCCGACGCTCAGCGAGTGGGGAATCTCCCTCGTACATGAACGCGGCGACGTAGCCGAACAGCAGGCTGCGCGCGAAGGGCGACGGGATCTCGGTCTCGGTCTCGACGACGCGGATCCTGCGCGACGCGATGTCGGCCGTGAGCTTCGTGAGGGCGGGCAGGTCGTAGACGTCCTGCAGCACCTCGCGCACGGTTTCGAGCACAATGGGGAAGCTCGGGTATTTGCGGGCGACATCCAGCAGTTGGGATGCCCGCTGCCGCTGCTGCCACAGCGGGGAGCGCTTGCCAGGGTTGTAGCGCGGCAGCAGCAGTGCCCGCGCGGCGCATTCGCGGAAGCGCGCCGCGAAGAGTGCGGACCCCCCGACTTCTTCCGTGACGATCTGCTGCAGTTCGTCCTGCTCGAACACGAACAGTTCGGCCCCCGGAGGCTCGGCGTCGGTGTCCGGGATGCGCACCACGATGCCGTCGTCGCCGGCCATCGCCGCACCGTCCACGCCGAGTCTGTCGCGCACGCGGGCGCTCACCGCGAGCGCCCACGGCGCGTGCACGGGCATGCCGTACGGCGAGTGCAGCACGACGCGCCAGTCACCCAGCTCGTCCCTGAACCGCTCCACCACGAGGGTCGTGTCGGAGGGAACCTGTCCCGTCGCCTGTTTTTGCTCCTGGATGAGCGCCACGAGGTTTGCGACGGCACGCTCGTCGAGCCCGATGCGGGCTACCCGCGCGCGGGCATCCTTGAGCGAAGCGCCGGCCAGCTCGCGCTGGAACGCGCCGATCGCCTCGCCGAGTTCCGCGGGGCGGCCGAGCCCGTCGCCCTTCCAGAACGGCACCTTGCCGGGCACGCCGAAGGCGGGTGAGACGAGCACCTGGTCGTGGGTGATGTCTTCGATGCGCCAACTCGTCGTGCCGAGGGCGAAGACGTCGCCGACCCGGGACTCGTAGACCATCTCCTCGTCGAGCTCGCCGACCCGCCGCCCCGGGCCGTTGGTCGAGCCCGTCGGGGCCCCACCCACCATGAAGACGCCGAACAGGCCGCGATCCGGGATGGTGCCGCCGGAGGTCACGGCCAGCCGCTGCGCGCCGGGCCGACCGGTGATGGTGCCGGCCACGCGATCCCACACGATCCGCGGGCGCAGCTCGGCGAACTCGTCGCTCGGGTAGAGGCCGCTGAGCAGGTCGAGAGTCGCGTCGTATGCGGAGCGGGGCAGCGTTGCGAACGGGGCGCTGCGACGCACGGTCTCGAACCACTCCTCCACATCGATGCCCTCGAGCGCCACGGCTGCCACGGTCTGTTGGGCGAGCACGTCGAGCGGGTTCGCGGGCACGGCGATCGCCTCGATCTGCCCGGCGAGCATCCTGTCGACTGCGACCGACGTGTGGATGAGGTCGGTGCGGTGCTTCGGGAACATCACGCCCTTGGAAATCTCCCCGACCTGGTGCCCGGCGCGTCCGATGCGCTGCAGCCCGGATGCCACGCTCGGTGGTGACTCGACCTGGATCACGAGATCGACGGCTCCCATGTCGATGCCGAGTTCCAGGGATGACGTCGCGACGACACAGCGCAGCCGCCCGCTCTTGAGGTCGTCCTCGATCGTCGCCCGCTGCTCCTTGCTCACGCTGCCGTGATGCGCCCTGGCCAGCAGGGGCGGCGCACCCGAGGTCGAACCGGCCTGCGCCATCATCTGTGCCGGCGGCCCGGCGAACACGCGGGCCGCGGCGACTTCGAGCGACGGCTCCAGCAAGCGCTCCTCATAGATCTCGTTGAGCCTGCTGGTCAGCCGCTCGGCCAGCCGCCGCGAGTTCGCGAACACGATCGTCGAACGGTGCTCGAGGATGCGGTCGACTATCGCCTCCTCCACGTGCGGCCAGATCGACCCGACGCCCTCGGCGGGCATGCCGCTTGGCGCGATCGGCATCCCTTCGGGAGGTCGCAGCATGCCGGGCTCTGTCATGTCCTCCACGGGAACCACGACACTCAGGTCGAACGTTTTCGCCGCAGGAGGCTGCACGATCGTGACGGAAGCCCGACCGCCGAGGAACCGCGCGACCTCTTCGAGCGGCCGAACGGTTGCCGAGAGGCCGATGCGCTGCGCCGGCGTGCCGAGCAACAGGTCGAGCCGTTCGAGCGAGAGCGTGAGATGCGCGCCGCGCTTGGTCGAGGCGACGGCATGCACCTCGTCGACGATGACCGTCTCGACGCCGACAAGGGTCTCGCGCGCCGCCGAGGTGAGCATGAGGTACAGCGACTCCGGCGTGGTGATCAGGATGTCCGGCGGCGTCCGCGCGAGCAGCCGTCGGTCCTGTGTCGTCGTGTCGCCCGACCGCACCCCGACGGTCACGTTGGGTGCGGGCATCCCGAGTCGTTTCGCGGTCTGGGTCACCCCGACGAGCGGAGCTCGCAGGTTGCGCTCCACGTCGACGCCGAGCGCCT
>JAODLY010000015.1 GCA_025464445.1 Rhodoglobus sp. | reverse complement strand
GACGGGCAGTGGGTCGGCATCACGAACTGGCGGGCGTCCGCGGGCCGCAGGTCGATGACCGGGCCGAGGATCTCGGGGATCACGTCGCCCGCCTTGCGCAGCACGACCGTGTCGCCGATCAGCACGCCCTTCGCCTTCACGACATCCTGGTTGTGGAGCGTTGCCTGGCGCACGGTGCTACCCGCAACGCGCACCGGCTCCATCACAGCGAACGGTGTCGCTCGACCGGTACGGCCGACGCTGACCACGATGTCGAGAAGCTTGGTGTTGACCTGCTCGGGCGGGTATTTGTAGGCGATCGCCCAGCGCGGCGCGCGGCTGGTGGCGCCGAGTTCCTCGTGGAGTGCCAGCTCGTCGACCTTGATGACGATGCCGTCGATCTCGTGCTCGACGCTGCCGCGGTGTTCGCCGTAGTACTGGATGAACTCCGCCGCCTCCTCCTTCGTCTTCACGACCTTGTAGTGCGGGCTGGTCGGCAGACCCCACGCCTTCAGCAGCTTGTACGTCTCGGATTGGCTGGCAACCGGCGGATTCGCCCACGCGCCGATGCCGTGCACGAGCATGCTCAGGCCGGCGAGGCGACGGTCCATGCGCACGAGCCCCGCCGCGCTCTTGCCCTCCCGCACCTGGCGCAGGCTCCCGGACGCGGCGTTCCGCGGGTTCGCGAAGTTGCGCTCGCCATCCTCGACCTGCTGTGCGTTCAGTTTCTCGAAGGTCTTGACCTCGAAGTACACCTCGCCGCGGACCTCAACGAGGGGCGGATGATCCGTGCCGGCCAGCCGCGTCGGGATCGACTTCACGTAGGCGATGTTCTCCGTGACATCCTCACCGACCACGCCGTCCCCACGGGTGGCGGCACTCAGCAGCACACCATTCACGTACCGCAGGTTGATGGCGAGACCGTCGATCTTGAGCTCGCACAGGTAGTCGACGCGTCGGCCGGCATCCCGCTCTACCTTGGTCGCCCAGGCCAGGAATTCGTCGATCGAGAACACGTTGTCGAGGCTGAGCATGCGCTCGGCGTGCTGCACGGGATCGAAGAGGGATGCCGCGCGGCCGCCAACTGTCTGCGTAGGGCTGTCCTGGCCCTGCAGCTCGGGGAACATGCGCTCGAGCTCGTCGAGGCGGCGCAGCAGCTGGTCGTAGTCGAGATCGCTGACCAGCTCTTCGTCGCGCTCGTAGTACGCGTCGCGCAGTTCGAGGATGCGCGTGGTGAGCGCGTCGACCTCGGCTTTCGCGGCGCTCAACTGCGGGTCGGCGTGCTGGGCAATCTCGTTCTCGGCCACGGTTCCACTGTACTGAGCACGCCCGACGCCCCGGGCAGCCGCGAAGCCCGCACAGGACGCCCAGTCAGCCCCCAGATTCCCTCGTGACACTGGGGGCATGACTTCGCGGCCTCGCTTGTCCTGGCGCGCGGCGACGATCGCGCTGGCCGCGCTCGCGCTCGCCGGGCTCTGCGCCGCCGGACTGGCGAGCGTCAGCTCGAGTGACGGCCCCGTCATCGCGGGCCACGAGCACGGCGGGGCGGGACAGGGCAACGGCGATCCGACTCATGACCATGGCGGCGCGGCATCCGCAGTAGCGGTCACCGGCGCGCAGCAGGCGCGAGCGGATGCCCTCATCTCCTCCACCACGCAGGCGCTCGCGGCCTACGCCGACGTGTCCGCGGCAGAGAATGCCGGTTACCGCTGGATCGGGGACGGCACCACGGTCGGGCAGTACCGCCACTACGTGCAGCCGCAGTACCTGCTCGACTCGGACGTGCTCGATCCCGCGCACGTCGAGTCGCTCGTATATCGGACCCAGGCCGACGGGTCGCTGCAACTCGTATCCGGCATGTACATCCTGCCGCCCGGCGACACTCGCGCCGATGTGCCCGACGTCGGCGGTGACCTGACGCCATGGCACATCCACACGAATCTCTGCTGGTCGCGGGATGGCACGATCGCGGGCACGAACGACTCGGGCTCCTGCCCGGCGGGCTCGTTCAACGCGCCGACCCCGCCGATGCTGCACGTCTGGATTGTCGACAATCCGGATGGGCGCTTCGCCGCGATCGATGAGAACGGCGAGGTCAGCGCTACGCACGTGCCCTGACGCGATGCACGGCACAGCCGCCATGCGCACAACGCAGGGACGGGGCGGCCTCAGCGGGCCAGCGCGGCCTGCTCGACGGGGGCGGCAGAAACTGTGCGCTCCACTGTGCACTGCCCCAGCACCCGGGTGCCCACGTACAGCACGGCTGTCTGGCCCGGGGAGAGACCGATGATCGGCTGGTTCGGCACGATCACCAGTTCATCGCGGGATGGCGCGGCGCAGTCCGTCGCGTCGGGGTTGAGCGGAGCGCGACCGACCCAGGCCATGGCGGGTACGGGGTCCGCGTGGGCGCGCACCTGCACTTCACAGTCGAACGGTGTCGACGGATCGACCGGCGGGATGCCCGTCCAGCTGAACGTCGTGCCCGCCAGTTCTTCCACGGCGAGCGCCTCACGTGGTCCGACGACTACCTCGTTGGTCTTGGGTCGGATCTCCAGCACGAAGCGCGGCTGGCCGTCGTCGGTGGGATAGCCGACGTTGAGGCCCTTGCGCTGCCCGATCGTGAAGGCGAGCGCGCCCTCGTGGGTGCCGATGCGTTCGCCGCTCCGGTCCAGGATCGCGCCCTGCTCGGAGCCGACCCTGTCGGCGAGCCAGCCGCGGGTGTCACCGTCGGGGATGAAGCAGATGTCGTGCGAGTCGGGCTTGGCGGCGACGCTGAAGCCGCGCGCGGCCGCTTCGGCGCGCACCTCGGCCTTCGACGGGGTGGCCCCCAGCGGGAACATGCTGTGCGCGAGCTGCTCAGCGGTGAGCACACCGAGCACGTACGACTGGTCTTTTGCCCAGTCGGATGCGCGGTGCAGCTCCCGGTTGCCGTGCTCGTCCAGCTCGATGCTCGCGTAGTGGCCGGTAGCGACCGCGTCGAAGCCGAGCGCAAGGGCTTTCTCCAGCAGCGCCGCGAACTTGATGCGCTCGTTGCAGCGCATGCACGGGTTGGGGGTCCTGCCGGCCGCATACTCGGCGATGAAGTCGTCGACGACGTCTTCCTTGAACCTGGTCGAGAAGTCCCACACGTAGTACGGGATGCCGATGATATTCGCCGCGCGCTGGGCATCCATCGAGTCTTCGATCGTGCAACAACCGCGGGCGCCGGTGCGCAGGGTGCCAGGCGTGCGGCTGAGCGCCAAGTGCACGCCGACCACCTCATGCCCGGCGTCGACCGCGCGAGCGGCGGCGACGGCGGAGTCGACTCCCCCGCTCATCGCTGCCAGCACCTTCATGGTGTCGAGTTTACGGGCGCGCCGCCCGGGACATCCTTACTGGATGTCGGTCAGGGTCTTCTCGACGACGCCCAACCGCGACTCGATGCTGTCGAGCTTGGCGAGCACCGCCTTGTTGGTGGCGATGTTCTGCTCCATGACATCGTTCGATTTGGCGCTGCCGTTCTTCGAGCGACTCCAGCCGAGGGACCCGATGATGACCATCGCGGCCCAGCCAATGCCGACGACGATCGCAATGTAGCCGTACCAGGGGATATCCATTGTCCTACTCGCTTTCTGTGGTTGTTGTGGTTAGCTCGGCCGCGGCCACGAGGGTGGCGAGGTCGAGGTTTTTCGCGAATGGCACCGCCTGGAACAATTTCAGAGCCTTACCGTCCGAGGTCAGCTCGTGGTGGCCGGTGACGAATCCGGCCTCCTCGAGCTTCGCAAGGTGCATGTAGAGAAGCGCCCGGGACATCTGAACGCGCCGGGCGAGCTCGCTCACGTGCAGCGGCTCGTCCACGATGTTCGCCAGGATGCGCATGCGTTGCGGGCTAGCAATGGCTGCGAGCCACGTGCTCAGCTGTTCGGCATTCACGGCAACTCCTCACCTGTTAGAAGATTATTACAGGTGCAAGGAAAGTGCAAGTTGCGTTCGCTTGCTCACTCGACCACAGCCGGATTCGCCTGGCCTCGACGGCCTCGCCAGCCCCAGCCGGACCCGTTCGAGCTCCGCGTCGGGCCGGGCCGGCCGCTCGATTCGTTCGCGATCTCAAGGAAGACTCCGGCCGGTTCCTTGAGATCGCGAACGTTTGGACGAGGTCGTCGCTGCCCGCGCCGGGTGAACGGCGGCGGGAGAACAGCGGGCGCCGCCGGGCGGATTCGCACGTCCGGAGGTACGGGGCGGGTGGGCGGAAGTGCAGCGGCGAGTGCTAGCGACCCAGGATCGTGAGGCGGTCCGCATAGCCGGCCGAGCGAGCCTGCTCGACAGCTCCGGGGAGGGCCGCGACGAACGCGTCGACCTCTGCCTGCGTCGTGGCGTGGCCGAGAGTGACGCGGAGGGCGCCGCGGGCCTCGGCTTCCGGCAATCCCATCGCGAGGAGCACATGCGACGCCTCGGGCACGCCGGCCTGGCAGGCGGAGCCAGTCGAGACGCTGAAGCCCGCGGCATCCAGCAGGAAGAGCAGCGAGTCGCCCTCGCATCCGGGGAACGTGAAGTGGGCGTTTCCCGGCAGGCGGTCGACGGGGTCGCCGCGCAGCACCGCGGACGGAACGGCGGCCAACACACCCGCGATAAGGCGGTCGCGGAGGGTGCGCAGGTGGGGCGCGGCGGTGTCGGCGAGGCGGGCCACGGCAACACCGGCGGCGGCACCGAACGCAACTGCGCCGGCGGCGTCCTGGGTGCCGGAGCGGGCGCGCTGCTGGTTCCCGCCGTGGATGAGCGGCGTCACGGTAGCCGCGCGCGAGATGACCAGCGCGCCGGCTCCCACCGGTCCGCCGATCTTGTGGGCCGAAATCGACATTGCCGCGAGCCCGGAGGCGTGGAAGTCGATGGGCAGGTAGCCGTACGCGGAGACGGCATCGCAGTGCACCGGCACCCCGTGGGCGGAGGCCAGTGCGACGATCTCGGCGACCGGCTGGATGGTTCCCACCTCGTTGTTCGCCCAGAGCACGGTCACGAAGGCGACGTCGGGCGAGGAGGAGAGGGCCGCGTCGAGAGCGGCCAGGGAGATGCGGCCGAGTGGGTCCACGGGGATCCAGTCGATGATGGCGCCCTCGTGGGCAGCGAGCCACTCGACGCTGTCGATAGTCGCGTGGTGCTCGGTGCGGGCGACAAGGATGCGGGGCCTCGACAAGCTCGACCCGCTGTTGCGCGCCCAGTACAGCCCCTTCACCGCGAGGTTGATCGCCTCCGTGCCGCCGGAGGTGAACGTCACCTCGACCGGGTCTGCGCCGACCGAGGCGGCGACCTGCTCGCGGGCTTCCTCGAGCATCCGCTTCGCATTCTGCCCCTGCGAATGGATCGACGACGGGTTTCCGACGACGGAGAGCGCCGACGTGTACGCGGCGATCACCTCAGGGAGCATGGGCGTGGTCGCGGCATGGTCAAGGTAGATCGCCACAGTCATTACTCTAGAACGCATGCCTGATGCCCTTGCCGACCTCGGCGTGACGCTCACGGCGAAAGGCGGGCAGCTGCGGGTCTGGTCCGGCAACGCAACCGGCCTGGAGCTCTGCCTGTTCGACGAGAAAGACCCGACCTGGGTGGCGAAGACACTGCCGATGACCCGGGATGACGCGGGCGTGTGGTCGGTGACATCCAGGCTCCTGAAGCCCGGCGTGAGGTATTCGATCCGCGCCTCAGGGCCGGCCGCCTCCGGCAACTCGTTCGACCCCACCCTGCACCTCATCGACCCGTACGCCAGGGGACTCGCCCGCACCGCCAACGGCGAATGGCGCGGCTACGTGCAGGAACCGGACACCTTCGACTGGGGCCACTCCAAGAAGCCACGCGTCGGCCTCGACCACACGGTGCTCTACGAGGCGCACGCCAAAGGCATTTCCAAGCTCAACCCCGACGTTCCCGAAGAGCTGCGCGGCACTTACGCGGGTCTCGCCAATGAGACGACGATCGCCTACCTACAGGAGCTCGGCGTCACGAGCGTCGAGCTGCTGCCCGTGCAGCAGTTCGTGAGCGAGCAGCGGCTCATCAAACAGGGGCTCGTCAACTACTGGGGCTACAACACTCTCAACTTCTTCACCCCGCACGCCGCATACGCCTCGAAGCAGGCCCAGTTCGGCGGCACAGGCGCCGTGCTGCGCGAGTTCAAAGGCATGGTCAAACTGCTGCACGAGGCAGGCCTCGAAGTGATCATGGACGTCGTCTACAACCACACCTCGGAGGAGGGCATCGGCGGGCCCACCACATCGCTGCGCGGTCTCGACAATGCCAGCTACTACCGCCAGGCGCCGGACGGCACATACATCGACGTGACAGGATGCGGCAACTCACTGAACACCGCGACGCCCGCCGCCATGCGGCTCGTGATCGACTCGCTGCGGTATTGGGCGAATGACCTGCAGGTTGACGGCTTCCGCTTCGACCTCGCCGTCACCCTCGGGCGCGACGACAAGAACGAGTTCCAGACCGAGCATCCGCTGTTGCTCGCGATCAAAGACGACCCGCAGCTGCAGGGCGTCAAGATCATCTCCGAGCCATGGGACCTAGGGATGGGCGGCTGGCAGGTCGGCAAGTTTCCCGACGGCTGGTCTGAGTGGAACGACGGCTACCGCGACAGGATGCGCGACTTCTGGCTCACCGACGTGGGGGCCGCGCGCGCGACAGGATCCGCCCCCAACGGGATCGGGTCCCTCGCCCGGCGGCTTGCGGGGTCTGCACACGTGTTCTCCCAGGAGCGGGGGCCGCTGGCATCCGTCAACTTCATCACCGCGCACGACGGCTTCACGATGGCCGACCTCACCGCGTACAACCAGAAGCACAACCTGGGCAACGGCGAGAACAACCGCGACGGCACCGACAACAACCACTCCTTCAACCACGGCGTCGAAGGATCCACGGATGACGCGGCAGTGACCGACACGCGACGCAAGGCCATGCGCAATCTCCTCGGCACGCTCCTGTTGAGCGCGGGCATCCCGATGCTGACCGCCGGCGACGAGTTCGGGCGCACCCAGCGCGGCAACAACAACGCGTACAACCAGGACGGCGAGCTGACCTGGCTGCCGTGGCAGCACGACGACTGGCAGGAGGACCTGCTGCAGGTCTCGCGCCAACTCATCCAGTTCCGGCGCGAGAACCCGGCGTTGCGGCCGGTGCGCTACGGTCTCGCAGGCGAGACGGTGCCGTCCGCGACCCAGATGGACTGGTACAACAAGCAGGGGCTGTCGATGTCCGAGGAAGACTGGGACTCCCCCGCCGAACGCACGCTGCAGTACCTGGCGGCCTCGACGCCGGAGTTCGAGGAGTTCAACCGCATCCTGCTCATCGTGCACGGGCTCGAGGACGACGTGACTGTCACCCTGCCGCAGCACGAAGGCGTCATGTCATACGCGCTGCTCTGGGACTCCGCCGACGAAGACGGCACAGAGTCGATGGTCGAGCACGCCCCGGGCACCGAGTTGACGGTCGCCGGCACCTCGATGCAGTTGTTCCGGGCGCATTGAGCGGCACTCCAGCTACCGTCGCCCTGCTGGCGGCCGGGATCGGATTCACCGGGCACGAGTACACGCATGACCCGGGGAACACGAACTTCGGGCTCGAAGCGGCTTCCGTTTTGGGCGTCGACCCCGGGCAGGTGTTCAAGACCCTGCTCGCCGATGTCGACGGGGCGCTCGCCGTCGCGATCGTCCCGGTGAGCGGCAAGCTCGACCTCAAAGCGCTCGCCACCGCCCTGGGCGCCAGGAAGGCTTCGATGGCGGATGCGGCACTCGCCGAACGCAGGACCGGTTACGTGGTCGGCGGCATCAGCCCGATCGGGCAGAAGGTCGCCCACCCGACGGTGCTTGACGAGACTGCCGAACTCTACGACACGATATTCGTGAGCGGTGGCCGGCGGGGATTCGACATCGAGCTCGCGCCCAGCGACCTCGTGCGGGCCACGAATGCGATCGTGGCCGCTATCGCGCGCGAGTAGTCACTCGGCGACGGCGACCAGGCCCAACTCCGCGGGCGAGGCGAGCAGCGGATTACTCGGCACGACCCGGACGTTGTAGCCGAAGCTCCCGGCTCGCGCCAACGGGACCGTGCCCGCGAAGACCAGGGGTTGCCCGTCCCCGCGTTCGGCGAGCTGGAGCGGTTCGCGGTGCAGGTCGTCCAGCCGGTCCCCGTCGCTGGCGCGGCCGTAGACGACCTCGACCGCGACGTCGTCCGGCGTGAGCCCGTCGATGTCGAGTGTCGCGCGCAGGTGCAGTTCGTCGCCGACCTGGGGCACGGCATCCACCCCGCCGGACTCGACGTGGGTCACATGCACCTTCGGCCAGGCTTGCGTCACGCGCGCCTTCCAGGCGGCGAGATCGCGGGCAGGCTGGTACGACGATGCGCTGATGGCCTTCTCGGCCGCCGCAGCGGGGATGTACAGGCGCGAAACGTACTCCTTGACCATGCGGTCGGCGGAGAGCGCGGGCGAGAGGGTCGCGAGCGTGTGGCGGATCGAGTCCACCCAGCGGGTCGGCACGTCGGCCTTGTTACGGTCATAGAAGCGCGGCGCGATCTGGTGTTCGATGAGGTCGTACATGCTGTCGGCCTCGAGCTTGTCGCGCTCGGCCGAATCACCCGCGGAGTCGGCGGAGGGGATGGCCCAGCCGTTCTCCTGGTCGTAGAACTCTGCCCACCAGCCGTCGAGAATCGACAGGTTGAGCGATCCGTTGAGCGCGGCCTTCATGCCCGACGTTCCACAGGCCTCGAGCGGGCGTAGCGGGTTGTTGAGCCACACGTCGGTGCCGGGGTAGAGCAGCTTGGCCATGCCGATGTCGTAGTTGGGCAGGAACACTATGCGCTTGCGCACCTCCGGTTCCTGGCTGAACTCGACGAGCTTCTGGATGAGGCGCTTGCCCTCCTCATCGGCGGGATGCGACTTGCCGGCGATCACCAACTGGATCGGCCGCTCGGGGTGCAGCAGCAGGGCTCGCAGCCGGTCGGGGTCGTGGAGCATGAGCGTGAGGCGCTTGTAGGTGGGGACACGTCGCGCGAAGCCGATCGTGAGCACGCCGGGATCCAGCAGCTCCGAGAACCATGCGGGGTCGCCCACGCCGGGGTTCTGCTCCTGCCACGCGGCGCTGACCCTGCTGCGGGCATCCCGCACAAGCTGTTCGCGCATGCGGCCGCGCACCGACCAGATGTCGGCGTCGCTGACCGCCTTCGCCGACCAGTCCACGGCCGTGGTGTCGACGGTGCCGAACTTCTCCTTCGCCAGCTGGAGCAGCATGGGGTCCGTCCAGCTCGGGGCGTGCACGCCGTTCGTCACGGAGGTGATGGGTACGTCGTCCGGGTCGAACCCGGGCCAGAGCGCCCCGAACATGCCGCGCGAGACCTCGCCGTGCAGCTTCGAGACGCCGTTTGCGCGTTGCGCGAGGCGCAGGCCCATGACAGCCATGTTGAAGAACAGCGGGTCGCCGCCCTCGTAGTTCTCTTCGCCGAGTGCGACGACGTCGTCGACGGCGACGCCGGGCAGCAGGTCCGAGTCGAAGTACTTCGAGATCGTCGCGACCTCGAACCTGTCGATTCCGGCGGGCACGGGAGTGTGGGTGGTGAAGACGGTGCCCGCGCGCACAACCTGCAGCGCCTCGGCGAACGAGAGCCCCTCGCCGATGAGGTCGCTCACCCGCTCGAGGCCGAGGAAGCCCGCGTGGCCCTCATTCGTGTGGAACACCTCGGGGAACGCGACACCGGAGAGCTCGGTGTACGCCTTGATGGCGCGCACGCCGCCGATGCCGAGCAACAGCTCCTGCAGCAGGCGGTGCTCCCCCCCGCCGCCGTACAGCCGGTCGGTGACCGTGCGCAGCTCGTCGGCATTCTCCGGGATGTCGGTGTCGAGCAGCAGCAGCGTGATGCGGCCGACCTTCACCTGCCACACCCGCGCGTACAGGGCCGTGTCGCCAGGAAGGGACAGCACTACCTGGGCGGCGGTGCCGTCCGGATGGCGCAGCACGCTCAGCGGCAGCCCGTCCGGGTCGAGCACGGGGTAGCTCTCCTGCTGCCAGCCTTCGCGGGAGATCGCCTGCCTGAAGTACCCTGCGCGGTAGAAGAGGCCGACGCCAATGATCGGCACCCCGAGGTCGGATGCGCTCTTGAGGTGGTCGCCGGCGAGGATTCCCAGCCCGCCGGAATACTGGGGCAGGGCTGCCGCGATGCCGAACTCGGGCGAGAAGTAGCCGATCGAGGCCGGGGCATCCTCGAGTGTCTGGTACCAGCGCGGCTTCTCGAGGTAGTCGTGCAGGTCGGCGAGCAGGTCGTTGGCGGATGCCACGAAACTCCTGTCACCGGCAAGTTCCCTGAGCCGCGCCGGCTCGACGGCGCCGAGCAGGGCTATCGGGTCGTGGGCTGTCAACTCCCAAAGCTGCGGGTCGATGGACTCGAACAGCTCAATTGTCGCCTCGTGCCACGACCAGCGCAGGTTGCTCGAGAGTTCGTCGAGCGCCGAGAGCGCATCGGGGAGCACTGTGCGCACGATAAACCGTCGTATAGCCTTCACCCAACCACCCTAGGGCAGGCAGGTTACAGCCAAGTAAAGCGCTTGCACCGTGATAAGGGGTACGGTCGGAACCGTGGGCATCGAGTACGAACCAAAGCTGGGTCGCATCCCGATTCGCGGCCTCGCGCCGCAACAGCCGGAGGCGCTGTGGCCGGCGAAGGCCTACCGCGGCGAGGTCGTCCCGTTCCAGGCGACGGTGTTCCGCGAGGGCCACGACCTGATCGGCGTGCGGCTCATCGTGACCGACCCGGAGGGTCGCAAACTGACCTACAGGATGCGGCCGATCGCGCCGGGACTCGACCGCTGGCAGGCAGACGTGCAGCTGCCCATCGCCGGCGAGTGGAGCTGGCGGGTGCGGGCATTCACCGACGACTGGGCGACCTGGCTGCACAACGCCGAACTCAAGATCCCGGCGGGCGTGGACGTCGACCTCATGATCGGGATGGGGGTCGCGCTGCTCGAGCGGGCCGGCTCCCGCAAGATCGTGCGCGATGCGTACGACGCGCTGTCCGATCCGAAACTGTCCCCGGTGCGCAAGCTCGCACTCGCGCTGGATCCGGCGCTCAGCACCGCGATCGCCGCCAAGCCGCTGGCGAGTCTCGTGACGGAGAGCGCGCCCATCCCCCTGCGTGTCGAGCGCGAGCGCGCGGGTGTCGGCAGCTGGTACGAGTTCTTCCCGCGCAGCGAGGGTGCGAAGCTCGCGAAAGACGGCACCTGGACCAGCGGCACCTTCCGCACCGCGGCGAAGCGGCTCCAGGCGGTGGCGGACATGGGCTTCGACGTGCTGTACCTGCCGCCGATCCACCCGATCGGCGTCTCCGGTCGCAAGGGTGCCAACAACACCCTCGTGACCAAAGCGGGCGACCCCGGCTCGCCCTGGGCGATCGGCGGTGCCGACGGCGGTCACGACGCGATCCACCCCGACCTCGGCACCGTGAAGGATTTCGTCTACTTCGTGGGGGCGGCCCGGCGGCTGGGGCTGGAGGTTGCGCTCGACTTCGCGCTGCAGGCATCCCCGGATCATCCCTGGGTCGCCGAGCACCCCGAATGGTTCACGACGCTGCCCGACGGCTCGATCGCGTACGCGGAGAACCCGCCGAAGAAGTACCAGGACATCTATCCGATAAATTTCGACAACGACCCGGATGGCATCCGCGCCGAGGTGCTGCGACTGCTGCGCTACTGGATCGGGCTGGGCGTCACGATCTTCAGGGTGGACAACCCGCACACCAAGCCGCTGCAGTTCTGGGAGCTCGTGCTGCACGAGATCAACGCCGAGTTCCCGTACGTGATCTTCCTCGCCGAGGCCTTCACTCGCCCGGCGATGATGCAGTCGCTGGCCCAGGTGGGGTTCCAGCAGTCGTACACGTACTTCACCTGGCGCAACACGAAGGTCGAGCTCGAAGAGTTCTTCACCGAGATCTCGCACGAGACCTCCGCCTGGTTCCGGCCGAACCTGTTCGTGAACACGCCGGACATCCTCACCGAGTTCCTGCAGTTCGGCGGGCGGCCCGCGTACAAGATCCGCGCGGCACTCGCGGCCACCGCCGGGCCATCCTGGGGGGTATACGCGGGCTACGAGTTGTTCGAAGACGTCGCCAGGCCGGGCAGCGAAGAGAACATCGACAACGAGAAATACCAGTACAAGCAGCGAGATTGGGCCGCGGCGGAGAAGGCCGGCGACTCGCTCGCGCCCTACCTCATGCGCCTCAACCTCATCCGGGCCGCGCACCCGGCCCTGCGGCAGCTGCGCAACCTCGATGTGCACTGGAGCGACGACGAGTCGATCGTCGTCTACTCGAAGTATCTCGCCGGAGCCTTCGTCGACGGTGGCAAGCCGGATGCCGTGATCGTCGTCGCGAACGTCGACCCGCACTCGGTGCGCGAGACGATTGTCCACCTCGACCCGACACGGTTCGGACTCGCCCCCGACGAGCGTTTCACCGTCGTCGACCTCATCACGGGAGCCCAGTTCGATTGGGGCATGAGCAACTTCGTGCGGCTCGACGCCTTCACGGAACCCGTGCACATCCTGCATGTGCAAACCGCGAAGGGCAGCTGATGGCGACCAGGAAGAAGCCAGAACCCGAGGGTCGGCTGCACCCAGACCACATCACCTCCCTCGTGACCGGCTCGCACCCGCAGCCGCACGACGCCCTCGGCCAGCACGCCCTCGGTGACGACTTCGTCATCCGGGCGGTGCGGCCGCTCGCCTCGGCGGTGACGGCGATCCGCGCAGACGGCACGCGGGTAGCGCTCGAGCACGTCGGCGACGGGCTCTGGGAGGGCCTGGTTCCCGCACCCGGGCAGGCGTACCAGCTCGAGACCCACTACGAGAACGGCCCCACCTGGACGGCGGATGACCCGTACCGTTTCGTGCCCTCCGTCGGCGAGGTCGACCTGTACCTGTGGGGCGAGGGCCGCCACGAGCAGCTCTGGCACGTGCTCGGCTCGCACTACCGCCCGCACGAGGGAGTCGACGGAACGAGCTTCTCGGTTTGGGCGCCGCACGCACTGGCGGCGCGGGTGATCGGCGACTTCAACGGCTGGAACGGCGTCGGCCACGCGATGCGCCGCCTCGATGACAACGGCGTCTGGGAGCTGTTCATCCCGGGGCTGACCCCGGGCACCGCGTACAAGTTCGAGCTGCTGTCCCGCGCCGGCGAGTGGGTCAAGCGCGCCGACCCGATGGCGCGCTACACCGAGGTGCCGCCGGCCACGGCATCCAGGGTCGGCCAGACACTTTACGACTGGGGCGACGACCAGTGGATGACGCGTCGCGCGGCCACCGACCCGCACAACTCCCCCATGTCCGTGTATGAGCTGCACGTCGGCTCGTGGCGGCCCGGACTCGACTACCGCGGCCTCGCGGACCAGCTCATCGACTACATCCGCGAGCTCGGGTTCACGCACGTCGAGTTCATGCCGCTCGCCGAGCATCCCTTCGGTGGGTCGTGGGGCTACCAGGTCACCGGGTATTACGCGCCGACGAGCAGGTTCGGGCATCCCGACGACTTCAAGTACCTCATCGACCGACTGCACGGCGCAGGCATCGGCGTGATCATGGACTGGGTGCCCGGCCATTTCCCGAAAGACGAGTGGGCGCTCGCCCGTTTCGACGGCGAACCGGTCTACGAGCACTCAGACCCGCGGCGCGGCGAGCAGATGGACTGGGGCACGTACATCTTCGACTTCGGCCAATCGCAGGTGCGCAATTTCCTCGTGGCCAACGCGCTGTACTGGCTCGAGGAGTTCCACATCGACGGCCTTCGGGTGGATGCCGTGGCATCCATGATCTATCTCGACTACTCGCGCGAAGAAGGGCAGTGGCTGCCGAACGTCTATGGCGGTAGGGAGAACCTCGAGGCGATCAGCTTCCTCCAGGAGGTCAACGCCACGGCGTACAAGCGCAACCCCGGCATCGTGATGATCGCCGAGGAGTCGACGAGCTGGCCGGGCGTGACCAAGCCGACAGCGGCATCCGGGCTCGGTTACGGCCTGAAATGGAACATGGGGTGGATGCACGACTCCCTGCAATACATGCAGGAAGACCCGATGTACCGCTCGCACCACCACAACGACATCACGTTCTCGTTCTTCTACGCATTCAGCGAGAACTTCCTGCTGCCGATAAGCCACGACGAGGTCGTGCACGGCAAGGGATCTCTGCTGCACAAGATGCCGGGCGACCAGTGGCAGAAACTCGCGAACGTGCGTGCCTACCTGTCATTCATGTGGGCCCATCCGGGCAAGCAGCTGCTGTTCATGGGCAGCGAGTTCGGGCAGCCCTCCGAGTGGTCGGAGGAGCGCGGCCTCGACTGGTGGATTCTCGACCAGCCGATGCACCAGGGGCTGCAGAAGCTCGTCGGCTCGCTCAACGCCGTCTACTCCTCGACGCCCGCGCTGTGGGAGCAGGACAACGACGCCGCCGGGTTCGAGTGGATCGACGGCGGCAACTCGCTGCAGAACGTGCTCGCCTTCGTGCGCTGGTCGCGCTCGGGCGAGCCGCTCGTCGGGCTGTTCAACTTCAGCGGAAACCCCATCGGCCCCTACCGGGTCGGCATGCCGTTCGCCGGCGCCTGGGACGAGATCATCAACACGGATGCCGTGGAGTTCGGCGGATCGGGCGTCGGCAACTTCGGCTCGGTGCAGGCACTCGACGAGCCATTCCAGGGCCGCCCGGCCTCGGCGGAGCTTACCCTGCCGCCGCTCGCGGGGTTGTGGCTGAAGCCGCGGGGCTAGAGCTTCTGCCGGCGAACGTTGCGCAGCAGGGATGAGACGCGCCCGGGTTTTGCCGGGGCGACTTTCTTCGAGCGCAGCAGTGCACCCGTGACCGGATGCCGCAGGTCGAATCCGGCGGCATCGATCGTCGTCGAGTACCCGGCGGCCTTCTCCGACCTGACCTTCGCCTGCGCCTGGCTGCCGATCGCGAGCCAGGCGATGAGGGCAAGGCCGATGACAGCGCCGAAGGTGGTCGTGTAGGTCGTCGTCACATGTACGCCGGCGAGCGCGCCGATAAGTGCAACGACGAGAGCCGCGAGACCGACGTACAGCGGGATACGTCCGCGGCCTCGTAGCTGGTGGGCGGTGAGACCGGGCAATAGGGCCGGGTCGCGGCGTGCGACGGCCATCAGTACAGCAGGCCGGTGAGCCGGCGACGGCCGGCGATCACGCGCGGGTCCTCGGCGCCGGCGATCTCGAAGTAGTCGAGAAGCCGGGTGCGCACGAGGTTCTTGCCTGTGGCGTCCAGCGTGGGGAAGATGTCGAGCAGTCGGCCGAGAGCGTCGTCCAGGTGGCCGCCGGAGACGTCGAGGTCCGCGACGGCGAGTTGGGCATCCACGTCGTCCGGCCTCGCGGCGGCGGCCGAGCGGAGTGCTTCGGCGTCGGCACCGTCGAGACGGGCGAGCAGGGAGACCTGGGCGAGCCCCGCCACGGCGAGCTGGTCGCGCGGGTTCTGGGCGATGGCCGTCTCGTACTCGCGGATCGCCGTTGGGAAGTCGCCTGCGCTTATCGCGTCGTACGCCTCCTGGTGATGCGGGGGCAGCGGCTCCTCGGGCTGGACGGAATCGCCCGGCTCGGCCGCCCCGGTGGGGTCGACATCGTCGTCCCCGAGCGCGAGCGTGCCGGTGACGTCCTGCTGGGCGGCGAGCTGCAGCAACTGCTCGAGCACGTCGCGCAACTCCGCCTCCGGCACCATCCCGGCGAACAGCTGGATGGGCCTGCCCGCCACGACGGCTGCGACTGTCGGCACCTGCTGCACCTGGAACGCCTGCACGAGTTGCGGGTTGGTGGTGCCGTCCACCGTAGCGATGGCGATGCGCCCGCCGTACTGCCGGATGAGGGGCGCGAGCGTCGGCTCGACCCCCTGGCCGTAGAACTCGACGACGACCGGCACCGTCGACGACAAGTCGAGGATCTCGCCGAACGTGGCATCCGTCGCGGTGCGGGCGACCCCGCCACCGGCTGCGGCCTCTGTGGCGCCGGGGGCAGGCGTCGGGGGACGCACGAGTGAGGAGAGATCGACGGCACCGCGCAGGCTTGCCGGGTTGGCGTTGCTCATCCGAGCTCCTTTGCAGAAACGAGGCCCTGGCTGTAGCCGAGCAGGATGATCTTGCCATCACTTCCGGCCGGGGGCACGTAGAACAGCAGTTGGTCGCCGTACGTCGCGACAACACCCTTCGTGCTCACCGCGACTCCGGACAGGGCCTTGACCGCGCCGGTCGGGTTGACGGCTGCGCCGGCCTCGACGGGTGCGACGGTAGTCGTCTCGTTGAGATTGACGGCGATGATCGCCCCGGCGTCGTTTGTTGCGAGCGCGATCGCATCCGCAGGGCCGATCATGTGACCGAAGCTGATCTTTGCCGTGGCAGGCAGCGCGGCCGCCGTCTGCTGCTTGTTCGCGAGACCGACGCTGGTGCGCAGGCTGTCACCGGCCTTCTCGAAGTCGAGGTAGGACGGGCTGTCCACATCCTTCTCGAGGATGTCGCCATAGGCGAGCGCAACATCCGTCGGCGACATCTTGAGCAGGTTGCTGTCCGGGTCGAGCCTGGGCGCCCCGATGTTCGCCGGGGCGAGGTTGTCGAGCTTTGCCGACGGCTCGAGCGTTATCGCATAGCTGACCTTGTAATCCGATCGGGCGTCGACCTGCACGAGGAACAGTGCGAGCGGCGGGATCGTATTGTCCTTGGCGTCCTGGATGACGGCGAGCACAGTGCGTGGCCAGAGATCTGTCTGCTGCGGGAGCACGAGCTTTACCGGGCCGTCGGGTATGGCGGCGAGCCCGGGCTGCGCGCCGTCGGCGCCCCGAATCGCGTAGTTCGCGAGCCTCAGCTCGAGGGCGGCGCCGGAGAACCTGGTGGCGAGGAGGGTGGCGTCCCTGGTGGCATCGGCCTTCGTGGCTACCGCCGAGATGCGCGAGATGATCCTGGCCACCTGGCGCGTGCTCACTGCGGGGGGCGGCGGTGCAGACGCGTCGGGGCCGTTCGATGCACTGGCGCTCGGCGATGGCGCCACGGCCGCGGGGACGGCACCGTTCGTGGTGCAGGCGCTCAACGCGATGGCGCTCGCCAGCACCAGTGGAACGGCGATCATCCCGCGCCTGCGGCCGCTTGCCGATGCCGGCAACGCCCGTCGCGAAGAGCCCTTGATGCTGCGCTTGCGAGGCACCTTGGGCAGCTTCTGCGGCTTGCGGCGTGGTCCGCGCCCGCTGCGCATGTGGTTCGTCGCCCAGAGCAGCAGGCCGAGTCCGAGGATGAGGGCGATGGCCCCGCCGAGGATGAGCGGGCCCGACCACGGCGTGGAGTTGTCGAGCGGCCAGGACAGGCGGATGCTGGAGGGCGCAGGCTGCGTGCCATCCGAAACGATGACGAACGAGATGTCTTCGGGCACGTTGACGGTGAGAGTGAGGGTCTGGGTCTTCTTGTAGTCGTCGATCCACAGGTCTGAGCCGTTCGGATCCGGCACGGTCTTTTCGGCGCCGGGGACTACCTTGCTGGCGAATGCCCCGGCTGCGCTGTCGAACGACAACGCGTTGTATGTCGTGTCGCCCACCCAGGCGAGCACGTCGGACGTGCGGCCGTAGGCGGCGAAGACCTGGTCGCTACCGTTTATCGTGAGGGTCTGGCTGCCGGCGAAGGCGTTGAGGGTGGCGCCATCGATAACCGTCACCGCCGCCGTGCTGCTGATGACACTCGACACAGCCACCTCATCCGGTTCGGCGAGGATTGTGCGCTGGGCGATGCCGTAGCCGATCATGACGGCTGCGAGCACGAAACTGACTATTGCGAGAATGAATCGCACGGGACTACTCCTTTCGCGTCACCATGCCCGACATGCGGTCCTGGCACCCTCCACCGCCCGGTAAGCACCGGACGGGCGCTCGCACTAGGGACGAGTGGACGGGCTCCCGAAATTCCCGGGAGTAGCAACAACAAAGACGTTCAAGAATAGCCGAACGCGTCGTGGTGGCCTAACTGCCGCTCTGGGAAGTCGCTGGGAGAACCGTGTGCGATATCGTCCCGGCGATACGCCTGCAGGCCGCCGGCACCGTGTTTTCCGGGCGCTAAACTCGAACAATTCCCCCAACTCTGCAAGGAGATTTCATGGCTGCCGACGACACCGATTTCGGGACGGAGATGCGCGGTTACCGCAAGGAGGAAGTCGACCGCGTCATCAACGAGATGCGCAGCGAGCTCATCAAGGCCAATGCCGGTCGGGCGGATGCCGCAAAAGAGGTAAAGCGCCTGCTCGCTGTCAACGAAGACCTGCAGGCCGAACTCGACGAAACCGGCAGCCCCACATACGCGGGCCTCGGCACGAAGCTCGAGAACACGCTGCGCGTCGCCGAGGAGCAGTCGACCCGTCTCATCGGGCAGGCTGACATCGACGCCGAGAAGATGCGCCAGACGGTGCAGGCCGAGGTCGCGAAGCTGCGCGCCGACGCCGCCGAGGCCGCGCAGAAGCTGCTGGAGGACGCCGGCTCTCGTGCGGCGAGGATCACCGGTGACGCGACCGAGGCGGCAGAGGTGCTCGCCGAGCGCAGCCGCGCCGAAGCCGACGCCCTCAACCAGGATGCGCTGCGGGAAGCCGCCGCGGTGCGTGGCGCCGTGGCGACGGAAGCGGCCGAGGCGAGGTCGACCGCGAAGCGCGAAGCTGCGGCCACACGCGCCGAGGCAGAGCGAGCCGCCGCCGAGCTGAAAGTCGTCGCGGCCAAAGAGGCGGCAGACGCCCGCGAAGTCGCCGCCCAGCTCGCTCGCGACTCCGAACTCGGCAGGGCCAACTTCGAGAACGAAGATGCCACGCAGCGCGCGACCCTCGCTCGCGACATCGAGGAGGGCAAGACCAACCTGCAGCGCGAGCTGGAGACGGGTCGGGCGGAGCTCGCGGCGGAGATCGCGACTGCACGCGAGGCACTCGCCAACGACACCGCCGCATCCCAGGCCCGCCTGCGCAACGAGGCAGCTGCGGCGCAGGAGAAGCTCGCCAACGACACCGCGGCATCCCAGGCGAAGCTTGCTGCGGATATCGAGGCCGGCTACGCCACGCTCGCCGCCGACACCGAGTCGGCTCGCGCGACCCTCGAAGCGGACACCGCGGCAGCGCGCGCCGCCCTCGACTCTGACACGGCATCGGCTCGGGCCGCGCTCGACGCCGAGATGAAGGCAGCGCGCAACGACCTGCAGTCCGAGACCGCGTCGGCCCGCGCGAAACTGAATTCGGAAACCGCCCAGAAACGCGCGGCTGCCGACGCAGAGATTGCAGAGAAGCGCGCAGCCGCGGAGTCCGAGATCAGCGAGGCGCGCGCCAGGCTCGCCCATGACATCGAACAGCAGACAACCGATCTCGCCCGCGATATCGAGCGCCAGCGGGCCGAAATAGCCGGCGAGATGGAGGCGACGCGGGCTTCGCTGGCCCACCAGATCGACGAGACCTCAACCACACTCGCAAAAGATGTCGAGCAGGCCCGCAATGAACTCGACGTCGAGCTCAAGTCGCGGCGCGATGAGGCCGAAAAGGATCTCCTCGCGCGGCACAAAGAGGCCACGACCCAAACCCAGAAATACCTCGACGAGGCACAGGTGCAGCTCGCGGACGCCATCAAGCGCTCCGGCGAGAAACGCAAAGAGGCCGAGTTGCTCGAATCCTCATCCAAGGCGGAGGCGAAGTCGGTGCGCGAGGCGGCCGAGGCGCATTCGCGCGAAGTGCTCGACAACGCGGCATCCCGGGCTAAGGCAATAGTCGACGAAGCAGAGAAGCGCAGCGCCCAGCTCGTGTCCGAGGCCGAGGATCGGCTCGCCAAGATTAGGATTGAGCGCGAAACTGTGGCCGGTTACTTCGAAAACCTGCGGGGCGTGCTCCAGCAGGCGGAGAAGGTCACGGCGGAACAGTAGCGAGCCGCAGTACACAGCAGTAGTGCCGCCCGGCCGGGCGCATCCGCACCGACGATCGAGGGACCGCCGTGAAGATCCAGAACCCGTTCCGCCTTGGCCTGTTCGGAGGGCTGGGAGTCCTCGTCGCGATGGCGATCGGCGCCACTGTCGGATCGCTCGCAACGATCCTCACCTACGTCGGAGCCGCCCTGTTCCTGGCCCTGGGCCTCGATCCGCTCGTGACCTGGCTTGAGAAGCACAGGTTTCCGCGGTGGCTCGCGATCATCACCGTGCTCGTCGCGGTCGCCGGCGTGTTCACCGGGCTCGTGTTCGCCATCATCCCGGTGATCTCCGAGCAGGTGCAGACAGCGATCAAGACGGTCCCGCAGCTCATCACCGACTTCAACAACGGCACGATTCCCGACAATATCCAAAATGCGCTGCCATGGCTGCCTGTATCAGACCTCATCAAGAACGTGCAGGACTGGCTAGCGAACCTCGACTTCACGGGCATCGGCGGTGGCGTTCTGAGCGTGGGCATCACCATCGCGACCGGCGTAACCGGCGGGGTCGTCGTGCTCATCCTCACCATCTACTTCGTCGCGTCACTCACGAGCCTCAAGCGCGGCATCTACCAGCTGGTCCCCGCGTCGAGGCGCCCCAAGTTCATCGACCTCGCCGAGCAGATCAGCAAGGCCGTTGGCCGATACGTCATCGGCCAGGGCAGCCTCGGGCTCGCCAACGGCATCCTGTCGTTCGTCTTCCTCACGCTCGTGCTTCCGCTGTTCGGGATGCCCGTCAAATACTCGGCACTCCTCGCCTTCATCGCCTTCCTGGCTTCGCTCATCCCGCTCGTGGGCACTGTGTCTGGGGCGGTCGTGATAACCCTCCTCGTACTCATCTTCAACGGACCGCCGACCGTGTTTTGGGTGGGCGGCTACTACCTCATCTACATGCAGATCGAGGCGTACTTCATCTCGCCGAAGATCATGTCGCAGGCCGTCAAGATCCCGGGCGCGGTGGTGGTCATCGCGGCCCTCGCCGGCGGCACCCTGCTCGGCATCCTCGGGGCGCTCATCGCTATCCCGGTGGCCGCCGCGATCATGCTGATCATCCAGCAGGTAGTCGTGCCGCGCCAGGCAGACCTCTAGTCCCCACCGCCACGGCCGTCACGTTGCTCCGCTAGGCTCCGCAACGCGCCGGACTCCCCCTCGCACGGCCGCCCGACGCTTCGCGTCGTCCGGAACCGGCGAAGTGGACCCAGGGCGGCGTGGGCCCAATTACAGCGAACGGGGCAGGGGAAGCGCGGCCGGGTTCAGGCGCTCGACGATCTCGGTGAGCACGCGGTAGGTCTGCTCCTCGCCGACCCACAGGTGCTTGCCGCCCTCGACAGCCACGAACTCCAGTTGCGGCACGCTCGCGAAACGCTCTGCGGCTTCCGCAGGGCGCAGGTAGTCGTCGAGTTCGGGGATGATCGCCACGAGCCGTTTGCCGCTGCCCGCCCACGCGGCGAGCTCGTCCGGGGTCGTTCGCTTGAGCGGGGGCGAGAGCAGGATCGCCCCATCGATGGGATGCCGCAGCCCGTACTTGAGCGTGACCTCCGTGCCGAACGACCAGCCCACGATCCACGGGTGCGGCAGGCCGCGCTGGAGCACGAGGTCCATCGCGGCGGCGAGGTCCCACTGCTCATCGACCCCGTCGCCGAACTCCCCCTGCGACGTGCCCCTGGGCGAACTCACCCCGCGGAAGTTGAACCGCAGCACCGCGATATCCGCCAGCGCGGGCAGCCTCGCCGCCGCCTTGCGGATGATGTGCGAGTCCATGAAACCCCCGCCCGTCGGCAGCGGATGCAGCGCCACGATCGTCGCGACCGGCGCTGCGGACTCGGGCAGCGCGAGCTCGCCCACGAGTGTCAGACCGTCGCGGGTGTGCAGTTCGACGTTCTCCCTGCGCGCCGCAAGCTCGACTCCCCCGCGAATCTCGACGGCCATCAGGTGCGTGTCTTCCAGCAGTGCGCGTGCCAGTGCCTGCGGCCGGCGAGATCGTCGGCCTCACCCATGATGCCGTCGGCGCGCCAGCTGACCAGGTGCGCGACGCCGGGCAGGATCTCGAGCCCGCATCCGGGGCAGGTGTACACCTTTATGGCGTTTGCCGGCGAGAGGGGCTGCACGTTCCAGAGCCCGTCCCGCTTGGACTCGACGTGGAACCGGGCGACGAGGGCGTGGGAGAGGTCGAGCTCGCCCTCCTCGTGTCCCTCGGCGCGGCGACCGCGTGGCCGGTTCGATCTGGGCATGGTTCGAGTTTACGTTCGGCGCGCGATATTCGCGGCGAGGCTCAGCCGTTGCCGCCGTTGTCGATCTGCTCCAGCCGTGTCTCCTCGAGGTCGAGTAGCGCCTGGGCCCTGGAGAGGATGCGGGACGGATAGCTGCCAGCAGAACGCGCCTCGAGCAGGGCATCGCGTTCGGCCTGCAGGACTTCACGCCGCAACGCGCGGTACTGTCGCTGCGGCGAATGACTGAGACCGTCGACACCCGCGCCATGGTCGGCGCGCTCCCAGGCTGATTCCGCGGCAAGCAGCGTGTCGCTGCGCACACGCTCGATAACCGCGGGATCGACGTTCTCCCCGCCGGGAAGCCGGAAGTCGGGGTCTTCCAGCGCCAACAACCCCACCTGGCCGAGTTCGTCGAGCAGCGACGCGAGCTCCCGGCGATCGGCGGCGCGGTCTGTGCCCCTGATGCCGGTGAGCCTGATCAGCCACGGAAGCGTTCCGCCCTGCACGAGCAGGGTCGTCACAGCGACCGTGAAGGCGATGAGCACGAGTTGCGCGCGGTACGGGGTGCCCTCTGGCAGCGATTGGGCGGCCGCGAGCGTCACCACGCCGCGCATTCCCGACCAGCCGAGGATGACGCCACCGCGCCATCCCAGCCCCTCGGCGCGCGCCTGGTCGAGGTCGGCCTGGCGGCGTTTGTGCGCCTGCTCAAGCCTGCCTCGGCGTTTGATGACGCGCTCGTTGGTGGCGAGGCGATCGTCGGCGTCCATCCGCACGCGGAAGCGGGCAAGGAAGGCACCCCATCGGGTCTGCATCCGTTCGGCGTTCTCGGTCTGCCTCCTGAGCACCAGCAGGAGCGGGCCGATGAAGATGAACCGCAGTACGAGCACTATCGCGGTCATGATGAAACCGATGACGACAGCGCGGCCAGCGCTCAGGTCGTCTTCGAGGGTGTTGCTGATGAGCCCAGTGACCTCGACCCCCATGAGCAGGAATACGCCGTTCTCGAGCACGAACTGCAGGGTGCGCCAGTTGAGGCGCTCCGAGATTCGAGCCTGCGGCGTGAACCTGCTTGCGCTGTTGTGGCCGGAATAGAGACCGGCCACCACGACGGCGAGTACGCCGCTGGCGTGCAAGTACTCGGCGGGGATGAACGCGATGAACGGCACCGTGAACGAGATGGCGGTGTCGAGTAGCGGGTCGCGCAGTTTCGAACGCAGCCACACGGTGACGACGCCGACGACGAGTCCGATCGCAACCGCGACGGCGACCGCGAAGGCGAAATCCCCGACAACGCCCCAGAAGCTCACGGCTCCCGCGGTCGCGGCGATTGCCGACCGCAACAGCACGAGGGCTGTGGCGTCATTGACGAGGCTCTCCCCCTCGAGAATGGTGACGAGCCGGGGCGGCAGCCCCAGGCGCTTGCCCAGCGCCGTCGCGGCCACGGCATCCGTGGGGCTGATGACGGCACCGATCGCGATGCCGGCAGCGAGCGAGAGCTGGGGGAACACGAAGAACAGCACGACACCCGTGACGAACGTCGTCGCGAGCACGAGCAGCACGCTCAGCGCGGAAATGGATGTGAGGTTCCTGCGGAAGTCGAGCACAGGCACATTGAGCGCCGCCGAATACAGGATCGGGGGCAGCAGGCCGTAGAGGATTACCTGGTGCGGCACCTGCACCGGTGCACCGGGGATGAAGCTGAACCCGACCCCGATCACGATGAGGATGAGCGGCGCGGCCACCCCGAGCCGCTTGCTGAATGCGCCGGCCGCGACGATCGTCACCAGGCCGACGACGCCGATGAGGCCGGTTTGCAACAGGTCCATGCGCCCCAGCCTATGGCGAGCAGTTTGACGGGGTCAGTACCAGCCGACGTTCTCAGAGTGCGCCCATGCACCGCACGGGTCGCCATAGCGGTCGGCGATGTACCCCAGTCCCCAGGTGATCTGGGTTGCCGGGTTCGTCGCCCAGTCGGCGCCCGCAGACGCCATCTTCTCGCCGGGGAGCGCCTGCGGGATGCCGTACGCGCCGCTCGACGAGTTGCTCGAGTAGACGTTCCAGTGCGACTCGCGATCCCACAGGGCGACTAGGCAGGAGTACTGGTCGTCGCCCATTCCGCGCGCCTGCAGCATCGCGTACGCGATGGCCTGGGCCGTGCCGGGGTCTGGGATGCCGACGGCGGGAGCGCTCTGCACCTTCACCACTACGGGCTCGCTGATTGTGAAGGCATCCCGCGACGCTCCGTTCGCGTACTCGCCGGCGACAGTGACGGATTGGGGGTTACCCGTGTCGGCCGGCGCCACGACAGCGAGTGCAGGCGAGGTGCCGTATGGCGGCGCGAGGGTCGCGCACAGGAATGCGAACGTCACGAACATGGCGAACGCGGGCAGCGACCATGGGGCACGCCGATGGCGCCCCGAGATGTCCCCGCCTGCACTCTTTAGCTCGGCGCGGAGGGCTATGACCCGCGAATTACTCCCCACAGTTGCGCAATATTAGCCCAACCGCACTGACAAAAGCCCCGAAGGCTAGCGGACCGCGAGCATGACGTTCACGACGGAGTCGAGCAGAAGGTCGACCTGCGTCTCGTTATACCCGCCCTTCTTGCCCCTGAACACCACTGTGCGGACGTGCTCCACGCTCATCGGCTTGCCGTGCTGGAAGTAGTTGACGAGGCGAGTGGCGAAGGCGTCGACATCTTTCGGGTTGTAGCCCGTCGTGAACGGACCGGTGCGGGAGAAGCGCCTGCCGGGGTCGCGCGCCAGGCGGTCGAGGATTGCCTGCGCCGAGCCGCGGGCCTGGGCATACCAGGCACCATCCCCCGTCTCCGTGAATGCGCGGTCGCGCTCCCGGGTCGCGAAGGCGTCCTCAAGCCGCTCGAGCGCAGCATCCACATGGCTCGTGGAGTAGCCACCCTTCTGCATCGAGAAGGCCATCTGGCGGATGCTCCCGGCGCTCACGACACTCTGCGGCCCGCGGTCGGCGGTGTATGCCGAGCGTGCCTCCTCGAGAAAGTCCTCGACCTGGTCCACGTTGTAGCCGAGTTTCGACTTGCGGCTGTGCGGAAAAGTGTTGCTCACCCGTCTATTGTGCCTTACGCAAAGATGAGAAACAGCGCATAGGCGGCCGCAGCCGACAGCAGCGAGGAGTCGACCCTGTCGAGGAATCCGCCGTGGCCGGGCAGCCAGCCGCTGATGTCCTTGATGCCGATATCACGTTTGATGAGCGACTCGGCGAGATCACCTGAGGTCGCTGTCGCGATCATCACGCCCCCAAGGATGACTCCCACCCACCAGGGCTGGTGAAGCATGAATATCGCCGTGAGCACCCCGGCGAGCACCGCGGCCGCGACCGATCCGGCGAAACCCTCCCAGGTCTTCTTCGGGCTGATCACGGGTGCCATGGGGTGTTTGCCGAACGCGAGACCTGTCGCATAGGCGCCGAGGTCGACAGAGATCACGACGATGAGGAAGGCGAGGGTCCACCACTGGCCGCCATCCTGCGCGGTCAGGAGCACAGTGAATCCACCCATGAAGGCGACATAGACGAGGATGAACGCGCCCGCCGCGAGGTCGAGGAGCACATTCCTGGCCGAGGCTCGGGCGCTCGGGCGCACGAGCTCGACGAGGCGCCAGGCCGCTATGAACGCGATACCGCCGAGGGTGACCAGCCAGTGGCCGGGTGCCAGCCAAAAGAATGCCGCCGGCACGATGGCGACCGCTGCGATGACCGTTGGGATGCGCGGCACATCCCGGCCGGAGATTCGCAGCGCGCTGGCCAGCTCGAATGCGGTGAAGCCGATGAGGGCGGCCGCGAAGACCATGAAGATGGGCTTGAAGAAGATCAGGCTGAACAGCAGGGCGAACCCGAGCACGAGGCCGACGCCGATCGCCAGGCCGAGGGGTCTGCCGGTTCGTGCGTTGATCTTGTCGTTCGTCGCGCGAACCTGGGTTTCGAAATCGGATGCCATCTAGACCTCGAGCAGCTCGGCTTCCTTTTTCTTTACAGCATCGTCGATCGCGTCGACGTGCTGCTTCGTGGCCGCGTCGAGGTCCTTCTCGGCGCGGGCGATCTCGTCTTCACCGACTTCCTTGAGCGCATCCAGGTCGTCCTTGGCCTTGCGGCGGATGTTGCGCAGCGACACGCGCGCCTGCTCGGCCTTGTCGCGCACGATCTTCACGAACTCCCTGCGGCGCTCCTCGTTGAGCTCGGGGAGGGTCGCACGGATCACGGTGCCGTCGTTGCCGACGCTCGCGCCCAGGTTCGACGCCCCGACGATGGCCTTCTCGATGTCTTTGAGCGCCGTCTTGTCGTAGGGGGTGATGAGCAGCGTGCGGGCCTCCTGGTTGACCATGGATGCCAGCTGGGCGAGCGGGGTCGGGGTGCCGTAGTAGTCGACGAGCACCTTCTGGAACAGCGCCGGGTTGGCCCGGCCGGTGCGCACGGTGCCGAAGTCGTCTTTCGCGACCTCGAGGGCCTTCTGCATCTTGTCCCTGGCTTCAGCCAAAACGTCGCTGATCACTCGTACTCCTTCGTGTCTTGGCAAGTTTAGG
>JAODLY010000046.1 GCA_025464445.1 Rhodoglobus sp. | reverse complement strand
CGACGGCCGGGTACAGGCCCTTCGACGCGATCTCGCGGCTGAGCTCCGTCGTCGCATCGAGATGCGCGAAGGTCGTCGCGGGGGCCGGGTCCGTGTAGTCGTCGGCGGGAACGTAGATCGCCTGCAGGGAGGTGATGGAGTGGCCACGCGTCGAGGTGATGCGCTCCTGGAGCACGCCCATCTCATCCGCGAGGTTCGGCTGGTAGCCGACGGCGCTCGGCATGCGGCCGAGGAGGGTGGATACCTCTGAACCTGCCTGCGTGAAGCGGAAGATGTTGTCGATGAACAGCAGCACGTCCTGCTTCTGCACGTCGCGGAAGTACTCCGCCATGGTCAGTGCGGAGAGCGCGACGCGAAGACGCGTTCCCGGCGGCTCATCCATCTGGCCGAAGACGAGGGCGGTTTTGTCGAAGACACCGGCCTCTTCCATCTCGGCGATGAGGTCGTTGCCCTCACGCGTGCGCTCGCCGACGCCGGCGAACACCGAGACGCCGCCGTGATCGGATGCCACGCGCTGGATCATTTCCTGGATGAGCACGGTCTTGCCGACCCCAGCACCGCCGAACAGCCCGATCTTGCCGCCGAGCACATACGGCGTGAGCAGGTCGATGACCTTGATGCCGGTCTCGAACAGTTCCGTCTTGGACTCGAGCTGGTCGAATGCCGGGGGCTTGCGGTGGATCGGCCAGCGCTCGGTGATCTCGATCTTCTCGCCGCCCATGGTGCCGTCGGCATCCGCGTTGAGGATCTCGCCGATGACGTTGAAGACCTTGCCCTTGGTCACGTCACCGACAGGAACGGTGATCGGTCCGCCGGTGTCGCGCACCTCCTGGCCGCGCACGAGCCCGTCGGTGGGCTTGAGCGCGATGGCGCGGATGAGGTCATCGCCGAGGTGCTGGGCGACCTCGAGGGTGATCTCGGTCGACTCGGAGCCGATAGTGATTGTCGTCTTGAGCGCGTTGTAGATGCCGGGGATCGAGTCGTGCGGGAACTCGATGTCGACCACCGGGCCGGTCACGCGCGCGATGCGGCCGACACCCGTGGCCTTGTCCGCGTCCTTCTTGCCCGCCTTGGCGGGAGCTGTTGTCGTCATGGTGTTCCTATCTCTGGATTACTACTTTGCCGAGCCCAGGGCGTCTGCGCCGCCCACGATCTCGGAAATCTGCTGGGTGATCTCGGATTGGCGAGCGTTGTTCGCCAGTCGCGTGTAGGTCGTGATGAGTTTGTCGGCGTTGTCGCTCGCCGATTTCATCGCCTTCTGGGTCGCTGCGTGCTTCGCCGCCGCCGACTGCAGCATGGCGTTGAAGATGCGGCTCTCGATATATACCGGCAACAGCGCATCGAGCACGTTGCCGACGTCGGGCTCGAACTCGTAGGCGGGCATTGCCTCGTTGTCGGCGGGAGCCTCGAGACCCTCCACGATCTCGAGCGGCAGCAGGCGCACAACCTCTGGCACCTGCACGAGCATGCTCACGAAACGGTTGTAGACGATGTGGATCTCGTCGACGCCACCTTCGCTAGCAGGCTGGATGAACTTGGCGACGAGGGCATCACCGATCTCCTTGGCGATCTCGAACTCGGGGGCGTCGGTGCCGCCGGTCCAGATCTGCTCCGACGCGCGCTTACGGAAGGCAAAGTAGCCAACAGCCTTGCGCCCCACGAGGTAGTGCACGACATCCTTGCCCTGGCCACGCAGGCGGGCGGCGAGCTCGCCCGCTTCGCGCAGCACGTTCGTGTTGAACGCGCCCGCGAGTCCGCGGTCGGAGGAGAAGATGACGATCGCGGCGCGCTCGATCTTCTCCGGCTCCGTGGTGAGGATGTGGTCGACGTTGGAGAACGTTGCGACTGCTGACACCGCGCGCGTTATGGCACGCGAGTATGGCCCGGAGGCCGCCACCCGCTGCTGCGCCTTCTGGATGCGCGATGCGGAGATGAGCTCCATGGCCCGAGTGATCTTCTTGGTCGTCTGGGCAGACTTGATCTTCTGCCGGTAGACCCGAAGTTGCGCTCCCATGTCTTATCTCTCTGTTTCTCGTTGGTGAGGTCTCGACAAGCTCGACCTGCGGAATGCTCTACTTGCCGCGCTTCTGGCGGACGATCTGCTCCTGGGCGATGTCCTCGGGCTCGATCTCCTCGAAGACCTCCGTGCCGACGGACAGCAGTGGCTTGCCATCCCCGGTCTGGAACTCGAGCTTGAACGCGTCGACCGCGGCATCGAGTGCCTTTGTCGTGTCGTCGTCGAGCACGTTCGTGTCGCGCAGCGTGTCGAGCACCTTCGTCTTGCGCGCGAGGTACTCGTGCAGCTCGCTTTCGAAACGAAGGATGTCTTCCACGGGCACCTCGTCGAGCTTGCCGTTGGTGCCGGCCCAGATCGAGACGACCTGCTTCTCCACGGGGAACGGCGAGTACTGCGGCTGGCGCAGCAATTCGGTCAAACGCGCCCCGCGCGCGAGCTGGCGGCGGCTCGTGGCATCCAGGTCGCTCGCGAACATCGCGAAGGCCTCGAGCGAACGGTACTGGGCCAGCTCGAGCTTGAGCGTTCCCGAGACCTTCTTGATCGACTTGACCTGCGCGTCGCCACCGACGCGCGAGACCGAGATGCCCACGTCGACGGCCGGGCGCTGGTTTGCGTTGAACAGGTCGGACTGCAGGAAGATCTGCCCGTCGGTGATCGAGATCACGTTCGTCGGGATGTAGGCGGAAACGTCGTTCGCCTTCGTCTCGATGATCGGCAGGCCGGTCATCGATCCAGCACCCAGTTCGTCGGAGAGCTTCGCGCAACGCTCGAGCAGGCGGGAGTGCAGGTAGAACACGTCGCCGGGGTATGCCTCGCGTCCCGGCGGGCGGCGCAGCAGCAGCGAGACCGCACGGTAGGCCTCAGCCTGCTTCGACAGGTCGTCGAAGATGATCAGCACGTGCTTGCCGGCGTACATCCAGTGCTGGCCGATGGCGGAGCCGGTGTACGGGGCGAGGTACTTGAAGCCCGCGGGGTCTGAGGCGGGGGCCGCGACGATGGTCGTGTACTCCATCGCTCCGGCATCCTCGAGCGCGCCCTTGACGGCGGCGATCGTTGAACCCTTCTGGCCGATGGCGACGTAGATGCAGCGCACCTGCTTGTTGGTGTCGCCGGACTCCCAGTTCGCCTTCTGGTTGATGATCGTGTCGATTGCGATTGCCGTCTTGCCGGTCTGGCGGTCACCGATGATGAGCTGGCGCTGGCCGCGGCCGATCGGGATCATGGCGTCGATGGCCTTGATGCCGGTCTGCATGGGCTCGTGCACGCTCTTGCGTGACATGACACCGGGAGCCTGGAGTTCGAGCGCGCGGCGGGTTTCTGCCTTGATCTCGCCGAGGCCGTCGATCGGGGCTCCGAGCGGGTCGACTACCCGGCCGAGGAATGCGTCTCCGACCGGGACGGAGAGCACTTCGCCCGTGCGGGTGACCTCCATGCCCTCGACGACGCCGGTGAACTCGCCGAGGATGACCACGCCGATCTCGTCCTCGTCGAGGTTCTGCGCGAGTCCGAGGGTGCCGTCGGAGAATTTGATGAGCTCGTTGGCCATGACGCCGGGCAGGCCCTCGACGTGGGCGATGCCGTCAGCGGCATCCAGCACATAACCGACCTCGGTCGTCGCGGCCTTGCCGGGCTCGTAGGCCTTGACGAAGTCCTTGAGCGCGTCGCGGATTTCATCCGGACTGATGGTGATCTGTGCCATTGTTTCCCTTTTTCCGTAACGTTGGTGAGCGAGCTAACTCGCCAGTCGAAGTCGAAGATCCGCGAGGCGGTTCGCGATCGAGCCGTCGATGACCTCGTCACCGACCTGCACGCGCATTCCGCCGAGGATTGTCGGATCAACGAGTTCGTTGATCCGGATAGTCGTGCCGTACTGCACCGAAAGCGCCTTCGCGAGGCGATCGGCCTGCGCTGCGCTCAGTGGGGCTGCAACGGTGATGGTCGCGATCGCGTGGCCGGACTCTTCCGCGACGATGGTCGCCGCGTAGCGGATCAACTCTGCGATGCGCCGGTCCCCAGGTCGCGCGATGAGCGAGCTCAGGATCGCGACCGTCTGTTCACTCGCCTTGCCACCGAGCAGGCTCACCACGAGGCCGACTTTGCCCTCCGATGAGCCGAGCCTGCCGCCGAGCGCGAGTTCGAGCTCGGGGTTGGACGCGACGGCCGTGGAGAACGCGAAGAGTTCATCATCGATCGACACGGTTTTCGGCGCAGAGGCTGCGAGGGCACGGATGCCCAGCCGCTCGATCGCGGCGACGAAGTCATCCTCAGACGACCACCGCTGGCTGGAGAGAGACTCGAGCACGGCCTTCGCCGCCTTCGTGTACGACCCGAATACCGCATCGACGATCGCCTTGCGGTCGGCAAGGGCCGCGGTGTCATCGGCGAGGGCGGCACGGAGCGGGGTTGAGCCGTCGACGACGAGGGCAGCGGCGAGCAGTTGCTCGCCCGTGGCGAAGTCAATCGCCCCCTGCGCCGTGAGCGTGGCGGTTGCCGCGCCGAGCGCCTCTCGTGTCGCTGAACCCATCGCTACGCCTTCGCCTTGGCTGCTGCGGCCTCGGACGCCTCGAGGTCGGCAAGGAACCGATCGACGATGTCGTTGGACCGCTTGTCGTTGAGGCTCTCGCCGATCACACCGGACGCGAGGTCGATCGCGATCGCCCCGACCTCCGCGCGCAACGACACGAGTGCGCCCTGGCGCTCAGCTTCGATCTGCGCTTGGGCGCTGGTGAGCACGCGCGCTGCCTCGGCCTGTGCCTGCTCTACCAACTCTGCGCGGATGCGCTTCGCGTCTTCTCGCGCCTGGTCGCGGATTCCGGCCGCCGCTGCACGAGCCTCGGCCAGCTGGGAGTTGTACCGCTCGAGTGCCTCCTGCGCACCGGCCTGGGCCTCCTCGGCCCGCTTGAGCCCGCCCTCGATGGCGTCCGCGCGGGCGTCGAGTGCTGCGTTGAGCCGCGGCACAACCTTCCAGACGACGACTACGAGCACGATGACGAACGCGAGCGTGCCCCAGATGAGGTCGGGCAGCTGGGGCAGCAGCAGACTCGGCGTCGCCGCGGCTTTCGCTACGAATGCGTTGAGCATCCGGACTCCTTAGTAAGTGTTAGCGGTTACGGCGCGGGGAACGGGATGAAGGCGACCGCGATGGCGATGAACGCGAGAGCTTCGGTGAGCGCGATGCCGAGGAACATGAGGCCCTGCAGGCGACCCTGCAGTTCGGGCTGGCGAGCCACGGACTCGATCGTCTTGCCCACGATGATGCCCACGCCGATACCGGAGCCGATAGCGGCGAGTCCGAAGGCGAGGGGTGCGAGCTGTCCAACAACGTTCATTGCTGTTTCCTTTCAGGGGTGATTGCTTGTCCGAGAGTCATGACCGGATCAGTGCTCTTCAGCCAGCGCCATCTGGATGTAGATAGCGGCGAGAATCGTGATGACATACGCCTGCAGCGCCGCAACGAAGAGCTCGAGCAGCGTGAAGGCAATGCCGAAAGCGAAGGTGCCGACACCGAGGAGGCCGAGGGGGTTACCGCCCGCCAGCACGGTGAAGAAGAAGAAATCGGTCGCCGCGAAGCACAGCACGAGCAGCATGTGGCCGGCCACCATGTTCATGAGCAGTCGGAGGCACAGCGTGATTGGGCGCAGGATGAATGTCGACAGCAATTCGAGGATCGCCAGGAACGCCGCCATGATCGGATTCAGCCCCGGCAGGATCAGCGCGTTCTTGAAGTACCGCCCGCCGAACTTGCGCACGCCGGCATAGATGAAGAGGGCATAGGCGATGACCGCCATGATCAGCGGCAGGCCGATCACGGAGGTGCCCGCGATCTGCAGCCCCGGGATCACGCCGGTGAGATTCATGCCGAGCGTGACGAAGAAGATCGTCATCAGGATGGGCATGAACCGCTTGCCGTCCTTCTGGCCGAGCGTGCCGATGACTATGTTGTTGCGCACGAAACCGGTCACGAACTCGAAGGCGGCCTGGCCGCGGCTGGGCACCAGCGTCATCCGGCGCGATCCAAGCCAGAGGAACAGCACGAGCACGACCACGACGAGCAGGCGGATGAGCATTATGCGGTTGAGCTCGAAAGGCGTGCCCGCGAAGAAAACTACAGGGGGGAAGAACTCATCGATCGAGGGACCGTGGAATCCCCCGCCGCTATCGTCACCATTGACGAACGGCAGGAGCGAGACGAGAGCGGACGTGAACAGTGGGCTTCTCCAGCATCAGGCGTTCCAGACGGCACGCTCAGGGGAATATGGCTCAAGCCTAGCAAAACTCTGCACGGGCAGTGACCGCCCCGAGGGGCTCAGGAGCCGGGATTCCCGGCCTTCGCTGGGGGCGTCGTCGATCCGGGCGGGGCGCTGTCGCCGACGTAGGGGACGCGGGCGCCCGCCAGCGCCACGATGTCTGCCACGAGGGACCCGATCACTGCCGCGATGACCGCCACGAAGAACACGTACGGGCTCATCCAGTGCTCGCCGCGCACCAACAGCAGCACGACGATGAAGACGACGAACTTGAACAGCCACATGCCGAGCACGATGCCGAAATAGACCATGCTCGACGGTTTGTCTCTCGTCGCCCGCGAGGCGAGCACGATGCTCAGAGCCGTGAAGCCCATGAATAGCGCGGTGAGGCCGGCGCCGACAAGGGCACTCGCGAGGCCGGAACCACCGGCGACGAGGTAGCCGACCACAGATCCCACAAGCGCGATGCCGACAGTGAGGATCGCGCCGAACACGAGCGCCCTGGCCAGGACCGACGCGTTCTTCATGTGAGCTCCTTCGGATCTGGCGCTTCCGATGCCGCATCCAGCCCATCGAACCTGGCGACGGCGGCGGTCTCGCTATCCGGCCCCGTCGACTGGGCGACCGCCTCGAGCGCCTTGTCCCGGCTCAGCGGTGACAGGGTCACGACCGTGCAGACCACGAGGCCGATAACGATGAGTCCCGTGGCGAGGTTGAACGGGATGAACATGTAGGCGAGGCATCCGACGGCGACGACGAGAGTCCAGCCGTAGAAGATGAGCACGGCATGCAGGTGCGAATGCCCCATGTCGAGCAACCGGTGGTGCAGGTGCTTGCGGTCGGCGGAGAACGGCGACTTTCCCGCCCGCAGGCGACGGATGACCGCGAGCCCGAAGTCGAGCAACGGCACGATGAGCACGGCGAACGGCAGCAGGATCGGGATGAACGCGGGCACGAGCGACGCCGTGAACTGACCGGGCTGGGTGGCGAAGCCCGAATCGACCTGCCCCGTGACGAGAATTGCGGATGTCGCCATGAGCAGCCCGACAAGAAGTGCGCCTGCGTCACCCATGAACAGTCGCGCCGGGTGGAAGTTCAGCGGCAGGAAGCCGATGCAGGCACCGATCAACACCGTCGTGACGAGGGAGGCGAGGTTGAAGTACTCGGTCTGGGCCTGCAGCTGCAGGAAGTAGGTGTAGACGAAGAACACGCCATTGGCGATGAGCGCGACGCCCGCCACGAGGCCGTCGAGGCCGTCGATGAAGTTGATCGCGTTCATCACCAACACGACGGCGAAGATGGTGATGCCGAGCGAGATGTACGGCGAGACGATAGTGACCCCGCCGATCGGCAGCGTGGAGATCTGAACGCCCTGCCAGGCGAGGATGCCCGCCGCGATGACCTGGCCGGCGAGCTTCGTCCACCAGTCCAGGTCCCAGATGTCGTCGGCCACCCCGATGAGCACGATGATGAGCGCAGCGGCAAGCAGCCCGAGCACCTTGCCTGGCTCGGCGAAGACGAGGCTCAACTGGGGAATCTGGGATGCCACGCCGAACGCCACGAGCATGCCCAGGAACATCGCCACCCCGCCGAGCCGTGGCGTCGGCCTGGTGTGCACGTCGCGCTCGCGGATCTTGGGATAGAGCCGGTACTTCGTCGAAAGCTTCCAGATGAGCACGGCGAGCCCGAAGGTCACGATGGCTGAGACCGCCGTGATGAGCAGGTAGAAGACTATTCGCACTTGTCAGCTCCCACGAGCTGGCGGATCTCGTCGACGGGAATGACGCCTGCGCGCACGATACGCAGCTTTCCCTCAGGGCTGAGCAGGCCCGTGGCATCCACGATCGTCGACGCCACCGAGCCTCCGACGCCGCCATCGAGGTAGACGGCGACTGAGTCGCCGAGCATCGCCTCCGCCTCCGCTGCGCTCGTTGCCGGCGCCCTTCCGGTGAGGTTCGCGCTCGACACGGCGAGCGGCCCGGTCTCTGACAAGAGCTCGAGGGCGATGCGATTCGCCGGCATCCTGAGCGCGACCGTGCCGCGAGTGTCGCCGAGATCCCATTGCAGCGATGACCTCGCCGGCAGGATCACGGTCAACGCCCCAGGCCAGTACTTCGCGACGAGCTCACGGACCTCCTCAGGCACACTCTCCGCGAGCGCATCGAGCGTCGGGATGCCCGGAATGAGCACGGGCGGGGGTGCTGCCCTCGTGCGCCCCTTCGCCTCGACGAGTTTCTGCACGGCCGCGGCATTGAACGCATCTGCGGCCACCCCGTACACCGTGTCCGTGGGAATCACGACGAGATCCCCCCGGCCGATTGCCGTCCTCGCGAGGCGCATGCCGGTGAGGAGCTCGGCTTCGACCGAGCAGTCGTAGGTGGGGGCCATAGCTCCTCAAGAGTACCGGCCTTCATGGCACCGGGGTCACCGCGCCCGCCGTGCCGGGTGACCCGCGAACGGTGGGAGACTGGTGAGCCCGTGGACATCTACTTCTTCGATCTCGACAAGACGCTCTACGCGTACGATTTCCGCCGCCGGCTGCCCGAGTTGAGCAGGCTCAGCGGCGTGAGCCAGTACGGGCTGGCGAAATCATGGTGGGCGGGTGGCTACGAGGCGAGGGCGGAGGCCGGCGAATGGCCCACGCCGGACCTCTACCTGGATGAGTTCTCCCGGGTCACGGGTGGCCGGCGGCTGTCGCTCGAAGAGTGGGCTTCGGCGAGGGCGCTCGCAATGACCCGCATCGATGGCAGCGTCGCCGCGCTGCGCCGCGCGGCCCAACTGGGGACGGTCTCCCTGCTCTCGAACAATCCCGCGGCGACGGCGGCGGCGCTTCCCGTGCTCGTACCCGACGTTATCGGGATACTCGGACCGAACGTGCTCTTCAGCTGCATGCTCAGGGCCCGAAAGCCGAGCCCTGAGGTCTATCTCCGGGCGCTCGAGTATTACGACGTGCCGGCCGAGAATGCGTTCCTTGCCGACGACTCGACGGCTAACGTGCTCGGCGCTCGCGCGGTCGGCATGACCGCGCACCAACTGCTCGTGGTGGACGGCGTCTTCCAGACCGGCGCGCTGCGCGACGCCATCGAGGCATTCGCGGTGCGCAACGCATGAGCGGCCTGCTGTTCATCTTCGACATGGACGACGTGCTCTACGACTACGACTGGCGCGTGCGCATGGCCGGCATGACCGAACTGACCGGGATGCCCCTGGAGGAGCTGCGGGAGCGCTGGTGGCACGATCGCGGCGAATGGGCCGCAGAGGCGGGTGACTTCGCGTCGGCCGAGGATTACCTGTCCGCGTTCGAGCAGGCGATCGGCATGCCCATCGATGAAGCGGAATGGGTGCGGGTGCGCGGTGCGGCGATGACCGCATGGCCGGAGTCCCTCGCGGCCGTGCGCCGGGCATCCCAGCTCGGGCAGGTGACCCTGTTGACGAACAACGGCCCCCTCGTCGCGAAGCACCTGCCGACCCTGGCACCCGACCTCGTCGAGCTGTTCGGCGACCACCTGTTCACGTCGAGCGACTACGGGGCCCGCAAGCCGAATCCCGTGGTCTTCGAGCGAGTGCTCGAAGCGTACGACACGACAGCGGACCACGCCTTCTTCGCCGACGACCTGCAGGTCAACGTCGACGGCGCCGCGAGTGTCGGCATCACTGCCCACCGGTTCACGACGGCGGCCGGCCTGCTCGCCGCGATCGAGGAGTTCGCTTCCTCGCGTCTGGGCCCCCGCTGAGCCGACCGCACGACTCGAAGAATCGGGCGGCGGCCCAGCAGGGGATTAGCTGGGCGGCGGCATGGGACTAGCGGCGCCCGGCCTTGCGGCGGAACATGATCGCGCCCCAGACCACGGCGATCACGAGGATGAGCGCACACCAGCCGAGCGCGAGCGCCGGCTCGTTGCCCAACGGCGTGTGCATCAGCAACCCGCGGATCGTCTCGATGATCGGTGTTATCGGCTGGTTCTGGGCGATCCATTGCAGCCAGGTCGGCATCGTGTCGACGGGCACGAACGCGCTCGACAGGTATGGCGCGAACATCAGGATGAAGCCGTAGCCGTTTGCCGCCTCAGAACTGCCAGCCGCGAGACCGATCGCCGCGTACAGGTAGGTGATGGCGAGGATGTACAGCCCGATGAGCGCGATCGCCGCGATCCACTCGGCGGGGTTGCCGACCGGGCGGAACCCGACGGCGACCGCGACGCCGATCACGACGCCCGTCGCCACGAGGTTGCGCACGAGGCTCGAGACGACGTGGCCGGTGAGCACGGCCCAGCTGCGGATGCGCATGGTGCGGAAGCGATCCATGATGCCGGTCTCGAGGTCCCTGGCAACATCCACTGCTGTTGACGCGGCCCCGAAGCCGGCGCACAGCAGGATGATGCCCGGCACCACGTAGTTCACGTAGCTGCCGTCCGACTCGATCGCACCCCCGAAGATGAAGGTGAACATGAGCATGAGCATCACCGGGAGGGCGACGGCCATGATGAGGGCGTCCGGTGTGCGGATGGTGTGGATGAGGCTGCGCGCGATGAACGTGGCCTCTTCGGTGCCGAGGGCGAGCCTGGGGCGTGGAACAGCGGTGCGAGGCAGGGAGATTGTGGTCATGATCAGCCTTTCGTGTCGATGAGTTCGCGGGCCTCTGCCGTGACCGACATGAAGACGTCGTCGAGGCTGGGCTTGCGGATGGTGATTGTGCCTTCTGCTTCGGATGCGTCGAGCTCGTCGATCGCGCGGCGCAGCCCCGAAACCGTGCCGTCTGTCGGGATCTCGCGGATCAGTTCGTCGGACGCCCCGCGCAATTCGACGACCTCGCCGCCCGTGGTGGCCTTGAGCTCTGCGGGAGTGCCCTCGACGACCACCCGGCCGCCGCCGATCAGCACGATGCGGTCGGCGAGCTGGTCGGCCTCGTCGAGGTACTGGGTGGTGAGCAGCACCGTCGTGCCCGACGCGCCCAGGGTGCGGATGCCATCCCAGAGTTCGAGGCGGCTGCGCGGATCGAGCCCGGTTGTGGGCTCATCGAGGAACAGCACCGGCGGCGTGACGATGAAGCTGATCGCCAGGTCCAGCCTGCGGCGCATGCCGCCCGAGTACGCCTTGACGCGCTTGCGGGCGGAATCGCCGAGCCCGAACTGCGCGAGCAGGTCACGCGAGCGCGCCGCCGCTTCGCCGCGATCCAGCCCGAAGAGCCGTCCCATCATCCGCAGGTTCTCGTCGCCGGTGAGCACCTCATCCACAGCCGCGGACTGGCCGGTGAGGCCGATCACGCCGCGCACAGACTCGGGGTCGCGCAGCACGTCGAAGCCGGCGACCTTCGCGGTGCCACCGTCCGGCTTCACGAGTGTCGAGAGGATGTTGATGAGCGTCGTCTTGCCCGCCCCGTTCGGTCCGAGCAGGGCGACGATGCTGCCGGACTCGACAACGAGGTCGATCCCGGCCAGCACCTCGGTGCCGCCGAATGACTTGCGCAGGCCGCGCACGTCGATAGCGTTTGCCATGAAATCTCCTTGAATTCGATGAGGTATGCGACATATACTGTTTACGACGCACACTGAACTGTTTAACTAATACACAGTTATCTGGGGCGCTGTCAAGTGGCAAGGGAAAAGGCGGGGACGATGCCGGAGGAACTCGACGACGTGGAACTGCCGCGCGCCGTCGCGCTCGCCTGGGGTGTCGCGGCCAACCCGCAGCGCGGCCCGAAACGGGAACTGAGCATCGAGCGGATCGTCGAAGCCGCGGTCGAGATCGCAGACGCCGACGGCCTGTCGGCGGTCTCGATGTCCAGCATCGCGGCGAGTCTCGGCTTCACGACAATGTCGCTGTACCGCTACGTGTCGGCGAAAGAAGACCTGATCCTACTCATGCAGGAGTACGGAACGGGGTTGCCGCCGGCGACGATCGCCGCGGCAGCCGGTTGGCGGCACGGCCTCGCCCTGTGGGCGCGCGAGTCGCTCGCCGCCTACCGCGCCCACCCCTGGCTCATCGACATCCCGATCTCCGGGCCGCCGAACACCCCCAACAACCTTGCCTGGATGGATTCGGCACTCGCCGTGCTCGAAGAGACGGCGCTGACGATGCCGCAGCGCATCGGCGTGCTACTGCTGGTCACGGGTCACACCCGCTGGCAGGCGAGCGTCATCCACGGGGACGCGGCCGCCGGCGGCGCTCCGGGCGAACGTGAGCGCGCGGATGCCCTGGTCTTCTCGACGCTCGTCACCGAGGAGGCCTTCCCGGCCCTGCACCGCGTCGTCGCGGCGGGCGGGCTCGCGGATGGCGACGAAGCCGAGCAGTTTCTCTTCGGTCTCGACCGAATCCTCGATGGCGTGCAGCACTTCATCGACTCCGGTGCGGCTACCGGCGGGCCGCAGCGGGTGACACTGCAGGAACCCGCCTCCTACCCCCGCGACGAGGCCGTCAAGGCGGCCCGCCAGGCGCGGCGTGAGGCCGAGACAAAACTTCGCGAGGCACAGAAACGTGAGCGCGAGGCCGTGAAAAAGGCAGTGGAGCGGGAGAAGAACGCCGCCGAGAAGGAGCGGGCCCGCGCCGCGAAGGGCTGACGCGGCCGGGTCAGCGCAGGGCCGTCGTGGCCCTGTCCCGCCCGAGCAGGTCACGATGGTGGGCGATGGCCTTCCAGCCGTCCTGCCTGAGGAGCGCGGCGATCGGCGCGGCCTGCAGCTCACCGTGCTCGAGCACGAGCGCGCCACCGGGATGCAGCAACCGCCCGGCCGTCGCGGAGACCAGGCGCACGACATCCAGCCCGTCCTCGCCGCCGTACAGCGCGATCTCCGGATCGAACAACCGCACCTCTGGGTCGCGCGGGATCGCCCCCGCCGGGATGTACGGCGGATTCGAGATCACCACGTCGACGGTGCCGTCGAGTTCGGGCAGCGCGTCGGCGAGGTCGATGAACACCGCGGTCGCGTTGTCGGCGCCACTGTTCCTGAAGTTCTGCCTTGTCCAGATGAAAGCCCGCGGTGACACTTCCACGCCGTAGACAAGTGCGTGGGGAACCTCCGTCGCCATTGCGAGTGCAATCGCCCCGCTGCCAGTGCCGAGGTCGACGCCGACCGGCCGTGGACCCGGCACCACACGCAGGGCGTCGATGGCGAACTGCGCCACGAACTCTGTCTCGGGGCGAGGCACGAAGACGCCGGGACCGACGGCGAGCTCGAGGTTGCGGAACGCCGCGCGCCCGGTGATGTGCTGCAAGGGCTCACGGGCCGCGCGGCGCTCGACGACGTCGTTGACCGAGACGAGGTCCTCGTCGCTGAGCGCCCAGTCCGTCACGGCTTTGGCTTGCACTCCCCCGCGGCTCAGGCCGAGCACATGCCCGACGAGCAGCTCGGCGTCGACACGAGCGTTCGGCACGCCCGCCGCGGTGAGGGCCTGCTCAGCGCGATCGAGGGCCGCCGCGACCCGGGGCAGCATCATGGTCTTGGCTACTGCCCCTCGGTGCCGAGGTCGGCCAGCCTGGCCTCTTCGTCGGCTTCGATGCAGGACTGGACAACCGGCTCGAGCGCGCCGTTCATGACGGCATCGAGGTTGTACGCCTTGTATCCCGTCCGGTGGTCGGCGATGCGGTTCTCCGGGAAGTTGTACGTGCGGATGCGCTCAGAGCGGTCCATCGTGCGGATCTGGCTCTTACGGAAGACCGACGCCTCTGCGTCCGCCTCCTCCTGGTAGCGGGCGAGGATGCGGGCGCGCAGCACGCGCATCCCGGCCTCGCGGTTCTGCAGCTGGCTCTTCTCGTTCTGCATCGCGACGACGATCCCGGTCGGGAGGTGGGTGATGCGCACGGCGGAGTCCGTCGTGTTGACCGACTGCCCGCCGGGACCGCTCGAGCGGTACACGTCGATCTTGAGGTCGTTCTGGCTGATCTCGACCTCTTCGGGCTCATCCACTTCTGGGAAGACGAGCACGCCCGCCGCCGAGGTGTGGATACGGCCCTGCGACTCCGTGGCCGGAACCCGCTGCACGCGATGCACACCACCCTCGTATTTGAGGTGCGCCCAGACGCCCTCAGCGGGGTCGCTCGAGTTGCCCTTTATCGAGAGCTGCACTTCTTTGATGCCGCCGAGGTCGCTCGAGGTCTGCTCGATGATCTCGGTCTTCCACTTCTTGGATTCCGCGTAGTGCAGGTACATGCGCAGCAGGTCCCCGGCGAACAGTGCAGACTCCGCGCCACCCTCGCCCATCTTGATCTCCATGATCACGTCACGGGAGTCGTTGGGATCGCGCGGGATGAGCAGGCGCCGCAACTTCTCCTGCGCGGCATCCAGTCGCTCCGTCAGCGAGGGGACCTCTGCAGCAAACGACTCGTCTTCTGCCGCCATCTCGGTCGCGGCCTCGAGGTCGTCGGTGAGCTGGCGCCACTCGTGGTACGCCGCGACGATCCTGGACAGCTCGGCATACCGCCGGTTGACCTTTTTCGACCTGGCCGGATCAGAGTGGAGTTCGGGGTCGGCTAACTGGCCCTGGAGCTCGTCATGTTCGGCCAGTAGCGCTTGCACTGACTCGAACACAGTTAGTCCTCTTTGCTGCCGGTGGGGTTCGGCATGGACTTCTGCACCTGCATGAGGAACTCGACGTTCGTGCTCGTCTCCTTGAGGCGACCGAGCACGATCTCGAGTGCCTGCTGCTGGTCGAGACCGGCGAGGGCACGGCGCAGCTTCCAGACGACCTTCGTCTCGTCGACGCCCATGAGCATCTCTTCCCGACGGGTTCCGGATGCGTTGACATCGACGGCGGGGAATATCCGCTTGTCTGCCAGCTGGCGTGACAGGCGCAGTTCCATGTTGCCGGTGCCCTTGAACTCCTCGAAGATGACCTCGTCCATCTTGGACCCGGTCTCGACGAGCGCCGTGGCGATGATGGTGAGCGAGCCACCCTCCTCGATGTTGCGCGCTGCACCGAAGAAACGCTTCGGCGGGTAGAGCGCCGAGGAGTCGACACCGCCGGAGAGGATGCGCCCCGACGCGGGCGCGGCGAGGTTGTACGCACGGCCCAGGCGGGTTATCGAGTCGAGCAGCACGACGACGTCATGGCCGAGCTCCACGAGACGCTTAGCGCGCTCGATCGCCAGTTCGGCAACCGTCGTGTGGTCTTCGGCCGGGCGATCGAATGTCGAGGCGATGACCTCGCCCTTGACGGTGCGCTGCATGTCGGTGACCTCTTCGGGGCGCTCGTCGACGAGCACCACCATGAGGTGAACCTCTGGGTTGTTCTTCGCGATCGCGTTGGCGATCGCCTGCAGCACGAGCGTCTTGCCCGCCTTGGGTGGCGAGACGATCAGGCCGCGCTGTCCCTTGCCGATCGGGGACACGAGGTCGATGATGCGGGTGGAGAGCTTGGCGGAGTCGGTCTCCAGGCGCAGGCGCTCCTGCGGGTAGAGGGGCGTGAGCTTTCCGAACTCGACACGGTTCGCGGCATCCTCGATGGGAAGCCCGTTTATCGAGTCGATGCGCACAATCGCGTTGTACTTCTGGCGACCCTGGCTGTTGTCGCCGTCGCGCGGCTGGCGGATGGCGCCGACAACCGCGTCGCCCTTGCGCAGGTTGTACTTCTTGACCTGGCCGAGCGAGACGTACACGTCGTTGTTGCCGGGGAGGTAGCCGGAGGTGCGCACGAATGCGTAGTTGTCGAGCACGTCGAGGATGCCGGCGACCGGGATGAGCACGTCATCCTCGGTGATCTCCGGCTCGAAGTCGTCGCCGAGCGGGCCGCGGCCGCGCTTGCGGTCGCGGTAGCGGTTGCGGCCGCTGCGGTCGTCGCCGAGCTCGCCGTCCTGCTGGGCGCGCTGCTGCTGGCCGTTGCGGGGCTCGCCGTTGTTGTTGTTGTTGTTGTTGTTGTTCTGCTGCTGGCGGCTGTTCTGCTGGCGCGGGGCTGAATCGCCCGCCCCCTGGCTGTTGCGGTTCCTGCTGCGGTTGCGCGAGCTGCGGGTGGACCCACCCTCGTCGCTGCCGTCGGATTCCGCGGCGTCGTCGCCCGCGTCGCTGCCACCCTGTGCTTCGCTGGCGGGTGCGGCGTCGTCGACCCGGGCATCGGCGGTGGTGGTGTCTTCGGCTTCGGGCTGCGTGACGTGCGAGGCGGCCGAACGCGGCTCGAAGTCGATCTCGACAGCCGGTGCGTCCACGGCCGGCGCATCGACCGTGGGGGCGCCGGCGAGCACCGGGGCGGCTGCGATGGCCTCGGTGTCGGCGCTCGTCACACGACGCGACGCACGCTTCTTGACGGCGGTGGGCGCTGCGGGCTCGAAGTCATCCTGGGTCGGGAGTTCGAAGCTGTTCTGCTGCTGGTCGTTCTGGACGGTGTCCGTGTCCGGGATCGTCCCGGTCGTATTGTCCTGGTTCTCGTTGATGGCGTTCACAAGGTCTCCTTTGCGAAGTTTGGATGCGCCGCTGATACCGAGTTCGCTGGCGAGAGCCTGAAGCTCCGGCAGTCGAAGGGCGCTCAGGTCGGTGCGTGAACCCGCGCTTGTCGCGTGGGTGTTGACGTCAGTCACTACTTGGGGTTCCTTTCCCCTACCGCGAAAGAATCGTGCGGCGGAGAGTTGATCGGCCATCACGTGCCTGTGTTATGCAACCTGAGCGGATGCGCAGGAATCTGCGGTGATGGGCCGGCGGGTGATTCGCAACCGGGAAGCGGCGGCTAGGCCGAAGCTTCTACCTGGTGCGTCACAACTGTAGCACCCTTGAAGTCGACGGCTAGCATGAGGGACTCCCACGGATTCGCCGAGTTCTTTGCCACGAGATCGGCCGCGACGAGACGCTGCGACGGGTCGCTTGCGAGCACGAGGATCGACGGGCCTGCACCGGAGACGACGGCGGCGAGCCCATGCTTGCGCAGCACCTGGATGAGGGAGTTGGTCTCCGGCATCGCACTCGCGCGATAGTCCTGGTGCAGTTTGTCTTCAGTCGCCTCGAGCAGCAGTTCAGGGCTCTGGATGAGCGCGGCAATGAGCAGGGCGCTGCGGGACAGGTTGAACACGGCGTCCGCGTGGGGCACGGATGCCGGCTGCAGGCTGCGGGCGAGGGCCGTGGACATCGTGGCGGCCGGCACGCACACCACCGGCGACACTCCCCTATGGACGATGAGCTTCTTGGCCTTGGGTCCACCCGGTGTCGTCCAGGCGATCGTCAACCCGCCGAAGATGGCGGGGGCCACGTTGTCTGGGTGGCCTTCGAGCTCTGTTGCGAGGGTGAGCAGCGCCTCCGCGTCGATCTCGACGATGCCCTCGAGCAAGCCCTTGGCCGCCATGATGCCCGACACGATCGCGGCACCGGATGAGCCGAGCCCGCGCCCGTGCGGGATGTTGTTGTGCGCCTCGAGGTGCAGCCCCGGCATGGCCACGCCGTAGTTGTCGAACGCGTGCCGGATCGAGCGCGCGACGAGGTTCGACTCATCGGTGGGCACTTCGCCCTCGCCGACGCCGATGACATCGACGGTGACGCCCGGATTCGGCACTGCCGTGACCGTCAACTCGTCGTACAGGGCGAGCGCGAGCCCGAGTGTGTCGAATCCGGGGCCGAGATTCGCGGAGGTGGCTGGGACTTTGACGGTCACACTCCTGCCTACCGGCACCGTCACTGTCACGCCCGTTCCTCGACGGCCCGCACCAGTCCGAGGACGCTCGCGATCTCGGCGGTGTCCACTGCCACGACTGTCGGCTTCACGTCGGAGCCATCGGCGGCACGCAGCGCCCATTGCGGGTCTTTCAGGCCGTGGCCGGTCACCGTCAGCACGACTGTCGAACCGCGCGGCACCTGGCCGGCCTCGGCCCGCTCGAGCAAGCCCGCGACGCTTATCGCTGAGGCGGGCTCGACGAAGATGCCGACCTCGGCGGACAGGATGCGATGTGCCTCGAGGATCTTCTCGTCCGTGATCGCCCCGAAGTACCCGTCGCTGTTCTCGCGGGCGGCGAGCGCGAGCTCCCACGACGCCGGATTGCCGATGCGGATCGCGGAGGCGATGGTATCCGGGTCCTTCACGACGTGGCCGAGCACCAGTGGCGCACTGCCCGATGCCTGGAATCCCCACATGCGTGGCAATCTCGTGGTGGCGCCGATCGCGAGTTCCTCGGTGTAGCCGCGGTGATACGCCGTGTAGTTGCCGGCATTGCCGACAGGGACGATGTGGATGTCAGGCGCATCCCCGAGCACCTCGACGACCTCGAATGCCGCAGTCTTCTGCCCCTCGATGCGGTCGGGGTTGACGGAGTTGACGAGATGCACCGGATAGTTGGCCGCGAGGTCGCGCGCGATGTCCAGGCAGTCGTCGAAGTTGCCCTGCACCTGCAGCAGCTCCGCTCCATGCGCGATCGCCTGCGCGAGCTTGCCCATTGCGATCTTGCCTTCAGGCACGAGCACGGCGGCGGTGATGCCCGCGTGGGTGGCGTACGCGGCCGCCGATGCGGAGGTGTTGCCGGTAGAGGCGCAGATGATCGCCTTGGCGCCGTGCTCGATCGCCTTGGAGACGGCCATTGTCATGCCGCGGTCTTTGAATGAGCCTGTCGGGTTCATCCCCTCGAACTTTACCCAGACGGTCGCGCCCGTGCGCCGGGAGAGTGCGTCAGCAGGGATGAGCGGTGTGCCGCCCTCGCCGAGCGTGATTACCGGTGTCGCAGCGGAGATATCGAGGCGGTCGGCATACTCGCGGAGAACTCCGCGCCACTGGTGGGCCATTACTGCAGTCCCTCGACTCTCAGGGTGGATACGATGCTCGACACGACGGGGCTTGCGGCGAGCGCTGCCACCGTGGAGGCGAGGGATGATTCGCTCGCCCTGTGGGTGACAATCACAAGGGTAGCGGTGGGGGCCGACCCGGCCTGACCGTCGCGAACGGACTGGGACACGGCCTCGACGGATACCCCGTGGTCGCTGAACAGCTGCGCTATCGCCGCGAGCACCCCGGGCTCATCCACGACGGACAGGGTTATCTGGTAGCGGGTGGTCACGCTCGACATCGGCAGCACCGGCAAGTTGGAGTGTGTCGACTCCGCGACCCCCGGCCCGCCTGCGACGTGGCGGCGAGCGGCGGAAACGAGGTCGCCGAGCACGGCGGACGCCGTCTCGATGCCTCCGGCCCCCGCCCCGTAGAACATGAGGTCGCCAGCCGCCTCGGCCTCGACGAACACCGCGTTGTTGGCTCCATGCACCGCCGCGAGCGGGTGGTCGAGCGGCACGAGCGCCGGGTGCACCCTGGCGCAGACGCCCTCGACGCCGGTTGCGGCATCCGTGAATCTCTCGCAGATGGCCAGCAGCTTGACTACGTAGCCGGCCTTGCGGGCGGCCTGCACCTGGTCGCGCGTGACAGTCGTGATGCCCTCGCGATACACGGTGTCGAGCGGCACCGTCGTGTGGAAGGCGAGGCTCGCAAGGATTGCGGCCTTCTGGGCGGCGTCGAAGCCCTCGATGTCGGCCGTCGGGTCCGCCTCCGCATAGCCGAGCCTGGTCGCCTCGGCGAGCGCGTCGTGCAGGTCGTCGCCGTGCACGTCCATGCGGTCGAGGATGTAGTTCGTCGTGCCGTTGACGATCCCGAGGATGCGACTTACCCTGTCGCCCGCGAGACTGTCGCGCAGCGGCCGGATGATCGGGATCGCACCCCCGACGGCTGCCTCGTAATACAGCTGCGCGCCGACCTGCTCTGCGGCCTCGAACAGCTCTGGGCCATGGTTCGCCATGACCGCTTTGTTGGCAGTGATCACATCGGCACCCGAGTTGAGCGCCTGCAGGATGTAGCTGCGCGCCGGCTCGAGGCCGCCGATGAGTTCGACGACGATGTCCGCGCCCAGGATGAGCGACTCCGCATCCGCGGTGATGAGGTGCTTCGGGATTTCGGTGTCGCGTTTCGCTTTCACGTCGCGCACCGCGACGCCCACGAGTTCGAGCCCAGCGCCCGCCCGCGCCGCGAGCTCATCACCGTGTTGGAGCAGCAGCGCGGCCACCTGGGCGCCGACGCTCCCGCCGCCCAGGATGGCCACGCGCAGGTTGCGGTACTCGATCATTTGCGCACTCCGGCATCTCGGGACAGCAGGTCATTCTCGGTCTCGCCGCGCACGATCACGCGTGCTGCACCGTCGAGCACGGCGACGACGGGCGGCCTGCCGAGGTAGTTGTAGTTGCTCGCCATCGCCCAGCCGTATGCGCCGGTCGCCGGCACCGCGGCGATGTCCCCCGGCCGAACGTCGCCTGGCAGATAATCGGCGCGCACGAGGATGTCGCCGGACTCGCAGTGCTTGCCGGCGATCCGCACCAGCGCGGGCTCCGCATCCGAGGCGCGGTTTGCCAGGCGCACCGAGTAGTCGGCAGCGTAGAGCGCCGGACGGATGTTGTCGCTCATGCCGCCGTCCACGCTCACGTACTTGCGCACCGCGGTGCCGTCCACGAGCACGTCTTTGATCGTGCCGACCGTGTACAGGGTGGTCGTCGAAGGGCCGATCACGCTGCGGCCGGGCTCGATAGCCACGACCGGCACGGGCACGTCGTGCTCGGCCGCCGCGGCCGCGACGATGTCGGCGAAGCTTGCGGCGAGCGCGCCGATGGCCAGCGCCTCGTCGGCGCTCGTGTACGCGATGCCGAAGCCGCCGCCCAGGTTGAGTTCGGGAACGGGGGCGATCGCGGAGAGCTCCGCGTGCAGCGCGAACAGTCGGCGTGCGGCCTCCGCGAAGCCGTCCGACTCGAAGATCTGCGACCCGATGTGCGAGTGCAGGCCGAGGAAGTCCAGGCCGGGTTGCGCACGGATGAGGGCGACGACCGCCGCGGCATCGGCGAGGGGTATCCCGAACTTCTGGTCTTCGCGGGCCGTCGCGAGGTATTCGTGCGTGCTTGCATGCACCCCGCTGTTTATGCGCAGCCGCACCGGCTGGATTCGGCCATGCCGAGCGGCCGCCTCGGCGACGCGCTCGACCTCAACAACGCTGTCGATGACTATTGCTCCCACGCCAGAGCCAACGGCACGATCGATCTCCGAGAGACCCTTGTTGTTGCCGTGGAAGCCGAGCCTTGCAGGGTCCACGCCGGCGGCGAGCGCGACGGCGAGCTCTCCCCCGCTGCACACGTCGATATTGAGCCCCTCGCCGATCACCCAGCGGGCGACCTCGATCGAGAGGAACGCCTTTCCCGCGTAGTAGACCTTCGCAGCGGAGCCCACCCGCGCGAACTCCCTCTCGAAAGCCTCACGGATGCCGCGGGCGCGGGCCTTCACGTCGGCCTCGTCCACCACGTACACGGGTGTGCCGAACTGCGCAACGAGGGCCGAGGCCGCCACGCCCGCGATCTCGAGCTCCCCGGCCGGTGAGCGCACGGCGTGCTGCGACCACACCGACGAGGGCAGCGCGTTGGCGTCATCCGGCACCGCCAGCCACGACGGGGCCAGCGGGCTGCCTGCGCTCTCGATATGCATGGTCACGGAACGTAAATCTACCGGCTCGGCTACTTGCCGGCCGGGCACGCCCCGAGCGTGGAGAGCGCCGGCCCGCCGAGCGCCGTGCCGTCACCATTTATCGAGATCACGAGGTTGGTGCCCGATACCCGCACATCGTCGATCGTGAGCGCCTTGGGCAGAAAACCCGCGACGCACACCTGTTGCGAATTGAGGAGGTCTCCGGCGAGCGCCGCGAACTGTGGGTTCGCCCGCAGGTCGGCAACGGAGATCTCGGTGCCCCCGAGGACCACGGTCTTCGGGTCGAAGTTGATGCCGCCATCTTTCGCCGAGGGCTGGAGGTCCACCGAAACGGGAACCGTGAAGAACAGCACACTGAGGTCGGTGCCGATGCGGATGACGCCCTTGCCCACGTCGATCTGCGTGAGCTGCAGGCCGCTCAGGTACTTCGCGAGCTTGCGCACGTTGTCTTGCGGGATCGTCAGGACTATGCCGAGCTTGTCGAGCGGCCGCGAGCTGTCGAGCGGCACGTTCGTCGCGACGATGTCCGCAGCGCCGCTGAGCTCGCCGAAGCTCAGCGAGGCGACGTGCACCTTCACCTCGTCGACGCCTCCCGTTATCGCCTGCAGGATTATCGAGCCGCCGCCCAGGTCGACCTGCACAGGGGTCTTGGGGTCGATGCCCAGCACCCGGATGATGCTGTCTTTCACATATCCGGTCGCGTACGACTTCGCGAAACCGTCAGCCACGAAGAACCCGGCCACCAACAGCGCCAGTACGACGATGAGCACGATAATTGTGCGCAGCCGGTGCCGCTTCTTCGGCGCGGGCTCCACCACGGCGAGCGCGGTCGGGGTCATCGGGTCGGCCATGCCTACATCCTCTCGGGTGCGCCCACTCCCAGCAGGCCGAGGCTGTTGCGCAGAACCTGGCCGACAGCATCGTTGAGCCAGAGGCGCGTGCGGTGCATGTCGGTGACGGCTTCGTCGCCCAGCGGTGTGACGCGGCAGCTGTCGTACCACCGGTGATAAGCCCCGGCTAATTCCTCACTATAGCGAGCGATCCGGTGCGGCTCGCGGAGCTCGGCCGCCTGCCGGAGCACCCGCGGGTATTCGGCGAGGACGCCCAGCAGGATGCTCTCCGTCTCGTGCGACAACATGGACGCATCGAAGGCGCTGCGGTCGACCCCGGAGGACGCGGCGTTCCTGGCCACGCTGTGGGTGCGCGCGTGTGCGTACTGCACGTAGAACACCGGGTTGTCGTTTGTCTTCCTGCCCCAGAGATCGAGGTCGATGTCCACCTGCGAGTCGATCGAGCTGCGGACGAGGGCGTAGCGCCCGGCATCCACGCCTACAGCCTCGACGAGGTCTTCGAGGGTGACGACGGTACCCGCACGCTTGGACATGCGCACGGGCTCGCCGTGCCGCACGAGGTTGACGAGCTGGCCGATGAGGATCTCGAGGTTCACGTACGGCTCGTCGCCGAACGCCTTCGTCATGGCCATGAGCCTGCGCACGTAGCCGTGGTGGTCGGCGCCGAGCATGATGAGATTGCGCTCGAAGCCGCGCTCCCGCTTGTTGAGGTAGTAGGCGAGGTCGCCCGAGATGTAGCCGAACTCCCCGTCGCTCTTGATCACTACACGATCTTTGTCATCGCCGTAATCGGTCGAGCGGAACCAGGTGGCGCCGTCGGCTTCGTAGATGGCGCCGAGGTCGCGAAGCCGCTGGATGGCGCGCTCGACGGCACCCGTCTCGTGCAGTTCGTTCTCGTGGAAGTAGACGTCGAACTTCACGCCGAACTCGTGCAGGCTCGCCTTGATGTCGCCGAACATGAGCTCGACGCCGATCGAGCGGAACACCTCCTGCTGTTCTTCCCGCGGGATGTGGAACAGGTCGCCCGGGTACAGCGTCATGACCCGCGCCGCGATGTCGGAGATGTACGCGCCGCCGTAGCCGTCCTCCGGCGCCGGCTCCTGCAGGTAGCTGGCGAGCAGGCTGCGCGCGAACCTATCGATCTGCAAGCCGTGGTCGTTGAAGTAGTACTCGCGCGTGACGATGCCGCCCTGCGCCTGGAAGATGCGGGCGAGGCTGTCGCCCACCGCCGCCCAGCGCACTCCCCCGATGTGGATGGGGCCCGTCGGGTTCGCGGAGACGAACTCGAGGTTGATCGTGACGCCGGCATAGAGGTCCCCGGCGCCGTATGCGTCGGCCTGTTCGACGATGGTCTTCGCGAGGGCGCCCGCCGCAGCGGCATCCAGCGAGATATTGATGAAGCCCGGCCCAGCCACGTCAACGGATGCCACGCCAGGCAGTTTCCCCGCCTCGGCCGCGATCTCCTCCGCGAGCACACGCGGGCTCACCCCAAGCGGCTTCGCCAGTTTCATCGCGATGTTGGATGCCCAGTCGCCGTGCTCCCGGTTGCGCGGTCGTTCGAGCTGCACATCGTCGACGGTGAGTTGCTGGGTGCCGCCGCGGCGCGCCGCGATGCCCGTCACGACGGTGAGCAGGGCGGCGGACAGGTCGGCGGGATTCACGAGAATCAACCCTACTTCTGTTAGGTGTGCGGGAAATTTACGCGGTCGTAACTGGGAAAGGGAGCGGCAATGCTGCCAGCTCACGGATAGTGCGGCAATGATGGAACCCATGCGAAACCGTTCACTGATCGTCGTAGTCCCCGTTTTCGCCGTAGCCGTCGCACTCCTGGCCGGATGCGTGCCTGACAAGCAGGTAGACCCCGCCGGGGTAACCGCCACCCCGTCGCCGACCTCGACCCCGACGCCAAGCCCCACGGCATCGACGACCCCGACCGACCCGGTGGACGGCACGCCCATGACGATCACCTGCGACCAACTCGTCAGTGCGCAGGCGATGTACGACTACAACCCCAACTTCACCCCCAAGCCCGGCTACAGCCCCTCATCGGGAAGCCTGGCAGCGGAGGTGGCGCGCCAGAACGGCGTCACATGCGGGTGGGTCAACCAGACAAGCGGCGAGGTCATCGAGATCGCGGTGGCGAACCTGCCGGAGACGCACCTGACAGACCTCAAGAACACCCTCGTGACGACGAGCAATTCGGTGCCCACCTATGGGGTGGAGGGCTACTTCATCCTCAACGGTTCGACAGGCGAGGCACAGGCCTTCTCAGACCCGTACTGGATTGTCGCGACCTCGACGGCATTCTTCGAGCCCGGGGATGCCGAACCACTCGTCAAGTCGGTGATCGCAGCCCTCGGCTAGCCCTCGCCCGGTCCTGTCATCGTGCAACTTCCACGCGCTGGGTCACGAGAAGTACTACGTCAGTGGCTAAAGACGTCGTCAGGCGTCAAGGCGTTCAGCATCGGCTCCCCTGCGAGAAACCGGCGCCGATTCTCCTCGATCGTGCGAAGCGAGCGCTCCGTCGCATCGGGCAGGCGAAGGGTGGTGTGCGAGGTGAAGATGGTATGAGGGGCGTCCCAGATCACCGCGTCCGGCGGCAGCGGCTCCTGTTCGAACACATCGAGACCGGCGCCCCGGATCTCCCCCGCTGCGAGGGCGGCTGCCAGTACTGGCTCGTCGACGACCGGACCGCGAGCGAGATTGATGAGGTAAGCGCTTCGCTTCATGGTCGCGAGTTCGTGCTCACCAATCAGGTGATAGGTATCATCGGTGAGACGGATTGTCAGCACCACAAAGTCGCTTGCGGCGAGGAGCCGGTCGAGAGATCCCGCCTCCCCCGCGTCGAGATATTCGTCGACGATGGTGCTGTCGGCATCGTCGGGGTGACGGCCGTACACGAGAACCCGCATGCCAAACGCCTTGGCGAGCCGCGCAAGTTCGCGCCCGGTGTTGCCATAGCCCACGACGCCAATGGTCTTTCCCCAGAGGCACAGCCCATCCTCATAATCTGCGAGGCTGTTCCACTTGCGTTGACGTTGGGTGTCAATGAGGCGAGGGGCTTCGTAGGCCAGCGAAAGCGCGAAGAACATCGCGTGCTGGGCGAGCGCTGCGGCGTTTCGGCCGGCGGATCCCGTGACGATGAGGTCGGTTCGCTTGAACAGTTCGGGGACCGCGCTCGCGTTGAGACCAGCATGATCGCAATGGATCCACTCGAGGCGTGGAGCGTCGAGGAATCGTTGGTCCAGGTCGGATGAAAGCACAGCGACGTCGGCTCGCTCCAGAGCCTCCGCGATACCAGCCTCGTCATCCTGGTCGAGACGGACGATCTCCGCTGGCTGGAAGATCTGCCGGAGCGCCTCAAAGTTCTTCAGTGAATAGGACACGGTGGTGAGCACCGAGTTGATCTTTCTCTCCAACACGAGGCTCCTCTTGCGTCGTCGACGACGTTTCGTAAACTGACTGGCAAGTTATATTGTACAACAATAGCTATGCTCCACCCGCAGTGCCAGCGTCACAATGATCGAACAAAGGAGTTTCGTGACCAGCCTTCTCATTAGAAGAGTGCTCTCGGGCATCGTTCTGATACTCGTCGCAACGGCATTGGCTTTCCTGCTGGTCAGCGCCGGCGGCGGCGACGTGGCGCGCACGCTACTCGGCCCGGAAGCCACGGCAGAGCAGGTGGCCCTGAAGACCGCGCAACTCGGCCTGAACGAACCGCTGTATGTGCAGTACTGGACCTGGCTGTCGCACGCGGTCGTGGGTGACCTGGGGCGTTCCTTCTTCCTCAGCGAGCCGGTAACCTCCGCCCTCGCGAGCCGCGTACCCGTCACCCTGTCGGTGGTTCTCGTCTCGGTAACCCTCACGGCGATCATCAGCGTTGGACTAGGCACCGCCGCGGCCGTATTCGGGGGAACCATCGACCGGATCGTGCAGTTCATCTCGCTGGTCGGGCACGTCGTGCCGAGTCTCCTGGTTGCGATCCTGATTGACGTGGTGTTCGCCGTTACCTGGCGCTTGGTACCGGCCACCGGGTTCATCCCTTTTGCGACCTCGCCGTTGGGGTGGTGGTCGACAGTAGTTCTCCCGGCAACAGCGCTGACCCTGGGTGGCGTCGCCTCGGTCAGCCAGCAGGTGCGCGGCGCAATGATTGACCAACTGGGTCGCGACTACGTCCGCACGCTGAAGAGCCGCGGTATCCCCTTTTTCGCCATCGTGCTGCGGCACTGCCTTCGCAATGCTGCAACCCCTGCGCTCACGATTCTGTCGTTGCAGTTCGTGGGCATGCTCGGCGGCGCCTTCATCATCGAGTCGGTGTTCGCCTTGCCTGGTCTCGGCGCTTTCTCCACCGCTGCAAGTTCTACCGGTGACATCCCGGTGATCATGGGGGTAATCGCGTTCGTGGTGGTGGTGGTCGTGGTCGTGAACCTGGTGGTCGACCTCGTCAACGCGTGGCTCAACCCGAAAGCGAGGCTGCAATGAGCATCGAAGGAACACCAATCGCGATCGACCCGTCGACGCTCGCAACTTCCCACGAGGGACTTGCTCGACGCTTCCTTCGCAATCCGCTCGGCGTCGTTTCGCTGGCGGTCCTTGTCGTCGTGACGCTGGTCGGGCTCCTTGCCCCATGGATAATGCCGCAGGATCCCAATCTCAGCAGCCTCGCGATGACCAATGCGCCGATCGGTGGCCAATACCTGCTCGGTGGGGACAGCTCAGGCCGGGACATCCTGAGCCGCTTGATCGCTGCCATCAATGTCAGCATGGAGTCGGCCCTGATTGTGGCCGGCGTCGCAGCGGTGATCGGAGTTCCCGCGGGGCTGATCGCCGGCTACTTCGGCCGGGGATTCGAAGCGGTGTCGACGTGGATCTTCAACCTGCTTCAGGCCTTTCCTGTGATCGTCATACTCCTTGCGATCTACTCGGTGATCGGAAGTTCGAGCGAGCTGCTCACGGCCGCGCTGGGAGTGCTCCTGTCCGTCAGCTTCTTCCGACTGGTCCGTAGCCTCGTCATCGGCGTCAAGAACGAGCTGTACGTCGACGCGGCCCGCGTTTCCGGGCTCAGCAACTGGCGCATCCTGGGCCGGCACGTTCTCTATGTGGTCCGAGCTCCGGTCATCATCACCGCGTCGTACATCGCCGGCCTCGGGATCACCCTGCAGTCCTCGCTGGCCTTTCTCGGAATAACGAACGCGACGGTTCCCACCTGGGGCGGAATGATCCTCGAAGCATTCAGCAATCTCTACACGTCGCCGATCGAGGTTCTCTGGCCGGCGATGGCGCTCGGCATAACCGTGGGTGCGTTCGTGCTCTTCGGCACCGCCGTGCGGGACACGCTCGAGGGTCCGCGCGTCTCGTCACGACGCCTCAAAGCTCCTCGGAGGCGCACCGAGGGCGCCGCCCTCGAGGACGGTGGCGCGCTCCTTTCCGTGAGTGGTCTCAGCATCGGGTATCCCCAGGGCTCAAAGATCCGCCTCGTCGTCGACGACGTCAGCCTGGAGGTGCAGCCAGGCGAGATCCTCGGTCTCGTCGGTGAGTCCGGTTCCGGAAAGACCCAGACCGCTTTCGCAATCCTGGGACTCCTTCCCGAAAGCGCGCGCGTGACCGCCGGCACCATCCGGGTCAACGGTGCCAACATCCTGAACCTGCCACCCGCACGCGTGGGCGCTCTTCGCGGCAAGGTGATCGCCTACGTGCCCCAGGAGCCGATGTCGAACCTCGACCCGTCCTTCACCGTAGGCAGTCAGCTGGTGTACGGCGTAAGAGCCGTCACACGTGTGTCCCGCGCTGAGGCGAAAAAAGTGATCCTGGGGCTGCTAGCCCGCGTTGGGATCGCGGATCCCGAACGGACTTTTCGCGCATATCCGCACGAGATTTCCGGAGGAATGGCCCAGCGAGTGCTCATCGCAGGCGCCGTCGCTTGCAACCCGAACCTGCTGATCGCAGATGAGCCGACAACGGCGCTGGATGTCACGGTGCAGGCCGAGATCCTTGATCTGCTCCGCGATCTGCAAAAAGAGAGCGGGATGGGCGTCGTTCTGGTCACGCACAATTTCGGCGTCGTCGCGGATCTCTGCGATCGCGTCGCGGTAATGAAGGAGGGCAGGATCATCGAATCCGGCCCAACCAGGGAGATATTCGCAATGCCTCAGAACGACTACACGAAGAAGTTGCTTGCCTCGATCCTCGATGACCGTTCACCGCTTCGCAGGGGCAATCCTGGCTCGACTCTCGCGGAAAAGGCGACAGCGCGATGACGCCGCTACTCGAGGTCAAGGACCTCCGCGTCGAGTACAGGGCAAAGGGTTTTCACGCGCGCGCCAACGAGGTACTCCATGGGGTCTCGATCGAGATCGCACCCGGGGAAACCCTCGGGCTGGTGGGTGAATCGGGGTCGGGCAAGACCACGCTTGGTCGAGCCGTGCTCGGGCTCGTGCCCCAGTCGAGCGGCCAGATCACGTTCGATGGTGCCCCGGTTGCGCCAGGGCTCGGAAAGCAGCGTCGCGCCCTCGCCCGCGATATCCAGGTGATATTCCAGGACCCGTACACCTCTTTGAACCCCGCGATGCTCGTGTCAGACATCCTGAGCGAGCCGCTCATCGCTCAGGGCCGGAAGGCGAAGGACGCGCGCACCGCCGTGCGCGCCCTGCTGGACCGAGTGGCTCTGCCGTCGGATGCGGAGCGACGATATCCACGAGAGTTCAGTGGTGGCCAGCGACAACGGATTGCAATCGCGCGCGCGCTCGCCCTGCAGCCGCGTCTCATCGTGTGTGATGAGCCGGTCTCCGCACTCGATCTCTCGACACAGGCTCGAGTGCTCGATCTGCTCATCGAGATCCAGGAACAGTCCGGTGTCGCGTACCTGTTCATCTCCCACGACCTATCGGTTGTCCATCATATCAGCCATCGCGTCGCGGTCATGTTGCGGGGCGAGCTGGTCGAAACGGGTTCAGCAGACCAGGTGACTGGGCACCCGAAACATCCCTACACGAAGAAGCTCCTGCTTTCGGCGCCCGTCGCCGACCCGGATGAGCAGGCCAATCGCAGAGCAGAGCGCCATCGCCTCGTAGAGGCAGGCATGTGACGATCTTCGTCGACGGCTAGCCGATCGACGATTCGAGCTCCTCGATCCAGGCGAGACTCGCCCGGGTTGTCTCAGTGGTGAAGTATTCGCATCCGATGGATCCTCGATAGTCGCTCTGGGCGAGCGCCCGCACGATCGCCGCGAAGTCGGTCGAGCCAGTTCCGGGTTCGCCCCGACCCGGTGAATCGGCGAATTGCACGTGGCCGATCTCGCGCGCGCTCGTGGCAATCAGTGCCAGCAGGTCCTCCCCTGCGTTTGACAGGTGGAAGACGTCGAACAGCAACTTGATGTTGTCGAGTCCGCTGGCAGCTCGTGCGGCTCGGATCTTCTCGAGAGCGTTGGCCGAGTTCACGATGGGGTATTGGCCGTTCGGCCCTTCCGTCAGTGGCTCGAGCACCACGGTGGCTCCGATCACGGCCAGCCGCGCCGCAATCCGCGCGAGATTCGCAACTGCCACCGCATCCTGCTCGGTGTCGCTAACCAATGGCTGCCGTTGCCCGTAAAGGGCGTTGAACACCCGGCATCCGGTGCGGTCCGCGATGCGTTCCACGACCGCGAGATTGCGGGTCACGATCTCCTCGGAATCGGGATGCGAGAGTACACCCCGATCTCCCGCAGCCATGTCACCGGCGTAAAAGTTGAGTGCCGTGAGCGCGATGCCCGCATTTTCGAGAGACTTCGCAAATGCATCGATCTCGTCCGGGTCAGGGGCGGGTGAGTCGAACGGCCACCATGACTCCGCGGAGGCGAATCCCCATTCGCTCGCCAGCGCTGCACGGTCGAGCGGTTCGGTGTTACGAAAAAGCGTTGAAAGATTCGCGGCGAGCTCGAATGGACCTAAGCGCACCACAATATCTCCCGTGCCTCCAGTGACGAACCGGGTGTCCCTCGAGTCACAGTACACCCCAACTTGACTCCTCGATCAGGCGACCAATCGCCACGAAATCGCCGGTGGCAAAGTGGCCAAGATGGCGGTGTATATGTGAAACTTGTCCGACAAAGGCTCTTTGCTCTCGAAAATTCACTCGCCATCGGTTCATCGGAGAATCTCATGCCCGGACAACTGGAGACGCCGTCGCTGACGGACTCATTGAGCGCTGCACTGCGCGAGCGGATCCTGTCGGGAGAGGTCGCCTCGGGTACCCGCATTACTGAGGCTTGGGTCACGGCAGAGTTCGCTGTCGCACGACCGACCGCCAAGGCGAGCCTGGAAAGGCTTACCAAGGACGGCATCCTGCGCAAAGGCGCGCGCAAGAGCGCGATAGTCCCAACATTCTCTGCGGAGGATATTCGCGACATCTACTACAGCCGCGAGAGCGTCGAGTTGCGGGCTGTGTTGACGCTCACTGAGACCAAGACAGTTCCAGAAGAGGCCCGTCGAGCCCTGCGCAGCATGGAGCGAGCTACTGAGGACGCCGACCTGGTCGATCACGCAGAGGCCGACATCACGTTCCACCGCGCTCTCGTCGAGGCGGTTCGCAGCCCGCGGCTCCAGCGAATGCACGAGACCATCATGGGCGAGGCCCAGCTTTGTATCGCCCAGGTACAACGGAGTAAGTTAACCGACCTTGAGATGGTCACCCGCGAGCACAGCGCGATTCTGGTTGCGGTGGCCTCGGGTGACTCGATCCAGGCGTCACTGGCGCTTGGCGCGGATCTCCACGGCGCCCGTGATCGACTTCTCGGAGACCTCGAGGCATAGCTGTCATGGGGTCGAGAACACGATGACCTCGAACAAGTCGAAGTCGGGCACGACGACGCCCGAATCGTTCGCCGGCGTGACGTCACGATCTGCCACAAGAGCGCGCGCGACTCCCCCAAGAGCCGCTCCCGAGATCCTGGCTCCGCGGATCGGCACCGTGGGGCCGAAGTTCGCTGACCGCACCCCCGACATGTTCACCAGATGCACGACGAGGCCGGCGTTGCTTTGGTGAACTGTGATCTCCACCTGCTCCGGAACGTCGAACACTAGCGTTTCAGCACCGTCCAGGAGCGTGCCAACCACCTCAATGAATGAGTCACGGATAGCAGTAAGCCCAAGTTCGAGGTATGCACGCCCTGTAGTCCAGGGAATCAGCGCGCCCCGACCGCGACCATATGGCGCTACGACATATCCGGGGTCGTGACTCGGCCGGTGGCCGTAGGCCTTCTCAGGCGGGGCAAAAGGCGCCTGGGGAAGGAACGTTCGATACGCAATGGAGTCGGCCTTCCAGTCGAACGAACGGTAGCCGCCGAACACCGGCACGATGGGTGCCTCGAAGTGATCTGCGGCTAAGCCGACAGGAGTTGCCGCAATGTAGGAGGACCACAGCGCGAAGCCTTCGAGCAACTCCCGCGGCTCCAGGGCCGGCGACGCCGACAACTGAACTCCCCCGAACGCGAGTCCGCTTACGCCGGTCCCGAGAAGGTTTCCTCCGAGATCGACAAATCCATCGAGCGCGGCAGCGGCGTCCTGCGCCAGCTCCCCGACATCCGGCAACACGACGAGGGCGTAGCGGGCGAGACTCCCGTTGTCCGCCATGTCGGCGATGTGCTCCATGGGAATCACATCGAAGGGCACGTGCTTCTGCTGCAGGGAAAGGTACAGGCCGCGGAATTCCAATGAGGCCGAGTCGAACGCCTCCTGGGTTTGCGCCAGCAGGCTCGGGCGCACGAGCGCGGTGCGGGCCGCCGGGACGAAGTGCTCATAAACCTCGCGCCAGCGACGGTGGAATCGCGTGATCTCCCCGGCGATCGGCAGGCCCGCGTACGGGATCCGCCCGGGCGCGCCCATGATGTACGTCGAGGGGTTTGCGCCACGTGAGAGAGCCTGGACAAGATACTGCCCGACTCGCGAGGTCTCCTCGCTTGCCATGCGATAGGGCATGTCGAAGAATTCCACGGCGTGGACCATGACCGGCACGTCCGGCCGATACGAGCGGGAAGCACTCACGCCCTCTGCCGTCGCATACGGCCAGAAGTCGCGCCCCACAGCGTTGTTGGCTTCCTGGAACATGATGTCGGCGGCCCGACCGAGGATGAGCCCGGCGTCTGGCAGGCGCGCGTCCAGATGATTGCGCACTCGCGCGGTCACGCCGTCAATAACCTCCTCGGCGAAGCCCAGCCACTGCGTGTACCCCGGGCTCTCGGGGCCCGTCGGAAGTTGCCCGCCACCGAATTCTGCGAACCCTTCCTGGCAGCTCACGCACTGGCAAACGCCGTGATAGGCCTTGTTGTAGTCCACCTCGTTGAAGCCGAACCAGTTGAAGAAGAATCCGTCGACCGGATACCGCTCGATGATCTCATCGATGATGTCGAAGACGCGGCTCTGGTAGTACTGGCCGCTGGGGCACACGCTGACCAGATCGCCCGTGTGCGTTTGAAGTGAGCCGTCCGGCGAGATGAAGCACCACTCCGGGTGCTCGGCGGCAATCTTCGCCGAGATCTTGGAGAAGTCCATCCGTGCGACGAAACGCAGCCCTCGGGCGTGGGCCGCGGTGATCGCATCACCGACCAGGTCGCCGCTCGGGCGCCCGCTCAAGAACGGATTGCGGGTCTGGAAGTCGAGATCGCTTGGGTAGTAGGAGAGAATCCCACCCACGCCGAAGAGCCACGCGCTTGCACCGTGAGCCACGATGAAGTCCGCCGTCGCTTCGACATCCATGTCGGCATCGATCTCTCGCAGGTTGGTTTGAAAGAGTTCGAATGGCGATCGCCACCATTGTCCAGAAGTCACTGTGCGCTCCAGGGATACTTCGCGCTGGTCAGTCTTCTTCATGCGTGCGGTTCCTCACCTCTTCATGGTCCAGCGGCGGAGGGTGCCTGGAAGGCCCTCTCCGCCGCTGGTGGTTTCGTTCTTAAGGCTCTACTTGGCGGGCGCGAAGCTCGTCAATGCGATGTGCACGTTTCCCGTGGGGGGCGTGAACACGACCGACTTGTCAGTGCCGTTGATGCGGTCCAGGTCGACGATCGGGGCGAACCATGCATTCTCCGTGATGTACGTCTCCGCATCCGCATACGCGGCAGTCACGTCCTTGGGGTCTGTCGCGGTCAGCGTGGTTGCGATCGCCTTGGACAATTCCGGCGCATCCGATTTGAACGGGTTGAACAAGGCGTTCGGGAGCACGTTGACCCCGAAGTCATGCTGCACTGTCTCCATCCCGATCGGGAAGATGAACATCGGCCACTCGCCCTTGCCCGCGCGGGCGTTGAACTGATCGGTGGGAACCGGAGTCCAGGTCACGCGGATGTTGATAGCGGCGAGCTCCTGCGTCAGCGTTGGCTCGTACGGCAACGTTGCCGCTGTGCTCGGGATCGTGACATCGAACCCGTTCGCGTAGCCGGCATCTTTCATGAGCGTCTTGGCCTGCGTCACGTCGTAGGTGTAGAGGTTGCTCAACTTCTTTACGTATCCATTGGCGGACGGTGCAAGAAGTTGCACATTGGACTCGGCGAAACCGTCGACGAGATTCTTGGCGATGTTGTCGCGATCGATCGCGAAGTTGATTGCCTGGCGAACTTTCACGTTGCCCAAAGCCGGCAGGATGGTGCCGGCGCGATCGGCAAGATAGAGCAGGTCGGCCTGGAAGTACTTCATCGGCTGCACGTTGAGACCAGCAGCCTTCGCTCCAGCCGCCGTCGACTGGTCCAGCGCGGCGTAGTTGATCTGGCCGGACTGCAGGGCGTTCAATGCCGCGGTGTAACTCGTGAACACCGAGAAGACCACCGTCTTGTACGGATAGTCCTTGGCGTTGCGGAAGTCAGGGTTGCGCACGAGGGTATAAGTGGAACCGTCAGTGGTGGCGGATGCATCCAGTGAGTATGGACCGGAGCCGACCGGATCGAGAGCCACATTCGGGTCTGCGAACGCCGCCGGGCTCTCAATGACGCCGCCACGCTGGGTGAGATAGCCGAGGAGGCCAGGATCGGGCTTGCTCAGGTGCAGCACGACGGTCGTCGCGCTCGCGGCATCCACTGTCGCCACGTTGGCCAGGAACGTCGCTGCAGACGCGCCGCCGGTCTTGATCCGTTCGAGCGACGCCTTGACTGCTGCGCCATCGACGGGGTTGCCGTCAGTGAATTTCATGCCGGTGCGCAGATCGAGCGTGAGGGTGAGATTGTCGGAGCTGTACTTCCAGGTCTTCGCGGCGCCGGCTTCAATCGTGCCATCCGCGTTCATGTGGAGGAGCGTGTCGAAGACGGAGTTGTAAAGCGTATCGATCGTTCCAGACTGCAACCCGCCGATGTCCCAGGTGGGCATCGCCTTATCGAGTCCGAAGTGAAGTGTGAGATTGTCGGCGGTCGAGGCTGCCGGGGCGGGCGTGCTGGTTGACGAGCACGCGCTGAGGCCGATCGCCGCGATGCTGACGGCCGCGGCAATTGCGAGAAGCCGGTGTGACGGACGCATGTGAAACTCCTTTGTTTCTCTCTCTTCGAGGTTTTGTAGTGCAAGAGGAGACGTCCGAGCGGCCGCTGTGAGCCGGTCGACATCCGTAAGCCGATGGTACTTGTCATACGGTAGATACGCAATATCCGAGTGTACTTGCCTTACAAAACTATTTGTAGGACAGTGGTGGAATAGTGTCTCGCTCGAGGCAACAAAGGAGTGCGCTCTCGTGGCAAACATCGTGTTCATCGGCCTCGGCATCATGGGGAAACCCATGGCGCTCAATCTCCTACAGGGCGGGCATCGTCTTCGCACGTCGTTGAGGCGAGGTGGAACCGATGACGATCTCGCTGCCGCGGGGATGGAGTTCTTTCCCAGCATTGCGGAGGCGGTTTCCGGGGCGGAGGTCGCAATCACGATGCTGCCCGACTCGCCGGATGTTCGAGAGGTGGCACTGGGCGCGGAGGGCATCTTTGCCTCGGCGTCAGCAGGACTTCGCTATCTGGACATGAGCACCGTCGATCCGGCAACGGCTCGCCTGCTCGCCCGGGAAGGCGAAGAGCGCCAAATCCCGGTTCTGGACGCCCCCGTCAGCGGTGGGGAGGCCGCTGCGGTCGAGGGAAAGCTCTCGGTGATGGTCGGAGGGGATGCTCGGGATCTTCAGTCCGTCCTTTCAATTCTCGAGCTCATGGCGGCCACGGTGCGTCATGTTGGCGCGGCGGGGGCAGGCCAGACAGTGAAGGCGGCGAACCAACTGATCGTCGCCGGCACGATCGAACTCGTCGCCGAGGCTCTCGTGTTCCTCGAGTCGACGGGTGTCCTTCTCGAACCAGCACTCGAAGTTCTCGAAGGCGGTCTCGCTGGAAGCGCGGTTCTCGCGCGCCGCGGACGAAGCATGCTGGCGCGCAACTTCAAACCCGGATTCCGAGTCGATCTACACCACAAGGATCTCGGGATCCTGCAGGAAGCAGCCAGGGACGCGGGGGTTGTCCTGCCAATGGGCGCTCTTGCCACCCAACTGATGGCAGCACTCCGCGCGAACGGCGGAGGCGCGAAAGACCACACTGCGCTCCTGACTATCGTCGAAGCGCTCTCCGGTCGGTCACCTTTCCCCACCGCCTAGCCCGGCTCAGCCCAATTGCACCAGCTGGGTGCCGTCGTCGGTGGGCAGTTCGTCCACGATGGCGAGCACCTCCATGCCGGTGAGCGTGAGGTCCGCCCAGTGGTTCGTCAGGAACGCGATATCCGCCGCGTCTCGGCCCGTTGAGATGCGCAGCATTGCCTGGCGGGGGGCGAGGCGGGTGGCATCCACTACCCACCACGCGCCGTCGACGTGCGCCTCTGCGACAGCGTGGAAGTCCATCGGAAACAGGCCGGGGGCATAGACGGCGACCATGCGGGCCGGCACGTCGAGCGCGCGCAGCAAGGCGATCACGAGGTGCGCGTAGTCCCGGCAGACGCCGCGCCGGCTGAGCAGGGTCTGTTCGGCGCCGTCTGTAGCCAGGCTCGACCCGGGCACGTACCGAAGGCGCTCCCACACCCACAGGGTCACAGCGGAGAGCAGGTCATGGCCGGAGAGCCCTGCGAATTCGGAGCGCGCGGTCGGCGTGAGGCTGTCTGACTCGCAGTAACGGCTGGGGCGCAGGTAGGTCACGAGGTCGAGGTCGATCACGGGCGCCGGATCGGAGTTCCCCGCGACATCCGCCGAATATTCGACGATCATTTTTCCGGGGCCACTCACGAAGGTGTGCAACCTGGTGCCGTGGCGATCGGTGAGCTCGGTGGCCTGCTGGGGTTGGCCGTCGAGCACGAACGAGATCTTCTCCGAGGTGAGCTGGGAGCCTTGCGCCGCCGCGATGCTGAACACCATGTTGGTGCTGCCAGAGATGGCGAGTTCGAGCCTGGAGTTCACGGTGCGCAGCATGCCTCGATACTGTCACGCCGAGCGGGTGGGAACGACCGGATGCCCGCGCCGCTGGTAGCCTAGAGTCTCAACTCCTGGCCCCCATAGCTCAGGGGATAGAGCACTGCCCTCCGGAGGCAGGGGCGGCAGTTCGAATCTGCCTGGGGGCACGATCAGTGAAGGGCCGCCACGAATGGCGGCCCTTTTTGCATTGCACACGGCCCTTCACTGATCGTGCCCCCAGGTGTGCCGAGAACTGCTCGGGGCCCCCGCTGGGCAGTCCGCCGCATCGCGCCCACCCCAGACCCGCATCATCGAGTGACCGCGCGATGTGGAGGCGGCCCAGTAGGGGCTTCGAATCTGCCTGGGGGCACCCGCTCCGAGATCGAACCTGAACGATTCCGGTTGCAACTCTCGGGACATGATTCAAGCGCAGCTCTTACAGCGCAGTGCTAAGCCAAGATGGCAGTGCTAAGCCAAGATGGCCCTGTGAGCACCTCGTCCGACATCCCGATCGATTTCGACTCGATTCTTCAATCGTTCCCCGAGATCCCCGAGATCCGGGAAGTGTCCTCTCCGCTCACACGCAGAATGCTGAGACCCCTCGACCCCCGCTGCAGGGTCGTTCAGTTCAAATCCATGTTGAGCGATAGGGACCTCAAGAAGCTCGCTAAGTTCCTTCGGAAGTATCCCCGAGTCTCCCTTCGTGCGTATGGCGGCTACGACGGAAGCATCCGGGATCTCGAGTTCCTGCGTCACTTCCCCGGGGTCACTCGATTCGCCGCTGACGCCCTCTACGGAGTCGAGGACATCACGGGTCTCAGACACCTGAACCCTTCACTCCAAAGCCTGAGCTTGGGAAGGACAACGGACAAGCGATTGTCTCTGGCGCCGCTGAGTCGATTCACCGAACTGCGCCAACTGGCACTTGAAGGCCACACGAAGGACATAGGAGTCGTCGCCACCCTCACAGAACTGAAAAGCCTCACTCTGCGGAGCGTGTCCCTTCCGGACCTCTCGACGTTTGCGCCACTTCGAAATCTGAAGATGCTAGATCTCAAACTCGGCGGCACGAACAAGCTCGATGGACTCTCCGCGTTTCCCGACTTGCGATACCTCGAGCTTTGGATGATCCGCGGCCTTGATGACCTGAATGCCATCCGCAGCGTTCCGCGTCTGGAATACCTGTTTCTCCAGGCGCTGAAGAACGTCACCGCCCTCCCGGATCTCAGCACAATGACTCAGTTGCGGAAATTGCACATTGAGACTCTCAAGGGCCTGACCGACGTAAGGGCACTGGCGACAGCTCCGGCTCTCGAGGAAGTAAGCCTTTTCGACATGAGGCAACTGGCACCCGAAGACTTAGCGTTCCTCGCGAACCACCCGACCCTCGCTTATGCGCGGTTTGGGCTCGGGTCACTCAAGAGAAACAAACGGGCGATGGAACTCGTGGGGCGTCCCGTCCCGACCAGCCGGCGAAGCGACTACTTCGAGGAACTTCTTCGAGAGTGAACTGTCACGCCTTCCCGGCATTGCGGTGCGACTCAAAGCCGCTTGCTGGACGCCATTCGGTGCGTGTGATCTATCAAGACATCAGTCGCCCTGCTTGGCCACATTTTGGGCAGCACCGTGGCAACCGGTTCCAATCGCGGCATGACCAACGAACTCATCGTCGCCTGAGAGTGGAAGTATTCAATCGTGCCGTTTCTACAAGACCTTCCTCGTCGATGGATAACGATTCAACTCCCTCCCGTGGGCGATTCGGACCGTCAAGACGTGACGTATACGTCGTTCGGCCAATTCCCTTCGGCACCTGCGGATGCGCCTCAGCTGGATTGGTTGCGCGATGCCAAAGCATGGGATGAGAGCGCCATGGCAGCGGCTTCGGAGGACGCCATCGCCGACCTCTCATCGCTCGCAATGACGGCACTAGTGGGAGACAGCGGGCCCAGGGACCTGGTTGATTTCATCGCCAGTCCCGACCTCCGAAGACGGCTGCCCTCGGCAACGGACGCCTATTTCGATCTTGGCGAAGAGGTGCGCGCCGTAGACGGCGGGCGGCTACTTCATCTGATCTCTGATTCACAATGGGCGATGCATTGGTCCGTCTACATTGGCGATGATGGCCAAACCGCGATTGTGGCCAGCGACTATCCCGTCGGATTTCGTCTCGACCAGGACGACATGGAATATTGGTCGGGCGTATCCAGCCATTACTTCCTTTGCGCGCTCACCTTCGGCGAGTTCGCTTGGCGCTGGTGGATGGACAACGAGATTTTCTATCACAGCACCGTCGACAAACTCCCACTCACTCGCGCTCAGCAGAACTACCTAGACGAATATGGCGAACCCCGTTCACTCGAATAGCCCTTGTACGTCGGCTGGCGAACTGCGTTTCAGAAGTTCGTCGAGTCGCTCATTGTTCAGGGTCAATTACTCCTCACCTAGAACATGTCCGGAGCGACCTGGAACGTCTCAAAGCCCGATGAGAATTTGAGGTCGAGCTTTTTCAGCTTCAATCGGGCTGGCCAGACACACACCGTAGTGCAGGTCAGGAGGTCGCTTCTGGTCTCACCATCGATCGAGGTAGCTGGGACATTCATTGGGCACACGACGGCACGGTCACCTGGTCTGGCATTTAGCGCCGGGGCCCTGTCGGGGCGGCGCGCGCCGCGGTACCCTTCCGCAATGGGTGACACGAGCCGCGGCATCCCCGTCGAGAAGCTTCCGCTGCTCGCGCGCATCCGGGAGTCGGTCATCGGCGACGACCAGGTGATGCCGGGGCCGTTCGGTCCGCGGCGCGTCACCTACGCCGACTACACAGCGAGCGGCCGGGCGCTCGGGTTCATCGAGGACTTCATCCGCGACGAGGTGCTCCCGCGCTACGCGAACACCCACACCGAGTCGAGCGGCACCGGCCTGCAGACAACGCGGCTGCGCGAGGATGCCCGAGCGATAATCCACCGCGCCGTTCACGGCACCGATGACACGGTCGTGATCTTCGCCGGCAGCGGCTCGACAGCCGCGATCGACAAGCTCGTCGGGATCCTGGGGCTGCGCATCCCCGCCGACCTCGACCTGAAGTATTCGCTGCGCGCACAGATCCCGAAGGCCGAACGGCCAGTGGTGTTCATCGGGCCGTACGAGCACCACAGCAACGAGCTGCCCTGGCGGGAGTCGATCGCGGATGTCGTGACGATCCACGAGGACGCGGACGGGCACGTCGACACGGCCCACCTCATCGAGCAGTTGGAGTTCTTCGCCGACCGCCCAGTGAAGATCGGCTCGTTCAGTGCCGCGAGCAATGTCACGGGCATCCTCACCGATACGGCCGGGATCACGAGGATCCTGCACGACCATGGCGCGCTCGCCTTCTGGGACTACGCGGCCGCGGCGCCATACGTCGCCATCGACGCGTCGGGCCTCGACGCGGTGTTCCTCTCGCCGCACAAGTTCATCGGCGGCCCGGGCACGCCTGGCGTGCTCGTCGTCAACAGGAAGTTGCTCACCAACACGGTGCCGGACATGGTCGGCGGCGGTACCGTCGCCTACGTCAACCCGCTCGAGCACCGGTACCTGACCGACCCCGCCCATCGCGAGGAGGCGGGAACGCCCGCGATCGTCGAGTCGATACGGGCAGGTCTCGTCTTCGCCCTCAAGGATGCTGTCGGCGTCGACACCATCCACGCCCTCGAGCGCGGCTTCATCGACCGCGCGCTCGAGGCCTGGGGCGCCCACCCGCTCGTGCAGGTGCTGGGCAATCCACAGGCGGAGCGGCTGTCGATAGTCTCCTTCGTGATCAAGCGGCCGGGCGGACGCTACCTGCACCACAATGTGGTCGTGGCGATCCTGAACGACCTGTTCGGCATCCAGTCCCGCGGCGGCTGCTCGTGTGCAGGGCCTTACGGCCATCGCCTGCTCGGCATCGACCTTGAGCGCTCGCACGAGTTCGAGCGGGAGATCGCCGGCGGATGCGAGGGCATCAAGCCCGGCTGGGTGCGGGTGAGCTTCAACTACTTCATCAGCGAGGCCGTGTTCGACTACATCGTGCGCGCGGTCGAGTTGGTGGCCGAGCACGGCTGGAAGCTGGTGCCGCAGTACCGCTTCGCGCTCGACAGCGGGCTCTGGCGGCACAAGGATGGCCCGGTCGAGCCGCCCCTGCGCCTCGCCCAGGTCGCTTACGACCGGGATGGGCTGCTCACCTATCCGCAACACCGGGAGACCGCACCGGAGTCGGCGCTTGCCGGCTACCTGTCGGAGGCGGCCGAACTGCTCGCCGGGCTGCCTGACGCCTCAGACCACATCGCGGACGGCATGCTGAGTGCGGACTTCGAGCACCTGCGGTGGTTCGACCTGCCCGCAGAGTCTCTCGGGCGTTGAGGGCCGCGCCCCGCCGGACTCAGTCGGAGCCGCTGTGCGCTTCGAGGAACTCATAGAGTTCACGGTCGTCGACGCCAGGGAAGGTTCCGGATGGCAGCGGCGACAGGATGTGCGCGTGCAGCTTCGCGCTCGACCAGGCCTTGCCCGACCAACGCTGGGTGAGCTCGGACTCCGGGGTGCGGCAGCAGCTCTCGTCGGGACAGGTCGACACCGTGCGGTTGCCTGTCTCGCGGCCGCGGAACCATTTGGAGTGCGCGAAGGGCACCCCGATCGTGATCGAGAACTCCCCGGCCTGGGTGGTTCCGGTCTGGGTCGAGTCGAAGAATGTGCCCTCCGGGGTGTCGGTGTACTGGTAGAACTCCGTCGTTCGGTTGTTGCGCGTGAATGCCGTGCGGGCACTCCAGTGCCTGCACACGAGCTGGCCTTCGGTTGAGCCCGTGACGTCGACAGGCAGCCGCAGGCCGTCGTTCTCGTACGCCTTCGAGACCGCCCCGTCGTCGCCGACGCGCAGGAAGTGCACTTCGAGGTCGAGGTGTGCGGTGGCGAGGTTGGTGAAGCGCAACGCGGCTGCCTCGTGGGTGACGCCGAAGGCATCCCGAAAGTCTTCGACGGCGATGTTCCTGTCGGCCTTCGCCTGGCTGAGAAACTCGACGGACTGCCTGCGCGGCATGAGCACGGCCGCCGCGAAGTAGTTGATCTCGAGGCGCTGCCGCAGGAAGTCGGCGTAGGTGGCCGGCGTCGTGTGGCCGAGCACCCTGTGCGCCATCGCCTGCAGGGCCATGCCGCGCAACCCGTGGCCGCCAGGAATTGAGGCCGGAGGCAGGTAGATGCGCCCGTTCTCGAGGTCGGTGACGGAGCGCGCCGAATGCGGCAGGTCGTTGACATGCACGAGCTCGAACCCGAGGTTCTTCGCCATCCTGCTCACCGAGCGGTGGGTGAGCGCGCCCGAGATGTGGCCGACTTCGCCCAGCATCCGCTCGGCGATGTCATCGATGTCCGGCAGGTAGTTGTCGAGGGTGCGCATGTGCTGGCGCAGCTCCGTGTTGCCGCGGCGGGCCTCCTCCGGGGTGGCGATCGCCTCCCGCGCGCGACGCGCAAGCTCCCGGTGCAGCCCGACGAGGGCGACGAGAGTGTCGTCGCTCGTCCCCTTTGCCGGGCGGATGGCGGGCAGGCCGAGCGAGCCGTAGACACTCGAGCGCTGTGCACGCTCGAGTTCGATCTCGAGCGCGGCGCGCTTCGATGGCGGCGCATCATCCAGCAGGTCTGATAGCTGGATGCCGGTGGCCGCCGCAATGGACGACAGCAGGCTGAGCCGCGGTTCGCGTTTGCCGTTCTCCATGAGTGACAGCTGGCTGCCGGCGATGCCGACCTTCTCGCCGAGCTGGTCGAGCGTCAGGCCCGTGGATGTGCGGAAATGCCGGATTCGCTGCCCGAGCGTCACAAGATCGTTCACGCCCTTGACCATAGCGAAAGAAGCTGTGATCTTTCCACCCCGATTGCGGATTGGTACCGAATGAGACGCGCGATAGTGGAAGAACACCACATCTTGAGCGGAAGGTACAGCATGAGCATCTCCACCATGGTCCGCAAGCAGTCCCCCGCACCCGAGGGTGCGAACGCGGCTGTCGTGAGCTGGGTCGACGAGATCGCCGCCATCACTCTCCCCGACGATGTCGTCTGGTGCGATGGCTCCGCCGCCGAGTGGGACGACCTCGCCCGCGGGATGGTCGCATCGGGAACGCTCACCCGGCTGAACCCGGAGCACCGGCCGTACAGCTTCCTGGCCCGCAGCGATCCGCACGATGTGGCGCGCGTCGAAGACCGCACGTTCATCTGCTCCGCGAAGGAGGAGGATGCCGGCCCCACCAACAACTGGCGCGAACCCGGCGAGATGCGGACGACGCTGGGCCGGCTGTTCTACGGAAGCATGCGTGGGCGCACCATGTACGTCCTACCCTTTTCGATGGGGCCGCTCGGTTCGCCGCTGGCCAAGCTCGGGGTGCAGGTCACGGATTCCCCGTACGTCGTCGCGAGCATGGGCATCATGACCCGCATGGGCACCGTCGCCCTGGGCCTCTTCACCGACGCGACCGAATGGGTGCGCGCAGTCCACAGCGTCGGCGCTCCCCTCGAAGACGGTCAGCAGGATGTCGCGTGGCCCTGCAACGACACGAAGTACATCACCCACTTCCCCGAGTCGCGCGAGATCTGGTCATTCGGGTCTGCCTACGGCGGAAACGCGTTGCTCGCCAAGAAGGCATTCGCGCTGCGCATCGCCTCGGTGATCGCCCGCGACGAGGGCTGGCTGGCCGAGCACATGCTCATCATCAAGGTCACGAATCCGCGCGGCAGGGTCTTCCACGTCGCGGGGGCGTTCCCGAGCGCCTGCGGCAAGACGAACCTCGCGATGATGGTCCCGACAATCCCGGGCTGGACGGTGGAGACCGTCGGTGACGACATCGCCTGGCTCGGCATCGGCGCCGACGGGCGCCTGCGGGCGATAAACCCTGAGGCGGGCTTCTTCGGAGTCGCTCCCGGCACGGGATTCTCCACCAACCGGACGGCTATGGACACGATCTGGGGCAACACGATCTTCACGAACGTCGCGCTGCGCGACGACGGCGACGTGTGGTGGGAGGGGATGAGCGACAAAGCCCCCGACCATCTCACCGACTGGCGGGGCTACAGCTGGACCCCGGCGTCCGGGCGCCCCGCCGCCCACCCGAACTCTCGTTTCACCGTGGCGGCCAGGCAGTGCCCGAGCATCTCGGACGACTGGGAAGACCCACGGGGCGTCGTCATCGACGCGATAATCTTCGGCGGCCGCCGCGCGACAAACGTGCCGCTAGTGGTGGAGGCACGGGATTGGGAGCATGGGGTCTACCTGGGCGCCACGATCTCGTCCGAGCGCACCGCGGCCGCCGAAGGCACTCTCGGGGAACTGCGTCGCGACCCGTTCGCCATGGCGCCGTTCTGCGGCTACAACATGGCAGACCACTGGGCACACTGGCTCTCGATCGGCGCAAAGCTGCGCAAGACAGGAGCCGTGCCCCGCATGTTCCAGGTCAACTGGTTCCGCAAGGCCGCGGACGGGCGCTTCCTGTGGCCGGGCTTCGGCGAGAATTCCCGCGTACTCGAGTGGATGCTCGACCGCGTCGACGGCCAGGTGCCGGCAGAGGAGAGCGCGCTCGGCCTCGTTCCCCGCAGCAGCGACCTCAACCTTGACGGGCTCGACATCGCCGATGAAGACATCGCCGAACTGTTCGCGATCGACAAGAAATCGTGGCTTGCGGAGGCGGAGTCCACCGAGCGGTTCTTCGCGACGTTCGACGGCCGGGTGCCTGCGTCCGTGCAGCGCCAACTTGCGGTGCTGAGGCAGAAGCTGGGCTGACCGGCCGCACAACGGGCTGGAATAGGATTGCCGCGTGGCGGTGACCGACGAAGCGATCCTCAAGATCAAGGAGATGATCCTCCGCGGCGAGCTTTCGCCCGGTGACCGGCTTCCCCCGGAGATGGAGCTTGCCGAGCGGCTCGGCCTCTCCCGCAGCTCGATGCGCGAGGCCGTGAAGGCGCTCGAGGTGATCCGCGTGCTCGATGTGCGCCGCGGCGACGGCACATACGTGACGAGCCTCGAGCCTCGCCTGCTGCTGGAGGCGATGTCGTTCGTCGTCGACCTGCATGACGACAGTTCGATCCTCGAGCTCTTCGCCGTGCGGCGCATCCTGGAATCAGCAGCGGCGGCCATGGCGGCCACGCTCATCGACGAGGCGACAGTCGCGGGCTTGCGCACCCAGATCGCCTCGGTGGACGCGTCCACGAGCGTCGAAGGCCTCGTGGCGCACGATATCGAGTTCCACGGCGCGATAGTCGAGGCCGCAGGCAACTCGTACCTGTCCACGCTCATCGAGTCGTTGTCCAGCCGCACGGCGCGGGCCCGCATCTGGCGCGGCCTCACCCAGGAGAACTCGGTTCCACGCACCCTCGATGAGCACCGTGCGATTGTCGAGGCACTCGCACTTGGCGATTCGAAGCTTGCGGAATCCCTCGTGCTCGTGCACATCTCCGGCGTGGAGCAGTGGCTGCGCTCGGCCGCAACAGACACCTGAGCCGTGGCATCCCGGGAACGCGGGGATGCCCCCACCGCGGACTCTCGCGGTGGGGGCATCCTGTCCGTGCCGGGCGTTACTGGTACAGCACCGCCGCGATCTTCGGGTCGGTGATGTTTGTCTTGTCGTACCAGAAGAAGCCGGTGTCGATGGTCTTCGCGACCGTCTTGCCGTTGATGATGGCGACGGCGGCCTTCACCGTCTCATAACCGATGCCGACCGGGTTCTGCGTGATCGCGCCGGCCATCAGGCCGCTGTTGATCGCGTCGATCTGGTCTTTGCCGGAGTCGAAACCCACGACCGTCAGCTTGCCGGTGATGCCGAGCTCCTGCACGGCGTGCACGATGCCGATCGCCGCGCCCTCGTTGGAGCCGTAGAGGCCCTTGAGGTCGGGGTTGGCGGTGATGATCGCTTTGGCGAGGTCGGTCGCCACGAGCGGGTCGCCGCTGTACTGGATGTCGACGATGGTGATGTTCGGCTCGTTCTTCTTCATGTAGTCGACAAAACCGTCGCGACGCTGAACGCCCGTGATGCTCGTCTGGTCGTGGATGACCAGGGCGATCTTGCCCTCGTGCCCGATGAGGTCGGCCATGTGCTTGGCCGCCTCCGCGGCCGCGGCCAGGTTGTCGGTGCTCGCGGTGGTCACCGGAACGTCGCTGTCGACGCCGGAGTCGAACGCGATGACGGGGATGCCATCCTGCTTCGCCTGGTCCATGAGCGGGCCGGCCGCCTGGCTGTCGATCGCGGCGAAGCCGAGCGCGTCAGGGTGCTTGTCGAGGGTGGTCTGCAGCAACTGGATCTGCTGGTCGACGTTGCCCTCCTCCTCGGCGCCTTCGAACGTGACGGTCACGTTGAACTCAGCGGCCGCCTGCTCTGCGCCCTGCTTGACCGCCTGCCAGAACTGGTGTTTGAAGCCTTTAGAGATGAGGGCGATGTACGGCTTCGCCGCCGAAGCGCCGTCGCCGCTCCCCGATCCTGCGGGCGCACAACCTGCGAGGGACGCTGCGACCACTGTGATTACGATTGCTGCGCCGATAAGTCGTTTCTTCATTGATAACTCCTTGTTGGGTGATGAAATCGTGGTGCTGGGATTTGGGGTGCTACGTGCTGCTGCTACCTGCTACGCCCCTTTCCTGCGCAGCATGTCGAGGTAAACGGCGACGAGGATGACGCAGCCGACCACTACCGACTGCCATTCCTGGGGCACGGCTGTCACTCGCAGGCCGTTGGTCAGCACCGCCACTATGAGCGAGCCGATCACCGTGCCGACGATCGATCCCCTGCCGCCCTGGAGCGAGGTGCCGCCGATAACCACCGCGGCGATCGCCTGCAGCTCGAGGCCCTGTCCACCCGTAGGCTGCGCGGAACTCAGGCGCGAGGCCGCGAGCACCCCCGCGATTCCCACGAAGAGGCCGGCGAACGAGTAGATGAAGATCTTCCAGCGGCGCACGTTGACACCCGACAGGGCCGTGGCGGCCTCGTTGCTTCCGATGGAGAAGGCGTAACGACCGACTATCGTGCGGCCCAGAATGAGCGCTGAGACGACCATCAGCACTATGAAGATGCCGACGCCGAGCGGAAACCGTGCGCCCGGGATAAGGGAGAGGTTCATGATGTTCTGAAAGTCGGGCGTGGATTTGAAGTAGATCGGCTTCGTGCCTGAGATGACGAGCGCGAGTCCCGCCGTCACGAGCATCATGCCGAGGGTCGCGATGAACGGCGGCAAGCCGAACACCGAGATGGCGACACCGTTGACGAAGCCGATGAGCCCGCCGAAGAGAATCGCACCGATGACGCCCGCCCACAGTGGCCAGCCCCAGTAGGTGAGAAAGACGCCGGCCATGACGGCGCACAACACCATGCCGGTGCCGATGGAGAGATCGATACCACCGGTGATGATGACGAATGTCGTGCCGAGAGCGAGAATCCCGGTGACCGTCGCCGCCGTGAGGATGCCGATGAGGTTCGCGGGCAGCAGGAAGTAGGGGCTCGCGATCGAGAAGAATATGAAGATCAGGATGAGGCTCGCGGCAGCCAGGACCTGCTGCAGCGACCCCCGCAGGTTGGTCACTAACGATCGTCGCTGCACTGTGGTGGTGCTCATCCTTGTTTTACCGTTCCTTCGGCGCTGAAGCGCGTTGCGTAGTCCATGATGTTTTCCTGGGTGGCCTCGGCGTTGTCGAAGATCGCCGTCAGTCGCCCTTCGCACATGACTGCGATGCGATGCGAGAGCCTCAACACCTCGGGCAGCTCCGAGGAGATCATGATGATCGCTTTGCCCTGGGCGGCCAGCTCGTTGAGCAGGGCGTAGATCTCGTCTTTGGCGCCGACGTCGATTCCCCGCGTCGGTTCGTCGAAGATCAGCACATCGCAATCGCGTGCGAGCCACTTGGCGATGACGACCTTCTGCTGGTTGCCGCCGGAGAGGTTCTTGACGAGTTGGCTCGTCGACGGCGTCTTGATCCTGAGGGTCGAGACGTACGACTTTGCCGTCTGCTCGATGCGCCTGTCGTTGATGAATCCGAGTGCAGCAACGTAATCAACCAGCGAGGCGAGCACGACGTTCTCCTTGACATTGCGCTCGAGCAGCACGCCGAATCGCTTGCGGTCTTCGGAGAGGTAGCCAATGCCGAGCCTCGCCGCATCCGCCGGATTGGCGATCGACACCTTCTTACCGTGGAGGGTGATCGTGCCGCTCTCAGACCTGTCCGCGCCAACGATCGCCCGCGCGATCTCGGTGCGGCCGGCGCCCATGAGTCCGGCGAATCCCAGGATCTCTCCCTTGTGCAGGTCGAAGCTCACGTCTTTGATGAGGCCCTTCGTGCTCAGCCCCGTCACCGAGAGCACGGTCTCCCCCACAGCCGGGGCTGTCGCCGGCCGCTGCTCCCCGGTGATCTTTCGGCCCACCATGAGAGAGATGACATGCGACACCGGGGTCGGCGCGGTGTCGAACGTGTCGACGTACTGGCCGTCCCTGAGCACGGTGATCCTGTCGCTGATTGCCCTGAGCTCCTGCATGCGGTGCGAGATGTAGATAACCCCCGTCGTCGGCGTCGTGAACCGTCGGATCAGTCCGAACAGGGTCTCGACTTCCACGTCATTGAGCGCCGCTGTCGGCTCGTCCATGATGAGCACCCGCGCGTTGTAGCTCAGCGCCTTGGCGATCTCGACGATTTGCTGGCGCGCGACGGTGAGCTCGCTCACGAGCGAGGTGGGATCAAGCGCCAACCCGAGGCGGTCGAAGAGTTCCTGCGCTTTGCGGTTGAGCTCCCGATCGGAGAGGAACAACCGGGCGACCCGCGGTTCCCTGCCGATGAAGATGTTCTGCGCGATCGTCAGATCGGGCATGAGGTTGAATTCTTGGTGGATGACGCTGATGCCGAGTTCCTGCGCGTGCCTGGGGCTCGCGATGTGGATCTGCTCTCCGTTGAGGAAGAACTCGCCGCTGTCCGGCTGGTAGATACCAGAAAGCAGCTTCATGAGCGTGGACTTGCCTGCGCCGTTCTCACCGACCACCGCGAGCACTTCGCCGTGACGCAGGTCGAGGTGCACGTTGTCGAGTGCCTGGACGCCCGGAAAACTCTTGCTGGCACCGACGACCTGCAGCAACGCAGGCTGCGCGCCGTCCTTAGTCACCCGGGCCTCCTTTGGCTCACGTGCCCGAGCATAAACATCGGATGTCTGAGTGTCAAGAGTGGGGACCACCACGACGAATCGGGTGGTTTCCGGCTCTTCGATTCGCCATAGTTCTGATGTTCGAGGGCGAGGCGAGTGACCGTCCCCGAGAATAACCGATGACACCCCAACGTTTGCGGCGCTGCAGTCGTCTTGGTGGGTGTGAGCAGCACTACTTTTGACACGACCGCGCCAGGCCGTGCCGCGGCATCCGGAGGGAGTTCCGTGGCAGCCCCGGAATGGCAGCACGTCGTCACGAGGCTCGTCGCTGAGCGCGGCGACGCGCTCACCCGATACGCGTACTTCGTCTCGGGAAGCAGGGATGACGCGTCCGACCTCGTGCAGGACGCCCTCGTCAAGACGTTCGGCAGGTTGCGCAACGGCTTCTCGGTCGCAAGCGCCGAAGCCTATGTGCGCCGCGTCATCCTCAACACCTACCTCGATTCGGGGCGCCGCACCAGCCACTGGCGCCGCATCGCCCACCTCAACGCCGTGCCCGAGTTGGCCGAGCCGAAAGACGGTGAGACGGATGCCCGCATCGACCTGCACCACCAGCTGCAGAAGCTCACGCCGCGGGAGCGCGCATGCCTGGTGCTGCGCTACTACGAAGACCTCAAGGTCGACGACATCGCCGACGAGCTCGAGATCAGCGCTGGCGCCGTCAAGCGGTACCTGAGCGATGGCCTCGCCAAACTGGCGATCTCCGTGAAGGGAGCCTGACGTGCCCAGTCCCACCGAAGACGACATTCGTGACCTGTTCGCGTCGACATCCCCCGGAAGACCACTGGATGCCCGGCGCATCATCGCGCGAAGCCGTGCGCGCCGACTGCCGCGACAGCTCGCGATGGGGGCCATCGGTACGCTCGCCGTAGCCGGGATCGCCGTCGTCGGCATCCAGTCGATAGTGCGGCAACCCGAGGCCTCGATAATGTCCCAGACCGACGCGGCAGCGCCGAGTGTCGAGGGTGGCCAGAGCTTCGACACCACCACCAAGCGAGCACCGGCGGCGAAGATCAACCTCTGCGCGGGCACCGTGGCCGAGGCGGCGCCGAGTCTCTATGGGCTGCGGCTGGATGTGGCATTCCCCGAGACCGCACCGGCAGGCGCGAGCGCCATCCAGGGCACCGTGCACCTGACGAACACCGGGTCGGAAACCGTCACAGGCACCACCGCCGCCGCGCCAGCCATCACGGTCTCCCAGGGCGGCGTCGTGCTCTGGCACAGCAACGGCCCGATGATCGACCTGGCGGTCACCGTCGATCTCGCCCCCGGGCAATCGATGGACTACTCGGCGTCGTTCACTCCCGTGCGCTGTGACGTGGCCGATGACGAGGCGGAGAGTTTCCGCGCCGACCTGCCGGTGCTGCCTGCCGGCGGGTACTACCTGTCGGCGGCTATCGACTTCCAGCCGGACGCATCCATGGCACAGCAGGGCACACCGGGCGTGGATCTGGTCACCGGCCCCGTCACGCCGATCACACTGAAATAGCTGCCCCAACGCAGGAATCGCCGCCACGTCGTTGTGGCGGCGATTCCTTATTCGCGAGATCGACTCTAGCCGAAGTTCAGCCCCACTCCCGACGACGTCGGCCGGGCGGATGCCATCGCGGCAGTGGTGGCTGCACACGCCACGGCTGTAGGTTCTAGTGCAGACTTCGACACGGTTCCCCTCACGAAAGGCACCTTGAATGGCCAAGCAATCAATCCTCGGACGCATCTCCCAGCTCCTGAGGGCGAACATCAACTCCCTCATCGACCAGGCTGAGGACCCCGAACTCATGCTCGACCAGCTGGTGCGCGATTTCACCAACAACATCGCCGATGCTGAGAGCGCAGTCGCCCAGACCATCGGCAACCTGCGCCTGATGGAACAGGACCACGCCGAAGACATCGCCGCCGCGGCCGACTGGGGCCGCAAAGCCCTCGCCGCGAGCAACAAGGCCGACGAGCTGCGCTCTGCGGGCAACACTGCCGACGCGGACAAGTTCGACAACCTCGCCAGGATCGCGCTCGGCAAGCAGGTCTCTTCGGAGACCGAGGCCAAGGACGCGGAGCCGACAATCGCATCCCAGAACACCACAGTCGCGCAGCTCAAGACCGGCCTCGACGGCATGCACGCCAAGCTCTCCGAGCTGATCTCCAAGCGGGACGAGCTCGTCGCGCGCGCCAAGACCGTGGATGCCCAGTCCCAGGTGCTCGACGCCGTCAAGTCGATCGACGTGATGGATCCCACGAGCGAGCTGGGGCGGTTCGAAGACAAGGTGCGGCGCGAAGAGGCGAAGGTGGCCGGGCAGCAGGAGCTCGCGGCATCCAGCCTCGACTCGCAGTTCGAGAGCCTCGACGACCTCGGCAAGCAGGCTGAGGTGGACACCCGCCTTGCCGCCCTCAAGGCCGGCGGAGCCGCGCCGCAGGCGATCACGCAATAATCCCCTCGCGGGAACAGATTCGGCCGCGGGCGACTTGAGTCGGTCATGACAACAATCGGATTCATCGGTTCAGGCCGGATCGGCAGCCAACTCGCCCGCAAGGCCATCGAGAACGGCTACGACGTCGTGATGAGCAATTCGCGCGGCCCTGACACCCTTTTCGATCTCGTCGCAGAGTTGGGACCCAGGGCGCGTGCGGCCACGACGACCGAAGCCGCGGCGGCCGCCGATCTTGCCGTCGTGACGATTCCCTTCAACGCGATTGCCACAGTTCCCGTCGACGAGCTCGCGGGCAAGGTCGTCATCGACACGAACAACTACTACTTCGAGCGTGACGGGCACTACCCCGAAATCGACAACGGCGAGGTGACAGCGACCGGGCTTCTGCAGCGACACCTGCCGACGAGCAGGGTCGTCAAGGCGTTCAACCACATCAGGGCCGACCTCATCGAGGCCGATGCGCTGCCATCGGGCGCTGAGGGGCGCCGCGCGCTCGCGATCTCGGGAGACGACGCCGACGCCAAAGAGGCGGTTGCGAAGCTGCAGGACCTGTTCGGTTTCGACACCGTCGATGCGGGCCCGCTCACCGAGAGCTGGCGGATCGACCGCGACCAGCCCGCCTATATCGCGCGGCAGGATGTCGCCGAACTCGAAGCGAACCTCAGGTTGGCCACGCGCTAGGGTTTCTGGCATGGTCGCCAGCTTTCTCGTCGTACCGCAGTGGCAGGGTTCAGGCTCGTCGAGAGCGATGCGTCTCGTCGACGGTGCCGAGGCCATCCGAGGTGACCTTCCGTCCGCGACGACGCGTGTCGTGGCAGTGCCGCTCGAATCGGGCGACTCGCAGGGCACCACCGTCCACCGCCTCAGTTCGATAGCGCTCGTGCGTGACCGGGTGACCCAGGCCCTCGCCGAAAATGAGGGGCCCACGATCCTCATCGGGGGCGACTGCGGGGTGGAGCTCGCCGGTCTCGACAATGTCTCGGAACGGGATGTCGCTGTCGTCTGGTTCGATGCCCATCCCGACCTCAACACGCCGGAGTCGAGCCCTTCGCACGCGTTCACCGGGATGGTGCTGCGCACAGCACTGGGCGAGGGGCCCGCGCAACTCGTGCCGTCCACTCCGCTGTCGCCATCACGCGTCGTGCTCGTGGGAGCACGGTCGGTCGACGCTGCGGAGGACGAGTACATCGCGCAGAACGCCGTGCGCAGCGTCGGGGTCGACGGCTTCGGCGCGGAGGCACTCATCGCCGCCGTGGAAGCCACCGGCGCGGCATCCGTGTACGTGCACATCGACCTCGACGTGCTCGACCCTGGTGAGTTCACCGGCATCGGCTACCCCGAACCATTCGGGCTGTCGGCCGGCGATCTCGTGGACGCGCTCAAAGCGCTCCTTGCCAGGTTTCCGCTCGCCGGCGCCGGCATAACCGAGTTCGCGCCGGCGTCTGTCGATGCCGCGGTCGACGACCTGCCGACAATCCTCAGGATCGTGGGCGCACTGGCCGCAGCATCCGCAGAAGTGGCGTCGTAGTCTGGAACCATGACCGACGACGCTCCCCGAATATCCGTCGAACGTGACGGGCATGTGCTGCTCATCGGCCTCGATCGCGTGGACAAACGCAACGCGGCCGACTACCGCATGCTGCAGGAGTTGTCGCTGGCCTACGGCGAACTGGAGCGTGATCCCGAGTTGCGCGCCGGCTTCGTCTTCGCGCACGGCGACCATTTCACCGGGGGGCTGGACCTCGCCGACGTCGGGCCGCGCATCGGGCCGAACGGGCTCGACGTGGTGCCGGAGGGCGGCATCCATCCATGGCAGGTCGCCGGCCAGCGCCTGACGAAGCCCGTGGTGATCGCGGTGCAGGGCACCTGCCTCACCCTCGGGATCGAGCTGATCCTGAGCGCCGATATCGCTGTCGCGGCCGACTCGACAGTGTTCGGTCAGATCGAGGTCGCCCGCGGCATCCTGCCGTTCGGCGGGGCGACTATCCGCTTTCCCCAGGCTGTGGGCTGGGGCAATGCGATGCGCTGGATTCTCACCGGCGATACCTTCGACGCCGCCGAAGCGCACCGCATCGGCCTCGTGCAGGAGCTGGTGCCGCACGGCGAGCAGTACGCCCGCGGCCTCGAGCTGGCGCAACGGGTCGCAGCCCAGGCGCCCCTCGCCGTGCAGGCTGCCCTCGCCAATGCGCGGCTCGCCGCCAGGGACGGGGATGCCGCGGCTGAGGCATCCCTGCAGCCGGAACTCGTGCGGCTCGCGCAGTCCCAGGATGCACGTATCGGCATGGAGGCATTCGCAACCCGCCAGCCTGCAACATTCATCGGACGGTAGGAGCGCACATGACCACCACCTATGACGTCGTCATCATCGGGGGCGGTGCCGTCGCCGAGAACGTCGCCGATCGAGCCGTGCAGGGTGGGCTCAGTGCCGTGCTCATCGAAAGTGAACTTGTGGGCGGCGAATGCTCGTACTGGGCATGCATGCCCTCGAAGACGCTCATCCGCTCCGGTATGGCCTTGCGCGCCGCGCAGCGTGTCGGCGGTGCCAGCCAGGCCGTGACCGGCCAGCTGGATGTCGCCGCCGTCTTCCGGCGCCGCAACACGATGGTGCATGACTGGGATGACACCAGCCAGGTCGACTGGGCGGCGGGGGCCGGCATCGTCCTCATGCGCGGCCGCGGCCGGATCACGGGCGTCAAGGAGGTCACGGTCACCGCCGCGGACGGGTCGACGACCGTGCTCGAGGCCACGCACGCCGTGGTCGTGAGCACGGGGTCGGACCCGCTCATGCCGGACATCCCCGGCCTGCTCGACGCGAACCCGTGGACCCCGCGGGATGCCACGAGCGCCCAGGTCGCGCCTAAGAGCCTCGCGATCATCGGCGGAGGCGTCGTCGCCGTGGAGATGGCGACGGCATACGCTTCGTTCGGCACGGCCGTCACGGTCTTCGCGCGCAGCGGGCTGCTCGCCGGCCAGGAGGATTTCGCCGGCGAGATGGTCACGACCGGGCTGCGCGGACTCGGGGTGGACATCCGAAGGGCCGCGCCGACCGCGGTCTCCCGCGGCGCCGACGGCATCGCGCTCTCCGTCGACGGCGACGTTGTGATCGCCGAGGAGGTGCTCGTGGCGACCGGCCGGGTGCCGCGCTCGATGGACATCGGCCTCGACGCGATCGGTCTCAAGCCGGGCGACTGGCTCGACACCGACGACACCCTCCTGGTGCGCGCCTCCACGAATGAGCACAGCGAGTGGCTCTACGCGGTCGGCGACATCAACCACCGCGCCCTCGTGACCCACCAGGGCAAGTACCAGGCGAGAGCGGCTGGCGATGTGATTGCCGCGCGGGCACTCGGCAAGCCGGTGGATGACGCGCCGTGGGGCGCCCACGTCGCGACGGCCGACCACGCCGCCGTGCCGCAGGTGACATTCTCCGAACCGGAGGTGGCGTCCGCCGGACTCACGTCGGACGCCGCGCGCAAGGCCGGCTACGACATCCGCGTCGTCGACTACGACATGAGCTGGGTCGCCGGATCCTCAATTCAAGCGGACGATTATGTCGGCATGGCGCGCATGGTCGTGGACGAGAAGCGCAAAGTCGTGCTCGGCGTGACATTCGTCGGCCAGGACGTGAGCGAACTCATCCAGGCCGCGACGATCGCGATCGTCGGCGAAGTGCCGATCGACAGGTTGTGGCACGCGGTGCCCGCCTACCCCACGATGAACGAGATCTGGCTGAGGCTTCTCGAAGGGTACGGGCGGCCCTGAGTCGGCCCGCAACCCCGCCCGCAGCCCCTTGCCCACCCGCCCGCTCGCCGCTGTTCTCCCCCACCCGCGCCAGCGACCCCTCGGCCGCGTCGCTTCGGCGCCTCGACTGCGCCGCGGCGAGCGCACGGACCCCTCCCTCAATTCGCTCGTGGGGATCAGCACGTTTGTGAGGGCGACTAACTAATGTGCTGATTCCCACGAATGAAATGACAATGCCCGCCGCAACCTCGGCCGGCGGGTGATTGCTGACGGGCGCGGCCGATGCGGCGACCCAAAGCCGGGCGGGGGTGGCTAGCGCTGGACGCCCGCGTACACCCCGAGCAGGCCCGCCGCCGCGGCAGCCCAGGTGAAGCGTTCGGCGTGGGCGCGCGCCGAGAGCCCCATGCGCGAGCGTCGCTCGTCGTTCTCGAGCATGAGGGCGATCTCGGTCGCCCATAGCCGCGGCTCACGTGTGTCCAGGAGCGTGCCGGACACGCCATCCTCGACCGACTCCGCCAGGCCACCCGCGCGATAGGCGATCACCGGCGTTCCCGCGGCGGCCGACTCGAGCGCGACCAGGCCGAACGTCTCAGAGAAGGAGGGCACCAACGTCACGGATGCCGCGGCAAGCAGTTCCGCGAGCGTGTCCCTGTGCAGCGCTCCGACGAAACGCACGTCACCCGCGACCCCCAATGCGGACGCGAGCTCACGCAGCCCCGCGGCGAACTGCGAACCGCCGGGCGTGACCTCCCCCGCGACCACCAGCACCGGGGCCCAGCCGCGCATGGCGTGCAACTCGGCGAGCGCACGCACCGCGAGCTCATGCCCCTTCAGCGGCTGCACCCGCCCCGCAATCACCGCGAGCGGACGGTCGGACTCGAGGCCGAGCATCCTGCGCACCGCCGCCTGGGCCTCGGCGGAGGTCGGCGCGAACATCGCGAGGTCGACGCCGGGCGGGATTATCCACATCCTGTCTGCGGGCACGCCGACCTTGTCGATGAGCACGCTCGCCTCCGCCGAGGAGTTCGCGACGACGGCGTCGGCCTGCCGAGCGAGGAACATCTCGCTGCGCACGCGCATCACCGGCTCGAGCACGGCGGCGGTCGCGTCGAATCCAGTCGAGGCACCGGACAGCGCGGCGTTCTTCATCGCAGCCACGGTGTGAAAACTCTGCACGAGCGGGATGCCCAACTCGAGCGCCACAGGAAGGCTCGCGATGCCGCTCAGCCAGTAGTGCGGATGAATGATGTCATAGCCCCCGGGAACCCGCCGCGCGAGGGCGGCCACCGCTTCGCCGAACTCGTCGGTGACCTCGGGCATCCGCTGCTTCGGGATGGGCCCGGCCTCCCCCGCGGCGAGCTCGAGCAGCGTGACGCCGGGCAGCAACTCCGCGGTGGTTGCCGGCCCTGAGGCCCTCGTCACGAGGTCGACTTCGACGTCGCGGATCGCGAGCTCGGCGGCCAGGGCGAGGATGGCGACGTTCATGCCGCCGGCATCCCCGGTGCCCGGCTGGGCAGCCGGCGAGGTGTGCATCGACACCATTGCGACGCGCCGGATAGCCATGCAGCCACTGTATTCTGCGATGTATGGAGCAGCCGGGG
>JAODLY010000014.1 GCA_025464445.1 Rhodoglobus sp. | reverse complement strand
CTCCTCCAGATCCTGGAAGAGGGACGCCTGACGGATGGCCAGGGTCGTGTCGTCGACTTCAAGAACACCGTGATCATCATGACGACGAACCTCGGCACGAAGGACATCACGGGCACCCCGATCGGGTTCACCTCGAGCACCGACACCGCCACCGGCTACGACAGGATGCGCGGCAAGGTCGTCGAGGAGCTGAAGAAGCACTTCAAGCCGGAGTTCCTCAACCGTGTCGACGAGACAATCGTCTTCCCGCAGTTGAGCCCCGAAGAGCTGCTGCAGATCGTGGACCTGTTCATCAAGCGCCTCAGCGATCGTTTGCTCGACCGTGACCTGAGCGTCGAGCTCACGGTGCCGGCCAAGGAGCAGCTCATCAAGGTTGGCTTCGATCCCTCGCTCGGAGCACGGCCGCTGCGCCGTGCCGTGCAGCACGAGATCGAGGATGCACTGAGCGAGCGCATCCTGCATGGCGAGCTGAACGCGGGCGACCACGTGCACGTGGACTTCGTCACGAAGGGTGACGCGCCCGGCGAGTTCGTCTTCACGACGGGCCGCCAGGCCGGGCTCATCGAGAAGGAGCCAGAGGCCGTCGAGGCCTAGACACGCGGGTCGAGTAGCGCGCCAGCGCGTATCGCGACAGGGCGGCGGGAGCGATCCCGTCGCCCTTCGTCATTCCCCCGGGATTCTCACCGGGCACCGCGATCGAGACGCTAGCGTTGGTGGGTGACCTTCTCCGTCCGCCCGGCCCGCACGAGCGACGTTCCGGCGATCCAGAAGCTGGTCGAGCCACTTGTGCAGCGGCGCATCCTGCTCGGCAAAGATCTCGTCGTCTTCTACGAGGCGGTGCAGGAGTTCCGCGTGGCCGAGACCGCTGGCGGCGAGCTCATCGGCTGCGGGGCCCTGCACGTCATGTGGCAGGACCTTGCTGAAGTGCGCACCCTTGCCGTGGCGTCAGAGTGGCTCGGCCGAGGCGTCGGCCATGCCCTGCTCGAGCGCATCGAGGCGGATGCCACGGTCCTCGGCCTCAGCCGGTTGTTCTGCCTCACATTCGAGACGGCGTTCTTCTCTCGTCACGGCTTCGAGGCGATCGGCGAGGACATCGTCGCGCCCGAGGTGTTCGCCCAGCTCGCGCTCTCACCCGACGAAGGTGTCGCCGAGTTTCTTGACCTATCGCGGGTGAAACCGAACACGCTCGGCAACACACGCATGCTCAAGCAGCTCTAGGGCCATGGACCTCCGGCGCGTCTCGATCGGGTTGCCCGGTGCGACGGCGCACGAAAGCCTGCGTGAGCTCGCGCCGCGAATCGAAGCCGCCGGGTTTCGCGGTCTCTGGCTCAACGACACCCCTGGCGGCGATTCGCTCGCCGGCGTCGAGGTCGCTGCCGCGGTCACGACCACGCTCGCCCTGGGTACGGGCGTCATCCCCCTCGACCGTCGGCCCGCGAGCGAGATCGTCGCTCGACTCGACGGTCTGCCGGTGCACAGGCTCACCATCGGCATCGGCTCCGGTGGTCCCGACCAGGCCCTCGCGAGGGTGGCGGGGGCAATCGACATCCTGCGCGCGCATGCGCCGGTTCTCGTGGGAGCGCTCGGCCCGAAGATGCGGCGGTTGGCGGCCGAGCGCGCTGGCGGCGTGCTGCTCAACTGGCTTACTCCGGCCACGGCGGCGGCAGCCGTGGACGACCTGCGCCGGGATGCCACGGGCCGTCCGGTTCGCGCAGTGCTCTACGCCCGCACCATCGTCGCCCCAGAGGCGCTGCCGGCCCTCGAGGCCGAGGCCGCTGGGTACCAGTCGAGCGGATCGTATGCAGCGAACTTCGAACGGCTCGGCATCCGCGCCATCGATGCGACTATCGACGGCAGCGCGCCCGGCGCGCTCGTCACGCGTGCCGGCGAGTACCTCGAATCTGTCGACGAGCTCGTGCTGAGGGTGGTCACCGGCTCGACAGCCCTCGGCTCTTACCTGCGATTCATCGAGGCCGTTGTCGCGGCCTGACTTACCCTTGGCTCATGTCGACGTTCCGCAATCCGGTCGGCCCCCAGCCGTCGAGGGTGTACTGGCGCCGTCGGCTTGCGCTGCTGCTCGGGCTTCTGGCAGTGATCATCGTTGTGGTGCTGATCGTGGCGAGACCCCCCTCCGGCTCCCCGACGCCGGTAACCTCTGGCACGAATTCGGCGAGCCCGGGTGTCACGCCGACGGCGACCTCCACAAATGTCGGAGACGCGAAGGCCTGCGATCCCGCAAAGGTCACAGTGACGGCCGGACTGGACTCGAACTCGTACGCGGCCGGTGTGAACCCCGCACTGAGCTTCTCGCTGAAGAACACCTCGCCGACGGCGTGCACGTTCTCGGCGGGTTCAGACGTACAGGAGTTTCATATCGTCAGCGGCGACGAGCTCATCTGGAACTCGAAAGACTGCCAGACCGGCGCGGTTGCCGCCACCGTGCTGTTGCAACCGTTCGTACCGTTCGCGGGATCGTCGCTGAGCTGGGACCGCACCCGGTCATCAAAGGACACCTGCAATGTCGCTCGCGACCAGGTGATCGCCGGCGGGGCGAGCTACCACCTCATCGTGATCGTCAACGCCGTGCAATCGGACAATCCGCAGTTCATCCTCCAGTAGATGACCGACGACTCGGCATTCTCATCGCCGACCCTTGCCGCGGCGCTCGAGGCGCAGGATGCCCTCGCCGTGGCCTTCGCGCTGCGCAACGACCGCGTGGCGGTGCCGATGCTCCCGGTCGACGGGCCGCCCCAGGTGCGCGTCTTCCGCCGGGGCGACGCGGACAGGTACATGCTGCTCCTGTTCTCCTCGGCGCAGACCTACGAGCGGATGCTGCCGCAGGAGAGTGATCTTCGCGTGCGCGCCTATGACGCGGCGGCGCTGAAGGACTTCCTGGCGTCGAACATCGGGGTGCTCGAGGCGGTGTGGTTCGACGTGGCGGGCCCGCACGCGATGCAGGCCACGCCGCAGGACGTGCTCGATGCGCTCGAGCTGAAAGCCGAGTAGCCGTTGCTTACAACCCGCGCTCCTGCTCGAGGTACGCGGCGATGCGGTCGAAAGCCCCGACCCAGGCCATCGAGCTGAAGAAGTCGCGCAGCTCCTCTGTCGGAAAGCCTGTCTGCACGACTGTCATGAGCGTGCCGCCATCCTGCTCCTCGAACGTGACATCCACCTCCGTGGTCATGGTCATGCCGTCGGGGCTGCTGCCCGATGAGGTGGTCACGAGGTGATTCGGCCGGTCGATGACTTTGAAGACCTGCGTTTCGCGAAAAAGCTGGTCGCGGCTCGGACCCCACACCGCCGTCTGCTCGCCGCCGACCCTGAGGTCGACATCGATCTCCACGATGCCGGGCTCCTCGCTGAGCAGGCTGAACCAGATCGCCTGCTTGTGGGCGTCGGTGTATGCGTCGAAGACCTCGTCGGGGGTCGCGGGAATGAGCCGCGTCATCCTCAGGTCGTAGGTCTTTGTCTGTTCGGTCATTTGTCGAGTCCTTTCTTGAGGGTGAAGTAGGCCTCGAGACCGTCGAGTCGACGCTCCCAGAGCCCTTGGTAGAAGGTGATCCATGCCATGACATCGTCCAATCGTTCGGTGCCCAGGCTGCACTGCCGCGATCTCCCAACCTTCTCGGTTGTGACGAGCCCGGCATCCTCGAGCACCTGCACGTGCTTCTTGAGGCCGGTGAGGGACATCCCGGCGGGCACGGCGAGCTCGCCTATCGTCGCCGGTCCTTCACCGAGACGCGTAAGGATGCCGCGGCGAGTGGAGTCGGACAACGCGGCGAATGCGCGGTCGAGAACATCTTGGTGAACCATGTGGTTCACTATATAACACTGAACCCAAAAGTTCAATGACGGCGGTCGGCGTACGCTTGCACGAGTGAGTGAAGAAGAATCTGCCGGATCGCTGACCCCCAGGCAGAGACGCTCGCTCAGCCGGGTTCGCAGCGACAGGTCCATGATCGCGACGCTCGCGGTCACCGGCCTGATCGCGGCATTCATGCAGACGCTCGTCACCCCGATCATCCCCGAGCTGCCGACGCTGCTCGACACGACCCAGGCGGACGCCTCGTGGGTGCTCACCGCGACCCTGCTCGCCGCCGCGATCTCCACCCCGATCAGCGGACGCCTCGGCGACATGTATGGAAAGCGCAGGATCGTGCTCCTGCTGCTGTGCATCATGGTGGCCGGGTCGGTCATCTCCGCGCTTTCCGACACCCTCGTGCCCATGGTTGTCGGGCGAGTGCTGCAGGGCATCGGTCTCGGCGTCATCGCTCTCGGCATCAGCATCCTCAGGGATGTCATCCACTCGAAGAACCTGGGTGGCGCCGTAGCCTTGGTCAGCGCCACCCTCGGCGTGGGCGGTGCGCTTGGCCTGCCGCTGGCCGCGACAATCGCGCAATACCTCGACTGGCACTTCCTGTTCTGGCTCGCCACGGCGTTCGGGGTGCTCGCGATCGTGCTCGTCGCGACGATCATCCCGGTCAGCACCCTGCGGGCGGGTGGGCGCTTCGACTTCGTCGGTGCCGCCGGCCTCGCGGTCGGTCTCATCGGCATCCTGCTCGCGATCTCGAAAGGCACGGAGTGGGGTTGGACGAGCCCGCTGACCCTCGGCCTGCTGGTCGGTGGCGTGCTCGTGCTCTTCGCATGGGGGCTCTTCGAGTTGCGCGCGGCCAACCCGCTCATCGACCTGAGGGTCGCGGCCCGGCGCCCGGTACTACTGACAAACCTCGCGTCGATTTCGGTGGGGTTCGCGTTCTTCGTCACCACGGCAGCACTGCCGATAGTGCTCGAGGCTCCAGTCGCCAGCGAGGTCGGGCTCGGGTTGCCCCTCATCCTCGCGAGCCTGTGCCTCATGCCGCTCGGGATCGTCATGTTCGTCATGTCGCCGGTTGCGGCCCGGCTATCCAACGCCCGCGGCCCGCGCACGAGCCTCATCCTCGGCGGCATCATCATCACTATTGGGTTCGGGCTGGGCATCGTGTTCCTCGACCAGGTCTGGCATATCATCCTCATCTCCACGATCACCGGCCTCGGGGTGGGGTTCGCCTATGCGGCGATGCCGACCCTGATCATGCGGGCAGTGCCCCCGAGGGAGACAGCCGCTGCGAACGGGCTCAACTCGGTGATGCGCACGCTCGGCTCGACACTGTCGGCAACCGTGGTCGGCGTCATCCTCTCGACGCACCTGCTGGTCACCGACGGGATCTCCACGCCGTCACGTGCGGCGTTCGCCATCGTCTTTGCGATGGGGGCCGCCGTAGTACTTGCGGGGGTCGTCATCGCGCTGTTCATCCCGCGCCGCACCCAGAGCTACGACACCGCGAGCATCCCTGTGCAGCGCGAGCCCTGAAACGCACAAGCCTGAGAGTATTGATCCGTGCCAAGCCACGTACTCGCGATCCTCAACCAGCCTTCGGCGGATGCCGCCCCGCACGAGCGGGGGGCTGCCGCCTGGCGTTTCGCTGATCCGGCTTCGCCGAACGTGAGCGCGCTCGACCTGGGTGCCACCCGCGGAGACGGCATCTTCGAGACGATAAGTGTCGGCAACGGGGTACCGCAGGCGTTCGAGCACCATCTCAGCCGGTTCTCGAGGTCTGCCGCTGCCCTCGAACTGCCGGCCCCCGACCTCGACACCTGGCGCGCCGCGATCCTCGCTACCATCGCAGAGCTCGAGCCGGCTCCGGAGTCCTTCGTGAAGACCGTGCTCACCCGTGGCGTGGAGGGCGACGGCCGCCCGACGGGATGGGCGTACGGGGCGATCTCCGGCGACTTCACCGCGGAGCGCACCGCGGGCATCCGGGTGGTCATGCTCGACCGCGGCTATCGCCATGATGTCGAGAAGACCTCGCCATGGCTGCTCGCGGGAGCCAAGACCCTCAGCTACGCGATCAACCGCGCCGCCGCGCGGGAGGCCGCCCGCAGGGGCGCCGACGATGTGATCTTCATTTCGAGTGACGGCATCGTGCTCGAGGGGCCGACCTCCACAGTGGTGTTCCGTCGGGGTGACACGCTCTACTCGCCCGGGACCGGCCTCGGCATCCTCGACGGCACAACGCAGGCGAACGTATTCCGCTACGCGCAGTCGCTCGGCCTCTCGACGGCATTCGAGCTCGCCACCCCCGCCGCCCTCAAGGCTGCGGATGCCGCGTGGCTTGTCTCGAGCGTGCGGCTCGTCGCTCCCGTGCGCGAGCTCGACGGGCAACAGCTGCCCATCGACACCGAACTCACCGCAGGCATGAACGAGTACCTCCGCACCCTCAGGGACTAGTGCGTGCCGAGGTCGATAGCCTCCAGTGCATAGCGCGGTATTGGGCGCGGCACATGGCGGGTTGCGCGGCAGGGGCGGGAACGGCGCACCCTCGGCTTAAAGCGAAAGGCCCCCGATTCCCTTGCGGGCCCCGAGGGTCTTTCTGGCCTTCGAGTTTTACCTCTCCGGTGAAAAAGAATTTACTCCGGTTGGAGAAGAACACAACCCGTCAAGTCTCGCTAGATAGTTGAATGTTGGGGTCTTGCCTGCGTGTACCTCGCATTGGGCGTGTCAACACGGTAGACCAGACTTTCTATCGGCTATAAGGCCGGATACGCTAGGCACGTGGACGAGAACAAATTCGGCGTCCCCGCGGGGTGGTATCCGGATCCGTTGGGGCTCCCCCAATTGCGCTGGTGGGACGCGCAGGCGTGGACTGAGCACACGTCGGAAGCGCGCGCGCCCATCGTCATCCAGCCGGCGACACGGCTGGCGTTCGCCGATGACGAGGAATTGCAGACTCGCGCCGAGGCCGAGGCCGAAGCCGAAGCCGAGGCCGAAGTGGCGGCGGAGGAGGAGCTTCCCTCGCGCCGTGACCTGCGCGATCGCGAACGTCGTGAGAATGAGAATGGGAGCTTCATCGGCTCCGAGATGCTCACGGACGTGGACACGGAGCGGGGTGAGTTGAGCGCCCAGCCGCTCCTCGCCATGACGCTCAGGGAGCTCGAGCCCCCGCTGACCGATGACTGGGATGGGGCGACGCCGGGGCCCAAGCGGGCGAGCTCGCACACGAACGCCGTGCCCGCGGCATCCACTCTGAGCGCGCTCGCCGAGGAGCTCGCCCCACAGCGCGTGCTCAAGCGCATGGGAACGTACACGTTCGCGAGCTGGGTCATAGCGCTCATGCCGCTGCTGCAACTCGCGACGCTGCTGTTGCTGATCATCCCGGCGGGCTTGGGCGGGAACGTGCAGCTCATGATCGCCGTTGTCATCTTCCCGTACCTGATAGTCATCGGCCTCGCGTTCTACGACCGGCTTGTGCTGCAGACCTGGGGCCACAAGCGGTCGGCGAGCCCGTTCTGGGCGTTGCTGCGCGAGCCCGTCTACCTCATCGTCCGCGCGATCCGCACATTCGGCGAAACCGGAAGAGGGTTCGCGCCAATCGCCATCTGGGCGAGCTCTATCGGCGCGGTGCTCGCGGCGATCCTGGTCTTCCCTGGCCTCATGATCTCGATCGCTCCGACGGTCTTCGCCCACGAAGCAGAGCAGTCGGTGCAGGCGGATGCCGCGGCTCTCGGTTCGCAGATCACCGTCACCTGCCCCTCGCCGCCCCTCTTCGTCGGGGAGCTGTTCACCTGCGTGAGGACCAGCCCGGACGGCACCACCGACTCGGTGGCGGTGAGCCTGCAGCGCCAGAACGGCTGGATCAGCTGGCTTGTCGAAGACTGGGGCACCGGCGTGATGCTCCAGATCAACTAGAAGTCGGGAATATCGACAAGGTCGGCTGTCGAACCGAGGAACGCCAGGCGCACGGCCTCGCGAAGGTGCACGGCGTCGGAGTCGATAACCGTCGAGAAGCCGAGCCGCTTCGCCTCAGACACGCGCTGCTTCGCGTTCGACGCCGGGCGAATCTCGCCGGCGAGGCTGATCTCGCCGATCACCGCCTGGGTCACTGGGAACGCCTTGTCTTTGTACGCACTCGCGATCGCCAGCGCGATCGCGAGGTCGGCTCCCGGCTCGGTCACTCGGATGCCGCCCACAGTCGACACGTAGACGTCGTACCCGGAGAGAGGCAGTCCCGCCCGCCGCTCGAGCACCGCGAGCAGCATCGCCACGCGTGATGAGTCCACCCCGTTGACCACGCGCCGCGGCTGGGGAGCCTGGGTCTTCACGATGAGCGCCTGCACCTCCACCGGCAGGGCCCGGCGGCCCTCGATCGCCACCGTCACGCAGGTGCCGCTCACTGGCGTGCGGGCGCGCGAGAGGAACAGCCCACTGGGGTCGGCGACCTCGGCGATTCCATCGCCGGTCATCTCGAAGCAGCCCACCTCATCCGTCGGCCCGAAGCGGTTCTTGTGGGCACGGACGAACCGCAGGGATGTCTGACGGTCGCCCTCGAACTGCAGCACCACATCGACGAGGTGCTCGAGCAGCCGCGGCCCGGCGATCGAGCCATCCTTGGTCACGTGCCCGACCAGGAGCACGGGCAGGTTGCGGTCCTTGCTGACGCGGATGAGAGTGGATGCCACTTCGCGCACCTGCGATGGGCCGCCGGCCAGCCCATCCGTGAGTCCGGATGCCACTGTCTGCACGGAGTCGACGATGACGAGTTGCGGGGATACCTGGTCGATCTGGCCGAGGATCGTGGCGAGATCGGTCTCCGCCGCGAGGAACAGCGACTGCTGCAGTGCGCCGGTGCGCTCGGCGCGCAGGCGCACCTGGCTCACGGACTCCTCTGCACTCACGTAGAGCACGCGCTGCCCGGATGCCGCGGCTCGCGAGGCGACCTCGAGCAGCAGTGTCGACTTGCCGACCCCCGGCTCGCCGCTGAGCAATATCGCGGCTCCCGGGACTACCCCGCCGCCGAGTACGCGGTCGAACTCGGCTATGCCGCTCGGCCAGTGCGCGACGGATTCGGCGCCGATCTCGGTGATCGACCTCGCCCCGCTCGTGGGCCGCACCGCCGTGACTCTCGCTGTCGGCTCAGTGGCATCGATGACCGTGTTCCACTGCTGGCATTCGCCGCACCGCCCGACCCACTTCAGGCTCGTCCAGCCGCACTCCGTGCACCGGAACGTGGTGGTCACTCGAGCCATGCGCACAGCCTAAGCGCGGGTGGAGACACTGGGCGGGCGACGTGCGCGTGGTTAGGCTGAACCGAGTGTGAGGGAGCAGCGTGGCATCCGACGACGACAGGTTCGACCCGAGGTTCGACCCGGCGTTCCAGCGCGGGTATGACGGGCCGGCATCGGCGCGCCCGATCGAAGCTGCGGTCGATGAACCCTCTGGCGGCGTTCGCGGCAACCCGTGGATCGTGGTGCTCTGGGTGCTTGCTGCCGTTTTCACCGCGACCGGCGTCTGGGCGCTCTGGCAGTCCGAGGTGCAACTGAACTCTCCCAACCTCGACAACACCGTCACCTTCTACGTGATTCCGTACATCATGCAGGCGCTCGCTCCCTGGTTCGTCGGCGCCGGCCTCGCCTGCTTCGTGCTGGTGGTGTTCCTGCAAGCAGTCCGCTGGCGGCCATGACCCCGCGCCCGGCGGTCGCTCTTCTCGGCGCCGGACTCGCGGCGATCGCGGCGGGCAGCGTCGCGCTCGCGTGGTCGACCGCCCACTACCTCGACAATTGGCGCGCGCCGTCGAGCACCTCCGGTGACAGGGTTTACCGCGACGGGGACCGGCTCGTCGCCTACCCGCCGTTCACGCTCGGGCTCGAGCCGACATTCATCGCCCTGGGCCTTGCGATAGTCGTCGCCGCCATTGCAATCGCCGCACTTACCTGGCGACGCGCTCAGCCCAGCTGAGCCAGCCGCTCATCCACGGCGGCCTCGAACGCCCGGGCCCACACCCGGTATCCGCGATCGTTGGGGTGGAACAGGTCGCCCGCGAACTGCGTCGCCACACCCCACAACCCCTGCCGCTTCGTGAACGCGTACAGCGGCACCACGGTGAACCCTCGTGCGGCGGCTTCCTCGCGAATTATCCGGTTCGCCGCGACCACATTCTTCTCGGCGGGCAGAAAGTAGAAACTCGGAAGGTCGGCCACGATCGCGTGCGGCGGCAGGGCGTCGAAGAGTGTCCGGATGCCGCGACCGAACCGCGCTTCATCCCAGAATGCGATGTCATTGGCGCCGATGCACACCGTCAGCACGTCCGGCTCTAGTGCCGCCAGCAGCGGCAACTCGGAGTCGATGGCGAGTTTCACCGTGGCGCCGGAGATCCCCAGGTTCGCGACGCGCAGCATCCTCTCGGTTCGACCGCGCATGTGCGCGGCGAGCACACCAACATAGCTGTGGTCTGGCCGACTCGCGCCGATGCCTTGCGCCGCGGAGTCGCCGATGGCGACGTAGAGCAGTTCGCCCTTCTCCTTCCTGCGCTCGCGCCAGTACTTCGAGTTGACCGGGATGTTGCCGGCAAGCCGTGTACGCCACAAAACCTGCCTGCGCTTCAGCCAGCGCCACCACAGTGCGACGGCTACCGCAAGCAGCGCGACTACCGCGACGGCTACAAGGATCCCCACCACTCGAGCGTAACCAGCGGGGCTGGGCGGCGGCTGGCGTGTACTAAACTCTCTCCCGGAACCGTGTCCGAGCGGCCGAAGGTGCAACTCTCGAAAAGTTGTGTGGGTGTTGAGCC
>JAODLY010000037.1 GCA_025464445.1 Rhodoglobus sp. | reverse complement strand
TCCTGGAGGTAGCCCAGCAGGCGTCGGCGCTGGCCGACGAGCAGAAGCAGGCCACGACGTGAGTGGTGGTCGTGCTTGTGCTCCTTGAGGTGTTCCGTGAGGTCCTTGATGCGGTGCGTAAGCATTGCAACCTGAACCTCAGGGGAACCCGTGTCACCTGGGTGGGTAGCGTACTCGTCGATGATCGCCTTCTTGACACTGGCTTCAAGAGCCATAAGGTGATCCCCTTTCTCCTCGTTGCGCGGTGTCCGAGGCGGGATGCCCGAACTCTCTTTATCCGCGGCCGTTAGACGGCAACCTTGCGAGTTTAGCAGAATCATCGCCAGCATCCCGGCTGCGAAGAACTCTCAGCAATAGCATTAGCGCTCGAGGAGGACGTTGTGTCGAGTCCCAGATTGTCCGAGCTAAAGATCGCGGAACGAATCGCGAGCACAAACGTTAACTTCCTATTCGGTTCAGGTGCGTCAAGGCCGCTGCTAGCAACACTAGGCATGATCGAGGGGTATCTGACAGAGAGTGAGGAATCCGACACTGAAGACGACTTGAAGACCAGGCGATTTTTGCAGTGGGAGTTCTTTCGTGGGTCGATTCAACCATCGCTCGGAATGTCCGACCTAGCACTTTTCGTGGCAGATCCAACGGGCAGGGAGTATCTGCGTTTCTATCGCGCTCTTCAGGCGCTCTTGTTCAGGCGTGATAGCGCTACGGAGGGTCGGCGAGCGAAGATCTTCACAACCAACTACGACCCATTCTCGGAGTTGGCGTTGGAAGCAATCGGCATGGACTACGAAGACGGCTTTGCGGGACGACTTCATCCGACTTTCAGCACCGGAAACTACGGGTCACTTCGCTTTATGCGATCCACCCACTTTGACACCACGCATGAATCACCCATGGTTGACGTTCACAAACTTCACGGATCTTTGACTTGGGGCCTCTCTCCCACAAACATCGACGAAATTGTGTTCGACGGCGAACTGTCCAGAGTCAAGTCCGCAGCGCATGCGCTTGATGGTAAGCCAAGACCGGCACTGCGAAATCTTGCAAATCGCACCTACCAGTCAATCCGGCTGGGTTGCGTACGTTCGGGAGCCCGTTTCGATATGGAGCCGTTCGGCGAGGCCTACGACCAGCTCGCAATCGTGAACCCAAGCTCCGCAAAGTACTCATCGACTGTACTCACGCGCGCCTACTATGACCAGCTCAGAACGCTTTCAAACGAATTGGAACGCACCAACTCGACACTGATGAGCATCGGATTCTCTTTCGAAGACTCCCATCTTCGAGACATCGTGCTAAGAGCCGCAGACTCTAACCCCACACTTACGCTCATTGCCTTTGCTTATGACGATATCGCCAAGCGTAGGATCTCTCAGCTGCTGAACGTCAAGGAGCGTCGAAACCGCAACGTTTTGGTTCAGGGGCCAATAGACATTAAGACCGCGACCTCGACCTCACGCGTTCACTGGTCCCTTGCCGAAATAACAAGTCGAGTGCTCGAGCCCGCTGTGCCCCGTGGCCTCAGATCTCCGGAGACAGCTCGGTGAGTGCACAGGGTGAGAGCATCACATCTATCCTTCGGATCGAGGACGCACTTCGGGTGGGTCTGGTGGTTGAGGTGAGTGGCAGGACTGTAAGGGTACAAGTTGACAGCCAGAAGAACTCGACTCACTTCACATACCAGGGCAAGGTTATCCGCGGCGTGGCCGTCGGGACATATTTGCGTCTGCTGCGCGGACCACTTGAAATTGTTGGTCGCGTCGAGGGCGAATCGATAACTGAGAATCGTGCAAGTCAAACGCGTGCGTCAGATGGAAACGGCTCGGCGGCAATCACAACTGTTCGACGAATACTGACCATCGCAGTCATCGGAAAGTTCGACGCTGAGGGGCACTTCGTTGGTGGCGTAGCTGAGTTGCCACTCATTTCGAATCCCGCGTACTTGCTGCCTTCACGCGAGGCTGAATCCCTCTTCGCATTCGTGGAGGAAGATGAACCTTCTATCGAACTGGGTGTTCTGCTTGACAACCCCGACGAACGACTCGTAGTGAGTCTGGACAAGTTGGTGGCCAGTCACATCGGGGTGTTCGGCAACACGGGCAGTGGGAAGTCGAATACTCTCGCGTCGATACTCGCGAAAATCGCCCGAAGGTATGCCAAATCGAAGAAGTTCCGCAGGCGAGCGCGCTTTGTGATCCTCGACTTCAATGGTGAGTACCTGGCGCGACCAGACCTTGGGCGGTCGCCGATCATCGACGATCCAGTGCTCAAGGTTGACTTCGATCTCGCGAACCCTGTCGCTCAACGGAACCGCATCGTCCTGCCTATTTCCGCGATGGACGATTCAGAGTTCTGGGCAGTGCTACTGGAAGCGACGCAGAAGACGCAATTGCCGCTAATAAGGCGGACAATCCGCAATGCTCGATTGCGACAAGCTGTCATGAGCGAAGCCGGTCTACGCGAGGCAGTTATCGACATCATTATGGAGATGACTCAGGACTATAACTCGTCGGTCGAGCGAAATAGTCCGGTCGCTCTGATTGAAAGTATCCAAGCTGTCTTCAGCGAGACGCTCGATCAGGAAGAGTTCGACGAGGTTGCAGAATTTCTGCGCGCACGCGTCGTCCTAAACACAACAACGCAAGGTTTCTACATTTCGGAAGCTGGGGGAAGCGTGTGGTCCACTTCGCCGCGGTTTCGCACTCTGATCGAAGAGGCGCTGGGCACCGCAACACTGCCCGCCGAGGCGCTCTCAGCAGTACAGATGTTTCACCTGCGCCTTGTGCTCCAATATCACCTAGAAATCGCCCGCGGCTATGCAAATCGCGAGTACCTCGCTCCCTTGATGAAGAGACTCGAAACTCGCCTGCCCGACCTTGAAACCGTTCTCGAATTCTCGGATGACCCTCAACAAGCTGCGGCTTTCACAGTCATCTCGATGCGATCGTTGAGCGCAGAACTGCAACGGGTTGTTGGCATACTCGTCACGAAGAACGCGTACGAATCGCAGCGCAACTCGCCAACGTCTGCCGGCACCTACCTCGCACTCGTAATTGATGAGGCGCACAATATCCTCTCGCGGCAGTCCGCCAACGAAACAGATCAGTGGCGCGACTATCGACTAGCGATCTTCGAGAATTACATCAAAGAAGGCAGAAAATTTGGCGCGTTTCTGTTCATCTCAAGTCAGCGCCCATACGACATTTCCCCAACGATTCTCTCGCAGCTCCACAACTTCTTTCTACATCGCCTCGTCAATGCCCGTGACATTGAAGCCGTCGAACAACTGATTCCCTATCTAGACCGAGTCTCGTTCGAGCAGATCCCGTTGCTGCCCACCGGTGTTTGCGTGGTAACGGGCCTCTTGGTAGAGAGGCCCGTTCTCGCTACCGTCGCTCTACTTCCCAAGCGCCTTAGACCGGTTAGCGAGACCCTGCGTCCTTCGAAACGGTGGTAGCCAGCGATCCAGCTACATGGGCGCCGGCGAGAACTCACCCGGCGGCCACCCCACACTCGGCCCGGCGGTGGTGGCGCTTGCAGCCTTCCTCGCCTTGTCGACACGAGTCGCTGAGTGCAGTGCGGGGCTACACCCCCACAAACGCACACCGCGCGCCCGGCACGCGCGTGAGCCCGGCATCCACAGTGAGCAGCGGGGACCCGAGTTCTTCGGAGAGCGCGACGTACGCGGCGTCGTACGCGCTCACGTTGGGCATGAGCTCGCGCATCCGCGGCAGCAGGGGCAGGGTCGGCCACACGTCGAGGTGGGCTGATCCGAGGGCGGCCAGTGCGACGTCCAGCTCGGTCTCGTCGATGGCTCCGCGCAGCCACAGGCCGCGGAGCGCGTGCGTGACTTCGATCATGAAGTGCTCGGGGACGACCCAGTGCGCGTCGTCGGCCAGGTACGCCTCGATTGCGGCAGCGTCGCCAGCGGGATCGAGAAACGCGACGAACGCCGATGCGTCGACGACCAGCACGCTACTTGCGCCTGGGTTGGATCGCGTCCGCGATGTGCTGCTGTCGCTGCTCGCGCCCCTCGCGGATCATCTCCACCGGGTCTGTGCGGGTGCCGGCGCGCCGGTTCGCCGCGTAGCTGCTCACTAGCTCGCGGTTCTGCACGCGGCGAGCCTCCTGCTCGAGCACCTCGCTGAGGTACACCTGCAGCGACTCGTCACGGGCGGCAGCCGCGCGGATGAGCACTTGGCGGGTTGCCTCGGGCACATCTCGGATCTGGATCGCAGTCATGCATGCATTATTGCATGCACGGTGACTTTACGGCATGGCCGCCATGACGGTGCCGATGAGACCGGGGAGCGAGAGCAATCCGCCGGCGAGGACGCACGCGGCGGCCGCCCTCGACCCGAGGGCCCAGCGGTGGCGGCGTTTGTGCGCGGCATCCACTTCTCTTTGCAGTCGGGCGAAACGCTGGGTGCGGCGCAGCACATCGGTGACCGGGCCGCCCGTCGTGTGCCAGGTGGTGCGCTGCTCCGCGAGCTCGGTGTAGTACGCGACGGCTTTGGCATTGTGGATGCCGCGCTGCTTGGTAAGCCACCGGTGCAGCCGTTCGACGGCCAAGACCTCGACCGCCGCCGGCTTCTTGCCTTCCGACATGGATGCCGCACCCACGATCACGATCAGTGGAGTGACCGCCACCTGGGCGCCCACCATCCGCAGTCGTTCGGCGACGCCCGCGGCCTCGTGGCGCGCATTGCGGATGTGCTCCGTCTTCTGCCCGCCGACGGTGAGCATGTTGCCGCCCGCCCAGACCTTCTTGCCTGCGTGGTGCTTGGTGTTGATCGTGAAGACGCCGCCCGGGCCGATCACTATGTGGTCGATGTCCGTGGTGCCGGAGCCGATGGGCACGGAGTGCAGCACAGTCCACTCCGGGCCGAGCCGGTCGAGGGCGGCTGCGGTCTCCAGCTCGCCGAGCGCACCCTGGTACCAGCTGCGCGCATCCGGATGCAGAGGGTTCGTCCCAAAAAACTTCGCGACCCTGCCCTGCGGTGCGACCTCGGCCTGCACGTCGAGGCACTTCTGGATGACCGCGTAGCCGGCCGGGCGGGAACGCAGGGTCGAGTCGACCCTGCGTTCCGCCGTTCCTGCCATTACATCCCCCGATGAAGAAGCTCCCCCGAGCTCATGCTCAAGCGTACAGAGTCGTCTACCGCCAGCGGCATCCCCACAAGTGGTGCAAAATGCGCACGAAAAGGCCCGCCGGTACCCCGGCGGGCCCCTCCTCGTGCGGTCGGCCCTAGGCGGCCGGCCCTTCGCCCAGGGTGACCACCACCTGCTGGGCGGCGCCCGTTGAGTCCGTGTAGGCCACAGTGACCTGGTCGCCGACGGCGTGTGCCGCGATGAGTGCGGAGAGGTCGGCGTTGGCCGTCACGGCAGTGCCGTCGACCGCCGTGATCGTGTCACCGGCGACGAGGCCGGCGGATGCCGCGGCCGACCCCGGGACAGTGCCGACGATCGTCGTGCCGAGCCCGCCCTGCCCGAGCGTCACGCCCAGGAACGCCGGCAGCCCGATCGTGACGTTTGCGCTCCCGGTTCCGGACTCGATCTGCTGGGCCACGCCCAGCGCTGAGCCGATGGTGATGGCGAAGCCAGTGATGTTGCGCTGCCCGGATGACGCGGCCGTGACCATTCCTATGACGCGGCCATTGGCATCCAGCAGCGGCCCACCCGAGTCACCCGACACCACGTCGGCGTTCACCTGGATGAGCCCGTACAGCGTCTCGGGAGCCCCGGTCACGTCACTGGAGACGGTGATGGACTGATCGATCGCGCTCACCGGGCCGGTCGCGGCAACGAGGTTGCCCGTGCCTTCGGCGTTGCCGATCGAGGTGACGGCATCACCGACGGCTGCGGCCTGGTTGGCGTTGATGCTCGCTGTCGCAAGGCCCGTCGCCCCCTCGAGCTGGAGCACAGCGATGTCGTCGACGGTGTCTGAACCGACGACATCGGCCGTGTAGGTCTGCCCAGTCGACTCGACAGTCACCTGGATGGATGTCGCGCCCTGGATGACGTGGTTGTTGGTGAGGATCTCGCCGCCCGAACTCAGCACGATGCCGGTGCCTGCGGCCTGGGCATCCTGTTGGTAATACAGCGAAGTGAGGATCGTGACCACCCCGACCTGCTGCGCACTCGTCGCGGCGGTCTGGGCAAGCGTCGTCGAGTGGGGCTGGTAGGCGCTCGGCAGTGTCGAATACTGCTGGCTGGTAGAGGTACTCGCGGCTTGCTGGGATGCCACGCTCACACCGACGGCAACGCCACCACCCGCGATTGCGATGGCGAGCGCTGCGGTGCAGCCGATGATTGCCGCCACGCGGTGACGACGGAAGAAGCTCTCGCCTCGGGGTTGTTCTGGGGTAGTGGGGTCGATGTCGGTCATGAAACGATCCCAGTACCGCGACCTATGACCGCGATCTGCGATCGCGGGGAGTAGGCCGGGAGTTTCCTTGGAGTGCGCTGCGGGCGCTGGTGGGGTGCCTGCTCCCGCGCGTTCACGTGTTCGATGCCGTACCGCCGCGCCGCCTGACCCACAATAGAGACATGACCGAGTCTCTCGTCCTGGATGTACTGCTCGTGATCATGCTCGTGGCCTACATCGTCTACGGACTGCGCAACGGGCTGTCCAGCGCGATCTTCGCCATCGCCGGGGTAGTGCTCGGCGTGATCGCCGCCTTCTTCCTGACCCCGCTGGTCGGTTCATGGGTGCCCATCCCCATCCTGCGGCTCGTCGTCACCATCCTCGTGGCGGTCGGCCTCGTCACCGCGGGGCACGCACTCGGCGCATACATCGGGCGCAGCATCCGGCGCGGAATCGCCAGGAGCCCGCTCAGCGGCATCGACAGGGTGCTCGGAGCCGTCGTCACGGTGATCGCCGCAGCACTCATCGCGGCCGTCGTCTCGACGAGCGTGTCGCAGCTCGGCGTGCCCGTGCTGAGCAGGGCGATCGCCGGCTCCAACGTGCTGCGAGTCATCAACCTGCTCACCCCAAACCCCGTCGAATCCTGGCTTGCCCAACTACGCAGCACGGTAACCGACAAAGGCCTGCCGATCTTCGCCCAGGCGTTCGGCGGCGCCGCCCCGGTCATCCCCCAGATCGACACCGGCAGCGCCGCACTCAACGCTGCCGCCCAATCCGTCGTGCGGATCACCGGCAACGCCTATGCGTGCGGCCAGTCACAGTCGGGCACCGGATTCGTCGTCGCCGACGACCGCGTCGTCACCAACGCCCACGTAGTTGCCGGGGTCTCCGAGCCCGTCATCGAAGCCCCCAACGGCGAGGCCCTGCAGGGCTCCATCGTCTACTTCGACCCAGAGATGGATCTCGCCGTGATCCTCGTGCCCGGCCTCAGCGCCGCGCCGCTTGCACTCGCCAACACCCTCCCGGCGGGTTCGGATGCCGCGGTCGAAGGGTATCCATACGGTGGCCCGTTCACTGCAGGAGGCGCATCCGTCGTCTCCGTCGCCACAGCGCAGGTGCCGGACATCTACGGCACCAACTCCACCCAGCGCGAGGTGTACACACTTGCCGCGGACGTGCGCGAAGGCAACTCCGGCGGGCCGGTGCTCACGGTGAACGGCGCCGTCGCCGGGGTCGTGTTCGCCCGCAACGCGAAAACGGCGAACGTCGGCTACGCGCTCACGATGGCCGAACTCGACCCCGTCGCGGCCGAGGCGGCAGGCCTGTCAGCGAGCGTCTCGAGCGGGGACTGCATCCGCGGCTGAACCGGCGGGCCCGGCAGAAGCGCGGACACGGCTAGTCGTGGTTGCCGCCGTTGTTACCCGAGTCGCCTGAACCGCCGGCACCCGGATCGAATGTCAGCACATCGAATGAGAGCGGATCGCCCGGGCACGCATCGACGACCTTGCCGTCAACGGTGCTGAAGGCGTACCAGCGCCACCCGTCGCCGAGGCGGTTGACATAGTCGTCCGGGAACGTGGCAGTCACGGTCGTGTCATGCACCTTGACGCTCTTATCACCGAGCTTCGTATCGCGATCCTGCGAGAAATCGTGCACGAATACGGTGTCGACCTTGCCATCCTTCAGGGTCGCCGCGAGCTGGTACGAACGGCTGCCGTCACTGCTCTCCGCAAAAATGCCGAGGGATGACGCGCCATTCGGCAACTGGCCGACGAGCTGGAACGTCGCCGTCAGGTCGCCCTTGCCGAGTGACAGGCTCACGGAGTCGAGGTCGACGGAACCGCCATCCCCCAGCGCATCCACGCACTCGTTCGGTCCGGGATCACGACGAGGTGCCGCAACCACGGGGGCCGGCGCGGCCGAAGCCGCAGCCGGTGTCGAAGAACTCGTCGTGGGCGACGGTGCGGCGACCGGTGGTGGGGTGCCCTTGGTGGCCAGCAGCGTGATCCCGACGGCCACGGCAATAGCAAGCACGATGCCTGTCACAGCGAGCGCGACCGGCACCCACGCGACCCGGCGTTCCTGGTGGAACTCCGGTTCGTCGGCGCCTGCCGGGGCTGCCGGGAAGGCCGGGGCGGCCGGGAACGTGGATGGAGGACCATCGGCCGCCGGCGGGGCACCGAGCACCGCCGTCGGCTGTTCGTCGGTCGGGAGCTTGCGGCGTACCGGAAGCTCAGTGGTCTCCTGCGTCTCCCGTGCCCTGAGCTCCCGCCGCGATTGCGGTGTCATCGGCTCTTCGTCGGGCTCGGAAGTCATCAGGACACGGTACCAGCCGCGGCCGCGCGGCCCCTGTGCACCCCGGGCGGCGCAGCGCCAGGGCGATGCGAATCAGCGCTTGATGGGCCACTCGGTGAACTCGGCTGCCCGCCCGTCGGGCGCGAACCGGATCACCCAGATGTCGTCCCAGGTGATACCGCCGGCGTATGCGACGAGCGCCTGTGCGACCGCGGTGTCGCCCTCGACGGCGACCTGGTGCCACTCGAACTCCGAATCCCCGGGAGTGTCGGCATGCTCCAGCCAGCCGGCGACGATTCCATCGACGCCGCGCCATGGCGTTTCGTCGTTGGGTACGCCCGAATAGGTCGCGTCATCGGTGAAAAGTGCCCGGATGTCGGCGGGCTCGTTCGAGAGCCAGGCTTTGCGGTAGCCCTCGACCCAGGAGGCCAGCGTTGCGGATGTCACATCATTCATGATCCCGGTGTAGCAACAACCGGCGACAGCGTACCGGCGGCCCCCGAGATCACCTGGCGGGAATGCAGCACAGCCCCCGCGATGATGAGCCCCTGGCCCGCGATGTAGCCGACCATGATTATCGCGTCCTGCTGCCAGAGGTGAAAGCCGGGATAGAACAGCTTGAAGGCGAGCAGTGTGTCGGAGAGCAGGAACAGCAGCGCACCGACAGCAACTATCCGCGTGCTGGCGAGGGCGGCGGCGGAGGAGGCGCCGAGCACGAGGCCGTAGACGGCGACGGGCAGCAGGAGCACGCCCAGGTGCGGCGCGAGCAGCACGAGGAGAGCCGCCCACCATGGCACATAGGCGAGCGCGAGCCGCGGAATCCCCCGGTCTCGCAGCGGGCGCAGGAACAACACCAGATAGGCGGCATGGGCGAGCATGAATAGCCCGAGGCCGATGATGAAGCCGACACCCCCCGGCGCGGACAGCAGGATGTCGCCGCCCCAGGCGAACAGCAGCGCAATGCCGCCCCACAACCCCACAGCACCCGGCGGGCGCCGAAGCGACACGAACAGCGCAAGAGCCAGGGTCGGCATGAGCGCGACCTTCGTCGGCCCGGACACGGCGCTGACCCCCGCGGCGAGGGAGCCGACGTGAATTACCCCGACAACGACGTACGGCACGAATCCCCACCAGCGGCCCATGCCCCCAGCGTATGGGTCCGGCGTATGTTGGAGGTATGGCTGCGACCGCACCATGGCGAATAGTTTCCTCTTCAGTGCTGCGCGCCGTCGCATACGACGAGCGTGCACACCAGCTTCGGGTGCGCTTCGCGACAGGCGCCCTTTACCGCTACTACGACGTTCCACCCGAGGTCACCGAAGAACTGCTCGACCCTCCCGGCGGTTCGCACGGCCGGTATTTCAACGAGAACATCCGGGACTCGTACGAGTTCGACGAGGAGCGTTAGCGCGCGAACGCGGCGGGGCGGCGCTCACGGCCACGTGCAGAGCGGAGCGTCAGCAGGAGCGCGAGGAGGGTGCCCGTGACAACGCCGATCGAATTCGCCAGGATGTCACGCACGTCGGGCACGCGCGTCGGCAGGAAACCCTGCGTGTACTCGATCAAGAGGGTGAGTACCACGCCGACCACGATCGCAAGCCACCAACGCCCACGCCCGAACAGGAGGACCAGGAACACTCCGATCGGCACGAACATGGCGATGTTCGCGGCGAACTCGAGCAGGTTGAAGGTGATCCACTCCGTGGCATGGTGATCGCCGAAAAACTGTGCGAGCCGCCAGAGCGGCCCGGATGGCAAGGCGGCCTGCGGCGAGAGCGTGATCCAGCCGACGAGGGCGAGGTATGCCAGTGTGGCGATGGTCAGTCTCGGGTGGCGCAGGAACATCCGTCAATCCTGCCCGATGCGTGATGGGTAGACGCTGGGCAATTGCCGAGCCGTGGATGGGAGCCTCAACGGGAGATGAGCACCGAGACGAACGAGGCGACAAGAGCCCAGACGCCCGCGTAGAGCACTCCGATGCCGAAAGCGGTCCAGAGCACGCGGTGCACAACGGCACCCCGCACTTCGTCGCGCACGACGGCGAACTGCCGGTGAAGCAGGCGCACGTCGAGACGCGCCGGCGCGGCATCCGGCCAGGTCGATGCGAGATCGGCGATGTCCGAGATGCTGGCGACCTCGTCGCCGGTGAGGGTGCGGGGCGCGCGGGACAGGAATCGCTCCAGCTGGTACGACGGGATGACGCGCACCCCCGATGCCGCGACCCGCACGCTGAGCCTGCGCGGGTTGACCACCACGAGCAGTGGGCGCACCTGCACTGCTGAGCCGGACACGGCCGACAGCAGCATTGCGGCGGCTTCGGCCTCGCGTTGCGCGGCCACGATGTCGTCGTGCGGTTCCCCACCGAGCAGCAGGTGGTCGCCAGCGACGATGACATCCCGGTCCGTGTAGTTGGCAACATGCACCGCGTAGACCCCGGCGGGACCGATCACGAGGTGATCGAGCACACCGCCGTGATGGGCGGAATGGCCCAGCGGCAGGTCGTGGAGCACATCCCAGTTGGTCCCGAGGTTCTCGAGCACGTCCCCGACAAGCAATTCGCCGAGCGCACCGTGGTACGAAACGCGGCTCTGCGGCATAAGCGGGCTCAGCCCGAACAGCCTCGCCGCGAGACCGCGTGCGGGCGCATGCGACTGGGCGATGACGACATCGCTCATGGCCGACTGGCCAGCGATTCGCTCACGAAGGCTTCGGCTTCCCGACATCCTTCACCCCCATTGCTGCTGCAGTCCCCGGCCGCCCGTTAAGCAAGGAGGGGCCGGAGACACCCCCGCCTCCGGCCCTTCTCGCTGCGTCAGACGCATCCGATCCGAACTTTCCTCCCCCGAGGTGTTGTTCGTAGGTAAAGGATGACAAACCCGTGGGGCCGCCGCAAACCCCCAGTAGTGGGATGCCCCACGCGGGGGACGCTACCGCGGGTGCTCGATACCGTCGGGCAGGGCGCCGGTGGTGACCAGGTGCAGGCGCTGCGTCGGCCTCGTCATTGCGACATACAGCGCTGCGGCGCCGCGGGCGATCTCGTCGACGATGCGCTGCGGTTCGACGACGACGACGGTGTCGAACTCGAGGCCCTTCGCCTCCTGCGGGGTCAGCACGGCTATCGCACGGGCGAGCCCGACGGCTCCCCTGCCCGCCTCGGCGCCGAACTGCGCGGCGAGTGCTGGGTAGACAGTGGGCAGCAGGGATTCGCTCGCGATGACGGCGATCGTGCCGGCGTCGATGCCGCGATCGCGCGCGACCGTCTCGACGACCGATGATGCCAGGGATGCGGTGCGCACGACATCCACGGGCCATTCGCTTTCGCGCACGGCACGCGACCGGGTGATGTTGACGCCGTGGGCGATGGCCATCGACTCCGCGATGTCGCTGATTTGCGCAGGAGTGCGGTAGTTGACTGTGAGTTCTTCGAGCCGCCACTCGCCTACGTGCGGTTCGAGGGCGCCGGCCCAGCTCGTCGCCCCCGCTGCGGCGGATGCCTGCGCGATGTCGCCCACGATCGTGAACGACTTGAGCGGGTTACGCCGCATCAGGAGTCTCCACTGCATCGGGGAGAGCTCCTGCGCCTCGTCGACAACGACGTGGCCGTACGCCCAGGTGCGGTCGGCGGCGGCGAGTTCGGCTGTCGTGCCGCGTTCGACAGCCTGCTCGAACCCGTCGGCGAGGGTCTTCGCGTCGACGAGTCCCTTCACGTCCATGTTCCTGATCGCCTGTTCGGCGTTCTCGATGTCACGCTTGCGCTGTTGCTTCGCCTCGCGCTTCTCCGCATCGCTTACGACATCGGCTTCACCGAGCAGCTCTGCAGCCTCGTCGAGCAGCGGCACGTCACTCACAGTGAATCCCGCCGTGCGTTCGCGGGCGAGGAGGGCGCGCTGGGCGGGCGTCCAGCCCGGGGTCAGGGAGGCGAGCCACTGCGGTCGGGCGTAGAGATCCTGCAGCAGCTTCTGCGGCGTGAGCGGCAGCCAGGCGGTGTTGAGGGCGACCTTCACATCCTCGGATGTGCGCAGGTCTTCGCGCAGCCAGGCCTGGTCGGAGTCCTCGATCGTGTTGCCGTGGCTGCGCAGTTGCTCCGCGAGTTGGCGCGCGAGGGAGTTCAGGGCCGTCTTGTTGAATGTCACGCGCGCGACGTTGTGGGGTTTCTTCGTCTCCCAGGCCCGCTGCATCGCCGACTGGATGAGCTGGGGCTCCACCGTCAGGTACTCCCCGTTGACGTCGAGCACCTGGGACTGAGTGGGCACGACCTGGCGCGAGCGCACGGCCCTGGCGATGAGTTGCGCCATCTCGAGCGAACCCTTGAGCGCGGCGACATCCGCTGCGTCGTCGAGGGAGGTGTCGACGCCGGGGAACAGCTGCCCGACGCTCGAGAGCACGACGCCGGTCTCGCCCAGGGAGGGCAGCACCGCCTCGATGTACTGCAGGAAGCTGCGCGACGGCCCCACGATGAGCACACCGGATGACGCGAGCCGTTCCCGGTGCGAATACAGCAGGTACGCGGCCCGATGCAGCGCCACCGCGGTCTTGCCTGTGCCAGGACCGCCCTGCACCACGAGCACCCCGCGCAGCTCCGAGCGGATGATGGCATCCTGTTCGGCCTGGATGGTCGCGACGATGTCGCTCATGCGGCCGGTGCGCTGGGCGGTCAGCGCGCTGAGCAGCGCCGCCTCCCCCTGCAGCCCGGAGACGTCGCCGTCGAGCAGCTCGCGGTCGAAGATCTCGTCGTCGATGCGCACGATGTCACGGCCCTGGCTCTGCAGGTGCCTGCGCGCCCTGGCGCCGAGCGGGGTCGCCGCCGTCGCCTGGTAGAAGGCCCGCGCCTGCGGCACCCGCCAGTCGAGCAGCATCGGCTGCTGGTCGTCGTCGCGCAGGCCGATGCGGCCGATGTAGCGGTAGGCAGGGTCATCGCCGTCCGGAAGAAACTCCAGCCGGCCGAACGCGAGGCGCTCGTCGATCTGGCGCAATTGGCTGACCCTGTCCTCGTAGATGCGGGCGAACGAGTCGCGCTCCGAACGGTTCTGGTGGGTGCCACCCGGATTGCTGCGGCGTACCGCTTCGAGCTGCAACTGGGCCTCATCCCGCAGCGCGTCGAGGCGGGCATAAAGGGTGCCGACGTATTCGCGCTCGCGCGACAACTCACTCGACGACATGCTCAACACCCCTCGTTTTCCGGCGGTCTAGTCTACGTGACAGTGCGGTGGGGTCTTGCGCGAGTGATGTCGCGGTGCCACCCTTGGTGCAGGACAACTCATCGCCCAGACTGAGTCGCAGGCATTGCCGCACCGCTGGGCGATGAGTCTTGTCCGTAGGATTGTTCGGTGCCCAGCGCCATCGACCATCCCCTCGCCACACAGTGACCGACCCGGTCGACACTCCGGTCATCCCCTCGGGGCCACGACGCAGCCATTTCCTCGATCTCGCTCCCCTGCGCGAGAGCCCTGCCTTCGCGCGGCTGTGGACCGGGACGGCGATCTCGAACATCGGCGCACAGTTCACGCTCGTCGCCATCGCACTGCAGGTCTACGACATCACCCATTCGACGTTCGCCGTAGCCCTCGTCTCCGGTTTCGCCCTCATGCCGATGATCGTCTTCGGCATCTACGCCGGCCTGCTCAACGACTACTTCAACCGGCGCACGGTGCTCATCGTCTCCTCGGCGGTGTCGTGGGCGGCAAGCGTCGCACTCGCCGTGCTGGCCTGGCTGCACATCGACGTGGTCTGGCCGCTGTACCTGCTCGCTGTCGTCGGCGCCGTCACAGCGTCCACCTCGTCGACCACGCGGTTCGCGATCATCCCGCGGCTCGTACCAGAACGGCTCCTGCCGGCGGCTTCCGCCCTGGGCGGCATCAGCTTCGGGGTCGCACTCACCCTCGGGCCCGCGCTGGCCGGCGTGCTCGTCGCTGCCACCGGCTTCGGCTGGGCATACACGGTCGACGTCGTGCTCTTCCTGTTCGGATTCCTCGGGATCGTGTCCCTGCCGCCGCTGAATCCCACCGGGGAGACGACGAAGCCGGGCTGGGCCTCGCTGAAGGGCGGCCTGGAGTTTCTGCGGACCGCGCCCAACATCCGCATGTCGTTCATCGTGGACATAATCGCGATGACCTTCGGTCGGCCCCAGGTTCTCTTTCCCGCCGTGGGCGCGCTGGTGATCGGCGGCGGCGCCGTGACCGTGGGCGTGCTTGTGGCCAGCGGGGCTGTCGGCGTGCTGCTGTCCAGCGTGTTCTCGGGGAGGCTCGGCGGCATCCGGCGCCACGGTGTCGCCATCGGATTGTCGATCACCGTCTACGGCGCCTTCGTGGTGGCCCTCGGTGCTGTCTTCGCCGTGCTGTCCACCGGCGCATTCGGCAAGGTGGGCAGCGCATTCGGCGACGCGAACCTCGGTGCCCTGGCTATCGCGGCGATCATGTCGGCAGGCATGGGAGCCGCCGACAACGTGAGCTCGATCTTCAGGATGACGATGCTGCAGTCGGCAGCGCCCGATGACATGCGCGGGCGCCTCCAGGGTGTCTTCACCGTGGTGGTGACGGGTGGACCGCGCCTCGGCGAGCTGTTCATGGGTGGCCTGGCCGCGCTCACGAGCCTGTGGTTCCCCCCGCTGTTGGGCGGGGCGCTCATCATCGTGCTCATCGCCGTGCTGCTGCGGGTGCAGCGCGGCTTCAGGGACTACGACGCCCGCAACCCGACCCGCTGAGGCGGTCAGGCGCCGACGAGGTTCTTCCGCGATTCCACGATGGCACCGAGCAACGCTGCCTCGTCGGCCTGGGCCCCGAGTTTGTCGCGCCCGGAGATGATGCGCTGGCGGGCGAACGCGAGACTCGTGGCATCCCGGATGTAGCGGCGCATTGCCTTCGTCTTGCCGTTGCGGCGCGCCCAGGCGATTGCCTGCCTGCGGCCGTGGCCGGTGGCCAGCGCCGGCACCTCGTCCGGTTTGAACCAGCCGGCATTCGCGTATTCGGTGAGCCTGGTGAATGTGAGTTTGGCCTCCTGGCGCCGCAGGAAGATGACGATGCCCACGGCGATGAGGAACAGCGGCAACTGCACTACCGCGTAGTAGCCGAAGAAGTCGTAGACGACATAGAGGGCGCCGTTCCACAGGGCGTGAAGCAGCATCGCCGGGATGAGCCCGATGAGGAAGAAGCCGATTCCGCCGAGTATCCCGTACCCGCGCCGGGCGGCGATGCCGATCGCGAGACCCGTGCAGGTCGTGAACATGACGTGGGCGAAGGGCGACATGATGCCGCGGATGATGAATATCTGGCCGACGTCGCCGTTGAATCCGCCAGAGTCGAGCAGCTGGCCGCCGAAATAGGTGATGTTCTCCGTGAACGCGAAGCCGCCCGCCACCCACGCGGCGTACACGATGCCGTCGATGGGCCCGTCGAAATACCTGCGCGCAACCAGGAAGATGATCAGCACGCCGAGGCCCTTCGCGCCCTCCTCCACGATCGGGGCCTGGACTGTCGCGCCCCAGAAGTCGTACGCGTCGGTGCCTGGGCCGCTCGCCGAGTTCACCCAGTTGCTGACCCTGTAGTCGACGAGAAGCGCGATGACAACGGCGGCCACCGCACCCCAGAGGAACGCGAACAGCACGGCGAGCTTGGGCTCGGGCTCCCAGCGATCGATCCAGCGCACCCCGAAGAACACGATGGCCAGCGGCACGAGGGCCATGACGCCGCCGAGGGCGAACGCATCCGGGCCGAGACCGAAGATCAGGTAGGCGACAACGCCGACGGCGACCATGGCGAGCACGATGACGCCGATGATTCCGAACACCCGCGCGGTGTTGCTGCGCCTGGGCGTAGTCGTGAGGCCGGCCTGCGCCGACTGCGTGGCCTGCGCCGCGACTTCCGCAGGGGCGACTATCGGGCCGGGAGCATCCATGCCGGCGGCAGCCGTGAGATCCGGCGTACCCGCTGTGGGGTTGGGCGTCGTCATGCCCAACACCCTAGCGGCTGGGATGTCGGCGCGGCAGGGCGATCAACCCTGCTGTTCGCGCAGGATCTGCAGGGCCCGCGCGACCCTGTCGCCGAGGCCGGCCACCGGTTTCTTCGCCGAGCGCTCGGCCTCCGCGAGCAGGTGCACCACGTCGACGCGATGCGCGACCTGTGCCTCCCGCACGGCAGCGACGAGGGTGAGGGATGCCCGCGCCCCCGCCACGGCGAGCAGGCAGCCGAGCACGACGGCAGCGGCGGCGAGTGCGACGGCCCACCGGCCGGCCGGATCCTCGGACGCGGCGATAGCGACGAACACGAGCATCGCGACAGCGAACGCCGGCGGTACTATCCGCTGCGGTCGACGGAACACCCAGCCGATCGAGGCCCCGAACGACGGGTGCGGGAGCTTCTGTGAAATGTCGCCTTCGGTGTCAAGGGTGGCGAGCCGCGCGCGCAACGAGTCGAGCCGCTGCTGCTGCACGCGGGTGCCGGCCAGGTCGAGCAGTTCGTCGCGAATCGCGCGGTAGCTGTCTGCGGCCGGCTTGGTCACGGCAACAGTGATCACGAGCCAGGCGGCGACGACACCGACCACAAGCGACAGTCCGACGATTATCGAGAAGACCGTGCTGCCGGCGACCAGCAGCCTCGTCGCGAAGTCGAGGCCGAACCCCACGCCGACTATGGCGATGGCGGCGACCGGGATCACCCAGGCCACCGGGTGCAGGCGCACTACCGTCCGCGCTCCCCTGGCCAGGCGCCGCGAGTCGAAGCGCGCGGTGCCCAGGTCGGCCAGCTGGAGCGAGAAGGTCACGAGCCAGGCCGCGAAGGCGATGGCGGCCGGCATCCAGGCTGCGTTCATCAAATGCATGTCCACGCCTGCAGACTATCGGCGTGCCGCTCAGGGACCGGCGAGGGCGACCGCCTTGCGCCGGGTGATCGTCGCGCTCACGACAGCCGCGACGAGGCATAGCCCGGCAGCGCCGAACCAGGCAGCCGTGTACTGGCCGGTCTGGTCCCGGATGACACCAGCCACCGTCGCCGCGATGGCGGCACCGATCTGGTGCGACGCGAACACCCAGCCGAAGACAATCGGCCCGTCTTTGCCGAAGATCTCCCGGCACAGTGCGACAGTCGGCGGGACTGTCGCAACCCAGTCGAGCCCGTAGATCACCACGAAGATGAACAGCGGCGGCTGCACGGTAGCCGAGAGCAGGAACGGCAGCACGAGCAGGCCGAGGCCGCGGCCGGCGTAGTAGACCGCGAGCAGGATGCGCGGGTTGACGCGGTCGGTCAGCCAGCCGGAGGCGACGGTGCCGATGATGTCGAAGATCCCGACGATGGCGAGCAGCCCGGCGGCCGTCGTCTCCGGCAGGCCGTGGTCGTGCGCGCTCGGGATGAAGTGCGTGCCGATGAGTCCGTTCGTTGTCGCCCCGCAGATGGCGAATCCCGCGACGAGCGCCCAGAAAGTGCGCACCTTGGTGGCGCGACGCAGCGTCGACAGCGCGAGCTTGACGGCGTTGCCGCGAGCCGGTGGGTCGTAGACGTAGTCGGCGGCGGCGCCGTACGGCGTCATCCCGATGTCGACGGGGTGATTGCGCAGGAAGATGAGCACGAGCGGCACGACGAGCAGCGCGCCCCCAGCCACGAGCAGCGAGGCCTGGCGCCAGCCCTGGTCGGTCACGAGCACGGCGATAAACGGCAGGAATACAAGCTGCCCGGTCGCGCTGCCCGCGGTGAGGATGCCGACGACGAGCCCCCTGCGCCTGTGGAACCAGTGGTCGGCGACGGTCGCCGCGAACACGAGGGCCATCGACCCGGTGCCGAGACCGATGAGCACGCCCCAGGTGAGCACGAGCATCCATGGCTCTGTCGCGAACGTCGAGAGTGCGGCGCCGGATGCCACGAGCAACAGCGCGACAGATGTCACCTTGCGCAGGCCGAAGCGTGCCATGAGCGCCGCAGCGAACGGCGCCATGAGCCCGTAGAGCAGCAGGTTCACCGTGACAGCGAGCGAGAGCTGGGTGCGCGACCAGCCGAACTCGTCTTCGAGCGGGAGCATGAGCACGCTCGGGGCTGCCCGGAACCCCGCTGCCCCGACGAGCGCGAGAAACGCCACGATGGCGACGATCCAGGCGGGGTGGATGCGGCGGGCACTGATCGGGGCGGTGGTCACGTGTCAATCATGGCGCGGCAGGATGACACGCGCCGTACAGGTCCTGCCAGTTGTCGGCAGGCAATCAGCCGATGTCCTTGAGGCGCGGTGCGACTTTCGCGCCGAACTCCTCGACGAAGCCCTGGGGGTCGGGCGCGACTGCCCGCAGGTGGACGTGGTCGACGCCGAGAGCGCCGAGCTCCTCGGCGAAGCCCAGGAAGGCGTCGGGATCAGCAACGGGATTGCCCGGATAGCCCTGCACGGTGATCTCGATCTCGTCGTAGTCGCGCCCGACATCCTCGCAGTGCTGCCTCAGCACCTCGAGCTTGTGCGCGACAGTCGCGGCGTCGGGGGCGAGGATGTTGCAGGCATCCGCATATTGCGCGACAAGCCGCAGCGTCTTCCGTTCCCCGCTGCCGCCGATGACTATCGGCGGGTGCGGCTGCTGGATCGGCCGCGGCCGGCAGATGGTCTCGGCCAGCTGGTAGTGCGTGCCCTCGTAAGGCCCGTCGTTGTCGCTCCACATCTGGTGGGCGATCTGCAGGGCTTCCTCGAGGCGCTCGAACCGTTCCTTGAGCGGCGGGAACGGCACACCGAGGGCGAGGTGCTCACGCTCGTACCAGGCTGCACCGATCCCGAGGAACGCCCTGCCCTCCGACAGCACGTCGAGAGTCGTCGCCGTCTTCACAAGCAGCCCGGGATGCCGATAGGTCACCCCGGTCACGACCGTGCCGAGCTTGATGGTGCTGGTCTGCCCCGCGACGAAGCCGAGCGTCGTGTACCCCTCGAGCATCGGGTCGACGGCGGTGTGGAATCCGTCCATCTGCAACCAGTGGTCCATGACCGTGAACCATGAGGCGCCGATGCCCTCCGCGGCCTTCGCCGTCGCGGCGATCGTCGGGGCGAGGGTGGCCGGCTCGCCGGGGATGGTGAAGTCGAGGAAGTGGAATCCGAAGCGCATGCTTCGATTCTCCACCCGTGCCGGTCAGCGCGTGAGCAGGCCCGCATCCACCACGTGCTGGCTGCCGGTCACGTAGCGGGCGCGGTCGCTCGCGAGGTAGAGCACGAGCTCTGCCACATCCGCCGTCTCGACCCAGGGCACGCCGGGCAGCAGGTTGCCGGCACTGCGCTCGGCGATCTCGATCGCGGTCGCGCCCTCCAGTTGGGCGAGCCCATCGTTCATGGGCGTGTTCACCCCGGTCGGATGGATGCTCACCACGCGTACGCCGAACGGCGCCAGCTCGATCGCCCAGGCCCTGGTCAGCCCCGTGAGCCCGTGTTTGGACGCGACGTAGTGCGAAAGCCTGTTGCCGCCACGCAGGCCCATGACGCTCGAGTTGTTCACGATGACGCCGCGCCCGGCGCGCTTCATGTGCGGGGCGATGGCTCGGGTGACGAGGAATGGGCCCTTGAGGTTGACGTCGATCATGGCGTCCCACTCCGGCTCGGTCATGTCCTCGAGCGACGCGTAGGCCACGATGCCGGCGTTGTTGAACAGCACGTCGATGCGGCCGAACTCCGCGATTGTCGCGTCGACCGCCGACTGGATTGCTGCGGCATCCCGCACGTCACCGACGAACACGAGCGCACGGCGGCCCAGAGCTTCGACTTCGGCCCTGAGCGAGTCGAGCTCGGCGGTGCTGCCCTGCGCGTACGCCGGGTACTCGATCTTCGCCGCAACATCGAAACCGACGATGTCGGCGCCCTGCGCGGCAAGCGCGAGGGCGACAGCACGCCCCTGCCCGTGTGCCGCGCCGGTGACGAAAGCGACCCTGCCGGCGAAGTCCCCGGTCATAGCGTGCGCCTCAATTGGTTCGCTCGTCGCCCGGCTTGCGGTAGTCGTAGAGCACATCGTCGAGCGGCACTTTGCCGACGGTGTTGAAGATGTTGGTGGCGACCATCTGTCCGGCGAACGCGAGCAACAGCACTCGCAGCTGCGGGTTGAAGGCGTGCTCGAGCTTCGCGTAGAAGTCCTGGGCGATGCCGCCGGGGTTTGCGGCGATGAGCCTGCCCCAGTCGATGAGCAACTGCTCCGCCTCGGTGACCTGCGGGTTGTCCGGGTCCTCGCCGTTGTCGATCAGGATGCGGCGAAAGAACACCGAGCAGACGAGGCAGTCGTTCTGGTCAGAGATCGCATAGCTGAACAGTGACACCGCCCGCTCACCGATGAACGGGACGAGCTCGTCGTACAGCGTGTACCACTCCATGTACGCCGTGAAGCTCGGCACATGGCTGAGCAGTGTCGCCTTCATGTTCGTGATGACCCCGCCGTGCAGTTCGAGCTGCCTGTCGCTTGCGGCCCTGCCTTCCGGCCCCAGCGTGTCGTACGTCGTCATCGGCAGGAACGTCATGCTGCCAGAGTAATCGTGGCCGGCGCGGCCGTGGGCAAGATGACGCTCAACTGTGCTTTGCGTGCCTGTCAGTACACCTTGCCGGGGTTCAGGATGCCGAGCGGGTCGAAAACCGCTTTCACCTGGCGCTGCAGGTCGAGCTGGTCATCCCCGAGTTCGTCGCGCAACCAGCGGCGCTTGAGCAGCCCGATGCCGTGCTCCCCGGTGAGGGTTCCACCGAGCCGAAGGGCGGCGAGGAACAGCTCGTCGGCAGCGGCCCAGATGGCCTCCGGCACCTCCCGTCCTTCATAGACGAAGTTCGGGTGCAGGTTGCCGTCGCCGGCGTGGGCGACCGTCGGGATCGAAATGCCGTAGCGCTCCTCGATCTGCCCGATCGCCGCGAACATCGCCGGCAGCTGGCTGCGCGGCACGCAGACGTCTTCGATGAGTACCGTTCCCAGTTGCTCCATCGCCGGGTGGAATGCCCTGCGGGCCGCGAACAGCGCCTCACCGGCGACCCGGTCGGTGGAGAGTTGGGCGTCTCCCCCGAGCGAGCGGATGACCTGCAACGCGGCATCCCCCTCGACGTCCGCGCCGGGGCCGTCGAACTGCAGGATGAGCTGCGAGCCGGCGGGATGATCCGAGCCCAGGTATCTGGAAATGCCCGCCATGGCGCTCTCGCCGATGAGCTCCATGATCGCGGGACGCAGGCCGGAAGCACTCACTGCGGCGGATGCCCGTGCGGCGGCCTCTACCCCGGGGAACGTCGCCGCGATGACTGCGACCGGCCCGGTCACGACGGGCCGCAGCTTCAGGGTCGCTTCGACGATGACCCCGAGCGTGCCCTCCGAGCCGATCATGAGGGCGGTGAAGTCGAGGCCGGTCACCCCCTTGACCGTGCGGTGACCGAGCTCGATGAGCCGCCCATCGGCGAGCACGACCTTGAGCCCGAGCACGGCCTCGCGCGTGACACCGTACTTCGCACAGAGCAGCCCGCCCGCGTTTGTCGCGATGTTGCCGCCGACGCTCGAGATGGCACGGCTTGCCGGATCGGGGGCGAACCACAGCCCGTGCTGTTCGAGCATGGCGTTCAGTCCCGCGTTGATGATGCCCGGCTGCACGACAGCGAGTTCGTCGTCGACGGAGACCTCGAGCAGGCCGTCCATCGCCAGCGTCGAGAGCACGATCTCGCCAGGGCCGGCGATCGCGCCGCCCGCGAGGCCGGTGCCGGCGCCGCGGGTGACGACAGGGGTGCGTGTCTCCGTGGCGATGCGCATGACTGCCTGCACATCCTCGATCGTTCGCGCAGTCACGACGGCCAGCGGGCGACCGCTCGAGACGTGCCCTGACTTGTCGGACATCGCTTCGTCCAGTGCCGCCCGCTCCACGGACACCGCGTTCCCCAGTGCGGCAACGAGTCGGGCTTCGACGTCGGTGGCAGTCATTTCTTCAGCTTAGGAGGTGCTCGGCCCGTCCCAGGCCGGTGGTGAGGCGCGCGAAAGAGGGGCTATGAAATCGATTTATTGTGGCTAGAGTGATGCGCTATGGCCACGATCTATGAGGTAGCTGCACTCGCCGGGGTATCCCCGGCGACCGTCTCCCGGGTGCTCAACGGTGCCGCCGTCTCCCCGGAGAAGGTGCGCCTTGTGCGCGACGCGGCCGAACAGCTCAACTTCACCCCCAACCGCACCGCCCGGCGACTGCGCAACCAGACCTCAGAGCTCATCGCGCTGCTCATCCCTGATGTCGAAAACCCGTTCTTCACGGCCCTCGCTCGTGGCGTCGAAGACCGGGCGCAGTCCGCCGGGTTCTCGGTAGTGCTGTGCAACACCGACGACGACCCCGCGAAAGAGACCCGCTATCTCGACATCGCGAACTCCGAGAACATGGCAGGGGTGATCCTCGCGCCGTCGTCAGAGGACGGCGACATCCGCCACCTGACCGATCGCAATCGCCCTGTGGTCGCCGTCGACCGCAACACGGGGCTCAACATCGACTCCGTGATGGTGGACAACCGCGCGGCCGGCATCGCCGCGACATCCGCATTATTCGATGCCGGGTACAGCCGCGTAGCCTGCATAGCCGGGCCTCTCGGGCTGGAATGGACAGAGGAACGCAGCCTCGGCTGGCGGCAGGTCGTCTCGCGACGCGGTGACGGGGATGGTGTCGTGCGCCCGGAGTACATCCAACACGCCAACTACCGCGTCGACGGCGGTCGTGCAGCGATGGCTGCCCTCCTCGCCCTCGATAATCCTCCCGACGCCGTCGTCACGACAAACAACCTCATGGGCGTCGGCGCGCTCCAGGTGCTGTCGGAGGCCGGCATCACCCCGCCTGAGTTCGGGGTCGCCGTCGTCGGCGACCTCCCGTTCTCCACCCTGTCTCCGGACGCCATCACCCAGGTGCACCTGCCGGCCAGGCACCTCGGCACGACGGCCGCGAACATGCTGCTCGAGCGCATTGCGGGCGATACCCAGCCCGCGCGCACGGTGGTCTTGCGCGCTGCGTTGACCCAGGGCGCAACCCCCGCCGTGCGGCGCTGACCCGCCCAATCATGCGGTTTCACGCCTGTTTGCAGGTATCTTTGCAATCGGTTTCCGCCTGTGTTTCATTGGTTTCATCGCCTCGTTTGCGGCTTGAAACTGACTATTGACGAAACCGATTTCTTGGAGTGTACTTGGGGACAGCCGATTCTCAACGGAGAGGATTTACCCCCCATGAAACGCACCACGAGATCCATCGCAGCTGTGGTTGTCACAGCAGCGATCGCAGCAACAGCACTCACCAGCTGCAGTTCGGGTGGGTCGTCGAGCGACACGAAGTCGCTCAACGTCGCCTACTGGGACTACGGAAAGGGCGCTGAGGACGGAAACCAGGCGCTCGCCGACGGTTTCGAGAAGGCGAACCCCGGCACCACCGTCACCCTCACCCCGATCGCCGGAGACAACTGGGGCGGCTACTACGCCAACCTGGCCACACTCATCGCGAGCGGCAAGAAGCCCGACCTGACGTTCACGGCATCGGAGGGCATCAAGTTCCTCGCCGCGAACAACCTCGTCGTGCCGATCAACGACTACCTGAACAACGACCCGGCCGCGAAGACGTTCAAAGACGACATCGCCCCGGCGCTGCTGCAGTCTTTCGGTTACAAGGGCGACATCACGGCGCTGCCCAACGGCTGGAACGACATGGTGATCTACTACAACACCAAACTGTTCGACGCGGCGGGCCTTCCATACCCGAAGTCCGACTGGACCTGGGATGACTTCAAAGCAACAGCGAAGGCACTCACCAAGGACACGAACGGCGACGGCACCACCGACCAGTACGGCTTCACCTGGGCCGGCAACGAGATCTTCCCCGGCATCCTCCCCTGGGTGGCCAACGCCGGCGGAAACCTCGTGAACAGCGACGTGTCCGACGCCACGGCGAACAGCGCTCCCGTCGTGAAGGCCGTCACCTACCTCGAGGACCTCATCACCGAGGGCATCGCACCTGCGCCCGCCCCGATGAGCGACATCTTCACGAGGTTCGAGGGCGGACAGGTCGCGATGTTCGGTGGCGGTCGCTGGCCGAGCGCTACGTTCCTGCCCGCCGGGTTCACCGACTTCGACGTGCAGCTGTACCCGACCGGTGACACCTACCAGACAGTTGCGGGTGCAGCCGGCTACGCCATCCTGACGTCAGCCGTCAACCCCGACCTGGCCTGGGAGTTCCAGAAGTACACGGTGAGTGCAGACATCCAGGACTCCGAGATCGGCACTGCCACCGCGCCGCGCGACTCGATCCCGAGCCTGCGATCGACAGCGGAGAAGACTGTCGCTGCCGGCATCCCGCCGAAGAGCGGACAGCTGTTCTACGACAGCGTCGACAAGTACCCGGCACTGACGCCATTCCCGGCGCCGGCCAAGTACTCGGAGTACGAGTCGACCGTGCTTCGCTACACGCAGTTGATCTTCGCGGGTGAGACGAGCGTCAAGGATGGCCTCGACTCGCTGCAGACCGACCTGTCCGCGGTCATCACCGGCAAGTAGCCGGCCACCAGGACGACTCACTACACAAGAAAAAGATCCATGACGAACACCACAGTTCGCCAGGCCGTGGGTGACGGGCGCAAGCCCGCCACCCACGGTGGCGAGATAGCACCGAAGCGCCGCACGCGCCCCGGGGACGGATGGGCGGCCGCCGCCTTCCTGGCCCCGTCGGCGGGCAGCTTCCTGCTGTTCGTGCTCGCACCGACAATCGGGGTGATCGCGCTCAGCTTCTACAGCTGGAACCTGCTCAGCGACGGCACATTCATCGGTCTCGACAACTTCACCCGCCTGTTCAGCGACTCCCGGCTCGTCGCCGTCTATCGCTCGACAACCACGATGGCGCTGGCCATCCTCGCGATAAATATCGTCATCGGCCTGCTGCTCGCAGTGCTCCTCGAGACCCGGATGCCGCGCATCATCCGCGGATTCTTCCGGCTTTCGTTTCTCTTCCCGTTCGTCGTCTCATCATCGGCGGTGGCGCTCATCTGGCGCTTCCTGCTCAACAAGGACCTCGGGCTCGTCAACTACTGGCTCGGGTTCATCGGCGTCGACCACATCGACTGGCTCGGGTCGAGCGCATGGGCACCTGTCGCGGTCGTGCTCGTCAACTCGTGGAAGACAGTCGGGTTCTCGATCCTCGTCTACGTCGCGGGGTTGCAGTCGATCCCCAACGAGATCAAAGAAGCCGCGATCGTGGATGGCGCAAACGCCTGGCAGCGCTTCTTCCGCATCACGCTTCCACTGCTCTCCCCCACGGTCTTCTTCCTCGTCGTCATCAACACGATCAATGCCTTCCAGGTCTTCGCCGAACCGCGCGTGCTCACCCAGGGCGGCCCTGGGGATGCAAGCCGTACTGTCGTCGAGTTCATCTACGACACGGCATTCCAGAGCTTCGACCTCGGATACGCGTCCACTGTCGGCATAACCCTCATGCTCGTGCTCGTCGTCCTCACCCTTATCCAGTTCAGGGTCTCCCGCCGATTCACCTTCTACGGATGAACGCCATGACCACCTCGACCATCAAGACGGCTCCCCGCCGTCGCGCTACGCCGCGCCTGCAGTCCATCGGGCTTCGCGTGCTCACCTTCGCGATCCTCATCGTTGCCGCGTTCGCGATCGTCGCGCCGTTCGCCTGGATCTTCCGCGCGGCACTCTCGCCGAGCGATGCCGAGCTGTACCGCCTGCCCCCGTCGCTCGTGGTCAACGACCTCACGACAGCGAACTTCGGCAAGGTGTTCGAGCAGGTGCCGTTCCTGCGGTTCGTGCTGAACTCGATAGTCGTCGCCGGGTCGATCACCGCCGCCCAGCTCATCACCTGCTCGACGGCGGGCTACGCCTTCGCCCGGCTCGAGTTCCGCGGCAAGAACGTGCTGTTCGCCATTGTGATCGGCTCGCTCATGATCCCGCTGCAGGTGACGATCGTGCCGCTGTTCCTGGTGATGGCGAAACTCGGGCTAACGAACACGCTGTGGGCGCTCATCCTGCCGCCCATCTTCAGCGCTTTCGGCATCTTCCTGCTCAGGCAGCACTTCTTCAGCCTGCCGAAAGACCTCGACGAGGCTGCGCGCATCGACGGTGCTGGCCACGCGAGGATCTTCTTCCAGGTGATGCTGCCGCTGTCCGGCCCCGCACTGGCCACGCTCGGCATCATCACGTTCACCTACTGGTGGAACGACCTGCTGCTGCCCCTCGTGATGATCAACGACACCCAGACCCAGACCCTGCCCGTCGGTCTCGTGCTGCTCGCCGGGCGGTTCTCGAGCGGCTCGCTAGGCACGATCGCCGCCGGCATCACGATGGCGATCATCCCCGTGCTCATCGTGTTCATCATCGCCCAGCGCCACATCGTGCAGTCGATCGCCTCGAGCGGACTCAAGCTGTGACCGCCGTGCAGGCGGCGAACGAGGCCGTCACCCTGCCGTGGCTCGTCAAGCGGGCATCGATACTCACCTGGTTCGAACTGCCCAGGGTCGTCGCGGTCTGCGCCATCCTGCTCGCCTCCGTCGCGCCGTTCGCCGTCGCGGTCGCGACCGGCCAGTTGTGGCTCATGTCGATCGGGTCGCTTCCCGCGGCGCTGCTGCTCACCGGCCTCGCCCGGTTCGCCGCGATCATCGCGAGGGGCGACCGGCCGCGGGTGCGCGATGCATTCGCCGTCGATCCCGTGCTCGCCGTCACGCTCGTCGCCGCCGGCACGATCGCCGGGCTGCTCGTCGCGACCCCAGTGCTGCAGGTCGCCGGGTTCGTCGTCGCCGCCATCGCGCTCGTGCTTGCGCCGTACGCCCTCGCCTACGGGGCGGTGCGCGGCAAGCGCGGGCTCACGACCTGGCGCGGGGCGTTCATCCTCGTCGCCTACCGTCCAAGTTGGGCACTCACCGTGCTCTCGATGTCACTCATCGGCGGCTTCGTGATCGCCGCGACAGTGGGCGCACTCGCTGTGCTCGTGCCGTGCATCCTCGCCGTTTTCTCCAGTGCCGTGGTCGGCAGGCTGCTGGACACGATAGACGGCGTCGCGGCGGCCCCGCCCGGGCAGGGCAGCCGCTGATGCACGCAATGAGTGAGTCCGAGGTCGCCGCACGCCTCGATCCGGAGTTGGCGGGTACTTTCGGCACCACTCTGCCGCCGCACCTGCCCGTCGGCGAGCTCACCGTCGCTCTCGTGCGCGAGATCGACGAGCGCATCTCGGTGCGCCCGGGTGCCACGGCAGAGTCCACGACGATCGAGCGCTCAGACGGCTCGGCCCTCGAACTCAGGTTTCACCACAAGCCTTCCCCGCACGTGATCCTCTGGATCCACGGCGGCGGAATGTTCCTCGGGGCGGCGCGGTACGACGACGCCCTCACCGGGGAACTCGCCGAGACCCTCGGGGTGTCGGTTGCTTCGGTAGATTATCGGCTCGCGCCGGAGCATCCACACCCCGAGCCTCTCGAGGACTGCTACATGGCGCTCGAATGGCTTTCGGTCAGGTACGACCGCGTGATCGTGGCGGGGGGGAGCGCAGGCGGGGGGCTCGCGCTCGCCCTCGCCCTGCTCGCACGGGACCGCTCCGGGCCGGCGATCGCCGGGGTGCAGGCCTGGTATCCCATGCTCGACGATCGCAGCGATCAGCCCAGCGCGACGCTGCTCACTCACACCGAGGTCTGGAACGGCAGGCTGCACCACCTCGCCTGGTCCGCGTACCTGGGTGCGGGGCGGGCAGACGAGTACGCCGCGCCGGCCCGCGCCACCGACCTGGGCGGGCTGCCGCCCACGTTCATCGACGTCGGTGAGCTCGACATCTTCCACGATGAGGACGCTGACTACGCCGCCCGGCTCGCGGCCGCAGGCGTGCCCGTCGAGTTCCACGACTACCCGAAGGCCGTACACGCCTTCGAGGCCATGAATCCGGATGCCGCGGTCAGCCGCACCGCGACCGCCCGCCGTATCGCGTGGCTCAGCGCGGCCCTTAACGACAGCACCCCACCCGCAACAGAAGGCGCAGCACAGTGACCACCCGACTGGACCCCATCACCGCGCCGGACACCTCATGGTGGGCCACCTCACGCCGTCGCATCTTCTACGACGCGCACACCCCCGACTGGAGCGACCCGCACCAGCGCGGTAACGTGCCCGACGCGGCATTCCCTGTGCTGAGCGAGGTGAAGCCGGAGAGCGACCTCGAAATACTTGCCGAAGCGGGTGTCGACTCCGTCGTGCTCTTCGCGAAATGCCAGTACGGCAATTCGTACTATCCCACAACCGTTGGCAGGCGGCACTCAGCGCTCGACGGGCGGGACCTGTTCGGCGAGCAGCTGCGGGCTGCCCACGCCCGCGGCATCCGCGTCTTCGCGTATTTCTCGAACATGTGGGACACGGCCGCCGCGGGGGCGAACCCAGACTGGGCTCTCGTGCCCTCGCCGTCCCGTGGCAGCACCGGACGCTGGCCCGCACTGTGCCTGCTCAGCGGATACCGCAAGGTCGCGCTCGACCAGGTGCGGGAAATCGCCAGGCTGTACCCGATCGACGGGCTGTGGAGCGACATCCTCACGGCGGGCCCCTGCGTGTGCTACCGCTGCGAGGCCGCCTTCGTCGCGCAGTACGGCCGTCCGATGCCCGACGGCAGGGAAGACGAGGGCTGGCTCGATCTCATCCACTTCTCGCAGAAGATCCTCACCGAATACCTCGCCGAACAGCGCGCCGTGCTGCGGCAGGAGCGCCCGCTCGCCGCGCTCGTCCCGAACTTCTACGCGACGACATTCGTGGATGCCGTGATCGGCCTCTCCACCGACCACCTGGCTCTCGCCGACATCGGCTCGAACGAGGGTTACACCGACTGGCACGGGCTCGGGTTCCCGAGCTTCGCGTCGAACTACATCCAGGCGGGGATTTCTGACGGGTCGAGCCTCGGGCGGCCGAGCGAGGTGCTCGTGAGCCGCTTCGTGCACACCTGGGACTTCACGATGCGGTCGGCCGCGCAGTTGCGGTTCGAGTCGTTCACCGTCGCCGCACACGGCTCCGCAGTCTCCGTCGACGACCAGCCGTACGCGACAGGCGCGATCGAGCCCGAGGTGTACAAGCGTCTCGCACCCGTCTACGAACGGATCGCCCAGCGTTCACCCTGGCTCGATGGTGCGAGCAAGGAGCGCTACGCCGCCCTCTATGCAAGCCAGCACGCGCGTGAACTGGAGAGCCTGCTCGGCGCCGCCGAGAATCCCAGCAACGGCGAGCAGTCCGCTCAGTTTCCGAGCAGTGAGCCGCGCACCGCCCCGAGCGACCTCGTCGCCGCCGTCACGGGCAGCTACCGCGCGCTCGTCGAGTCGCATATCCCGGTGGCTTTCATGGACGAGCGGGCGGACAGCATCGGGCGACTCGGCGACTTCAGGGTGCTCGTGCTCGCCGACGTGCTCGCAGTGACGTCCGCAGAGGCCGAGGCGATCTCCGCGTTCGTGCATGCCGGCGGCGGGCTCGTCGTCACTGGCGAGGTCGGAGTGCGCTCGATCGACGGAGTGCCCGACGTCGACCCCGTGATCGCCGAGCTGCTCGGAGTGACCTTCGGCGCTCCCGGCCGCTACACGTTCCCGTACCTGCGGCTCACCGATGGCCTATCCGAGGAGCTCGGCGGCTGGCCGCTCCCGCACTACGGGCGCATCACCGCCCTCGAGAATCTCGCGCCAGACGTGCGGGTGCTCGCCCGGCGCACCGACCCGGTGCTCGAGACGGATGACGCGACATACTGGCACAACAACCAGCCGGCGCCCGGGGTGCCCAGCGACGACCCCGTCATCGTCGAGCGCACCGTGGGACTGGGGCGGGTCATCGTCTCCGCCGCCCGCCTGGGCAACAACCGCGCCCGCCTCGGCCATGGCGCGTACCGGGACCTGCTCGCGACCCTCGTGCGCCGTGCGGCTCGGGTGGAGCCGCTCGTCGGCATCATCGGCGCCCACCACAACACCGAACTCGTCGTGGCGCGCAGGGGCGCCGAGCTCGTTGTGCATCTCGTAACCGGGTCGCCCGTCGTCTCCCTCGACCTGTACGGCGCCCCGCAGCCCGCCGCGATCGAGGATGTCGCCTCGCTGTCTGCCGTGCGGCTGCGCGTTCCGGCCGGCACGGCATCCGCCTCGAGGATTGTGGACGGCGTCGAGGTGCCCGTCGAACTGGACCGCACCGAATTGCTGTTGACCGGCGTGGACGACTGGGAGACAGTCGTGCTCCGCGGCAACTGGGGCTGACCAGTGCGGCGACACGGCAGCCTGGACCGATTCGCGACGGCTGCGGCGTTCCCGCTCGGCGGTATCGGCACCGGCAACGTGTCCATTGGCGCGCGCGGCGAGTTCCGCGACTGGGAGCTGGCCAACCACCCGGACAAAGGCAACTCGCTGCCGTTCACGTTCTTCGCGATTCACGCGCGCCCCCGCGGCGGTGAGGCCGTCACGCGCGTGCTCGAGTCCCGCCTGCCGGGGCCGCACGACTTCGAGCAGGGCTATGCAGTGCCGCGCGTGGCCGGACTCCCCCGCCTGGCGGGTTCGAGCATGCGCGGCGAATACCCGATGCTCGAGATCGACTTCACCGACGAGGTGCTGCCGGTCGCGGTATCCCTCGAGGCGTTCACCCCGCTCATCCCGCTCGAGGCGGCTGACTCCGGCATCCCCGGCGCGGTCATCCGGTACCGGGTATCCAACCAGGGCACGGTGCCCGTCGTCGTCACCGTCGCGGGGTCGCTGAGCAACCCGGTCGGCGCGCGGAAGGGCGTGCACGCCGACTTCCCCGAGTTCGACGGCACGCCGACGATCGAGCGCAGGGATGCCGCCGGCCTGCGCGGCCTGTACTTCGATTCCGACCTGCCCGACGACGACCTGCGCTACGGCAACCTGAGCCTCGCCACCGCCGACGACTCCGTGACGAGCAAGCGGCAGTGGCTCACCGGATTCTGGCAGGACGGCGTGCAGGCGTTCTGGAACGACCTGCGCGACGACGGCCTGCTGCAGGATGAGACCGCGTTCACCCTCGACGCCGACCTGCCGCCGCTCATGGCCCGCATGACCGGGGCAGACGCCGCCTCGCTCGAGTCGCACCTGACGAAGCTGCGAGTCGGATCCCTCGGGATCGTGCACGAACTGGAACCCGGCGAGACGCGCGTGTTCGAGTTCCTGCTCAGCTGGAGCTTCCCCAACCGGCCGACGGGCTGGCTCGGCCACATCATCCTCGACGACCCGAACGCCGCCGTCGTCACGAAGAACAACTACGCGACGCGCTTCGCGACGAGCTGGGAGGCGGCAACCCACCTCGCGAATGACCTGCCGCGGCTCGAAGCTGCCACCCGGGCATTCCACGACGACGTGTGGGACTCGACGCTGGATCCCGCGGTCATCGACGCCCTCGCCTCGAACATCGCCGCCCTGCGCAGCACAACCTGCTTCCTCACCGAAGACGGAACCTTCGCCGCCTGGGAGGGCAGCTTCGACCACTCGGGCAGTTGCGAGGGCACCTGCACCCACGTCTGGAGCTACGCGCAGACTGTCGCCCACCTGTTCCCGGCGCTCGAGCGCAGCGCCCGGCGCATCGAATTCCTGCAGGAGACGGATGCCGCGGGCGCTATGCAATTCCGCACGAACACGATCTTCGGCGGCAGGCCGTGGGGCATGCTGCCCGCCGTGGACGGCCAGTTCGGCACCGTGTTACGGCTCTACCGGGAGTGGAAATTCAGCGGGGACGATGGGTTTCTCGCCGAGCTCTGGCCCGCGGCATCCCGGGCAATGGACTATGCGATGAGGGAATGGGATCTCGACGGCGATGCCGTGCTCGACGCCAGGATGCACAACACCTACGACATCGAGTTCTACGGCGAGGAGCCGCTGGCCAACGCGTACTTTCTCGCCGCACTGCACGCGAGCGCGGCAATGGCCGACCACCTCGGTGAAGACGGCTCCCGCTACGCGAAGCTCGCGGTGGCCGGAGCGGCGAAGACCGACGAACTGCTCTACAACGGGGAGTACTACGAGCAGCGCATCACCGATGTCGACGAATACCGCTACCAGTACGGCAGGGGCGTGCTGAGCGACCAGCTGCTCGGCCAGTCGATAGCGCACGTCGTCGGCATCGGCCATGTGCTGCCCGCGGCGCACGTGAAGAGTGCGATCGGCGCGGTGTTCGCCCACAACTTCCGTCGCGACCTGTCGACGCACGAGAGCACGCAGCGCACCTACGCGCTCGGCGACGAGGGCGGGCTGCTTCTTGCGTCCTGGCCGAACGGCGGGCGCCCGGCAATCCCGTTCGTGTACTCCGACGAGGTCTGGACCGGCGTCGAATACCAGGTCGCCGCGCATCTCATCTTCGAGGGACTCGTCGACGAGGGCCTCGAGATCGTGCGCGCCACCAGGGCGCGGCACAATGGCACCAACCGCAGCCCGTGGAACGAGGCCGAGTGCGGCAACCACTACGCACGGTCGATGGCGAGCTGGTCGCTGCTGATCGCCCTGACCGGATCGCGATGGGATGCCACGACCCGCGCCCTCTCGTTCAACCCGGCGCAACCCGGCCCCCTCTCGTTCTTCTTCAGCACCGGCACCGGATGGGGAACCGCCCACATCGAGGGCGACACCCTCACCCTGCGGCTGGACCACGGCACGCTGGATGCGGCGGGCGTTGAGGTGCGCGGTCGCAAGCTCGGCGCCACCCGACTCGCCGCTGGCCAGAGCGTCACCCTGGGCGCGTTCCCGGTCTAAGCGCCTCCGTGGCGTTGTCGGCCCACCGGATTCCCCTTGCCATCGAAAGGCATTCCGAATCTGTCTTTGCGCAAGCCCGGTGGGATGCTTAAACGAAAGTTATCGCAACTCTTGCGCCGAAATTCCTTGATTCCTTGCGGGCTGATTCGCAGAAAATCTAAACTGCAAAGGCAGTACTCGTGCTCGCACGAATACCTCACTACAAGGAAGTAAGAGAGGACCACAGCAATGTCGCTACGCAAGATAGCCGCCCTGACCGGAGTCGCTGCCCTGAGCATCTCGCTCGCAGCCTGCGCCGGAGGCGCCACCACCGGGACCTCGGGAGGGGACGCGAACACCGTCACCTTCCGCTCCTGGAGCCCGATCGAACAAACCACCAAGCAGATGGTCGCGGCGTTCGAGGCCGATAACCCCGGTACGAAGGTCGATGCGACGATCTTCAACTACCCCGAATACCTCGTCGACCTGCAGACCCGGGCGAGCTCGAACACCTTCCCGGATATTGTCGGCCTCCAGCCCGGAGCCCTCACCCAGCAGTACCGCAGCAACCTGCTTCCCCTGCAGGATTGCGCCGCCAAGACCTGGGGCGCCGACTGGCAGAACAAGTTCTACCCGATCGGCATCGAACAGGCCCGTGCCGGCAACCCTGCGGGCGACCAGAACTTCTATTCCCTCCCGATCCTCGTGCAGACGGTGAACCTGTGGGCAAACACCGAGCTGTTCGCCGCCGCCGGCGCGACGATCCCGAAGACCTGGGATGAACTCACGTCGACGGTCGCCCAGCTGAAGGGCGGCAATGCCGCTCCGTTCATGCTCCCCGCGAAGGATGGCTGGCTGCGCAATGCGGTGTTCCTTCAGATCGCGAACAACGTGAACCCCGGCTTGGTCTACAAGGCCGAGAGCGGCACGGACTCCTGGTCGAATCCTGACCTGGTCAAGGCCCTGGACTACTGGGGCAAGCTCTTCACCGACGGAATCGCCCAGGATGGCGCCATCGGCCTCGATGCTTACCCGAGTGCCGTCAACCAGTTCGAAGCCGGTAACGCGGCGATGATCCCGCTCGGCGCCTGGTGGATCCAGCAGTCCGACCCGACGAAGAGCCAGGCCGACATCCCACCGCTGTCGCAGGGAATGTCCGGCTATGAGCCGTTCCTCTTCCCGACGATCCCTGGTGGCGCGGCCGACTCGCAGTTCGTCGGCGGAATCGACGTGTCCCTCGGAATCTCGAAGGATGCCGCCAATCCCGACCTCGCCTGCAAGGTGCTGACCGACTGGATCGCCGGCAAGGGCGGCCAGAAACTCGTCGACACGATGAACGACATCCCGGCCGTCGCCGGCCTGACGCCGAGTTCCTTCACGAGCAAAAAGCAGGAGACGATCTGGAACACGTTCGTCACCGACTGGCTGCCGCAGGTCAAGTACTCCCGGTACTTCGACGACCCGAAGGTCGACCAGGCGGTGTCTGACGCACTCGCCGCCATCGCTACCGGTTCGCAGACGCCCGAGCAGGCGGCCGCAGCCATCCAGGTCGTGTCCGACGGGGCCAACGGCAAGTAGTTCCTGACACCGGGTGCCCCGGTCCGCTTCCGGGGCACCCCGTCAGGCTCGACAGAGAAACATCATGAGAACCAAGCTCAGACAGAACATCACAGGACTCCTGTTCCTGCTCCCCGCAGTCGTGCTCTTCGCCGTCTTCGTGGTCTATCCGATCGTCTACAACATGCAGGCGAGCACCCTCGACTGGGACGGCGTGAATGCCGGCACATTCGTCGGATTCGACAACTACGTCAAACTGTTCCAGGACCCGACATTCCTCATCGCGCTGCGCAACTCGGCGTACTGGATCCCCCTCACGATAATCCCGCAGGCCCTCATCGGCTTCCTGCTGGCACTCGCCCTCAACCGGGGACTATTCGCCAGCACGGTCTACCGCGCCATCTTCTTCATCCCGGCGATCCTCTCCCCGGTGGTCGTCGGCATCGTCTGGCAGCGGATCATGGATCCCTTCAACGGCGTCTTTACCTCCGTGGGCAAGGCGACCGGGCTCGACTGGCTCGGGGGCAATTTCCTCGCGAACCCGCAGACGGCGATCTTCGCGGTGATCTTCGTCAACATCTGGATGTGGACCGGATTCTCGATGCTGTTCTACCTGGCCGGTCTCCAGCTAATCGACACGAGCGTGCTCGAAGCGGCCAAGATCGACGGCGCGGGCCCGCTGCAGACGACAGCGCGAATCATCTTCCCACTGCTCAAGTCGACCCATCTCTCGCTGCTGCTGCTCGGCATAATCGGCTCGCTCAAGACGTTCGAACTCGTCTACGTGCTCACCCAGGGCGGCCCGGCACACGCCTCGGAGATGCTGCCGACCTACGCATTCCAGCAGGCGTTCCAGTTGCAGAGCGTGGGTTACGCGTCGACGATCAGCGTCGTGCTCATCGTGATCGCTGTCGCCAGTTCGCTGTCCATGGTGCGGGTCTTCGGGGCCGGCTTCATCTCGGGAGATGAGAAGTGATCGCCACCGCGGTTCGCCGCCGCAGTCGCTTGGCGCGCCGCGGCCGCTGGCTGCACGCCGTGCTGATTCCGCTGGCCGTCCTCTGGATGGTTCCGGTGATCATGGTGATCGGACTGTCGCTGATGCCCTCGTCCAATCCGGAGACGACGCTGTTCGGCATCCTGCCCGCCCAGCCCTCGTTCTCGAACTATGTGATTGTCTGGCAGCAGAATCCGATCCTCCTCCACGCCGCGAACAGCCTTCTCATCGCGGTGCCCTCCGTGGCCATAGTGATCGTCGTGGGGTCGATGGCTGCTTTCGCCCTCGCCCGGCTGCGGGTGCCCCTGCGCGGCCTGATCTTCGGCACGCTCATCCTGGCGCTGGTGCTGCCGATGTCGGGCATCGTGGTGGCGACATTCAAGATCCTGCAGGCGCTCGGACTGTACAACTCCCTGCTCGGGCTGGTGCTCGCATACTCCGCGCTGGGCCTGCCGTTCGCGATCATCATCATCCGCACGTCGTTCCTGGCGATTCCCTACGAGACCTATGAAGCGGCGGTGACGGATGGTGCGAACGCCTGGCAGATCTTCTGGCGCGTGTACTTCCCGCTCGCGCGACCCGCTCTGGCAGTCGTGGTGATCTGGCAGGTCATGATGTCGTGGAATGACTTCCTGCTACCGCTGGTAACCCTCAGCAGCAACGAGCTCAAGCCGCTGACTCTCGTGCCGCTCGCGTATCGCGGCATCTTCCTCAGCCAGCCCGGCGCGCTCTTCGCCGTGCTCGTGCTCATCTCGATACCCGTGGTCGCGGTGTTCCTCCTCGTGCAGCGCTATCTGGTCAACGGCCTCGCCGGGGCCATCAAATGAGCCTCCTCGGGATCGACCTCGGCACGAGCGGCGTGCGGGCCGCGGCGTACTCCGCCGACGGCGCCCTCCTGGCCTCCGCCGGTGTACCGATAACCCTCGACCGCGGTGCCGACGGTCTGGCGACCATCGATGCCGAGGCCGTGGCAGCGGCGGTGGAGGCGGCGATCAGAACTGTGGTCGCTGACCCCGCCGTGTTGGCCGATGCCGTGCTCGCGGTGTCGTTCAGCGTGCTGGGTGAGGCGGTTGTCCCTGTCGACGCGAGGGGCAACGCCCTCGCTCCGGCACCCGTGAGCATGGACCGCCGGGGGATGCAAGCGGCATCCGACCTCGGCGATCGTCTTGGTAGCGATCGGGTGCATTCGATCACGGGGCAACCGCTTCATCCGATGTTCTCCATCTACAAGATCGCCGCGGGCGGGCCGGGCTGGAGCGGCGCTGAGGTGGCCGGCTACCGCTGCATGGACGGTTTCGTCGCGGAGCGGCTCGGCGCGCGGCCGGCAATCGACTACTCGATGGCGGCTCGCACCGGCGCATTCGATGTCACGACGCTGGCCTGGTCGACCGAGATCCTCTCCGCCGTGCGCGACGGCGGTGCCGAATGGGTTGATGCTCGGCTGCTGCCCCAGGTAGTGGCGCCAGGATCCGTCATCGGTGCGGTATCGGATTCCGCCGCCGGTCGCACCGGCCTCGCCGCCGGAACCCTCATCGTGGCCGGACTTCACGACCAGGCCGCCTCCTTCGTCGGAGCCGGTGGACGTGCCGGCACCTCTTCCGTGTTCGCCCTGGGCTCGAGTGATTGCCTCACGGTCGCGACGATGGGTCGCCCTGCAGGTCTCGGCGACACGGGATTCGCGAGCTATCCCATCGGCGAAGGCCTCTGGATCACCCTCGCGGGCACCGCCTCCGGCGGATGGGCACTCGAATGGTTCGCCAGCCTTGTCGGGCAGGACATCGCCACGGTGTTCGACGTCCCCGCCGCACATCCGCCGCGCCTGATCGTGCTCCCGTACTTCACGGGCTCGGGCACTCTGGACAATGACACCCAGGCCCGTGGCGTCGTGGCCGGCCTGACACTCACGACGACACGCGAAGAACTCAGCCGTGGCTTCCTCGAAGCCTCGGGCTTCGAACTCGCCAAGATCCTCGACGCTTTCGCCTCGGCCGGAGTCGACTCCGGGCGCATCGTCGCTGTCGGCTCAGGGGCAGCGAACCGGGCGGCACTGGATGTGCGTGCCAACGCTGCCGGCGTGGAACTCACCGCCGACCCGGGCGGGACGTCCGCGCGCGGTGCCGCACTACTCGCGGGGGTGGGCGCGGGACTGTACCCGGGTCTCTCCGCGGTTCCGGCGGCCGAGGCATCCACCAATACTTCGACGCCCGCCCCCACAACTCGTCCCTGGTACGACAGCCAGCGCGCGGCATACCGCGAGCTGTACCGGGCGATGCAACCAATCAACAAGTCGCTGTCGCACACTGAGGAGAAATCGCAATGACGTTCGACATGAGTTCCGCCAAACAGGACATCCTGGAGTACTGCCTCCGCTCGATGGAATATGGGCTGAACTTCAACACGCAGGGCAACATCAGCCTGCGTGTTCCCGACCAGAAGAACCGTTTCCTGATCACTCCCACCGATCTCGAGTACGACAAGATGACCGTCGACGACATCGTGCTCGTCGATGAGGATGCGAATGTCATCGAAGGCAGGCACGAACCGTCCTCCGAGGTGACCGTTCACCTCGCTGTCTACCGTCGCCGTCCCGACGTCACGGCGATCGTTCACACGGAGCCGATCTTCGCCAACGTCTGGGGTGTCATCGGCGAACCAATCACCGGAACACTCGTCAACATGGTGATCTACACCAAGGGCGACGTGCCTATCATGCCGTTCGCGCTGAGCAACAACACGGCTTTCGGCGACGCGATGTGCGACGTCATGGGTGACCTCAACGCTGTTGTGTGGGCGAATCACGGCCTGCTCACGGTTGGCGACAACCTCCGTGACGCATTCAAGACGAGCGTGGCCGTCGAGTCCGCCGCACAGGTCCTGCTGCACGCGCGGTCGATCACGACATCGCCCGCACTGCTCGAGTTCGAGAAGCTCGGCATCACGACCTCGCTCTAATCCCCCTCGCTACTTTCGAAAGGTCACCAGTGCCACTCAACACGCTCGCAACCACCCTCTCCCGCGCGGAGGAGGGCGGCTACGCGGTGGGCGCGTTCAACGTCTCCGATCTCAATCAGGCGGTCGCAGTGCTCGAAGCGGCGCGCGCCGAGCGCTCCCCCGTCATCGTCCAGGCGATCGCCGGCATGCACCCGTACGCCGACGAGGGTTGGTGGTGGGACCGCCTGCGTGAGGTCGTCCAGAGCTACTCCGACGTCGAGGTGACACTTCACCTCGATCACGGTCGCAGCTACGACGACTGCGCGCGGGCGATCGAACATGGCTTCACCAGCGTGATGATCGACGCGAGCCGCAATGCCGAGACGGACGAACCCGCGAGCTACGAGCAGAATGTCGCGCTCACCCGGTCGGTAGTCGAGCTCGCGCACTCCCGCGGAGTCAGCGTCGAGGGCGAACTCGGCACGATCGGCGGTGCTGAGGCGGGTCTCTCCGGAGTTGTCGAGGAGATAGTCTTCGCTGACCCGAAGCAGGCCGCCGAGTTCGTCGACGCCACCGGCGTCGACGCCCTTGCCGTAGCCGTGGGAACGAGTCACGGCTCGGTGAAGTTCACAACCGACCAGGGCGGGCAGTCCCTGCGCATTTCGCTCATTCGCGACATCAAAGACAGGCTGCCATCGACCTACCTCGTGCTGCACGGGAGCTCCTCAATTCCGCCTGAGGCCGTTGTCACGATCAACCGCTTCGGAGGGGTGCTCCCGGAGTCCTACGGCATCGACACCGAGCAGAAGCGGGAGGGCATCGGGTCGGGCATCCGCAAGATCAACCAGGGAACGGACTCGCACCTGACCTGGACGGCCGCACTGCGCGAGTTCCTCTCCGGCCATCCGACCGAGGTGGAGCCCAGTGTCGCGATCGGCGTCACCATGAAGGCCATGTCCGGGATCGTCGCCCGGCGGATGCGCGAGTTCGGCTCCACGGGCCGCGTCGCCTAGGCGGTCAGCACCTCGAGCCCCGCGCTGCGGAATTGCTCCAGGCGCTCCTTGCTGGCCTCGGATCCCGTCACGAGGGTGTCGATGTCAGCGAGGGGCACCACGCGGCTCAGCTGGATGATGCCGAGTTTCGAGCTGTCCGCCACCACCACGGCCCTGGCCGCGGTCGCGAGCATGCGCCGCTTCATGTCTGCTTCCGGCAGGTTCACGTTCGTGACCCCGGCGGCGGCATCTATCCCGTTGCACCCGACGAAGGCGATGTCGGCACGGATCCGATCGAGCACGGCATCGGCCAGGGGGTCGACGAGTGAATGCTGCATCGGTCGCAGCGTTCCGCCAGTGACCACGACGGTGAATCGTGGGATCGAGGCCTCGAACTCGAGCGCGATGTTGAGGGCATTGGTGATGACCACGACATTCTCGAGTTCCTCGCGTGCGATGAGCGCACGGGCAATGGCCGTCGTCGTCGTGCCGACATCCAGGATCACAGCCTGGTTGGAGCCGACGAGCGCCGCCGCAGCGTGCCCGATGCGGCTCTTCTCGTTCGACGAGGTCATGAGCGACTGCTCGAACGCCAGCTCCAGGCCCGCCGAGCGGAGCCCAGCCACGGCACCGCCGTGGACCCGTTGGATGGCATGACTCTCGGCCAGGGCGTCCAGATCGGCGCGCACAGTTACCCCGGAGACGTGGAAGTGCCGGCTCAGCTGGGCGACTTTTGCGAACCCCCGCTGTTCGATCATCGACAGGATCTGCGCGCGACGCGCGGCGGCAGGAGGGGAGACTGTGGGTTCGGGCACCCTGTGATCTTCGATTACTTGCGATTTCTTGTCAATGATGTGGTGATGCTGTGCGGCGCGAACTCTCCCGGACCAGAAGTTCCGCGGACAGCACGACCTCCCTCGCCCCGCCACGCTCAGCACCGCCGATGCGGTCGAGCAGCAGCCCGGCCGCGCGCGTTCCGATCTCATAGGCGGGCTGGGCGACCACCGTGATCGGTGGGTCGATGTACGGCGCCCACGGCGCGTCGTCGAACGTCACGATGCCGGCGTCGTACCCGATCCTGATCCCACGACGCTTGAGTTCCGCGATCACGCCGAGCGCCATCTGCGCATTGCCCACCATGAACGAGTCCGGGGCGTCGTCGCCATCGAGGAGTTCGGTCGTCGCCGCCAAACCACCCTCCTGGCTGAACCGCGCGTGGACGAACTGCTCGCGGGAGACGTTCCCATCCGCGAGACCGAGCCGATATCCCGCGAGCCGGTCGAGGGCGGTCGCCGCGTCCGCTGGGCCGGTGATGCAGGCAGGACGCAGCCAGCCCTCGTCGAGGAGGTGGCGGGTTGCTGCGCGCGCCCCGTCGATCGACCGCACCATGACGGAGTCCACCGGGTCGGTGAGCGGCCGGTCGACCACGACGAGCGGAACACCGGAGGATCGCAACCGGGATACGTCGGTCGCGGCATTGTGCGGTGACAGGATCACCCCCGCGACCTGCTCGACCTCGGCGACGCGGAGATACCGCGCCTCCTTCTCGGCATCCTCGTCCGCATTGCACAACAGCACCGAATAGCCGTTGGCCTGGGCGACATCCTCGACGCCTCGTGCCACCGCCGTATAGAACGGGTTGGACACGTCGCTGATGATGAGCGCGAGCACATCGGTCTTCTGGCGCCGAAGCCCGCGCGCGATGGCGTTGGGTCGGTAGCCGAGCCTCTCCGCGGCGGCGGTCACGCGCGCCGCGAGCGCAGGGTCGACGGTGGAATGCCCGTTGAGCGCACGGGAGACGGTGGCGACCGATACGCCGGCCTCGGCGGCGACATCCTTGATCTTGACCATTCCGGCCAGCTTATCCGCGAGCGCAGCTTGATTGAGTAATCGATTTCTGAGACAGTTGTCAGGAGCAATCGAAGGAGATTCCATGGCCGCCTACACCCTCCCCGCCCCATCCACCCGCCCGGCAGCATTGCCGAAGACCGCATACCTGGTTTCCAGCGGTGACCTGCGCGAGGGGCCCAACAAGTCGGGATGGCCGGTGCAGAAGGCGATGGAGGACGACCTCGCCCGGGTATTCGGCGCCCTGGGCTGGAACATCCGGCGCGCGAACCCGATCGACCCGGCGACGGGGCACGGGTTCATCAGCTCGCAGCGCATGGGACTCGAGGTATTCAAGGACATCCCGGTGGATGCCCCGCTCATCGTCGCAGAGTCGGTGTGGCAGTACAGCCACCATGTGCTGGCCGGGCTGCGCACCCACACCGGCCCGATCCTGACCGTCGCGAACTTCGCCGGCAGTGCTCCGGGCCTTGTCGGGATGCTCGGACTCAACGGTGGTCTCACGAAGATGGGCAAGCAGTACTCCACGATCTGGAGCGTGGACTTCACCGACACGTGGTTCCTGGACGGCGTGAAGCAGTGGGTCGAATCCGGCACGATCACCCACGACGCGAGCCACGTGCGTGACCTGCCGACGTTGCCGGCAAGCGACGAGAAGGCGCTCGGCGAGGCTCTCGCAGGGCAGTTGAAGACCGACAAGGCGATCTTCGGCGTTTTCGACGAGGGTTGCATGGGCATGTACAACGCGATCATCGACGACGAGCTCATGAACCCGCTCGGCATCTACAAGGAGCGTCTCTCGCAGTCCGCGCTGTGGGCCGAGATGCTCAGGACACCGGACGCGGAGGCCGAGGCCGTAGTGTCCTGGCTGACCGACCACGGCATGACGTTCGACTACGGCACCGACGAGGCCACAGAGCTGACGAAGAACCAGGTGCTGCTGCAGGCGAAGATGTACATCTCGCTGCTGCGCATTGCCGACGACTACGGGCTGGATGCCGTCGGCATCCAGTACCAGCAGGGTCTCAAGGACATCTGCCCGGCATCCGACCTCGCAGAGGGCATCATCAACAACGTGGAGCGGCCGCCGGTGACCAGCCGCGACGGTTCGCGGGTGCTGTGGGAGGGCAAGGCGTTCCCGCTGGCGAATGAGGCGGATGAGGGCGTCGCCATCGACGCGCTCGTCACCAACCGGGTGTGGTCGGCGATGGGCCTCGACCCGGCGACGACCCTGCATGATGTGCGCTGGGGCGAGGACTACGACGGGCAGTTCGTGTGGGTGTTCGAGATCTCAGGATCCGTGCCGCCCTCGCATTTCGCCGACGGCTACGCCGGCGCGCAGGGTTGGCGGCAGAACCCGATGTACTTCCCCCTGGGTGGATCCACGATCAAGGGCGTCTCGAAGGCCGGGGAGATCGTGTGGTCGCGGGTCTACATCGAGCACGGGGAACTGCACCTGGACATCGGCCGCGGCCAGGCGGTCGACCTGCCCGCCGAGGAGACCGAGCGCCGCTGGCAGGCCACAAACCCGGAGTGGCCGATAATGCACGCCGTGCTGTCCGGCGTCAACCGTGACCAGTTCATGGCCCGCCACAAGGCAAACCACGCCCAACTGGTCTACGCACCCGACGCCGCAACCGCCGACCGGGCGCTCATCGCCAAGGCGGCGGCGTTCGAGGCGCTCGGCGTCAAGGTGCACCTGATGGGCACGGTCAACGCCTGATGGATGTCGTGCTCGGCGTCGATGTCGGCACCTCGAGCACCAAGGGGGTGCTCGTGACCCTCGACGGAACCGTGCTGGCGAGCGCCGTGCGCGGGCACGAGGTGTCCCGCCCCCACCCCGGCTGGGTCGAGATGCCCACCGAAGTGTGGTGGGACGAGTTCGTCTCGATCAGCCGCGAACTCGTGGGCGACCACACGGTGCTCGCCGTGGGGGTCAGCGGCATGGGCCCGTGCGTTGCCGTGACGGATGCCGCTGGCAGCCCGCTGCGCCCGGCCATCCTGTACGGGGTCGACACCCGTGCTACCGCCCAGATCGCGCGGCTGGCGAAAGAGCTCGGGGCTGCCGAAGTGCTCGACCGCTGTGGATCGGCCCTCTCCACCCAGGCGGCGGGGCCGAAGATCGCCTGGATCGCTGAAAACGAACCCGAGGTCTTCGCCGCGGCGCGGCGGCTGTTCATGCCCGCCTCCTGGCTGGCATTCAACCTCAGCGGCGAGTACGTGCTCGACCACCAGTCCGCGAGCCAGTGCACGCCGCTCTACGACACCATCGCGCAGGCCTGGTACGAGCCGTGGGCGACCCCGATCGTTGGCGCCATCGAGCTTCCCCGACTGGTGTGGGCCGACACGGTCGTGGGCGAAGTCACGGCTGCAGCCTCAGCCGTGACGGGGTTGCCCACGGGCATCCCGGTGGTCTCAGGCACTATCGACGCCTGGACGGAGGCGGTCAGCGTCGGCGCCCAGAATCCCGGCGACCTCATGCTCATGTACGGCACCACGATGTTCCTGGTCAACACCATCGCCGAGCGGATCTCCATCCCCGAACTGTGGGGAACCGTCGGTGCCTTCGAGGGCACCCGCAACCTCGCCGCCGGCATGGCCACTTCCGGCGCGATCACCGGCTGGCTTCGCGAACTGTTCGGCTCGCCCTCATACCCCGAGTTGCTCGCGGAGGCCGCGGCGAGCCCGCCCGGCGCGAACGGGCTGCTCATGCTCCCCTACTTTGCGGGCGAACGCACACCCATCGCCGACCCCGACGCCCGCGGCATCATCGTCGGGCTCACTATCTCCCACACCCGCGGCGACCTCTATCGCGCAGCCCTCGAAGCCACAGCCCTGGGCGTGCGGCACAACGTCGAGGCCATCCGTCGCGCCGGCGGTGCGGTCGACCGCATCGTCGCCGTTGGCGGCGGCACCCAGGGCGACCTCTGGACCCAGATCGTGTCCGACGTCACAGGGCTCGATCAAACAGTGAACCGGGTTACCGTCGGCGCGAGCTTCGGCGCGGCATACCTTGCCGCCACGGCGATCGCCGACGTGCGGATCGACGCGTGGAACCCGGTCGAGCGCGTCATCCGACCCCGAATCGCACTCACCGCCGGCTACGACGAGCTCTACGCGCTCTACCTCCAGCTGTACCCGGCGACCGTCGAGATCGCCCACGCCCTGGCCGCGAAGCAGCGCCTAGCTTGAGGCGTTCTTGCGCTTGACGCTGTTGTCCCCAGAGCGGACGGGACCGTCGGCACCCGGCTCCTCGAGCAGCACCAGTCCCTGGTTGCTGCCGGCGGAGATCGCCATCTCCTCGAGCCAGGCCTTGTTGAGCGCCGGCTGCTGGATGCCGTCGTAACGGAAGTACAGCGGGATCGCGGGGTCGATCCACAGCGAGCTTCGCCCATCGCCCACCGCCGGGTCGTCGAACCAGCTGAAGAAGAAGGACTCGCCGCGGCGCAGCTTGGTGCTCATGACCACCTGCAGGTGGGCGAGCACCCTGTCTTCGAACTTCAGCTCGATCGAGGCCGAACCGTAAACGAGAGATCCCACATGCCCTCCAGTGATTCACAAAGCCATTGCATTCGGTCAAGGAGGATGATGTTCTTCCCTCCGTAGCGTACCAAGCCAGGCCCGCGCCCGTGGTGCGGCGTGCGGCTTAGGGTCATGTTTCGCGCAGGTCAAGCCCCTGTTCCCTCGCGGCGCGGATGCATACCGTGAAAGATATGACACGCCTCGATCCCAACCCCGTCACGCGCTACCGCACCAAGGGATTCCCGCGGCAGGAACAGGACCAACCCGGCCTCACGAGCGCCACGATCCCCCGCCCCGACCACGGCGAGGAGAGTTACGTCGGGAGCGGTAGGCTCACCGGCCAGCGAGCCCTCATCACCGGCGGCGACTCCGGCATCGGCCGCGCGACAGCTATCGCGTTCGCACGTGAGGGGGCAGATGTCGCGATCTCCTACCTGCCGGAGGAAGAAGACGACGCCGACGACACCATCGGGTGGATCGAGCGAGCGGGAACCCGCGCATTGCGGTTGCCCGGCGACATCACCGACGAGGAGCACTGCGACTCGCTCGTCGCCGCGACCGTAAAGGCCTTCGGCGGGCTGGACATCCTCGTGCTCAACGCCGCGTACCAGCAGAACAGGGAGGGCCTGGAGAAGCTCACGACGAAGGAGTTCGACAGGGTCTTCAGAACGAACCTGTATGCGACGATCTGGATCACGCGTGCGGCGCTGCCCCACCTGGCGCCGGGATCGTCGATCATCACGTCGTCGTCGATCCAGGCGTTCAACCCTTCCCCGGGGCTCATCGACTACGCCATGACGAAGGCGGCCCTCGTGGCGTTCACGAAGGCGCTCGCCGAGGGTCTTGGTGAGCGCGGCATCCGGGTCAACGCGGTGGCGCCCGGCCCGATCTGGACGCCACTGATCCCGGCCACGAGCTGGCCGGACAAGCTCCCCACCTTCGGGCAGGACACGCCGCTCGGCCGCGCCGGGCAGCCCGCCGAACTCGCGCCCGCATACGTCTTCCTCGCCTCGCCGGAGGCCTCGTACGTGTCCGGCGCGGTGCTGCCGGTCACGGGCGGCAAGCCCCTGTGAGCGCTCAGCCGCTGGCCCCGTGGAAGGACCCGGCCCCGCACATCCCTGGCGACCCGTTCGAACCGGATGCCCACGTCGACGACCTCATCGTCGGAGCGGGTTTCACGGGCCTCGTGACGGCGCTCCTGCTCGCCAGGCAGGGTCACCGGGTGCTCGTGCTCGAGGCGCGCGGGGTGGGCGCCCTCACCAGCGGCAACTCCACCGCCAAGCTCAGCGTGCTGCAAGGCACACACCTGCAGAAGGTGCGGGCCGCGAACTACCTGTCCGTGGCGCAGGCTTACGCCGACGGCCAGCGCGCGGGATTCGACTGGATGGCTGACTATCTGGCCACGGCAGGCGTGCCATTCGACTACCGCGACGCCGTGACCTATGCCGGGACCCCTGACGGTCGCGAGGCTGTGCAGCGCGAGTATCGCGTCGCGAGGTCACTGGGACTGGACGTCGGGCTGATGAAGGATGTCGACCTGCCCTTTCCGACCTTCGGGGCGGTCATGCTACGCGAACAGGTGCAATTCGACCCGATGACGGTACTCGCGATGCTCGCAGCAGAGGTGCGCTCACTCGGTGGCAGGATCAACCAGGGCGTGCGCCTGGTCGGAGCTCGGGCGAGCGATCCGGTAAGGGCGCGCACGACCGCTGGCACCGTGTGGGCGCAGCGCATGGTCATCGCGACCGGCACTCCGGTTCTCGACCGTGGGCTCTATTTCGCGAAGCTCGCCGCACACCGCAGCTATGCGATCGCGTACGACGTGCCCGCGACCGATGTGCGCGAAGGCATGTACATCAACGCCGAGACGCCGACCCGTAGCATCCGCTGGGCGCGGGCCTCCGCGAGCGGCGCCCAGATGCTTGTCGGGGGCAACGGGCATCCCGTCGGTCGACGCGAATCGCCCGCAGCGGCGGTGAGCGAACTCGACGAGTGGGCGATGCGCAACTGGCCGGGAGCTCGACGCACTCATGACTGGGCGGCGCAAGACTATCGGGCAGCATCGCATATCCCCTTCGTCGGTACCCTCCCGCGAGGGCGCGGGCGCATCCTGCTCGCGACCGGCTACGAGAAATGGGGAATGACCAACAGCGTCTCGGCGGCACTCACCCTCGTGAACAACATCGTGGGCGGCGAGCAGGCGCACTGGCAGCGCACCCTCCGGCACCGGGTCACGATGCCGCGCGCGCTCGCGAGCGGAATAGGGGACAACGCGGCGGTGGGCTGGTGGTACGCGCGCAGCTATGCCAGAGCGTTGTCGCGCCGCCTGGACGCCGGTGCACCGGCGGCCGGCACAGCCGCGATCGGGCGCAAAGGCCTTCGCCCGGTGGGGCGGTCCACCGTAGACGGCCTCACCTGTTCCGTATCACTGGTTTGCCCTCATCTCGGCGCGGCCCTCGGCTGGAATGACTCGGAGCTCAGCTGGGATTGCCCGGCCCACGGCTCCAGGTTCGCGGCAGATGGCACGCTCCTGGAAGGCCCGGCGAAGCGGGGCCTTCGCCGCCTCCCGTGACGATTCGGGGGCTCCGCCGCAGCGATCTGAGCCGGCCGGGGTTCACGCGGGTGCGGGCAGGGAGAGGATTCGCCTATCGCGACCCGGCCGGGCATCCCAGCACCGACCCTGAGGTGCGCGCGCGCATCGATTCGCTCGCGATCCCGCCGGCCTGGACCGCGGTGTGGATCTCGCCGCAGCCCAACGGGCACATCCAGGCGACCGGGGTGGATGCGGCGGGGCGTACCCAGTACATCTATCACCCGAGGTGGCGGGAGCACAGGGACAGGGACAAATATGCGAGGGCGCTTGAACTCGCGAAGTCGCTGCCATCCGCGAGGCGCAAGGTCACCCGAGCGCTGCGCACCGACGGCCTCACCCGCGAGCGCGTGCTCGCCGCCGCGTTTCGGATGCTCGACGCCGGCTCGCTCCGGGTGGGAGCCGAGAGGTACGCCCAGGCCCACGGCAGCCACGGCCTCTCCACGCTGGAGGGATCGCATGTCACGGTGTCCGGCGATCGCGTGACCATGTCCTTTCCCGCCAAGAGCGGCCAGGAGTGGTCGTCCGAGATCGACGATGCCGATCTCGCGGCGGTCGTGCGGCAACTGCGCAGGGGCCGCGCGCACGACCGCCTGCTCTCCTGGCGCGACGACCAGGGCTGGCACGTCGTGACCGCGGCTGAGATCAACGGCTACGTGCGCGAACTGACGGGTGGCGAATTCACGGCGAAGGATTTCCGCACCCTCTCCGGCACGGTAGCGGCGGCCCGCTCGCTCGCGACAGCGGGCGCCGCACCGTCGCGTGTCGCACGGGCGCGCGCCGAGGCGCAGGCGGCACGGGACGCGGCCGCCGTGCTGGGCAACACCCCGTCGATCGCCAGGAGTAGCTACATCGACCCGCGCGTCATCGACAGGTACCGTTCGGGCAGCACTATCGACCCGAAGCGACTGCACGCCTCCGAAGCCGCGTTGCGCGCCCTACTTGCCGATTGAGCCGATTCAGTTCGCGCAATCGATGCAGTACGGGCTCGACGGTCGGGCGCCCAGCCTTCCCGACGCGATGCGAGCGCCGCAGTGCACGCACGTGCCATAGCTGCCGTTCGCGACACGCTCGAGCGCCGCTTCGATCTCGCCCGTGTGCCTGGTCGTCTGTTGCAGCATCGCCGTGGTCTGCGCCCCCTCGAAGGCGAGGCTCGAACCTTCGGGGTCTTCGACCTCGTCCGTCGTCGTCGAGCGCCGCGACTCGAGGGATGCCACGATCTCTTCGCGCAGGCGGGCTTCGAGCCCGCGCGCCTCCTGCAGTTCGTGCTCGAGGCGCGCCTTGAATCCGGACAGCTGGTTGGCACTGAGTGGGCGGACGATGGACGGGGAGCTGCTCACAGGTGAGTTCACGGTGACAGTCAACCAAGCACTCGGCCGCAGCAACAGGTCTTGCTTCTGTCCCCCGAATGAGGTACAACGTCGGTGGCGAGTCGTGTCCGAATCCCGCTAGTGAATGTCGGTGTCCGATGTCAGGCTGGTCTCATGCCGACAATGACAGCCCCTGGACATGGCGCCGACGCGCGGTTTGCCGAGCGGTATCGCGCCCTGTCTTCGCGCGATTCGCGGTTCGATGGGCAGTTCATCGCCGGTGTGCATTCCACGGGCATCTACTGTCGCCCGAGTTGCCCCGCCATGACACCGCATGCGCGCAACGTGAGCTTCTACCGCACCGCCGCCGCGGCGCACGAAGCCGGGCTGCGTGCCTGTAAGCGGTGCCAGCCCGACGCCGTGCCGGGCTCCCCCGACTGGAATCTCAGCGACGAACTCGCGTCCCGGGCGATGCGCCTCATCACGGACGGGGTCGTCGAGCGTGAGGGCGTGCCCGGTCTCGCCGCGCGCCTGGGTTACACCCCGCGCCACCTCACGCGCGTGCTCGCGGCCGAGTTGGGTGCCGGTCCGCTATCCCTCGCCAGGGCACACCGCGCACAGTCGGCGCGTACCCTGCTCGCCTCCACCGAGTTGAGCGTCGCCGATGTGGCATTCGCATCCGGATTCTCCAGCATCCGCCAGTTCAATGACACGATCCTCGCGGTGTACGAGACGACCCCGAGCGAATTGCGCAGGCTCGCCCGCCGCGGGCGCCCCGGCCAGTCCGGGCCCCTCGGCCCCGAACCGGCGTCGACAGTGACGCTGCGGCTGCCCGCCCGGGCACCGTTCGACGGGGTCGGGCTCATGCGATTCTTCGCCGACCACGCCGTCGCCGGTCTCGAGACCGGCGACGACACCTTCTACGAGCGCGCCGTGCGGCTGCCCGGTGGAGTAGCCCAGGTGCGTCTCACGCTCGACGGCAACGCCGGGGTCACCTGCTCCGCCCGGCTGGAGAACATCGCGGATGTCGCGCCGCTGGTGTCAAGGGTCCGCCGCCTGTTCGACCTCGACGCGGACTCCTTCGCGATCGATGAGGCGCTGGCGGCGGATCCGGTGCTCGCACCCCTCGTGGCCGCCCGGCCGGGCATCCGGTTGCCTGGCGCGATCGATGCCGGCGAGGCACTCTTCCGCACGCTTGTCGGCCAGCAGATCTCCGTCGCAGCGGCGCGGACGGTGCTCGGCACCCTCACGAGGGAGCTTGGCACGAACGGGCTGTTCCCCACCGCGGAGCAGTTCGCGGAGCGTGGACACGAGGTGCTGCGCGGCCCCGCGACACGTATCGCGACGATCATGGGCGTTGCCGACGCGATCGCGAGCGGCGAGCTGCGCCTCGATCTCGGGATGCCGGCAGCCGAGTTCACCGCCCGCCTGCTCGCCATGCCCGGCATCGGGCCGTGGACCGCCGGGTATCTGGCGATGCGGGTGCTGGGCAACCCCGACGTACTGCTCGCGACGGACCTGGTCATGCAGCAGAGTGCAGCGGCCCTCGGCCTGCCATCGTCAGCGCGCGGCCTCGCCGACCACGGCGCGCGGTGGGCGCCGTGGCGCAGTTACGCGGGGCTGCACCTGTGGCGCGCGCGGCCCGCCGTCAAGCCCTTATCCGCCGGGAACGCCCTCGATACGCTCAGGGGATGACGAGCGACACCGGCCAGCGCGCCGATGACGGGCGCGATGAGTCCGCGAACGAACGCCACGATCGCAACTGGTCGGAGATCCTGCAGGAGTTGCGCGTCATCCAGACCGGAACACAGATTCTCAGCGGATTCCTGCTCACCCTCGCCTTTCAGCAGCGCTTCACCGAGTTGGACGACTACCAGGTGGGCACCTACCTGGCGCTCGTCGCTGTCGCCGCGGTCGCCACGGCACTCGCCCTCGCGCCGGTGGCCGTGCACCGGGCATTGTTCCATCGGCGGGCGAAGGGCGAACTCGTCGTCATCGCGAATCGACTGCTCAAGGTCACCCTCGCCGCCGTCGGGCTCACCCTCGTCGGCACGACGATGCTCGTCTTCGACGTGGTCGTCGGCCACGCGGCGGGAGTGGTCGCCGGGTCGGGCGCGCTCCTGCTCGTCGTGCTCGGCTGGATCGCCCTGCCGCTCGGAGCGCGGGGCGGCAATCGGAAGACCTGATCGGCGGCAAACCCCTTGAGGCAGCCCGTCACCGGACGTAGCGTGAAATGGAAGGCGCCGTCCGGACGCCGCTATATCGGGAGGCGACAATGCCTGGACGCGACAACTCCAGCCTGAAAGACCCGAAGCTGTATGAGGAACTCCGCAAAGACGGCAACAGCAAGGAGAAGGCAGCGCGCATCAGCAATGCGGCCGCCCGTGACGGCAGGGCAGCCGTCGGCCGCCGCGGCGGCAGGTCGGGTGACTACGAGGACTGGACGGTGGCTGAACTGAAGAAGAAGGCGAAAGAGATCGGCATCTCCGGCTACTCCGCAAAGCGTAAGGCCGAGCTGATCAGTTCGCTCCGGCGCGGGTAGTCCCGGTCAGGCTGTCGCCTTCTTCTTGGTGGTGGTCTTGGTCGCAGGGCTCTTGGCGGCCGGCTCGGCTTTGCGGTTCTTCTCGACGCTGCGGCGCAGCGCCTCCATGAGGTCGAGCACCTCTCCCCCGCCATCGCCCTCGTCGGCGACTTCGCCGAAGGTATCCGCAGTATCGACGGCGTCGCCCTTCTCGAGTTTTGCCTCGATGAGTTCCTTGAGCTGCTCCTGGTAGTCGTCGGTGAACTTGCCCGGCTCGAAGTCGGCCTCGAAACTCTTGACGAGCGCCTGCGACATCTCCAGCTCCTTGGAGGTGATTGTGACCTTCTCGTCGAGGGACGGGAACTTCGCCTCGCGCACCTCGTCATCCCAGAGCAGCGCCTGCAGCATGAGCACGTCCCCGTGCACGCGCAGCGCCCCGAGCCTGGTCTTTTGGCGCAGCGCGAATTGCACGATCGCCGTGCGGTCGGTCTCCTCTAGGGTGCGGCGCAGCAGCGCATATGCCTTGAGCGACTTGGAGTCCGGCTCGAGGTAGTAGCTCTTCTCGAATCGGATCGGATCGACCTGGTCGCTCGGCACGAACTCGACGACGTCGATTTCGCGACTCTTCTCCGCGGGCAGCAGTGCGATGTCGTCGTCGGTGAGGATCACGGTCTTGTCGCCATCGTCATAGGCTTTCGCGATATCCGCGTACTCGACCACCTCACCGTCCAGTTCGCAGGTGCGCTTGTAACGGATGCGCCCGCCATCTTTCGCGTGTACCTGGTGCAGCGAGACATCGTGATCTTCGGTCGCGCTGTAGACCTTCACGGGCACGTTGACGAGCCCGAATGTGATCGCACCCTTCCAGATCGATCGCATGGTGCCTCCCTGGTTGCCGCTGCCGATGTGTACTTCGTACACATGACACAAGTCAACACCCTCCCGCCTAGCCATGTCACCCCGCGGCCAAGCAAGATGGGGGGATGGCGCAGCAGCAGGCATCCGACGAGCAGACCGTCACGATCGACGGCCATCGCCTCAAGCTCACCAACCTGTCGAAGGTGTTGTACCCGGAGACGGGGACCACCAAGGGCGACGTGATCGACTATTACGCCAGGGTCGCAGACGTGCTGATCCCGCATGCGGCGAACCGGCCGGTAACGCGCAAACGCTGGGTGCACGGTGTCGGCACTGCCGAAGAGCCCGGCGAGATGTTCTTCCAGAAGAACCTCGATGAACGTTCCACTCCGCAATGGGTGCGCAGGCGAGAGCTTCAGCATTCCGACCATGTGAACAGCTACCCCCTGCTCAACGACCTCGCCACGCTCACCTGGCTTGGGCAGATCGCCGCGCTGGAGATCCATGTGCCGCAGTGGCAGTTCGGCCGAACCGGCGCGCGCAAGAACCCCGACCGCCTCGTACTCGACCTCGACCCGGGACCGGGCGCCGGGCTCGCCGAATGCGCAGAGGTCGCGCGGTTCGCCCGCGAGATCCTGAAGGGCATGGGGCTGGATCCGATGCCCGTGACAAGCGGCTCCAAGGGCATCCACCTCTATGCGGCGCTGGATGGCAGGCAGACGAGCGACCAGGTGTCGGAGGTGGCACACGAGCTTGCGCGTGCACTCGAGGCGGATCATCCCGACCTCATCGTGAGCGACATGAAGAAGACGCTTCGCGATGGCAAGGTGCTCGTCGACTGGAGCCAGAACAACGGCAACAAGACGACGATCACACCCTATTCACTGCGCGGCAGGTCGCACCCGATGGTCGCGGCCCCCCGCACCTGGCGAGAGCTCGCCGCCAAAGATCTGCGCCAGCTCGACTACACAGAGGTGATCAGGCGGGTGGCGAAGAGCGGTGATCCCCTCGCCGACCTCACGGCCGGACACCTCGCGTCGCTCGAGCCCACGCGTGAGCGCATGGCCGGCTTCCAACACGCGGACGGGGCGGATGACCGGCTCGCCAGGTACCGCAGCATGCGCGACGGCTCGCTCACCCCCGAACCCGTGCCCGCCGACGTCGCGCCGACGACCACCGGGCAGACGTTCGTCATCCAGGAGCACCACGCAACCCGCCTGCACTACGACTTCCGGTTGGAGCATGACGGTGTGCTGGTGAGCTGGGCCCTGCCCAAGGGCGTGCCGACAGACACGAAGACGAACCACCTCGCAGTGCAGACCGAAGACCACCCACTCGAGTACGGCACATTCGAGGGCACCATCCCTGCGGGCCAGTACGGCGCGGGGGATGTGACGATCTGGGACAGGGGCACATACGACCTGGAGAAGTGGCGAGACGGCAAGGAGGTCATCGCGACGCTGCACGGCGAGAAGCACGGCTCGCACCGGTACGCACTCATCCAGACCGGCGGCAGGGACGGGGACGAGAACAACTGGCTCATCCACCTCATGAAGGATGTGAGCGAGCAGCCCACCCGCCACGCCAAAGCGGACTCGCGCAAGCGGGTGAACCCCGTCGAGCATGTGCCACTCGTGGCCAGGTCGAAGAGCCTGCCCGCGCCGATGCTCGCCACCCTCGGCACGGAGGGCGAGCTGGGCGACGTGGACGAATGGGCATTCGAGATGAAATGGGACGGCATCAGGGCGATCGCCGAGGTCGTGCACGGCCAGGTGCGAGTTGCCAGCCGCAACGGCATCGACATCACGAACTCGTACCCCGAGCTTGCCGGCCTCGCGGACGCCGTGCGTGGCGACGCGATCATCGACGGGGAGATCGTGGCACTCAGCAAAGCGGGACGGCCCGACTTCGCGCTGCTGCAGAAGCGCATGGGCGTGACGAAGAAGGCCGACGTCGAGCGGCTCATGGGCACCACCCCCGTGCACTTCATGGCATTCGACATGCTCGAGCACGAGGGTGAGGTTCTCGTGAAGCAGTCGTACACCGCGCGGCGCGAAGCACTCGAGGGTGCCGTGCATTCGGTCGGGCCCATCCAGGTGCCCCCGGCGTTCGAGGGCGACGTGGGCGCAGCGATGTCAACAAGCAGGCAGCTCGGGCTCGAGGGCGTGATAGCCAAACGCCGGACGAGCACATACTCGGTCGGGCGACGCGCACGGTCGTGGCTGAAAGTGAAGCACCACCTGACCCAGGAGGTCGTGATCGGTGCGTGGAAACCCGGCGCCGGGAGCAGGGCGCACCGGGTGGGGTCGCTGCTGATGGGCATCCCGGAGGCAGACGGCCTGCGCTTCGTCGGGCGCGTTGGCACCGGCTTCACCACCAGGGATCTCGACGACATCGCGGCGAAACTCGGGCGCCTCGAGCGCAAGACGAGCCCGTTCACCGGGCTGGCCGCAGTGGACGCCGCCGACGCGCACTACGTGAGCCCCACGCTCGTCGGCGAGGTCGAGTTCGCCGAGTGGACGCCCACCGGCAAACTCAGGCAGCCGAGCTGGCGCGGCTGGCGGCCCGACAAACGCCCGGATGAGGTAATTGCGGAGTCATAACCCCCTGCCGCAGCCCAGCCTCGACGCCTAGGGTTGAAGCATGAACCCCAGAATCCTGATGCTCGCGATCGGTGTCGCAGTCGGCTATGTGCTCGGAACCAGGGACGGCCGTGCCCGCTACGACTCCATGAAGGCCAAGGTCACTCAGCTGTGGGAGGACCCGAGGGTCGCGAAGGCCCGCAAAGACGTCGAGGAGTACGCCCGACAGCAGGCTCCGATCATCCGCGAACGCGCCGAGGCTGCGGCCAAAGCTGCGCCCGCCGTTGCGAAGGACGTCGCAGACCGGGCCACCGCCGCCGCGAAAGATGTGGCCGCGAAGACCACCACCGCGGCGAAGGACGTCGCCGCACGGGTCACCGATGCTGCGGGCGACGCCCGCGTGCAGGCGACAAAGGTGGCCGGCGACGTGAGGGATCAGGCCACGAGGATCGCCGGGGACCTGCGTGAGCGCGGCGAAGCGGCCGTCGACACGGCGGTTACCGCCGCGGGCCAGGCAAGAGACGCCGCGCTCGATGCAGTCGATGACCCCGACGACGATGACCTGGACGACAAGCCCGCGTCGAACATCTAGCCAGCCCTGCGCGACCCCTAGCCTGGCGGCCGCTGCTCGGGCTGCGCCGTCGGGAGCAGGAGCGGGCCGGTCAGCGGCACCATGCCGCTGAGCCGCTCCGGCGAGAGCACCTGCTCGACCTTCTCCTTCGTCATGAGGCCGGCGTCGATCACGAGGTCGGCGATGGATGCGTGGGTGGTGAGCGCCGTGTGGGCGAGCGTCGCTGCCGCGGCGTAGCCGATGTACGGCGTGAGCGCCGTGACGACGCCGACGCTGGTCTCGACCTGCATCGCGAGGCGCTCGATGTTCGGTGTGATTCCGTCGACGCAGTTGACCCGCAGGGTGTAGCAGGCGTTCGTCATCCAGGCCAGTGACTGCAGGATCGAGTGGGCGATCACGGGCTCGAAGGCGTTGAGCTGAAGCTGTCCGGCCTCCGCGGCCGCCGTGACCGTGGCATCCGCCCCGATGACGCTGAAGGCCACCTGGTTGACGACCTCGGGGATCACCGGATTGACCTTGCCCGGCATTATCGAAGAGCCCGCCTGGCGCGGCGGGAGGGTGATCTCGCCGAGCCCGGCCTGCGGGCCGCTCGAGAGCAGGCGAAGATCGTTACAGATCTTCGAGAGTTTCACGGCTGCGCGCTTGAGCGTTCCGCTCAGGGTCATGAAGATGCCGGCGTCCGATGTCGCCTCGATGAGGTCCGGTGCCGTCTCCATCTCGATGCCGGTGATCTGGACGAGATGGCTGCGCACGGCCTCCGCATACCTGGGGTCTGCCGTGATGCCGGTGCCGATCGCCGTCGCCCCCATGTTTATCTCGTTCATCCACGGGATTGTCTCCGAGAGCCTGTCGTAGTCCTCGGCGAGGGTGTGGGCGAAGCCCATGAACTCCTGGCCGAGGGTCATCGGAACGGCATCCTGCAGCTGGGTGCGCCCGATCTTCAGGATCGCGGCGAACTCGACCCCTTTCGCGGCGAATGCCGCCGTGAGCAGCTTGTGTTCAGCGAGGAGCCGCTGGATGCCCATGACCATCGCGAGCTTGATTGCCGTGGGGTAAACATCGTTCGTCGACTGGCTGCGATTGACGTCGTCGATCGGACTGAGAAATCCATACTCGCCTTTGGCGTGGCCCATGAGCTCGAGGCCGCGGTTGGCGATGACCTCGTTGGCGTTCATGTTCGTCGACGTGCCCGCGCCACCCTGGATGACTCCGACCCTGAATTCGGCGTGCAATGAGCCGTCGACGATCTCGAGGCACACGCGGTCGATGATCGAGGCCTTCTCTGCGTCGAGCACGCCGATCTCCGCGTTCGCCCGCGCCGCGGCCTGCTTGACCCTGGCCAGCGCCCTCACCAGGTCCGGATAGTTGTAGATGGCGCGCCGCGTGATCGGGAAGTTCTCAAGGGCTCGTGCCGTGTGGATGCCCCAATAGGCATTCGCGGGAATGGCCATCGACCCGAGGGAGTCGGTCTCCACCCGCGTGCCCTCGGTGAGCTCGAGAGCCCTCTCATACGCACGACGCGGGGAGTTCTCATCCCCGGCAATGTCTTGTGCCGTGTCGGTGCTGCGCTCGCTGGTAGCGCTGTCTGGCGCTTGTGATGCTGACCCTTGTGGGGTGCTTGTCATCGTCGATCTCCTTTGACTGGCGAAGAGGCAACTCTACGCGTGCCGTCGAGCGCACAGGGCCTGCGCAAGAACAGTTGTTAGGGTCGAGGAATGCATCGTCGTCTTGCCGCGTCCCCCCGCCTGGTGCTGGGCGTCGCGACATCCTCTGCCGCAATTCTCGCCATCCTGCTCGCGGGATGCACGAGCGGCGCGGCGGGCGAGCCGGCAGCGAACCCGGTGATCACGGGCGCGCCGACTTCTCCTGCCCCCGTCGCTGGCGGGACCACCCACCTGCCGACGTGTGACGCGGTAACGACAGCCCTCGCGGGCCTGCAGGGCAACCTGGCGTACAACGCCGACCTCTCGGCAAGCCAGACCGCGCAGGAGGCCTACGACCAGCGAGTGTGCGTCTACACGACAGCGGACGCCGTCACCCAGCTCGGCGTGACGGTTGCCGCCATCCCCTTCCAGCAGGCCGAGATCGACGGCTACGCGACCCTCCCGAACGCCATCGCCGACGGCAGGCTCGCCCAGTACAGCGGCGTGCTGCAGACATTCGCCACCGGTGACGGTGACGACGGGCATCTCGACTCAGCGCTCTACCTCTTCGACACCGCGATCTCCGTGACAATCCAGGGCGTCTCAAAAGGCGATCCGACGAGTGTGACGATCCCGCAGCTCACGCTGCCCGCCGCCGAGGATGCCGCGTTCGCGGTTCGCGCGCTCGTGAAGTAGTTCCCGTCAGCCCGCGTGCAGGGCCGGGATGATCAGGTAGAGCCCGAAGGCGACGACGAGGCCGCACACGACGTAGAGGCCGACGGAAACGGGACGCCGCCACGGCGCATCCCCGTCTCCGACCCGCAATGCCGTCGAGAACAGGGTGACAAGCACGCCAGCGGCGACGAGGGCGACCACGACCACGACCACGAATGCCGACCAGTTGATCATCCCCCAGCCACCGCCTTCTTACGCTTCTTCGGCCTGACGAACGCGCCGGGCTGCGGCAGGTGGAAGTCCCTGTGGTCGACCCGATTGCGGCGCGAGCGCAGGAAAATGACGAGGATGGCGGCGGCGGCGAGCACGACATCAAGGATGATGCCCCACAGGCCCAGCCCCGCGAGGAACGCGGCGAGCGCGCCGACGGCAGCCGATGCCGGGATGGTGATGAGCCAGCCTAGGGCGATGCGCCCTGCGGTTTTCCACCTGACCGACGCGCCCTTGCGTCCGACACCGGTGCCGATCACAGAGCCGGAGGCCACCTGGGTCGTGGAGAGCGCGAACCCGAGGTGGGTCGACGCGAGGATCGTGGCGGTGGTCGCGACCTCGGCCGCGAAGCCCTGAGCCGGCTCGATGTCGGTGATGCCGCGACCGATGGTCTTGATGATGCGCCACCCGCCCGTGTAGGTTCCCACGGCTATCGCAACCGCGCACACGACTATCACCCAGAGTTCGGGGCCGGTGCCCGCTTTCTGCAAGCCCCCGGCGATGAGGGCGAGCGTGATGACGCCCATGGTCTTCTGTGCGTCATTCGTGCCGTGGGCGAGCGACACCAGTGCGGAGGTGAACACCTGGCCGCGCTTGAAATTGTCCCGCTCGCGCTTCTTCGTGATCGAGTAGGCGATCTTGGTCGCGATGAAGGAGATGAGGCCGGCGGTGAACGGCGCGAGCACCGCGGGGATCAGTATCTTGGATACGAGCACTCCCCCGTCGATCGCGCCGATACCGGCCCCCACGATGACGGCCCCGATGAGGCCGCCGAACAGGGCGTGGCTCGAGGACGACGGCAGGCCGAGCAGCCAGGTGACGAGGTTCCAGACGATCGCCCCGATGAGACCGGCGAGGATGAGCACCGGCGTTACCTGAACCCCGCCTGGGCCCTCCCTGATGAGGCCGCCGCTGATGGTTTGCGCCACCTCCGTGCTCAGGAAGGCGCCGACGAGGTTGAGCACCGCCGCGATGGCGACCGCCACCCTGGGCTTGAGCGCGCCCGTCGCGATCGGGGTGGCCATGGCATTCGCCGTGTCATGGAAACCGTTGGTGAAGTCGAAGAAAAGAGCCAGTGCGATGACTAGCGCGACGACGAGCATGATGTCCACCGAAGAAGAGTCTTACACCTAGCGGCCCCCTCCGCCACCGCCCCCGCCGCCACCGCCGGAGAACCCGCCCCCAGACGATCCGCTCGAGAAACTCGAGCCGCCGCTTGACGACCACGATCCGCCGCCCCCCGACGATGACGTGACGATGGGCCGCACTGACGCAACGGATGACGCGGTGAATCCCCGAAGCACCCCGGCGTCAAAGCTGCCCCCTTCGATCCACGAAGGAGTGCCGCCGACGTACTCTGAGCGCAGCTTGTCCGCCCACTGGTCTTCGACCCCCCAGAGCACCGCGTAGCCGAGCAGGCGCTCGTTGAGCTTCACGACGGCATCCCTGTCGGTCACATCGATGCGCTGCGCCCCCGAGGGGCTTTGCAGCACCCTCATGCGGTCTTCCTCCGCGATCGTCAGGTACTCACGCAGGCCGAGTAGATAGTCGCGGGCCTCAGCACCCTTGTCGGTGAGCACTTTCGGCCTGCTGAGAATGATCGCGAGGGCGATCCCGAGCGCGATCGTGCCGAACGATAGCCAGATGATCGTGCCATCGAGCACGTCGAAGATCGTGGCCCAGATCCAGATCGGCACGAAGGCCACGATCGTCCAGAAGGCGAGACGGCCCATGACCATAGGTGCAGTGCCCTTCACGACGGCGCGATAGCCCTCCTCGATCGCGAAGGACGCCGTTGCCGCGGGCAACCCGTAGAGCGAGGCGCCTACTGCGGCGCTGAACTGCCCCGGGTTGACGCGCTTTCCCGGCTGCAGTGACATGCCGAAGAGCATCACGAGCACCCGCAGTTCGTGCGGGTCCGCCCCATCGGCAGTCTTCAGCTCGATCGAGAACCGCGTGCTGTCGGTGCCGACCGGGGCGCCGGGGTGGTTGTCGATGATGTTGATGAGACCGCGCACGGCGAAGTCGACGAGCTGTGCCTGCAGTCCGGAGCCAGGTCGCTTCACGATGTTGGCGTCGAGCAGCAGGTGCGAACCCTTCGGCGGCACGAACTGGGCGATGATCGTGCCGCGACCCCGCGCATCCCGCCAAATCACCGTGCGGATCAGGATCCCGATCGCGACGAGCAGGCCTTCGATGCCGAGCAGCACCTTGGGCGCGAGCTGCACGATCCAGCTGTCGCGGGGAAGCGTCGGCTGCACCACTGTGCCGCCGACGAAGCCGATCGCGACGGTGAGTGTCTCGTATCCGGATACGGGGCCGGCCGATGCCGCGAAAACGCCGCCGTCGTTGGTGATGTCGCACGGGGTCGTGACACCGTACGCGCCGACGTAGCACGACGCCGCGCCCGTCAGGGATGCCGCGAGCCTGTCGCTCACGTGCACGTGGGCGCTCACTGTGCCGAACCGCTGCGCCCAGCCCGTGCCGTTGATGTCCCAGTAGAACTCGTCGACACCGGAGTCGGCGAAGTGGCGGATGGTGTTGGACATCGTGTAGTCGAGCACGTAGGTCGTCGGACCGTGCACGAACTCGTCGGTGCCGAGCGCGAACTCCGCGAAACCGTCGTAATCGTTGCGCTCGTAGTAGACGGGATCGCCATTCTCGTCTGTCACCGAGTTCATGGCGATGTCGAGTGAGTACCCCTGGTCGTCGAGCGGGATGGCGCGGATGATTCCGCGGTTCTGGTCGAACTGCGGGAAGTCTGCAACGAGCGTCTCCACGACGCGCGTCGTTGCGTGGCCCGCGGCATCCAGGTCGAGGTAGTACTGGGCGTCGAACGACTCGAAACTGAAAGCACTCGTGTCTTCATGCACGACGGGCGACGCAGCCGATGCAGCGGCGACCGGTGCCGCGATGCCGACGGCGAGGGCGACGCACGCCCCGAGGACTTGAGCTCGATTCACGCCGCAACCCTATCGAAGGGCATTCCCCCGGCGTGGCTAAGCTCAGTGCATGACGCGCGTCAGTGTGGTGATCCCGTCGTACAACGACTCCGGCATGCTCGCCGGCTGCCTCGCCGCGCTCGCCCTCCAGACAAGGCCCGCGGACGAGCTCATCGTCGTCGACAACGCGAGCACGGATGACACGGCCGCTGTCGCCAGGGCCGCCGGCGCTCGCGTGGTGCCCGAAGCCGTCAGGGGCATCTTCCCGGCGACGGCCGCGGGATTCGACGAAGCCCTCCGCGGCGGCGCGGACATCATCGGCCGCCTCGACGCCGACTCCGTGCCCCCCACCGACTGGATCGAGCGCATCGTGCGCGAATTCGAGCGCGACGCCGACCTCACGGCGCTCAGCGGGCCCGGGGACTTCTACGGGTCGACGCCGTTCATCCACTGGGCCGCCGAGAACATCTACATCGGCGGGTATATCTGGTTCGTCGGGTGGCTTCTCGGCCACGACCCCCTGTTCGGATCCAACCTCGCGCTTCGGGCCGGCGCGTGGTCCCGGCTGCGGACGAGCGTGCACAGGGGAATCCGCGAGATCCATGACGACCTTGATCTCAGCATCCATTTCGAACCGGACATGGTGACGCGCTTCGACAGGAGCCTGCGGGTGGGCGTCTCGGCACGCCCGTTCGAATCGCTCTCCGGGCTGGCGAGGCGCGTCGAATGGGCGTTCTCGACACTGGCCCTCAACTGGAGGGAGCGCTCACTTCTCGAGCGACGTGCGGCACACAAGGCATGGGAGAAGGGGCACGGCGCTCAGGCTTTCTTGTAGAGCGCGAGCAGGTCGCGCACGAGCTGGTGCGGCGCCGTCTCGCACGGGCTGTGGCCGGTTCGGTACACGGCGATGGATGCCCCGATCGATTCGGCGAGGGCAGCGTGCAACTTCAGCGGCCACAGGTCGTGCTCGCCCACGGCCACGAGCTTCGGCATGGCTGCGGCTCCGAGCACTGGGCGAAGGTCCGGCGCGCGCTTCATGAGCGAGATGATGTCGGCGACGCTCGAACGCCTGGTGAGGCGGAACCTGTCGCGCACGAACGTCAGTCTTCCGGGCGGCACATGGGTGAAGTTGCGCCGAACGCCCCAGATCATGAGCGCCGCGCCCACCCGGCCGGTGGTGAGGTCGGTGATCGGCCCCAGCCGCTTGACGCCGCGGAAGCCCTGGCCGGGCTGCGGCGGGGCGCTCAACAGTGTGAGGCTCGCGAACAGTTCGGGGCGCGCCGCGTAGGCGAGTTGCGCGACAGTGCCCGCGAAGGAGTAGCCGAGCACGTGAACGGGCGTGCTGCCGCGCTCGATCAGGAAGAGCAGGTCCGCCACGAACAGCTCGTGCGTGTAGTGGCGCTGCGGCGGATCGAGGTTTTCGGGGCCGGCGGAGGATGACTCGTACTGCCCGGCCATGTCGTAGCTCTCCACGCGGTATCCGGCTCGGGCCAGGAGAGGCAGCATGAGCGCGAAATCCTCCTTGGAACCGGTCACGCCGGGCACGAGCAGCACCCGCGGCAGCGCCGGATCCCCCATCGTGAGGGTCGCGAGCCTGCCGCTCGGGGCGTCGACGAACCCGCGCTCCGCACCGTCTGGCGGCACGGTCCAGTCGATGTCGGGCAGCGCATCGTCGAGGCGCCGCGCCTCGCCGAGATCCGTGCCGGACACGTCGGGTTCCGATCCGCCAGAGTCGTTCACGCTCACACGATACCGCCGCCGTGCGAGTCGTCATGCTCCCCGCCGGTCAGGTGCCGAGCGCGACCTTTGCCGTCACCTGGCGCACGAACGACTGCAGCCGGTTGTACACCTCGAGCGAGCCGGGATGCCGCGAATCCTGCTGCCAGGTGTGCTGGGCCTCCTCGCTCACGAGGGCGTGCACCGGCACGCCGTGCCCACGCAGTGCCGCGATGAAGTTGAGGTTCGCCCTGTAGAAGAAGTCCTTGCGGGAGGTGGTCACGAGCACAGGCGGATACCCCCTCCCGAGCCATTCGATCGGTGAGAGGTACCTGGCCGCCGGCTGCAACGCGACACCCTTGCCGCGGCCCGGCAGCAGCATCCTGACGAACCCGAGACCGAGGATGAAACCCTTCTCGAAGATCACCGAGAAGTCCACGGCGCTGCAGTGCTGCACAACACCGCGAATGACCCGCGCGGCGAGCGCCGGCGTGAACTCGTAGTGCTCGGCCAACTCCGGCTTGCTGCTCGCCGCGGCAAGGAGGGCGGAGATCTGGCCGCCGGCCGAGTCGCCGCCGAGCACTATCGCCGCCGGATCGCCGCCGAACAGTTCCGCGTTCGCGACGACCCACGCGACGGCCGCATTGGCATCCTGCAGCATGTCGCGCATGTGGAATCGCGGCGCCATGCGGTAGTTCACGTTGACGACGACCATGCCCCCTGAGGCCTGCACGGCGCAGTATCGGGTGAGGGGGGCCTTGTCGCCGGAGGTCCAGCCACCGCCATGGAAATAGACGTAAACCGGCAGCGCGCCATCATGGTGCTTCGGTGAGATCACATCGAGGCGGTGGTTGCGGATTCCGTCACCCACGTAGTCGACGTCGAAGAGGTAGTCGACATCATCGATGGGCTCGGCGCTGAACCGGCGCAGCTCGCGGGGACCGAGATGTGCCATGAGCGCGCGCCACACCCACACCGGAACCCTGGAGAGGGAGGGGAATCGCAGGGCCATGCCAACGACGATAGGCTCCACCGCTGTGCGCTGGCTGCGCGTTGGCGATGCGGATGCCGGGTACTTGACCACGCGGGGCGTCGAGTGCCTACGCTGGGGCATGACAACCCCGCCGGAGCTGATCGCGGCGTGGATTTCGCTGCAGCGCTGGTATGCGAACAAGGGCGCCCTGCCCCAGCTCGAAGAAATCGGCAGCTGGCAGCTGGCCGCCGAGGAACCGGGCGTGGAAATAGTCACCCACCTGTTCATCGATCACACCTTGGGCAAGCCGGCGCTCTACCAGGTTCCCCTCGCCTACCGTGCGCGACGCCTGGCCGATGACAGGTCACTTGTCGGCGTCATCGACGGGCGTTTCGCCTACGACGGCCCGCACGATCCGGCGTACACCTCGGCGCTGCTCGCCCTCATCACGGGCGAACTCGAGGTCAACGGTGACAGGACCTGGGTGCTCGGCAACCACGCGGGCGAACCGACTCCCGTTGCCCGACGTGTGTCCCGGGTGCTGACCGGCGAGCAGTCGAACACGTCGATAGTCTTCGAGCCGGAGAGCGGCATCGGCGCCCCCATCATCTGCAAGGTGTTCCGCACACTCCACGACGGCGACAACCCGGACGTGGAGCTGCAGTCGGCCCTCGCCGCGGCGGGCTCAGATGCCGTGCCCCGCCCCGTCGGAGACGTGCTCGCCGAGTGGAATGACCGCGGGCAGCCGAGCGGCAGGGCACGCGGCCACCTCGCATTCGCCCAGGAGTTCCTCCCCGGTGCCGAGGATGCCTGGGTGGTCGCCTGCGCCGCCGCCGCACTGGGAACCGACTTCTCGGCGGAGGCATATGCGCTCGGGGTCGCGACGGCGGGCGTCCACGCAACCCTTGCGGCGACGATGGCAACGCGCGAGACCACGCAGCATGACATCGACGCCGTGATTGCCCTCATGCACGGGCGGCTCGCGACGGCCATCGGCGAGGTCCCGGCCCTTGCCCACCACGCCGCAGCGCTCGAAGCCGTGTTCGCGACCGCCGCGACAGTCAGCTGGCCCGCACAGCAGCGCATCCATGGCGACCTGCACCTCGGGCAGGTGCTGTCCGTTCCCGCCCGCGGCTGGGTGCTCGTCGACTTCGAGGGAGAGCCGCTGCGACCGATGCGCGAGCGCAGCAGGCTCGACAGCCCGATTCGGGACGTTGCCGGGATGCTGCGGTCATTCGACTACGTGGCCGGCTCGCTGAGCGTGGCCGGGGCCGCAGGATCCGACTACGACGCCGAGCGGGCGCACAGCTGGGCAGCGCGAGCGCGCGCAGCATTCGAACGCGGCTACAGCGAGGCATCCGGTTGTGATCTGGCCGAGAATCGCGCGCTCGTCGACGCATTCGAGATCGACAAGGCGCTCTACGAGACCGTGTACGAGGCACGCAACCGTCCTGGTTGGTTGCGAATCCCGGTTGCGGCGATCGAACGGCTCTCCGCGCGCAGTGCCACCGCGTGACACCCATTCTGGGAATCGCCGCTTAACATCGGGTCCCAATAGCCTTGAAGCTGCTCCACTTCACTACAGTTAGTGCGTTTGCATCGATTGTTTCGACCCCGAATGGCAGCCCGTGAGCATCCGAACGGCCGAGTATCCCCGACCGGACCACTTTCTTCTCCACCTGAGCGATACGCACCTGCTCGCGGCGGGAGGCAAGCTCTACGACTCGGTCGACTCCGCGGCACATCTCGCCGAGCTGCTCGCAGAACTCGAGGGCTCCAATGGCAGGCCGGAGGCGATCGTCTTCACCGGCGATCTCGCCGACAAGGGCGAACCGGATGCCTACGATCGCCTGCGGCGCATGGTGGAGCCGGTCGCGGCCAGGCTCGGCGCCGAGGTGATCTGGGTGATGGGCAACCACGACGACCGCGGCTCGTTCCGGGAGGGCCTTCTCGCCGAACGCGCGAGCGCGCGCACCATCGACCGTGTCTACGACGTCAACGGCTTGCGGGTGATAACCCTCGATTCGACGGTGCCGGGCGAGCACTGGGGAGAGGTGACCGAGGCCCAGCTCGACTGGCTCGCCGAGGAGCTGTCGGTGCGCGCGCCGCACGGCACCATCCTCGCGATGCACCATCCGCCGCTGCCCAGCGTGCTCGATCTCGCCGTCTCCGTCGAGTTGCGCGACCAGGGCGGGCTCGCCGAAGTGCTGTTCGGCAGCGACGTGCGCAGCATCATCGCCGGGCACCTGCACTACAGCTCGACCGGCACATTCGCGGGCATCCCGGTATCTGTCGCCTCGGCGACCTGCTACACGCAGGATCTCAACGTGCCTGCGGGCGGCACCCGCGGTCGCGACGGCGCACGGGCATTCAATCTCGTGCACGTGTATGGAACGACGGTGCTGCACTCCGTGGTGCCCGTCGGGCACTACGGGGCACTCGACTACATCGACGCTGCCGAAACGCAGCGGCGGCTCGAGCAATCCGGCATCCGCATCGAAGGCCGGCTCAACCCGCGGGTGTCTCCGGAGCCCCCGATGACGATGCCGATTCCGCTGCCCGTCTAGCCGGGCCCGGAGCCGACTGCTTCCCGTCCGATTCCCAGGGGGCAGGGATGCCGAAGTAGCGTTCGAGAAACGTCCTGACGGTTTTCGTGCGCCTGCCGACCGAGATCTCGGGTCTGCTGCCGTCGTTGAGGCAGAAGAAGTCGTAGTCACGGTCTCGCAACAGGCTGTCCATCTCCACCTGCGCACTCGCGAGGGTCGTCTCGATGTACTTGACCCTCGCCCTCTCCTGCACGACCGCGCGCCCGGTCATGAGCGCGTAGTAGTGGTAGAGCGAGTTGGTGACGGAGATATCCGAACTCGACCGGAACGCGCTCGCGGCGGTGCGGGCGAAGTCCCTGGGAAACTCACGTTCGAGCTCGGCCATGACGCTGCGTCGCAGCGGGGTGGCCGCATGCTCGAGGTGGCGCGTCGTGACCCGCCCGAACCGCTCACGCAGCAGCGCACGGTTGACTCGTGCGGCGTTCTCGAACCCGCTGCGGCTCGGATCGGGCTCGCCGAGGCCGATGCGGGTCGTCGCCTCGATGAACTTCGTGATGCCGCCGGGCGAGAAGAACATCTCGGGTCGCACCGGTCGGCCGAAGAACATGTCGTCGTTCGAGTAGATGAAGTGCTCGCTGAGCCCGTCGATGTGATGCAGCTGGCTCTCTACGGCGTGCGAGTTGTGGGTGGGAAGCACGCCGGGGTCCGCGAAGAACTCCTCGCTGCGCACGAGAGTGACCGCGGGATGCTCGGCGAGCCAGGCGGGGCGCGGCGAGTCGGTGACGATGAATATGCGCCGCACCCACGGGGCGAACAGCCTGACGCTGCGCATGGCGTACTTGAGTTCGTCGATCTGGCGGTACCTGGCCTCGGAGTCGTCGCCGTCGCCCACCACGTAGGTTTTCATGCGCTGGGCGCGGGCCCGCTGGAACTCCGACGACGTGCCGTCCACCCAGGAGAACACGAGGTCTATGTCGAATGTCACATCGCTCGCGAGCGTGTCGAACATGCCGGCGAGCGTGTTCCAGCTGCGGCCGTACATGTCGACACTGTCTTCTATCGCCTCAGCGCGCGGCAGCCGCCTGCGCATGAGCGCATTCTCGGCGGGCGCGACTATCTGTTCGGGACCGAACTCCCAGAACTCGAGCCGCACCGCTGTTGACGCCCCGTAGCGCAGGCTGCCAGCGCTGGAGAATCGTGGACGGTAGAGGCGCAGCACTGTTGGCCGGCGCGAGATTGAGATGGCGCCATCTGCTACGAGCAGGGCCTCCTCAGAACCGGCCCTGGAGTAGAACGGCTCGCGCGCGAACGCCGTGACCAGCGCGGCCTCGACTGCGGGAGCCGCCGAGCGGTCCACGGCGATGACCGCGCGGTCGTCGTCGCGGCGCACAAGGAGGTGCTCGATTCCCGCGGCGTCGAGCGCATCGTGGATGGCTACGAGATCTGCCGCCGTGGCATCCCGCGGCGACAGCAGGTCGTTGACAAGGGCGAAGCGCCCCTTGCGGATGACGACATCTGCGCGAGCGTTGAGGCGCGGGTGTGCCGCTGGGCCGACGATTTTCAGGTCGACGGTCACTCCGACCCTGCGAGAGCACGATCGCTGTACCGGTTGCCACCCTCCGCGAGGGCGTCGCGCAGCAGGCTGGAGAGCGCCTCGAGCTGGATGTTCGACTCCGCCGCGACGTCCACGTCAGAGCCGTCGAGTGCGCGGGCGGCGAGGCCGGCCTTGCTGTCGATCAACTCGGCGATGCGGGCGTCGATGGTGTGGGCGGCGATTATGCGCCAGGCCGTGACGGGCAGCTCCTGGCCGATGCGGTGCACGCGGTCGATCGCCTGGGTCTGTTCGGCGCTCGTCCAGCTCAGTTCGGCGAGCACGACGTTCGACGCGGCCTGCAGGTTGAGCCCGACGCCGGCGGCGGTGAGGGATGCCACGACGATCGCGACATCCGGATCGGACTCGAACGAGTCGATCGCGTTCTGCCGGGCCTTCGCCGACTGGTCGCCGCGGATCGAGACGGACTTGAGCCCCACCCGGGCGAAGTGCTCCTCCGCCACATCCATGACGTCGATGTGCTTAGCGAAGAAGACGACCTTTCCCACGGATCTTGCCAACTGGGAGGTGTAATCGGCGGCAAGAGTCGCCTTCGCCTGCCCGATCCTGCGGACCATGGTGAAGACATTCTCCCCGGTCGTCGCACCCTTCGACTCCTCGAGCTCCGCGTGGGCGACCACGCGGATGAGCTCGTTGTCGCTCGCGTCGGGCTTGAGCCCGCGCACCCGGTTGAACCGCTCCACGAGCCTGGCCGTGAGTGCCGCCTCCGCTGCCCTTATCGAACGACCGAGATCGTCGTCGAGTTCGACGGGGATGTCGGCGACGCGCCTCGCGGGGATATCTGCCGCGACATCCACCTTCTTTCGCCGCACGATGCCCATGTCGACGACTGCGCGCCTCGCCTCGGCGAAGAAGCCGAAGTCGGCGGGCGTCAGGCCGGTCTCCTCGAGCTTGTCCATGAGCTGGGGCAGCGGTTTCTTGTCGTCGATCCAGCCCAGAAACTGCCAGATCGCGCGGAAGTCCTCGATGGAGTTGATGAGCGGCGTTCCGGTGAGCGCCATCATGAGCGCCTTGGGATAGGCGGCCCTGATGCTCTTCGACAGCGCGAGCACATGCTTTGAGCGTTCGGACTTGAGGTTCTTGATGAAGTGCGCCTCGTCGACGACCATGCCCTTGAACCCGAACCGGCCGAGCCAGCCGACATGCCTGTCGAGGATCTCGTAGTTCACGATCACGACATCGCTGAACGCGTCGACATCGTTGCCATCACCGTGGACGACTGTCGCCGTGCGCCCCGGCGTCCACAGCTCGACCTCGCGCGCCCAGTTCGTCTTGACGACGTTGGGCACGACGACAAGCAGCGGGTACGAGTTGGAGACGTGCGCCGCGAGCAGCGCCTGCGCGGTCTTGCCCAACCCGGGTTCGTCTGCGAGCAGGAATGTGCGATGGCCCTTCTTGACCTCCTCGACGAACCGCGCCTGGTGGCGCATCATCTCGAGGTCGCCCTGGGTGCGCAGGGATGTCGCTTCGGGGAGGTCCATGGTGGCGGCTCCCCCGCCTGCGCCGTACTCGAACGAGCGGAACAGGGGTTCGATGAGCTCCCAGTTGCCGAGCCGGTTGATCGTCGCGGGCTTGTGCGCCACCGCGCTGAAATCGGGTGCGAGGAACGGGTTCGACATCTGCATCGCCCGCACGGACGCAGGAACCACCTGCTTCTCGACCTGCTTGTCGATCGGCTTCGGTTCGGTAGTGATGATGAGTTCGTCGGGGCTGAGCTCCACCCCGGCGGCGATCAGCAGGTCGCGGCGCAGCGCCCTCGCTGCCGCGGTGACCGGCGCGTCGTCGGCGAGCATGGCGATGAGGCTGGTGTCGCGGGCGGCAGTCTTCGCCAGGATGCCCGCTAGCCCGTCGAGCCGCTTCTGCTCGTTGGCGCGCTCAGCCTCGGTCAGGCTCTTGTCGCCCTTGACGCGCGTGCGCTCCTCACGCAGCAGGAGCGCAGCCACCTGGAAACGGGCACGGTTCGCCGGCTTGAGCGGACCCTTTTGAACGGCTGTCTCGACCTCGCGAGCGGCACGCGCGAGCACCGGGATTACGCCGATATCGTCGCCGGGGCGCACCTTGCGGCGTTGGTTGCCCGCCTGCCGCTGGCTCGCGCCCTGCTGACGTGCCGGTCGCTGCCGCTTGCGCTGGCCGGATTCGGCCTGCCCGGATGTTGCCACTTAGTCTCCTAGTGTCGGCCGCTGCGGCCTGGCACGGGTATGCGGGATAGAAGTCACCCAGGTGGTGGACCGGGGCGACGGCACCTGCGAGAGGAAACCAGACCCAGTCGCGATGCGGCTGGTGGGCTCTGCCGATGTTGTGCTCATCCTACGCCGAAACCGCCGACATCGCGTGCCTCGCGGCCTTCAGCGCCGTTTTGCGCCCTTGGCCGGGGTCTTTCCCCCGTCCGTGTCTGCCACCTTGATGAGGATACCGGCGGCCAGGAAGACGAGCACGGCGACGTACTGCAGGCCCAGCCACAGGTCCGGCTGGCCAAGATCGATGGGGAACACCGGATTCCACAGCACGGCGATCGGCACGAGACCCACGATCCACCACCACTGCCGCGCCTGCCACGCGAACCACGCCACGATGAGCGCGAGGATCGACACGACATAGCGGATGACCGTGAAGCCGTCGGAGGCGATCAGCGCCACCCCCACCAAAAGGGCGATGGCCGCGAGGATGCCGGGGGCAAGTGCCGTGCGGCGGGAACGGGTGGGGTAGCTGGCACTCATCAAAGGAAGTCTATGTACGTCCAGCCGTCGCCCCAGTACGCTGTGGCCGGTGGCATCGCGACTGCCGATGCCCCGAGAGAGGGCACTGCAATGGGCTTCTTCGACGACCTGGCACAGGGATTCCGGCAGATTACGGGAGGCGTTGACACCGAACTCATCGCGAACGGCACACTCGCGCGAGGCGAACTGCTCGGCATCCAGGCATCCGGAACAACTATCTCGATAATGAACGGCCTGACCGAGCGCAACTGCACATTCACGCTCAATGTCATGCTCGACGGGCAGAAGCCTTACCAGGCGACTGTGTCGCAACGCGTGCAGGAGGTAAGCATCCCGCAGCTGTCGCAGCCCGGAATCGTCGTGGCCGTGCGCGTGGACCCCGCAGACCACTCCCGCGTCGCGATCGATTTCGCGACGGAGCCGCCTGAGGTTCGGCTGCCGGAGTCGACGGGTAAAGGCAGTGCGGCCGAGATCCTCGCGAATGGCAAGCCGATAGTCGTCGTGCTCGTTGCCGACGAGAAGATCGGCGTGCTCAACTCCAAGGGCGATCCGGTGCACGCCCTGACCCTGACTGTCGCCGAAGGCGTCGACACCCCGTACCAGATCCAGGTCGGCAATGCCGTGCCGGCGAGCGCGCTGCCCCTCGTCTTCCCGGGGGCGCGATTGCACGCGAAACTCGGCGCAGAACCGAACGAGGTGGTCGTCGACTGGGCGGCGGGGGCCGCGAAGTAGCGCCGTAAGCTGAGCCCATGTCCCTCAACCAGAACTTCGCGGGCGCGACACTGCTGTCTGGCCGACGCAAGCTCGACGGTTCTGAGCGTGGGCTCGACGCCCTCATCGGCCTCGTGATCTTCATCGCGGAGCTGCTCATCGGCTTCCTCGCCGTCTACGCCCTCTACCTGTATGGCGTCGATGCCGCCGCGACGGTACCCGCCTCGGCAAGGGGCAGCATCGATGTCGGCTTCGCCATCGCCCTCGTGGGCAGCAGCGTCGCGTTCGGCGTGACCACGATCATCTTCCTCGTGCGCCTCGCTCGGGCACGGCGCAGCTGGCCGGCGCCCCTCTGGGGGCTCATCCTGCTGGCCGTAGCGAGCCTGATCGGCTACCTCGTCATGGCGAGCTGACGCGGCTAAACCCCACCACCGCCGCCGCCACCGCCGCCACCACCCGACGACCCGCCGCCTGAGCCGCCGCTCGAGCTGCTCGACGAACTGCCGGAGTACGAGGTCGAAGCCGATGTCGACAGGCTGCTGATGCCCGAGGCGAAGATGGCGGCGTTGAAGGCGCCGGAGCCGGAGTACCAGTCGGGCGATTGCTCGGTGTAGTACTTTCCGAGCTCGACAGCCCACTGCCGCTCGAGGGAGAAGAGCACGGCGTATGGCAGCAGCTTCTCGTAGATGTCGAGCACCTGCCGAGGGTCGCTCGTCGAGACGGCATCCCGCTCTGCGCCGGTCGGGCCCTGCAGCATCCGCAGCCTGTCGGCCTCGGCGAGCCGGATGTACAGCTCGAGCCCCTTCAGATGGTCGCGCAGTTCCGCACCCTTGTCAGACAGGGGCGAGCGGAAGACGAGCCTGAAGACGATGAATGCGGCAACAGCCGCAGGGATGAGCAACACGAACGGCAGCACGCCCCCACGGGAATCACCGATCAGGTTGAAGCCGAATACGAAGGTGCCGACTCCTCCCAGGATCGCGATGAGGGCCACGAGCAGCGATGGGCCGGACCTGGGCTTCTTGCGCAGGCCTTTCGCGGCACCGCCGGAGACCTCAGCTTGGATTATCGCCCGCACCTGCTGGCTCAACTGGATGTCTTTGCCGCTCATCAGGTAGCCGGTGCCCGGCACGAGCTCGTAGCCGAACAACGCGGTCGCGAACTTCAGCGCGGAGCCGGCGAGCCCAGCGGAGTCCACGAGTTCGAGCAGGTAGGTGGTGCCGCGGGAAAACCAGCCCTGCTTCTCCGTCTCGATGATGCGAATCCTGCGCTTGACGGCGAGGTCGACGAACTCGGCGGCGGCAGCCCTCGTCGTGCGCTTGAGGATGACCGCCGCGGTCACGACGTCGAGCGCCTTCGGCGGCGTGTACTCGGCGATGATCGTGGGCCTGCCCTTGCCGTCCGCGAGCGAGGTCGCGCGCAGGATGATCGCCAGCACGAGGGCCGCGAGAGCGGCGAGCACGCTCAGGATCTGCAAGCCACCGGCGGGGGACGCGACGTATGAGTCATCCCGTGCTGTGAAGGTGTGTGGCGGGAACCCGAGCGCGACCGTGACGTTCTGGTAGGCAAGCAGGCTCTCGACGGAGGCCGTGAAGACAGTGCCGCCGTCTTCGGCGGCCTCGGTGAGCTGGCACGGGGTGTTGCTGCCCTCATAGCCCTGGTAGCAGGCATTGCTTCCGGTGAGCGAGCCCGCGAGGGCCGTGGGCACATGGAAACGCACTGTGACCGGGCCGAAGTCCTGTGCCCAGCCGGTGCCGACGGTGTCCCAGTACAGCTCGTCGTCATTGGTGTCCGGGAAGTAGCGGGTCACGTTGTGTTGGGTATAGGTGAAGACGTATGCCTGGTCGCCGTGCACGTAGCCAGCTGCGGCACTCGTGACGACGACGAACCCGTTGTCGTCGGTCGCCACGCTGAACTGGCGGGCGTTGCCCTGGCCGTCGGTTACCGACTGCACCGAGACATCTGTCGGCACGCCCTGGTAGTCCGCCGGAATCGCCCGTTTCATCCCGTGGTTCTGGTCGATCGCGGGAAAGCTCGCGACGAATGTCTCGACAGTGGTGAGCGTCGACCTACCGTCCGCGTCGGTGTCGAAGTAGTAGTCGGCGTCGAAGCTCGCGAACGAGAAGTCGTCCACTCCCGCCGTGACGATGCCTGGGCCCGCTGGTGCCTGCGGGGCGGCGGATGCCGCGGCCCCGAAGCCGACTATCGACATGAGGGCGATCGAGGCCAGTACGAGCGATTGCAGAATGCGCTTCATCTGGCCGGGCTCCTTCGGGTGGGTGAGTGCAGTGACAAAACTACGGGATACAGTCGGACCATGACCACAGCTCGCGCCGTCGCGAACCTGCGCGAACTGCTGCGGATACCCACGGTCTCACGCCTGGAAACCGACACGACGAAGTGGGAGCACTTCGACGACTTCATCGAGACCGTCGCCAGGCTGTACCCGCTGGTTCACTCCACCCTCGAGATGCAACTGATCGCTGGGCACACGATGCTGTTCCGCTGGCCCGGCGGCTCACCTGGGGCGCCCAGCGTGCTCATGGCCCACTACGACGTCGTGCCGGCGGAAGCTGCGGGCTGGGATCACCCGCCGTTCGCCGCCGAACTGACCGGCGAAGGCGAGGAGCAACTCGTCTGGGGCAGGGGCACGCTCGATGACAAGGGTGCCGTCGCGGCAATCCTCGAAGCCGTGGAGGCGCAGCTGGGCGTCGGCCACGCGCCGGTGCACGACATCTACCTGAGCTTCGGCCACGATGAGGAGACGAACGGCACAGGGGCGAAGGCCGTCGCCGCGCTGCTCGCGAGCCGGGGCATCCGGCCGGCACTCGTGCTCGACGAGGGTGGCGCGATCGTGCGGGGCGCGTTCCCCGGCGTGACCGCGCCGGTCGCGGCGATCGGCGTGAGCGAGAAGGGCACGACAGTCGTGCGGCTCGTCGTCGAACAGGCCGGCGGACACGCGTCGACCCCGCCGAAGGTCACGGCGACGACGCGGCTGTCGCGGGCTGTGGTGCGGATCGGGGCGAGTCCGTTCCCGGCAGGCCTCAACCCCGCGATGATCGGCATGTTCGGGGTGCTCGGCCGCCACGCGAAGGGCGGCTACGGCTTCGCCTTTCGCAACGCGCGACTGTTCCGGCCGCTGCTGCTCGCGACGTTCAAGCGCCTGTCGGACGAGACGTCCGCCATGACGCGCACGACGGCGGCGGTCACGATGCTCGAGGCGGGCATGGCCGCCAATGCGCTGGCCGAGCGTGCGACGGCCACGCTGAGCATGCGGGTCGCTGTCGGCTCGAGCGTCGCGGCATCCGTGGAGCACCTGCGCAGGGCGATCGGGGACGCCAGAGTGACGCTCGAGGTCGTCAACGCGAACGAGCCGTCACCCATTTCGCCGGCGCGCGGAACCGCCTGGGAGCTGCTCGCCGCGACCATCGAGCGCACCCACCCCGGCACTGTAGTGACGCCGTACGTGCAAACCGGTGCGACCGACAGCAGGCAGCTGACCGCCATCAGCGATCACGTCTACCGCTTCACGCCATTCGAGATGTCCAAGCCGCAGCGCGACACCCTGCACGCGGTGAACGAGCGGATGCACGTGGCGACGTACCTGCGCGGTATCGAGTTCTACAGCGCGCTCGTCGCGGCGCTCTAGCTGCTCCGACGGGAGCTCAGTTCCTGCCGATGGCCTGGATCGGCCGGCTCATCGGCGGCGCGTCCTCGAGACGCTCGATCGCCGGACGCAGCTCGCTCAGCCACGCCTGGTAGCCCGCGGGGCTGAGGTGGAGCTTGTCGTCGGAGAACTCATGCCGGATCTCGCCGGCATCGTCGGCGAGGGCCGGCCAGAGGTCGAGGTACTGGGCGTTCACGCTCGGCGCGAATTGCCGGAGGTGACGGTTGGCATCCTGCAGCTGATCGGCGAACTCCTTGCCCCTCGGCATTACCGACTGCACGAGCATGCGCGAACCCGGCAGATCCCTGCGCAGGGTCACGAGCATGAATTCGACGTTGCGCACGAGATGCTCGACCGAGAGGCGAGTGCCCAGGTCATTCGTTCCGATCAGCAGGACGAGTGTTGCCGGGGACGCCTCGACGATCTCATCGAGGCGCGCGACGAGGTCATCGGTGGTATCGCCGGCGACACCGAAGTTGTGCACTTCGCGGTCGGGGAACCACTCCGCCCAGTCGCCTCCCGCCGTGATGCTGTCACCAAGAAACGCGATGCTTTCGGGTTGGTTCATGCTTCCATAATGCGCCTATGTGCTTGGCGTTGCCAGCGAATCGGTCGGCACCGCGGTCACCGGTTACCCGTTTCCAGGTCGAGCTCAGCGGTGACGCGAGCGTCAATCGCGGCCTTCCCCGGAATGGATGGAACCGCCCCAGCCGTCTCTACCGAGAGGGATGCCGCGACCACCGCAAAGCGCACCGCCGACTCGATCGGCTGCCCGGCCGCCAGGGCCGCCGCGAGCGCGCCGCAGAAGGTGTCGCCCGCGCCCGTCGCATCGACTGCCCTCACGGATGGCGCGGCAACCAGCACATCAGCACTGCCTCGCACCTGCAACAGGGCGCCGCGGGCGCCGCGGGTCACGACGACCACGGGCACGAGGTCCAGCAGCGTGACACCGGGACGGGACGCCTCGAGGTGGGCGGCCTCGTGCTCGTTCACGACCAGGATGTCGAGCGCGGCGATGAGGGCATCTGGCAGGTCGCGGATCGGGGCGGCATTCAGCAGCACGGTCGTTGGGGTCGCTGCTGCGGCATCCGCGGCTTCGGCGACCGTGGCGAGGGGGATCTCGAGTTGCATGACGAGCACGGCGGCAGCGGCGATGGCCTCCCGGTCGGAGGCGGTCAGCCCTTCCAGCGCGGCGTTGGCCCCTGGCTCGACGATTATCGTGTTCTCGCCCGAATCGTCGACGGCGATGAGCGCAGTGCCACTGGGCCCATCCACGGTGCGCAGCAGCGTCGCGTCGATGCCGTCCGTCGCGAGACCGTCGCGCATCGCCGCACCAAAAGCATCGGTGCCGACCGCAGCGATGAAGGTCGTCGCCGCCCCGGCGCGCGCGGCAGCGACTGCCTGGTTCTGGCCCTTGCCGCCCAGAGCGATGGTGAATCCGCTCGAGAGCACCGTCTCGCCGGGCGAGGGAATGCGGGCCACCCGGAATACCTGGTCGACGTTTGCACTTCCCACGACGACGACGGCTGCGGCTGCCATCAGAGCAGCGACTTGGTGTGCCAGACGGTCTTGGTCTCTGTGAACGCGACGATCCGCTCCAGTGAGGGCGCTGGCGCGCCGCTCTCCGGCGCGAGCACGCGCTTGAGGGTGTCTGCTGCGACAACCTGCAGGTCGACCCAGTCGAGGGACTGGGCGCCGGCGAGGTCGAGCGCGTTCACGTCGGCGTGGCCGGCGAGCCATGGGGCGATCTCCGCGGGCGAGCCGGTGAGGATGTTGACCACGCCGCCGGGGACGTCGCTCGTTGCGAGAACCTCGGCGAGGCTCACCGCAGCGAGGGGCGCGGCCTCGGATGCGATGACCACGACGGTGTTGCCCGTGAGTATCGCCGGCGCGATGACGCTCACGAGCCCGAGGAGCGAATTGCCCTGCTGCGGGGCGACGATTGCGACCACGCCTGTCGGCTCAGGGGTCGAGAGGTTGAAGTACGGCCCGCTCACCGGGTTGCCGTTGCCCGCGACCTGCACGTACTTGTCGGCCCAGCCGGCGTACCAGACCCAGGCGTCGATGGCGATGTCGACCTGGCTCGTCGCTGCGGCCTTGGAGACACCCTCCGTCGCGATCACTTCCTCGACGAACTGGTCCCTGCGCCCCTCGAGCAACTCGGCGATGCGGTACAGCACCTGGCCGCGGTTGTAACCCGTGGCTCCCGACCATCCGCCGAGGGCGGCGCGCGCAGCCACTACCGCGTCACGGGCATCCTTGCGGCTTGCCAGGGATGCGTTGGCGAGGAAAACACCCTTCTTCGAGAGCACCTCGTAGGTGCGCCCGCTCTCACTGCGCGGGAACTTGCCGCCGATGTAGAGCTTGTAGGTCTTGGGGACCGCCAGCCTTGTCATTTCGCACCCCATCCTGCGCTCGACAGGTAGGCCGCGAGCCCGTGCCTGCCGCCTTCGCGCCCGTAGCCCGACTCCTTGTAGCCACCGAACGGGCTTGCGGGGTCGAAGCGGTTGAATGTGTTCGCCCAGATCACGCCGGCACGCAGCTCATCTGCCACGGCGAGGATCTTCGAACCCTTGTCGCTCCAGATGCCTGCCGACAGGCCGTATGGCGTGTTGTTGGCCTTCGCGATCGCCTCGGCGGGGGTGCGGAAGGTGAGCACACTCAGCACGGGGCCGAAGATCTCCTCACGCGCGATCGTCGAGCTCGTCGAGACGTTGTCGAAGATCGTCGGCGCGAACCAGAAGCCTTTGTCCGGGATGACGCAGGGCGCCGTCCAGCGCTCTGCGCCCTCCTTCTCGCCGATGTCGCTCAGGGTGCGGATGCGGTCGAGCTGTTCGCGCGAGTTGATCGCCCCGATATCGGTGTTCTTGTCGAGCGGGTCGCCCAGCCGCAGCGTCGCGAGCCTCGTCTTGAGGCGCTCGACGACCTCCTCGTGCACGTTCTCCTGCACGAGCAGCCGCGAGCCGGCGCAGCAGACGTGGCCCTGGTTGAAGAAGATCCCGTTGACTATGCCCTCGACGGCCTGGTCGATGGGGGCGTCGTCGAAGACGATGTTTGCCGCCTTGCCGCCCAGCTCGAGGGTGAGCTTCTTGCCGCTGCCGGCTGTCGACTTCGCGATCGCCCGGCCGACGGCCGTCGAGCCGGTGAAGGCGACCTTGTTGACGTCGGGGTGGTTGACGAGCGCCTCCCCGGTGTCCCCGGCGCCCGTGATGATATTCACGACGCCGGCAGGCAGGTCGGCCTGCTGCAGGATCTCCGCGAAAATCAGTGCAGACAGGGGCGTGGTCTCGGCGGGCTTGATCACGACAGTGTTGCCCGCGGCGAGCGCAGGGGCGATCTTCCAGGCGAGCATGAGCAGCGGGAAGTTCCACGGGATGACCTGGGCCGCCACCCCGAGAGCCTTCGGGTTGGGGCCGAGACCGGCGTAGTCGAGCTTGTCGGCCCAGCCGGCGTAGTAGAAGAACCAGGCGGCCACGAGGGGCACGTCGACGTCGCGTGACTCCTTTATCGGTTTGCCGTTGTCGAGGCTCTCCGCGACGGCCAGTTCACGGGCGCGCTCCTGCACGAGCCGCGCGATGCGGAACAGGTACTTGCCGCGGTCGGCGCCGGAGAGCTTCCTCCAGGTGCTGTCGTACGCCTTTCGGGCTGCGGCGACCGCGGCATCCACGTCTTTCGCGCTCGCATTGGCGATCTCGGCGATCGTCTCCTCGGTGGACGGCGAGACGGTCAGGAACGGCTTGCCGCTGCCCTTGACGAACTCACCGCCGATGAAGAGCCCGTAGCTCTTCTTCAGGTGCAGGATCGACTTCGACTCCGGCGCGGGCGCGTAGTCCAGGAAGCTGTGCGTGGGGCTGGTCGAGATCTCAGTCATGTTCAGTCAATCGTCACGTAGTCGGGGCCCGAGTAGCGGCCGGTGGTGAGTTTCTGGCGTTGCAGCAACACGTCGTTGAGCAGGGATGACGCACCGAAACGGAACAGGTGCGGATCGAGCCACTCCTCCCCCGCCGTCTCCGCCACGGTCACGAGGTACTTGATCGCGTCCTTTGAGCTGCGGATGCCGCCGGCCGGCTTCACGCCGATGCGCTCGCCCGTGAGGCGGTGCCAGTCGCGCACCACTTCGAGCATGAGCAGGGTCACAGGCAGCGTCGCCGCCGGCGCAACCTTGCCCGTGGACGTCTTGATGAAGTCGCCGCCCGCGAGGATGGCCAGCCATGACGCCCTGCGCACGTTGTCATAGGTGTTCAGCTCGCCGGTCTCGAGGATGACCTTGAGGTGGGCGTAGCTGCCGTCTTCGCGGCGGCAGGCATCCTTGACCGCCACGATCTGGTCGAAGACCAGGCCGTAGTTGCCTGCAAGGAAGGCGCCGCGGTCGATCACCATGTCGATCTCGTCAGCACCATTGGCGACGGCGTCGGCCGTGTCCGCGAGCTTGACGTGCAGGGATGCCCGCCCGCTCGGGAACGCCGTCGCGACCGCGGCGACGCTGATGAGCCCCTTCGCCGGGTCGCCGTGGGAGGCGCCGAGTGCTTCGACCGCGTAGGGCACCATGTCGCCATACACGCAAACGGCAGCAACCCGAGGCGTGGATGGGTCTGACGGATCGGGGTTCATTGCCTTGGCGACGAGCGAGCGCACCTTGCCAGGGGTGTCTGCGCCCTCGAGAGTCGTGAGGTCGATGAGCCTGATTATCGTGTCGAGGGCGCGCGCCTTCGATGTGGTTTTGATGGAGCGTGTGCCGAGACCAGCCGCCCGCTGTTCGAGCCCGACGGCATCGACGCCGGGAAGGCCCTCGAGATGCAGCCTGAGACTCTTCTCGGTGAGGTCGGATCCGATGAGCCCGACGGCCCGCTCCGCGGGTGCGAGTGCCTGGGCAGATTCGAGTGTCATGAAATTTCCTCCAGGAGGCTCTGCGCCGTGGCCTCATCGGTCACTATCACCGTGCAGAGACCGCTCGTGACGACCGCGCGGGCCACGTCATGCTTGTGTTCGCCAGCCACGACGAAGATCGAGGTCTGCGCGGTCCTTAGTTCATCGAGCCCTAAACCAACCGTACGCTCATTGAGGCCAGGGTCGACGATGTTCCCGTTGGCGTCGATGTATCGGCCCACGACGTCCCCGACCGCTCCTTTGCGCACCAGTTCGTCCACGTCTGCCGAGGTCAGGTACCCGCTATCGACAAGCACCGAACTCCTGTCCGCCACCCCTGCGCTGTAGAGATAGGCGGACGCCTCGGCGGCGAGTCCGAGGACGCTCGCGACAGTGCGATCCGACTCGATCGCGAGCTTGGTCTCGATGCGTTCGAGGATCGCGGGGCTAGGCAGCAGCATCGCTTGTCCGCTGGCCTTATGGGCGATCATCACGGCCGTGTTCGCCGCGGTGCCCGGCCGGCGGTTGAGGCTGACGCCCCCATTGATCTGCACGACCTTCACGCCGACCGCCCAGCCCATCGCGAGGTGCTCGGCCACATCGCTGAGCGTGCGGCCCCAGCTGACCCCGAGCACACGGGGAACCGGCCGCATCGCGGCGAGGAAGTCGGCGGCTGCCTGTGAGACTCGACCCCCGAGTTCGCTGGCCACGATCGGAACCGGCACGACGACCGCATCCTGCAGGCCGAAACGTTCTCGGAGTTCGCGCTCGACCGCGAGTCGCCTGGCCCTCGGATGCACGATCTCGATGCGCACGATGCCCTCATCGCGGGCATAGGCGAGCAGGCGACCGACCTTCCACCTGGTAACGCCCAGCAGCGCGCCGATCTCATCCTGGGTCTTGCTCTCTTCGTAATAGAGCTCGGCCACTCGAACCGAGAGCAGTTCAGTTGATTCATTCATCGCGCACCTCCGACCCCACGCTAGGTTTCATCCGCGCCGCTCGCAACATATGTGGCGCCGTCTGCTCATATGAGCATACTCTGGCTCGCCGCTCGCACACGCGCGCGCCTCAGCCGGTGTGCCTGCCGCTGGTGAGGAGTGCCTTGTATGCCTCGAAGAAGCCGGTGGCGTCGATCTCATCGATGACCGTCGCATTCGGCGCATTCCTGGCCGCGCGGCGGTCGAAAAGGGAGTAACCGCGGGTCAGGTCGCTGACGTGCTCGACGGCGACGAACTGCCTCGACGAGCGCAGGATGAGCTCCGGCTGCACCAGCAACATCGCGGTGAGCGAGTCGGGGTGAGTGCTGCCCATGATGGCGACCCCCTCGTTGTACTCGAGGTTCGGGGTGTCCAGGATGGTGAAGAAGTCGGACAGCGACGTGCCGATGGAGCGGATCTCGTCGAGCTGGTCACGCGTCCAGAGCGCCTGCGCGAGGGTGATCGTCCACGTGACGATTGTCACGTCGAATCCCGCACGCAGCACGATGTCCGCAGCCTCAGGATCGACGTAGAAGTTGTATTCCGCCGCCGCCGTCACGTTGCCGACCGAGTTGTCGCAGCCGCCCATGATCCACAGCTGCCGCACGTTGGACGCGAGCTCTCGGTCGAGCAGCACCGCCGTCGCGATATTGGTCAGCGGTCCGATCGCGAGGATGTCGATCTCCCCGGGGTTCTCGCGGACGATGCGCGCTATCGCCTCGGCGGCGCCCTCGTCGCTCGGCAGCTGCGCCGGCGCCGGGAAGTCATGGTTTCCCTTGCCATCCCCGTGGGCACTCGCCGCGTACCATGGGCGCGCCATCGGCACCCGCGCACCGAGATGAACGGGCACCTCCCCCGACCGGCCGGCCGCCTCGACGGTGATGAGCGCGTTCTGCACCTGCTGGTCGAAATCGACATTCCCCGAGACGATCGTGATGGCCTCGATGCTGGCCCGCGGATGCAGCAGCCCGACCAGGAGGGCAAAGCTGTCGTCAGCAGCCGTGTCGGTATCGATGATCATGCGACGGGTCATGTCGCCACTCACGGGAGCGCCCCCGGTTGACCGTAGGCCTCCACGATCTCGATCCGGCGCGGTTCCTTCACCCTGAGCGCCAGCAGCACCCCAGCGATGGCCAGCACGCCCGCGGCCGCGAAGACGACCGGATAGCCCAGCGCACCGGCGGCGACGCCCGCGATCAGCGGCCCCAGCACGAAGAACGGCGCGAGCAGTGTCGAGGTCGTGCCGAGGTACAGGCTCGTGCGATCCGGCGGAGCGAACTCGATCGACATGTTCGGGTCGGCGATGATCGTCACCGCGTTGGCTCCGCCCAGCGCGACGAACACCAGCAGGTAGGCGGGCACCGAGTCGGCGATCATGGCGCCGGCCATGCCGGCCGCCAGCAGTATCCCCCCGAGAATGACGACGACCTTGAAGCCCAGGTAGTTACCGGCGAGGCCGACGGCGAAGCCGAGCACGGCCTGCGAGAGGATGAAGACCGCTGCGAGCAGTGCGGCATCCGACGGGCGCAGCACCGTCGCGATCCCATTGACGGCGACGAAGCCAACGCCAAGCGTTGCCAGTGCGAGCACCGAACGGGCTACGAGGTAACGCGCGTAGGACCTGTCGCCCCTCAGGATCGCGGGAATCTCGGCGAACGTCGCCAGGAGCGAGGGGCGCGCCTCGACGTTGGGGTACGGCTCCTCTTTCAGGCTCGCGACGAACACGATCGAGAGGAAGGAGAGGGCGAAGCATATCCAGAAGCACAGTTGGATCCCCCCAGGGAACGGGTGGGACTTGATGATCGATTCGGCCACGAGAGCCGCGCTGAAGCCGAGCACGCCCCCGAAGAGCTGGGTGATCCCGTAGAACCATCCTCGGCCCCGCGTGAGGGCCTTCGCCACGAAATCGCCGTAGACCGGCCCGATGAGACCGGTCGTGACCGCGTAAACGCAGAAAGCAAGAAAGAACAGGAGCACGACGGTGCCGGAGTCGACCACACCGATCAACTGGGCGGTGATCGCGATGGCGAGGATCCCGACACGCTCAGAGATCACGATCGCCAGCAGCAGCGGCTTGCGCCGCGCCCGCCCGCGCCCCAAGTGGGCGCCGAGCAGCTGCGGCAGGTAATGGCCGATCGCGTAGGTCGCCGCGACGAGACCGACGAGCACTGAGCTTCCCGTGAGTGCCTGCACGAACGCCGGCAGGATCGTCGTCTCGGAAAGCAGTGAGATCGCGAACGAGAACGTCGCCCCGTCGAGCATCAGCAGCAGGAAATTCCTGCGCTGGTGCGAAGACATTCGGGTGGCGTATTCGGGCATCGCCGCGGCAAGCCGGGCGACATCCGCACTCAGGGCCATTGCCGGCCCTGCGCATCCTGACGGATGAGTACCCGCAGTGCCTCAACCGAGGTGCGCAGCAGCGTGCGGCGGTCCTCATCCGCGTCGCCGCCCTCCGACCACATGTGCATGATTCCACCTGTGCGCACGCGGTGGATGGAGCCGAGCACGAAGAGCGCTGCCGCCTCCATCTCCGAGCAGATCGCCCCACCCGCGATGAATGCGCTCCAACGGTCGTGAAGCCGATCCGGCATGGGCATCCTGTCGGGTTCCACCTCGCCGTAGAACGAGTCCTTCGTCTGCGAGACGCCCAGCCGGTATGACGCCCCGAGCGTGCGTGCGGCCTCGGCGAGGGCATCCACCACCTGGGGGTGCGCGACCGCGGGGAATTCGATGGGCAGGTAATGGCTCGTCGTGCCCTCATCGCGGATGGCAGCCGTCACCACGGCGAGCTGGCCAGACGGGGTCCCCGGCTGCATTGCTCCCGATGTACCGACCCGGATGAACGTGTCAGCGCCCAGCTTCATCAGTTCTTCGACGGCAATCGCCGTCGAAGGCGATCCGATACCCGTCGACACCACGCTCACCTTCACGCCATCCAGGGAACCCGTCCAGGTGGTGTACTCCCGATTGGAGGCGACGTGCACCGAGTCGTCGAACAATGCGGCGATCGGCTCACAGCGGCCGGGGTCGCCTGGCAGCAGCACATAGCGGCCGACATCGCCCTCCCGCAACTGGATGTGGTACTGGGCGTCCGCGTCATGAACGCTCACGCGAGGGCCTCCCTGTCACGAGCGATGAGTTCTCGCATGCCTGCGATAGCGGCAGGCAGCAGGTTGTCCAGCGATCCGCGTTCGATCTCGGCCTCGGTCATGGGCGATTGGTCGTGGTGGCCCATGATCATCATGATTCCGCCCGCGCGCACGCGCAGGGTTGCCGCGACGATGTAGAGGGCCGCCGCCTCCATCTCCGAGCAGATCGCACCGCCTGCCATCCACGCCGCCCACCGCTCCTGGAGGCGGCGGGCGACGGGCATACGCCCGGGCTCGTGCTGGCCGAAGAATGAGTCCTTCGACTGGGATACGCCGATGTGCACGGTCTTGCCGAGAGATCTCGCACCGATCGCGAGTGCCCTCGTGACATCGAGGTCGGCTACGGCCGGGAATTCCACGGGGAGATAGTGCAGGGTTGTGCCCTCGTCCCTGATCGCCGCGTTGATAACGCCGAGGTCGCCGGGCTGGATCTCGGGCTGCATGGCCCCGGAGGTGCCAACCCGAACGAACGTGTCTGCGCCGACCTTGACCAGCTCCTCCATCGCTATCGCGGCGGATGGGCACCCGATGCCGGTGGAGGTCACCGAAACGGTCTCGCCGTCGAGCGTGCCCGTCCAGGTCTCGTACTCGCGGTTCTTCGCGACCAGCCTCGCGTCATCGAATAACCGGGCGATGGGTTCGCAGCGACCTGGGTCCCCCGGCAGGAAGACATAACGACCGACCTCACCGGGGGCGACCTGGATGTGGTGCTGGCGTTCTGCTTGGTCAAGCGTGGGCATGGTGAATCACTTTCTGTAGTGCGCAGGCCGGAAGGCCGGCTATTTCTTGAATGAGAACAACACCGCGGCGAGCACGACGCACGCGAACAGCGACGCCGCGACCAGGAACGTAACGAGCACGAAGAGCGGCGAGAAGGTGATCTCCGTCGCGAGGCTCCAAGTGCCCCTCATGATCGAGATCGTCGAGAGGTAAGCCACGACAAGCACGCCGATAATGCCGATAACCCAGTCGCTCGGACGACCCTTGACCTGGCGGTAGCTGGTCTTGATGCCGTTGGAGCCGAACCCCCTGGACTCGAGGGAGATCGACAGCTGCTGCACGCGCTCGATAGCTCCCACGAATACGGGCACGAAGCTCGGCAGCACCGCCGAGAAACCGCTCCCCTTCATGCCCCTCGACTTCTGTGCGCTCATGATGATGCCGACCTCGCGCTGGAACACGGGGATGAGTTGCAGCGTCATCGCGAGCATGAAATTGAGGGTGTACGGCACCTTCAACTTGGCGAACGAGGTGAAGAGATCGCTCGGGTGGGTCGTCATCACCATGATGAGGGCGAGCAGCAGGGATGCCACGATCCGGCCGAGCAGCACGAAGCCGTAGTAGACGCCGTCGCCGTAGAGCGACAGCGGTCCGAGCTGGTCGACGATTGTCCAGGGGCGCTCGACCGCCGGGGCGATGATCTGCAGGGCCAGGAGAGACGAGCCCACCGGAACGAGGATGAGCGCGCCCTTCAGCAATGGCCTCGTCACGCCCGCGATCGGTGCCAGGAGCAGGGCGAACGCGGCCATCGAGTACAGGATGATGATGTTCTGCGTCGAGAACGCGAGAACGACGTATCCCACGACCCACACCAGCTTGGCGAGGGGGTTGATGCGGTGGATGATCGAGTTTCCCGGGATCATCGCGATAGGCAGTGCTGCTTGCATCGACATGTCGTGTCCTTCTCTCAGCGCACGGTCGCGGAGGAGCGCGACGTTTTCGATTTGCTGCCGGCCCGGCTCGCAATGTCTGCGGCGAGTTCCTCGGTGGTCAAGGCAACAGGCCCGCCGAGAGGAACCACCGTTTCGAGGGCGATCTCGGTTACCTGCGGGGCCTGGAGGTTCGTCCTGGCCATGAGCGCCTTGTCCGCGAACACTTCGCGAGGCGAGGCGTCCGCAATGATCTCGGTGCTCTTCATCACGATCACCCGCTCCACGACGTCGGCCAGCAGCGGCATGTCGTGGGAAACGCAGACCACCGTGGTGCCCTGCTCGCGCAGGCGGCGCATGAGCCCGTTGATGATGTGGGTGGTGTTGTGGTCCTGGCCGGTCGACGGTTCGTCGAAGATGATGATCGGTGGTCGCATGGCGACGATCGACGCGATGCCGACGAGCTTGCGCACCGGAAAGCTGACGCGGTAGGGATGCTCTTCAACGAACTCCTGCAGCCCGAAGAATTCGACGGCCTCCGCGACCCGCTCGGCAATCTGGTCCTCCGGAACACCGATGTTCCTCGGACCGAACTCCAGTTCCATCTGCACGGTGCGCGCGAAGAGTTGGTGGTTCGGATTCTGGAAGACATATCCGACGTGCGGCGCCATCTGCTGCACAGTGCGCTTGGCGGTGTCGATGCCGTTGATGATCACCGAGCCTGACGTGGGCTTGAGCAGGCCGTTGAAGAGCTTGGTGAGCGTCGTCTTGCCCGACCCGTTCTGGCCGATGATCCCGATGATCTCGCCGTGCTCGACCGCGAGGTCGACACCGCCGAGGGCGACGACGTTGCCGCTCGGATAGACGTAGCGCGCCTGGCGGACATCGATGGCGAGGCCGCCCTGGCCCTGGATGGTCTCAGCCACGGTTCGCTCCCAGCAGTTCGTTGATCGCCTTGACGGCGGGTTCGGTGGTGATGGGGGCCGGTCCCTTCCAGAGGCCGTACTCCGAGCCGAGCACCTTCGCGAGTTCGGCAGCCGCCGGAACCCGCAGCTTGAGGGCGGCGAGTTCATCGACTCGTCCGAAGATCTCCTGCGGGGTTCCGTTCATGACGATCCGCCCGGCCTCGAGCACGATCACCCGGTCGGCGTAGCGCGCCATGACTTCGACTTCGTGCTCGATCACGATCACGGTCATCCCGCGCTCGCGGTTGAGCTTGGCCGCCATGTCGAACACCTCCTGCTTGCCGATCGGGTCGAGGTTCGAGGTTGGCTCGTCCATGATCAGGATCTGCGGCTTCATCGCGAGCACGGCCGCGATGGCGAGGCGCTGCTGCTGCCCGCCCGACAGGGCGAGGGGCGAGCGCTCCTCGAAGCCGGCCAGGCCGACGAGTTCGAGGGTTTCGGGGATGATCCGCATCATCTCCTCATATGGGACGCCGGCATTCTCCAGGCCTAGGGCGACCTCCTCGGCCGCGGACATCTGGCTCATCTGGAATTCGGGGTTGTCGAAGACCATCCCGACAAGTTTCGACATCTCACGCACCGGGTAATCGGCCACGTCGAGCCCGCCGACGGTGACCTTGCCGGTCAGCTCGCCGCCGAGCATCGTGGGCACGACCCCGTTGACGCACAAGCCGGTGGTGGTCTTGCCCGCCCCGTTGAGGCCGAGAATCGCGACGTATTCGCCTGGCTCGATCTGGAACGAGATCGAGTGGAGCGCTGGCTCCTCCGTTCCCGGGTAGGTGTACGTGACGTCGTCGAAAATAATGATTGGCTCAGGCATTGCTCTCCTTGGACCGGGGATGACGCGCGGTGTCGCGTGTCATCCCCGGCGTCAGTTGTGGTTCGTCAGGCTCCGGAGCCCGCGTTGATGGCGAGGAAGATCACGATGATCAGCACGCCGATGACGATGCCCGCGACGGCGAGCAGGATGCCCTTGAGCGGTGTCGCCTTGACGATGTCGATGTTCGCCGTCAAGGATTTCGGTAACGCCTCGATGATGGCCAACGCCACGAATCCGCCGATGATCTTGTCCGCCAATGACGTCAGGATGTTCGACGAAAACACGGAGCCGACCAGGTTCTGCCCGACCGCCAGGAACGTTCCGGTGAGCGCATCCGCTCCGTTGCCGGTAGCGCCGCCGAAGACGAGGACGATGATCGGAGCGGCCACGATGGTGCACGCCACGGCGACGATCACGTTGAGGAGGAAGAACCGCGGGATCGTGCGGCCCATCTTCCAGGAGCGCACGCCGTAGCCCCAGAGGAGCGCGCCGACGACGTTGACGAGCGCGAACGGGAGGCTGACCGGGCCGCTGATGAGAGCGGACCCGCCATTGGTCAGGACGCCGACGAGCGCGCCCCACCACGGACCGAGCACGATTGCCGAGATCGCCGTTCCGATCATGTCCAGGTAGACCGGCAGCCGAAGCGCCGAGGCGATGTAGCCACCGACGATATTGAGCGCCACGCAGACGGGGATGAGCGTCACGATGAGGGTCGTGGGGAGGTTATTGCGATTTATCCGGCTCTTCATCGGGGCGGATGCAACGGGGGCAGATGACATTGTGTTGTTGCCTTTCAGATGGTGATGGATATGGACCGGCAACGCTGCCGGCCTGGATCTGGAATGCCGTCGGTCTATGTTGGGCGGCCTCCCGTGCTCTCGTGGAGCCGACCGTCAGGCCGCGTGATGATGACCTCGATGGGTGTCATGAGGTCACCGCCAGCCGGACGGGGATCTGGCGGGCATCGCCCGCGTCACAGGATGCTCGTCGCCGCAACACATGGTCAAGACGAGAACGCATCTGAGAGGAACTTGACGAAAACCTGCGCGTTCGCGCGCAGTGCGACCCGCGCGTTTCGCGGTTCCTCCGACCACGGGCGCATGTCGATCACCGTCTCGCCGACGGTGTGGGTGCCCGCCGTCTCGACCCGTACCGGATAGCTGTCGAATTCCTCGAGTACCTCCGGGTTGGTGAGGAAGGCGACGCAGATCGCATCATGTACGGGGGCGGTCAGGCGCACGGCGTCGGCTGCATCCGGATAGTTCACGATGCGATGCCTGATGATCGACGCCGATGCCGTGGCCGCCGGTGTTCCGATCGCGTCGAAAGCGTCGCAGTCTTCGAGGCTCACCTGGGCACTGTGGGTCGCATCCAGCGGCACCATGACGACATCACGGATGCCGGCGGAGAGCACCGATTCGGCGGCCTCGGGGTCCACCCAGATGTTGAACTCGGCGACCGCTGTGACGTTGCCCCAGCCCCTCGCACCCCCCATGAGCACGAGTTGGGGTATCCGCTGCGCCAACCGCGGCTCTGCGGCGAGCGCGAGGGCGACATTGGTGAGCGGGCCGGTCGCCACGAGCACGGTGTCGGTGTTCGCATCGTCCATGTAGTAGTCGATGAGGAAGGCGACAGCGCCCTGCTCACGCACCGGCGTCACCGAAGGGGGCAGGTCGAGGTATGGGATCTGGAACTGCGGCTTGTCGCCGTTGAGCACGTCGCGCGGGACGGGAAAATCGGCACGCACCATCGGCCGGGGCGAACCGGCATACACGGGCACTGTCGAACCCAGGTGGTCGAGCACCCTGAGTGAATTCTCGGTCGTGTTCGACAGCGGCACGTTGCCGTTCACGGTCGTGACCGCGAGCAGATCGAGGTCGGGGTGCGTCACGGCGGCCATGATCGCGACGGCATCGTCGGTTCCCGTGTCGCAATCGATAATCAGCCTGGTCACTTTTCCTCTTTCTATCGGCGGGCCAGCAGGGTGACAACGCGTAGTTCGGCGCTGTTGATCCAGACGTCCGAGTACTCGACGGGACGACCGTCGGACAGGAACGTCAACTGTTCGAGATACTGCACGGGCGTGCCATCGGCGACGCCGAGGGCACGAGAGACCTCGCCGGCGGCGGCGACTGCACTGAAGGTGCGGCGGGCGCTGCCGATCTTGAGCCCGTAGCTGCCCTCGAGTGCGCCGAAGAGCGTGGTCGTGGAGAAATCGACCCCCTCGATGCCCGGCGCGAGATCGAGCCGCACGTAGTTGCGGAGCAGGGCTATCGGCAGTTCAGCGGTTGCACGCGACCTCGTCAGCCTGAGTACGGCTGTGCCGTGCGGCACCCGCAGCAGTGATGCCACCACCGACGGCGGCTCCCCCGTGTCGACCGAGATCACCGAGGTGCTGAGGTTCACACCCTGGCTGGCGAAGTCTTCGGACAGCGTGCTCAGCTTCTGCGCGACAGCTGGCTCGATGAGCGCCTCGGTTACGAAGGTTCCCCTGCCCCGCGACTGCTTGAGCAGTCCCTCTTCGATAAGCGTCGCGAGTGCGCGCCGCAGCGTGCCACGACTCACCCCGAGATCGATCGCGAGCTCTGGCTCGGGCTTCAGCCGGTGACGCGGCGGCCATTCACCCGAGGCGATGGTCATCCGGATCGCGTCGGAGATCTGCGAGTGCAGGAACTCCGAGGAATCGCGGTCGAGGGTGGAACTGGCGTCTGAGCCGAGTGTGAACATCTCCATCATCAGTAGGCCCGCGTCATCTCGCTGGCCGCGCCCGTGACGATCTCGATGCCGGCGCTCGTCCCCAGAAGCGACGCACCGGCCTCGATGAGGGAGATGGCCTGTTCCGCGGACTTGATGGAACCGGATGCCTTGACCAGCACACCGGCGGGCGCACGCGCCACAAGCCAGGCGATGCTCTCCGGGTTCGCGGTCTCGATCGCGCCGCTGCTCGCGTTCTTCAGGTAGGAGGCGCCTGCGGCGACCGCGAGGGACACCGCCAGTTCGCGCTCATCCATGGTGAGCAGGGGCAGCTCGAGCATGACCTTGATCGGCACGCCGCTGGCGCGCACGACGCCGGCGATGTCTTCCTGGAACTCGTCGATCATGCCGCTCTTGAGCCAGCCGACCTGCACTCCGATGTCGATCTGGGTCGCGCCCAGGCGCACGAGCTCGACGGCCTCCGCGGCCTTGCCCGCCGAAGTCATGACACCAACCGTCGGAAAATCGATGGCTGAAGCGATGCCGATGCCGGTGCCGCGCAGCTCCCCCGCGACGAGCGCGACCCATGAGCCGGGAACCATCGCGGCGTCGAAGCCGTATTCGATGCATTCCCGCGCGTGCCGGATCATGCGCTGCCTGGTAACGCCCGTCTCGATGAGGGTGTGCTGGATGAACGGCGCGAGGCCCGCCGCGGAGAGGGGCTCAGGCATGCGATCCCATCGCCTGCAGCAGCCGCTCGACATCGGCCAGCCGGGGCAGGGCCGGAACGACCTCGGGAATGGTGACGGCAAGTGCCCCCGCGCACGACGCGAAACGCACCGCATCCTCGAGTGAGCTGCCCCCGCCGAGCGCAACAGCGAGGGCGGCGGAAAAGGCGTCCCCGGCACCGACCGTGTCGACGACGGGACCGGCATCGACGGCGGGGACCAGGTACGCGTTGTCCCCATCCACGACAAAGCAACCGGATGCCCCGAGGGTTATGACAACGGCCGCGCCCGACCGATCGGCGAGGGCGCGGGCCAGTCGCTCGGGGTCGGCCGGGGCATCCGGGCGGTCACCGAGCAGGATGAGCGCTTCGCCGAGATTGGGCGTGAGGATGCTCGCGAGCGCGAGGACCTCATCGGCAATGCGCACCGCTGGAGCCGGGTTCAGGATCGCCGGTGTTCCCGTCTCCCGCGCGATGCGTAGGGCCGCGGTGGCCGCAACCAGGGGGATCTCCAGGGAGACGAGCAGGATGTCCGCGCTCGCGATCTCATCCCGAAAGGCCTCGACATGCACGGGCTCGAGCTCGTCGAGCGCACCCGGCGCGATCGCGATGCGGTTCTCGCCATCGGGCTCGACCAGGATGAAGCCGGTCATCGTCGGGGTGGCAGTCGTCACGACATGGCCGGTGGCGACACCCTCCGAGGCCCAGAGGGCGCGTGCCCGGCTGGCCTGCTCGTCGGCGCCGACCGCCGTCAGGAGGGATGCACTGGCACCGAGCCTGGCCGCGGCGATTGCCTGGTTCGATCCCTTGCCGCCGGGGCCGATAGCCAGGACGCCGCCAGAAACCGTCTCCCCGGCGCGCGGCGCACGTGCGAGACGCATCGTCATTCCGACGCCGTATCCACCAGCAATAGCGATCTTCATTGTCCGCTCGTGTACCTGAACAAGTATGTACAAGCGCACGCTATCGAGTGCGGATTCTTCGCGTCAATCGTCTGCTCATACGAGCAGTTTCCGCGCTATCGAGCGCTCAGCCGCGTGGACGGCCGGCGGGCGCACCGCGGCAATCGGTCCGTCGAGAACCGAGCCGGCTGGTGGAACGCCCCTACCTGGGCGCGCTCGACCCCTGGCGGTACACGTAATACACCCAGGCGACGATGGCGGCGAACAGCACGGACAAGACCGCGAAAGCCGCCCAGTTGTTGTCGATGATGAGCACGATCGCCGCGGTCAGCACTGCTATCGCCGCCGCGGCGAGCTTCGATCCCATCTTGAGCCGCAGGGCGTGAACGGCCCTGGGGCCCTCTGCCTCACCCTTGCGTAGCAGCTGATCGGCGATGGCGTCGACGGCGGCGAACATCGCAGCGGCGTAGGTGAGCGCGCAGCCAAGCATGCCCCAGGGATTGATGCCGTCCGGCTCTGCTGCGGCCTGCACGAGCAGTGAAATCATGTGCGTCATGCCGGAAGGGTAGTCCGGGTCATGCCGTGGAGTTCTCCGCCTCACCGAGATGACGGATCCAGGCGTCGTGCCTGTCCCTGTCCCAGTTCGCCCAATCGACGGGATGCCCGCGCAGCAGGTCTTCGAGCTGGTCGAGGTTGGTGAGCCAGTCGGCCTTCGCTCGCGCGTCGAGTACGACGTCGCCTGAGGCGTCGACAGTGACGCGCAGTCGCGTGCTCGTGCCCCTGCTGCCGACCGGTAACTCGGTGAGCTCGAACCGGATGCGCCCGGCGTCGGTCGTGTCGACATCGAGCCTCTCGAGCGGGTGCATGACGGAGATGCGGCCCGGTGTGAGGGGCTGGCCCTGGCGGTGCGCCCAGCGCAGGTTGTACTCCCCGCCGACCTCGGGCGTGATGTGTGCCTCGGCGAACCAGCCGGACACGAGGTCGGGGTCTAGCAGGGCATCCCACACGATGACGCGCGGGAACTCGAAGTCGCACTCGAAGACCAGCCAGGATTCGCCCACGCCGACACTGTACGTCTCGCACCTGACGACGTGCCCGTGACTCGCTGGGCGCCGGATCGTCGTGACCATGAGGCCGCCGCGTGGCGAATAGGCTGTGCCCATGACGAGTTCGAGCCCGGCAGCGCTGCCGAAGAAACGCAACGTGGTGCTCGTGGTGCTCGACATCGTTGCGGGTGTCGTCCTGCTGGTCATCTCCCTGTCACTGGGCCTCGGCGTGCTGCTCTCGGCAGTGCAGTACGGCGCGCTCAACACCGGATGCGGTGCGGGGCCGTACCAGGGCCTCACCTGCAACTCGACTGTGCTCTCGATTGTGGTCTACGGCCTCATGGCCGTCGCGGTTCTCGCCTTTTTCCTCGGACTCGGCTTCTTCGTGGTGAACATGGTGCGCAAGCGCTACGGCTTCTACTGGCCGCTCGCCGCGATCATCGTGACTGTCGGCCTGTTCTACCTGGGCTCGTGGGTGGCGGGGCTCACCGTCCCGTGAGCGGCAGCTACGCCCTCGGGGTAGACCTTGGCGGCACGAAGATCGAGGCCGCTCTCGTCGACCCGAACGGCGCCCTGCTCCCCGGCAGCCGATTTCGCGCGCCAACGGGCCGGGAGTCAACGAGTGGGCAGCTGGCCGCGAGCGCGCACAGCGTCGTAGTCCAGGCTCTTGCGACGCTTCCGGATGACGCGACTCTCGTCGGGGCCGGAATCGGCAGCGCGGGGCCGATCAGCGTCGCCGATGGGCTCGTCTCCCCCCTCAACCTCCCCGCCTGGCGCGACTACCCGCTACGCCAACAGGTCGCCGACCTCGTGCCCGGACTGCCCGTGAGCCTGCGCATGGACGGCGAGTGCATCACCATCGCCGAACATTGGGTCGGCGCGGCACGGGGTGAGAACAACCTCATGGGCATGGTCGTGTCCACCGGCATCGGCGGCGGGTTGATCCTCGGCGGCATGGCGGTAGCCGGCCCGACGGGTAACGCCGGCCACATCGGCCATGTCGAGGTGGGCGGCTTCGACGAGCCGTGCCTGTGCGGTGGAACGGGATGCGTCGAGGCCGTGGCATCCGGGCCGAATACCGTGGCCTGGGCCCGCAGCCAGGGCTGGACAGGTGCGACGGGAGAAGACCTCGCGGCAGGGTACGCGGCGGGGGATGCGATAGCCATAGCGGCGGTCAGGCGTTCGGGGACGGCGATCGGGCAGGCCATAGCCTCCGCCACAGCACTCGTCGATCTCGAGGTCGTCGCGATCGGCGGCGGCTTCTCGCACGTGACCCCAGACATCTTCGACTTCGTGCGCGAGGCGATTGCGAAGCGCGCCCCCTTCCCGTTCGTGGCGAAGGTGCGCGTGATCCCCTCCGGGTTGTCGGGTGAGGGGCCGCTCATCGGGGCGGCGGCACTCATCCACCGCGAGCACGTCGTGGCCTAGAGCTCGGAGCGTTCGGCCCGTCCGGCGCCGGCCGCCGTTCGCCGTTCGCCGCTCCCTCCGGCGTCGTTGTGGGCGCCGAGAATCCACTTGTTGCGAGTTGTCGGAGGCCTGTTCGCAAAAACTGGAGTCTCGACCTCAATTTCGACACCGTCGAATCCGCGCGGCGGCGACGGCGGCGCGCGTCGCCTAGAGTTCGTCTTCGACGAATGTCGGCCGCCTGAGCAGGAATGCGGGCACGATCGCCACGAGGCTCGTGGCAACCAGGAAGAGCAGGGGCACCGTCCAGCCTCCCGTTGCGTCGTGCAGGATGCCGAAGAGCAGCGGGCCGAGTGCCGCCGCCGCGTAGCCGATCCCCTGGACGAACCCGCTCAGGGCGACAGCGCCATCCGGACCCCTCGTGCGCAACCCGATGAGGGCAAGGCAGAGCGGGAAGATTATGGAGCCCGTCCCCGTGAGCAGCACCCACAACCAGGTGAGAATCGTGGGCACGACCAGCAGGCCGAGATAGCCTGCGACGAACAGCACGACGCCGGCGCCCACGACGGACCCGACATTGCGCACCCTCGCGGCAAGAATCGGCGTCACAAGGGCGAGCGGAAGGCCGACGATCCCGAAGAGGAAGAGCAGCGAACCCGAATCCGCAGCCGACGAGCCCGCCCTCTCTTTGAGCAGCTCTGGCAGCCACGCGAAGAACGAATACATATTGAGCGCTGTCACCGCGAACGCTACCGATATCGCGATAGCCGTACGCGAGTGGCGCATCTTGTTCAGCAGGTCGGCGCGCGGTTCCGGAACGAGGTTCTCTGCGCGCTCCCGTGCGGCCACCCTGCCCGCATGCACCCGTACAACCATCCACGGCACGAGCGCGCAGGCGGCCAGCAGCGCCCACGACCCGACAGACACGCGCCATCCGTAAGCCGCGCCGACGGGGGTCGCGATGAGCGGGGGCACCGAAATGCTTATCGACATGAGCGTCGCGTATGCGGCGGTGAGCTGGCCGATGCGGTCAGGGAAGTACTTCTTCACGGCGGGCGGCAGCATGATGTTGCTGAAACCCATGCCCGCGAGGGTGACGGCGCTTCCCGCCAGCAAGGTCAAATAGTTGGGCGCTGCGGCCCTCACGAGCGGCCCGACGACCATCGCCAGACAAGCGAGCACGAGCGTCGTCTCGAGCCCGATGCGGCGCGCGACAAGCGGCGCCACGAGCCCGGATGCCGCGAATGCGATGGGCGGCAGGGTGCCGAGCACCCCGAGACCGACGCTGTCGAGCGGGATGTCCTTTGACACGAGCGCGACGATCGGGGAGATCGCCGCGACTGCGGTGCGGAGGTTCAGCGCGATGAGCAGGATGCCGAGAACGGCGGCCGTGCGCCCAGCCCACAGCGACCTCGGCCCGGTCTGGCTCACTTGCGCACGCCCAGGATGTCGCGGATCCAGCGCTCGTCGGCACCCATCTGCTCGGCGAGCGCGTCGGCGCTCTCGAACTTGCGCATGCCACGGATGAATTCGACGAAGGAGAGCTCGACGACCCTGTCATAGAGGTCGAGCGTCTCATCGATCACGTGCGCCTCTACCTGCTTATCGGGCACCCCCTCGAACGTCGGGTTGTTGCCGATCGAAACGGCAGCCGGGTACCTCGTGCCGTCGACGGTGAGCCATGCGGCGTACACGCCGTCGGCGGGAACGTAGCCCTCCACGTCAGGCGACAGGTTTGCTGTGGGGTAGCCGAGGGTTCGCCCGCGCTGCTCGCCGTGCACGACCATCGCCCTGACGCTCGGCAGGCTGCCGAGCAGTTCCGCCGCCTCGACGACCCGGCCCTCGGCGAGCAACTCCCGGATCCAGGTGGATGACGCCCTGCGCTGGCCGTCGGGCGTGACATCCCCGACCACGAGCACCTCGAAGCCCAGGTCACTCCCGAATTGCCGGAGTGTCGTGACCGTGCCCGCGCCGCGGGCGCCGAACCGGAAGTCGGAGCCGACGAGCACGATCTTCGCGTGCAGCGCGTCGACGAGTATCGAGCGCACGAAGTCTTCGGGCGGTAGTTCGCTGAACGCCCGGTCGAACTTCACCATGAGGGCAGCGTCAATGCCGGTGGATGCCAGCAGCTCGAGCTTCTGCGCATTGCTCACGAGCGGGTCGGGGCAATGCTCGGGGTCGAGGGTGCTGAGTGGATTGCGGTCGAAGGTGAGCGCGGCGGAAACCAGGCCGCGCTCCCCCGCTACCTCCAGCAGCCGGCGGATGACCGCTCGATGGCCGGCGTGCACGCCGTCGAATTTGCCGATAGTGACGGCGCTGGGGCCGAAGTCGGCCGGTACTTCGGTAAGAGATTCGAAGACGAGCATCGTCAGGCAGCCGCCGCGACCCGTGACGGCCGGTTCCTGTACAACCACAGCATGCCGAGCACCGGCAGCACGAGCGGGATGAACACGTAGCCGCGGCCGTAGTACGACCAGACGGTATCGGCGGGGAACAGGGCGGCATCGAAGAGGCTGAGCGACCCGACAGTGAGCACACCGACGAACTCGAAGGCGATCGTGACCCAGGCGACCCGGTACCAGGCGTCGCCTCGACCTAGGAGCGCGACGGTCGCGAGGATGTAGACGAGACCCGCAAGCCCGGAAAGCAGGTAAGCGACAGGGGCGGCATCGAACTTCGTTGCGACCTGCACTACCGAACGGGCAGTTGCCCCGAGGGCAAGCACCGCATACACGGCGATGAGCACGCGGCCGACCCCGACCGCCCGTGAAGAACCAGTATTAGCCATCACACAACAGCCTAGGCGAGAGATTCAATCGGCCTGGACGAACCAGATCTGTCCCATTCGGTACACCATCACCGCTATCGCGAAGCACGCCACTGCGAGCACCACAGTGCTCCAGCGGCTCCTGTCGACGAGCGCCCAGAACACCGCGGCGGCCGGCACGAGCAGCGCGGAGACGAGGTAGACCCAGAACTCGAGCAGGCTGCCGCTCGCGTGGTTTCCGACAGCCGGCGCCGCAAGGGAGATCACGAGTTGAACGACGAGCAGCAACTCGACGAGCGCCGTGGCCCCGAGCGTGTAGTCATTCGGGATGCGCCCGGCAAGGCCGAGCACGAAGCAGAACAGGCCGGCAATGACCGCCACGCCGACCTGGACGGCAGTGAACCACTCGATCATTCCTGCACCTCGTCAGCGGGGAAGTTCACGAGCACCTTCGCCCTGCCGTCGACGACCTCGATGAGGCCGACAAGCCTGCCATCGGGCGCGATGGCCGCCACTGGCCCAGCGGCCGTCGCCGCGATCGGGATGCGCTTGCCGTTCCCGAGGTCGGTGGCCTCGGCCGCTGTGAGGTCGGCGCGGGCGAAGAGGCTCGTTGCGACCACGGCGCTCGGCAGCAGCGCGCCGGGGATCGCCTCATCGAGCGCCGCGGCATCCTCGACGGCGAACGGGCCTATCCTCGTGCGGCGCAGCGCGCTGAGGTGGCCGCCGACACCGAGCGATTCGCCGAGATCGCGGGCAAGCGCGCGGATGTACGTGCCGGAGGAGCACTCGACGACGACGTCGATGTCGATCCACTCACCACGACGGATGGCGAGCACTTCGAACGAGCGGATGGTCACGGGGCGCGGCTCCAGCACGACCTCGACGCCCTCGCGGGCAAGGGAGTATGCGCGGCGACCGTCCACCTTGATGGCACTCACGGAACTCGGGCGCTGCAGGATGGGGCCGGTGAGCGCCGCGACGCCCGCCGCGATCGCCTCGTCGGTGGCCGAGGCGAGCATCGCGGCATCCGCTCGCTCGCCCAATTCGCCCTGCGCATCGTCGGTACCGGATGCCGCGCCGAGCCGGATCGTCGCCGTGTACACCTTGTCGAGGCCCACGATCCAGGTGAGAAGGCGGGTGGCACTGTTCACCCCGAGCACGAGCAGGCCGGTAGCCATCGGGTCGAGCGTGCCGGCGTGGCCGACCTTGCGGGTGCCGACCAACTTGCGCACACGAGCCACGACGTCGTGGCTCGTGAGATCCTGCGGCTTGTCCACGAGCAGGATGCCGCTGGCGGTGTTGGACGGAGCCCGCGTCACCGCGCTTCCGCCCGCTGCACCCTGCCCAGTTCGAGCACCCTGTCGAGTTTCTCGGGGAGTGCCGTGATGAGGCACTCGGCGGCCAGGGGATTCGTCTCGAATTCGTCGCTCATCCGCAATCCCACCATGGTGTTGATGAGCATGCCGTTGGCGAGGAACGTGTGCACCTCGTCGGCATCGAACCCCGCTTCGTCCCGCAGGAAGCTGTACACCTCAAGAAATCCCGAGCGCGCTTCCCGCCCCACGACCGGGTCGCTGCCGAGCACGAAGGCGTGCATGAGCGAGAGCAGCAGCCCCCTGTCGGTGAGCAGGTCGATATACGCCCTGCCGAATCTCGGGCCAAGATCATGGGTTCCGGCGGCGAGTTCGGCGCGGAACACCGCGAGCAACCTGTCGACAGCACGCCGCATCACCTCGAGGAACAGTTGTTCCTTGGTGCCGAACATGCGAACCACATACGGCTGGCTCACTCCCGCAGCTTTCGCAACCTTGTCGGTTGTCGTGCCGAAATACCCGTAGTCGCCGAATGCCTTGGTGGCCGCAGCAAGGATGAGTTCCCTGCGGTCTTCGGCCTTCATCCTGGGGTGATGCACGATGTGCTGCAAATGGTGCTCGTTCACACTTGACAGGTTATCAGTCAATTACTAATCTCGACTAAGTAATCGTTGGATAACTAATATCGAGCCTCCTGAGGAACCCATGTCAGCCCTGCTGGAAACCCCCGTTCCGACACGAACGCGCCGCCGAATCCCGGTCTGGCTTGCGATAATCGCGGCCTCCCTGCCCATGTTCATGGCGACACTGGACAACCTGGTGATGACAAATGCCCTGCCGTCGATCCGCCTCGACCTGGGCGCGAGCGTCGAAGAGCTGCAGTGGTTCGTCAACGCGTTCACCCTGAGCTTCGCGACATTCATCCTCATGGCGGCGGCCCTCGGCGACCGTTTTGGGCGCCGCAACGTGTTCGTCATCGGCATCGTCGTGTTCACTGCGGCATCCGTGTTCTCCGCCCTCAGCACGGAGCCATGGATGCTCATCGCCAGCCGTGCCGTGCAGGGCCTGGGCGCAGCGGCGGTCATGCCCCTCTCGCTCACGCTGCTCGTCGGATCTGTCGAAGACCGCTTCCGTGCGCTCGCCATCGGCATCTGGGGCGGCATCACGGGGCTCGGCGTCGCCCTCGGTCCGCTCGTGGGAGGTGCTGTCGTCGAAGGCTGGAACTGGGAGGCTATCTTCTGGTTGAACGTGCCCGTCGGCATCGTCGCCATCCCCCTTGCCCTGCTCGCCCTTCCGAACACCTTCGGCGCGAAGGCACGTGCCGATGTCGTCGGCGTGCTGCTCGTCGGCCTGGGCGTGCTCGGGCTGGTCTTCGGTATCGTGCGCGGCAACGACGCGGGCTGGGACAGCGTCGAGGTCGACGGGGCGCTCATCGCGGGCGCGGTGCTCATCGCTGCGTTCATCTGGTGGGAGAGCCGCACGGCGTCACCCCTGCTGCCGCTTCGCCTGTTCCGTGACCGCAGCTTCTCGGTCGCCAACATCGTCGGGCTGGCCTTCAGCTTCGGCGTGTTCGGCTCGATATTCATCCTCATCCAGTTCCTGCAGGTCGTGCAGGGGTACACCCCGCTCGGCGCCGGCGTCGCGACGATGCCGTGGACGCTCGCCCCCATGGTCATCGCGCCGCTCGCCGGCCTCGTCGCGCCCAGGGTCGGCACGAGGTTGCTCATCATCGCCGGCCTGTCGTTCCAGACGATCGGCATCTTCTGGCTCGCCGCGACGATGTCGGCCGATGTCGCGTACACCACGCTGCTACCCGCGTTCATCTTCGCCGGTGTTGGCATGGGCCTGGTCTTCGCGCCGCTGTCCACCGCCGTGCTCGCGACGATGAAATCCGCCGACCACGCGAAAGCGAGCGGCACCAACTCCACGCTTCGTGAGATCGGCGTCGCACTCGGCATCGCCGTGCTCACCGCGGTCTTCGTCGGGGCCGACGGCACCCTCACCCCGACCGGCTACGTGGGCGCTGCGATCCCCGCGATCTTCACCGGCGCCGGCGTGCTCGCGCTCTCCGCACTCATCGCCTTCGCCCTGCCTGCGGGGCGCGCTACGACATCCATAAAGGCTGCGTCCCCGACCGAGGCGGCGAGCGCCCATAGTATCTGAGCATGCGGGTAGGCGTCGTCGGGGCAGGTGCGGTCGGCGGCGCCATTGCCGCACTCCTGGCCAGGGGCGGCCACGAGGTCGAGGTGACAGCCCGCGGGCCGCACCTCGAGGCCATCAGGGAGCGCGGCATCCGGCTATCCGGCGCCTGGGGCGAATACACGGCTCGCGTCGATGCGAATGAGCAACTGACGCACGGTCCCGAGCTCGTGATCGTCGCGACGAAAGCCCAGGATGCCGTCGCCGCCATCCGGGAGAACCAGCGTCTGCTGCGCGGCGTGCCCGTGCTCGTCATCCAGAACGGTTTGGACGGCATAGCCAACGCCCGCTCCGCCTCGCCCCGTTCCGACATCGTGGGCGGGCTCGCGACCTTCGCCTCCTCCTACCTCTCCCCCGGCGAGATCACCGTGACCACCGCCGGCCCGCTCTACGTGGGGGTCGAAGGCGAAGACGACCTCCCTGCACGTTACGTGGCGCGCACCCTCAACGACGCGCTGCCGACCGAGCTCGTGCAGAATTTCACCGGCGCGCAGTGGACGAAATTGGTGATCAACCAGATAAACGCCCTGCCCGCGATCACCGGATTGAGCGCTCAGGAGGTCATAGCCAACGGCGCGCTTCGCCGCATCATGACCCTGGGCATGCGCGAGAACGTGCGGATCGGGCGCGCCAACCGGGTGCGATTCGAGAAACTCCAGGGCCTCGGGCCGCGAGGGTTGCGCCTGTTCGCCCTGTTGCCGCTCTGGCTGGGGCAGCTCCTTCCGCTGCTCATGTCCGCCAGGATCGGCAAACAGCCGAATCCGGGCTCGACGCTGCAGAGCATTCGCCGCGGGCAGGCCACGGAGATCGACTACCTCAACGGCTCGATCGTGCGGGCGGCCGAGAGTGTCGAGCGCTCCGCGCCAGTGAATGCGAGGCTCGTCGAACTCGTGCACGAGGTCGAAGCCTCCGGCAACTTCCTCACCGCCGACGAAGTCGTCGCGCGGTTCTAGCGGCAGCTTCTAGCAGCTGTCGGCGAACAGCCTGCGGGGATGCCCCGGGTCCGAGATGTCCATGATGGCGCTAGCGTGCTCGCGTGGCCTCGCCTCGGCGATATAGGGCGCCTGCTCGGCGGCATCCGCGACCTCCAGCCAGACGGAGAAGTTCCAGAGGCCCCTGAGCTCTGGGCGGTTGAGGAACGCGCCGTCGACGATGAGCGTGGCATCCTGCGGGCCGGTCTTCCAGTCCATCTCGATCTGGGCGTCGCGCTCAGCGTCGAAGGCGGCGGTCACGAAGCCCGTGCTGCCGCCGAGCTTGAACGGCTGCACGAGCACACGACGGAACAGCTCGTAGTCGAACGTGTCGTGATAGTGGGCCTCGGCGGAATCCACACCCCTGGCATTGCGCTGCGCGCGCGGCTTCTGGAACCTGTCCATCGAGGCCCGGAAGACCGCGTGGCCGCCGCGCCCCATGCGTTCGGCCAGGGCATCCGCGAATGGCGCTGCGCCGTCGACGCCATCGACGGCGAACAGGGTGCGGCCTTTGCCGTAGTTGTGCAGGAACTCGTCGGCGAGGCCGTCGAGCACGTCGCGTTCCTGTGGTGTCCAGCTCGCCATGCCCGCAAGTCTAGGTTGGGACGATGAGCATCGCGCCGACAGTGAACGAGTGGTTCCTCGCCAATCGCCGCGACCTGCCGTGGCGAGGCGAGGGCTTCGGTGCGTGGGGCATCCTCGTGAGCGAGATCATGCTGCAGCAGACGCCCGTCGTGCGAGTGATCCCGCGGCTCGAGGAGTGGCTCGCGCGCTGGCCGACGCCCGCGGCGCTCGCGGCCGCCCCCGCCGGCGACGCTGTACGCGCGTGGGAGCGGCTCGGCTACCCGCGACGCGCGCTCAACCTGCATGCGGCGGCTGTCGCCATCACCGAGCTGCACGGCGGGGTGGTGCCGCCCGACGTCCCAGCACTACTCGCCCTGCCCGGTGTCGGGGAGTACACCGCGCGCGCCGTCGCTGTCTTCGCGTACGGCCGGCGGCATCCCGTCGTCGACACGAACGTGCGCAGGGTCATCGCGCGGGCTGTCGACGGCCAGGCCTCCCCCGGCGTTCCCTCGACCCGCCGCGACCTCGCTGCCATGGAGGCGCTCCTGCCCGAAGACGCCGAGGATGCCCGGCTCTTCAACGCCGCCGCGATGGAGCTCGGCGCCCTCGTGTGCACGGCTCGCGCCCCGCGTTGCGCCGCCTGCCCGATCGCCCACCTCTGCCGCTGGCGGCTGGACGGCTACCCGCCATACCTCGGGGTGCGTGCTCCCGCGCAGAAGCAATACGAGGGCTCGGACCGGCAGGTGCGCGGCCTCCTCCTTGCCGAGCTGCGGGCGAGCGACATCCCGGTGTCAGCAGCCGAGCTCGCGACGGTGTGGCCGGATGCCGCGCAGCTCTCGCGCGCTCTCGCGGGGTTGCTCGCCGACGGCCTCGTCGTGTCGGGTGACGACGGCTACGAGCTGCCGGGCTAGGCGTGACCTTCCGCCGACGCCGCCCCACCCGCGGCGGCGGCACGGTACGGCGGCGGGCGCGGGCTGCGACGGCGGTCGACCCGCAAAGGCCCCGTCGAAAAGCCAGTATTTGCGCGAGATCCACGCCGCGATCACAAAAACTGGCTTTTCGACGACCTCGCTGCCGGCGCGGCGACGACCTCGCTGACGCCGCGGCGGCGGCACCCGGCAGCGCAGGGTGGGCGGCGGCACCGGGCGGCGGCCCGCAGTACGGGCACGGGCGGCGCAGACCCCCGCGCGACTCGACGGATGCTGCGGCCCCGAGGCACACTTGTACGGTGCCGGAGCTGCCCGAAGTCCACGCCCTCGTGACCGATCTCCGCGCGCGCTTGGGCGGACGCACCGTGGACCGGCTCGACGTGCTGTCTTTCGCCGCCCTCAAGACTTTCGATCCACCGGTTTCGGCGGTCGCGGGCAAGACGATCGACCGCGTCGAACGGCACGGCAAGTTTCTCGACCTGACGATCGGCGACCTGCACCTCGTCATGCACCTGGCGCGGGCCGGCTGGATCCGCTGGCGGGATGCCGCACCCGTCGCCTCGGTGCGACCGGGCAGCGGCCCACTCGCGGCGCGGCTCGTGCTCGACGATGGCTCGGGCCTGAACATCACTGAGGCTGGGACCAAGAAGAGCCTCGCGATCTACCTCGTGCGCAACCCCCTCGACGTGCCGGGCATCGCGCGACTGGGCCCGGACCCGCTCGACGACGCGTTCACCGAAGAGCGGTTCGCCGCGATTCTCGCCGCGCAGGGCCGGGCGCAGATCAAAGGCGTACTGCGCAACCAGTCGATGATCGCCGGGATCGGCAACGCCTACTCCGACGAGATCCTGCACGCGGCGAAGATGTCCCCGTACAAGCCCGCGGCGATGAGCGCCAACGAGGTGTCGCGGCTCTATGCGGCGATGCAGGACACACTGCGCGGCGCCATCGCGCGCGCGGACGGGCTGGCGGCATCCGAATTGAAAAAGGAGAAGAAGCTAAACCTGCAGGTGCACGGGCGCAACGGCGAGCTCTGCCCGGTGTGCGGGGACCGGATCAGGCAGGTGATCTTCGCGGACTCGACGCTGCAGTACTGCCCTACCTGCCAGACCGGCGGAAAACCCCTTGCAGACCGGGTGCTGTCGCGGCTGCTGAAGTAGGCCGGCTAGTACTCGAGCGGTTCCCATTCGCGCAGTTCGTGCCTGCCGACGAGGCCCTCGACCACGAACGGGTCCTTCTCGATGAAAGACTCCGCTGCTTCGCGGGATCGGAAGACTGCCATCGAGCCGACATCGCCGGGGTTCAGGAAGGCGCCGATCGACTGCACCTGGCCGCCCTTCGCGAACTCGTCGAGGTACGCCCGATGACGGGGATAGACCTCCACGAGCTGCGCGCGGTCGACGCCATCGGCCGTGTAGTACATGGTCACGTAGAGCACGCGACGAGCCTAGTTGCCTTCCGGCTCTTCCTCGTCGTCCTCGTCGGCTTCGATGACCCTCGGCTTGACGTAGGGATCCTCGTCGCCGGCGTACTGCGCGGTCTTCTTGAGGTTCTCGACCTCGGCATCGCGCGCGGCGGCCTCCGTGAGAAGCGAGTCGATGAGGGCGGCGTTCTCCGGGATGCCGTCGGCAATGAACTCGAGGCTGGGCGTGAGCCGGGCTGTGATGTTCTTGCCCACCTCGCTGCGGAGCATGCCCGTGGCCGACTTCAGGGCGGCTGCTGTCTCCGAACGCTCCTCGTCCGTGCCATACACGGTGTAGAAGATCGAGGCGTGCTGCAGGTCCCCGGTGACCTTGACGTCGGTGATTGTCACGAAGCCCAGCCGCGGGTCTTTGACCCCCCGCTCGAGCGTTTTCGCGACGATCACTTTGATGCGGTCCGCCATCTTCGCGGCCCTCGCTGCATCCACCATGCTGTCTCTCCCTTGCCTACGCTATTCGTGCAAGCGGGCTCTTGTCCCGGCTGCGGGTCGGGGTGTTCGTCCCGGCCGCAGGTTGGGCCTGGCAGCGACCGAGCTCGCGGGGCCGCCGGATGCGGGCCGGGGCGAACACCCCGACCCGCAGCACGACGCTAGACCCGGGGCTTCTCCTTGAGCTCGATCGTCTCGATCTCGTCACCGATCTGGATGTCGTTGAACTTGCCGAGCCCGATGCCGGCCTCGAAGTCCGTGCGAACCTCGGTGACGTCATCCTTGAAGCGCCGCAGCGAATCGATGGCCAGGTTGTCCCCGACCACGACACCGTCGCGGATGACGCGTGCCTTCGCGTTTCGCGTGATGATTCCCGACCGCACGATGACACCGGCGATGTTCCCGATCTTGGAAGAACGGAAGATCTCGCGGATCTCGGCGACACCGGACTGCACCTCTTCGAACTCGGGCTTGAGCATTCCCTTGAGGGAGTTCTCGACGTCCTCGATCGCGGCGTAGATGACCGAATAGAACCGCACGTCGACACCTTCGCGGGCAGCACGCTCGCGAGCCTTCGTGTCCGGTCGCACGTTGAACCCGATGATGATGGCATTGTCGATGGTCGCGAGGTTGACGTCGCTCTCCGTGACAGCACCGACACCGCGGTGGATGATGCGCAGCTGCACCGAGTCATCGACCTCGATCTTGAGCAGCGAGTCTTCGAGCGCCTCGACGGCACCGGACACGTCACCCTTGATGATGAGGTTGAGCGACTCGACCTTGCCGTCTTCGAGGGCCTTGGTGAAGTCCTCGAGGCTGATGCGCTTGCGGGCCTTCGCCAGCAGGGCGTTGCGCTCCACTGCCTCACGCTTCTCAGCGATCTGGCGAGCTGTGCGGTCTTCCTCGGTGACGATGAAGGTGTCGCCGGCCCTGGGGACCGTCGACAGGCCCTGCACCTGCACGGGACGAGATGGGTACGCCTCTTCGACGGGCTCGCCGTTCTCGTCCATCATCGCGCGGACGCGTCCGTACGCCGTTCCGGCGACGATGGCGTCTCCGACCCGCAGCGTGCCCGACTGGATGAGCACGGTCGCGACCGCGCCGCGCCCCTTGTCGAGCTTCGCCTCGATGGCGACACCACGGGCATCCTTGTTCGGGTTGGACCGCAGGTCGAGACCGGCGTCCGCCGTGAGCAGCACAGCGTCGAGCAGCTTGTCGATGCCGACGTTGTTGAGCGCGGAGACGTCGATGAACATCGTCTCTCCGCCGTACTCTTCCGCGACGAGGCCGAACTCGGTGAGCTGCTGGCGCACCTTTGCGGGGTTCGCCCCCTCCTTGTCGATCTTGTTCACGGCGACGACGATGGGCACGCCGGCGGCCTGGGCGTGGTTGAGCGCCTCCACCGTCTGCGGCATGATGCCGTCATCGGCCGCGACCACGAGGATCGCGAGGTCGGTCACCTGCGCACCACGGGCACGCATGGCGGTGAACGCCTCGTGGCCGGGGGTGTCGATGAAGGTGATGGCGCGCTCGATGCCCTCGTGCTCAGTCCAGACCTGGTACGCGCCAATGTGCTGGGTGATGCCGCCAGCCTCACCGGCGACGACGTTTGCCTGGCGGATCGCGTCGAGCAGCTTTGTCTTTCCGTGGTCGACGTGACCCATGACAGTGACGACGGGCGGGCGGATCTCGAGATCCTCATCCGTCTCGTCTTCGAGCTCCTGGTCGAGGTCGAGGTCGAAGCCGGCGAGCAGCTCGCGATCCTCATCCTCAGGGGAGACCATCTCGATCTTGTAGTTGAGCTCACCGGCGAGGATCGCGAAGGTTCCCTCGTCGAGCGACTCGGTCGCCGTGGCCATCTGGCCGAGGTGGAACAGGGCAGTCACGAGGGCGCCCGGCTGCACCGAGTAACCGGTGATCGTCTCCAGCTTGTCCGCGAGGTCTGAGATCGACGCGCCGCGACGGAGGCGGATGATCGTCTTGCCGTCACCGCGGGGAACGCTCACGCCGCCGAGCGACGGGGCTTCCCTCAGCTCGAACTCTGCGCGCTTCGTGCGCTTCGACTTGCGGGCCTTGCTCTTGCCACCGCCGCGACCGAACGCGCCGGCGGTTCCACCACCGGGACCGCGGCCGCGACCACCCGCTCCGCCCGCGGGCGGACGGTTCGGGCCGAAATTGTTGCCTGGGGCTGCACCGGGTGCTCCACCCGGACGGAATCCACCTGCGCCTGCCGGACGAGGTCCGCCCGGACGTTGCTGGAAGTTGCCTGCACCTGCCGGACGCGCGCCGAATGCCGGCGGGCGGGTGCCCTGGCCGGGTCCGCCAGGGCGGGGAGCTCCTGGACGCGGGATGCCGCCGGTTGCGCCGGCCGCGCCGGGGCGCTGCATTCCCTGGTTTGAGGCGAACGGGTTGTTTCCCGGGCGCGGGATGCCCGGGCGAGCCATTCCCTGGTTCGACGCGAACGGGTTGTTACCGGGGCGCGGCGAGCCGGGACGGGGGATGCCCGTGGAGGTCGCGTCTGCGGCATCCGCGACTGGAGTCGCAACGACGGGCGCGGCCGCGTGGGCCTGAGCCTGCGCCTGGCGCTCAGCGACCGTCAGCGGCGGAACTATCGGCGCCGGAGCGTCGTAGTCCCCCTCGTCGACCGGCGCCACCGCGACGGGCTCGCGCACGGGAGGCTTCGGGGCAGCGGGAGCCGCGACCTTCGGCTTCTCGCTCGAGGGCACGGGCTTGATGCCGTCGGCCTCGAGTGCGGCTTTGAGTTTGCGCGCCACAGGTGGCTCGATGCTGGATGAGGGGCCCTTGACGAACTCGCCCATTTCCTTGAGCTTCGCGAGGGCAATCTTGCTGTCGATGCCGAGTTCGGCGGCGACTTCGTGTACACGTGGTTTGGCAGCCACAATTCTCCTGTCTGAGTCTGCGCCCAGACAGGGCACAGACGATTAGCGGACGGAACTCATTTCGAGCCGCTCATTAGTTGTCCATGGGTCAATCAGCCTGTTCTTTAGGATCTAGCCCTGTTTTAGGGACCAGCACTTCGAAGAGTGCATCAGTTCCGAGTGCAGTGCTCACCCTGAGTGCCCGGCCGAACGCCCTGCGCCTGGCAGCGAGTTCGACACACTGGACCGTGGGGTGAACCCACGCACCTCGACCGGGAAGAGTCGCGGACGGATCCGGGACCACCTCGCCACCCTGCGCGACAACCCTCAAAAGGGTGGATGTCTCCGCGCGCGTGCGGCAACCGATGCAAGTTCTTACGTGCTCCATGTTACCCCCTCGCCCGTGAGGCGGGGTTCCGCTGTGGGCGAGCGTGGAAACCGCGCATCCGTCGCGGAAACCACGAGTGGGCCCCCGCTGAGCAGTCAGCCGGGCCGCGAAGCGATCTGGATGCGGCTCAGTAGGGGATTAGTCGTCATCAAGGATTGAGTCGGGCTGGATATCTATCCGCGCGCCCGTCAGCTTCGCGGCCAGGCGGGCGTTCTGGCCCTCCTTGCCGATCGCGAGTGAGAGCTGGTAGTCGGGCACGAGCGCCCGCACAGCCTTCGTCGCCTCATCGATGATGTACGAGCTGGTGACCTTCGCGGGTGACAACGCGTTCGCGACGAATGTGGCGAGGTTCTCCGAGTAGTCGACGATGTCGATCTTCTCGTTGTTGAGCTCCGCGGTGACCGCGCGCACGCGCTGGCCCAGCTCACCGATGCACGCGCCTTTGGCGTTGACGCCCGGCTCCATCGCGCGCACGGCCATCTTTGTTCGATGTCCCGCCTCACGGGCGATCGAGGTGATCTCGACAATGCCGCTGGCGATCTCGGGAACCTCGAGTGCGAAGAGCTTGCGCACGAGCGAAGGATGGGTGCGGCTCACGGTGATCTGCGGCCCCTTGAGACCCTTGCTGACCGAGGTGACGTAGACGCGGATGCGGTTGCCGTGGGCATAATCCTCGCCCGGCACCTGTTCCTCCGGCGGCAGGATCGCCTCGATCGTGCCGAGGTCGACGTGGATCATCCGCGGGTTTGGGCCCTGCTGGATGATGCCGGCGACGATGTCACCCTCTCTACCCTTGAACTCGCCGAGCACCTTGTCATCGCCGATGTCCCGAAGGCGCTGGTTGATGACCTGCTTGGCGGCGAACGCTGCGATGCGCCCGAAGTCCTGGGAGTCTTCAAGCGCCTCGCCGATGACAGCGCCCTCGTCGTCGAGTTCGGGGACGAATATCGACACCTTGCCCGTTTTGCGGTCGAGGTCGACCCGTGCTTTCGGCGCAGCACTGTGGTCGGGCTTGGGCTCGCCGGGCTTGTGCTCACCGTCACCGGTGTGCTTGAGGTAGGCCGTCAGGATCGCCTGCTCGATGATCTGCACGAGTTCTTCGAAGGGGATTTCGCGCTCGCGCTCCATGAGGCGCAGCACGCTCAGGTCGATGTCCACTGAGGGCCTCCGATATTGGGTTCTTGGCTGAGCAGATACAAACGGGCGCGCACGACCCCGCGCAACGTCGTGCCTCTACGGTACCGGATGCGACGACCCGATGCCCCGGCCCTACTGTGGCTGCATGGGCAAGCGCATTCTCATCGTCATCCTCTCCCTCGTTGCCGTGGTCGGCGTCGCCTTCGGCGGGCTCGCGCTGTGGGGATTCGTGGGGTCAGCGGCCAGCTCCCAAGGCGCAGCCAGTGGCGGCCCCGCAACCGAAAAGGACGACGATTTCGGCACGGTGAAGCTTTACTCCGTGCTCGACGACAGCACCCTGGATCCCCGTCCCGATGGCCTCACGCAACACGTCTGGGACACATTCGTTCGCGTGACCACACCCGACTTCGCCTCATCGGTCATGACCCAGTACCGCGTGGGCGACGCCCCGAAGAGCGACACGCTGGCCTACGTGTACCAGGACGATGATCCGCACTATTGGATCCTCGCGGCGAACCTCGCCACCAGCAAGAACGACGCCGACCTCATCGCGACCCTCGTGCACGAATACGCCCACATCCTGACTCTCGATGGCACCCAGATGGACCAGGCGGCGCACTCATGCGCGACCCTCGATCTCTCCGAGGGTTGCGCCCACGACGACTCCTACCTGTGGGCATTCGACGAGCAGTTCTGGTCGGCGTACACCGGTGCACCCGCCGTGGACAACGCGGACGCAGATGTCGCATACGCCTTCTACCTCGCCCACCAGGACGATTTCGTGAGCGACTACGCCGCCACGAACGTCGTCGAAGACATCGCGGAGAGTTTCATGACCTTCGTGCTCGAAGACCAGCCCGGCGGCGACTCGGTGGTCGCTCAGAAACTCGAGTTCTTCTGGCAGCATCCGGAGCTGGTCGCGATCCGCGACAGGATCCGTGGCGAGTTCGCCACCGACCTGGGCCTCGCGGGCTGACTGCCACTACGCGGTCAGGACCTGAGCTTCTCCGCGACCTCATCGAGCGCCGAGCTGGCGCGCTCCCCCGAACGGCGATCCCAGAGCTCGACCCTGCCCTCAGCGGCATCCCGGCCCACGATCACGATCATGGGCACACCGAGAAGCTCGGCGTCGCCGAACTTCACGCCGGGTGAGACCTTGGGCCGGTCGTCGTACAGCACGTCGAACCCGGCGTCTTCGAGTGAACCGACAAGGGTGTCCGCGACCGCGTTGATGGTCTCGTCCTTGCCCGCGGCGATGACGTGCACGTCGAAGGGCGCGACATTCTTCGGCCAGATGAGGCCCTTCTCGTCGTTGTTCGCTTCGGCGATCACTGCCATGATTCGCGTCACTCCGATGCCGTAGGAGCCCATCGTGACGGTGACGAGCTTTCCGTTCTCGTCGAGCACCCTGAGCCCGAGCGCTTCGGCGTACTTGCGACCGAGTTGGAATACGTGGCCGATCTCCATGCCCCGCGCCAGTTCGACGGGGCCGGAACCGTCTGGAGCGGGGTCGCCCGCGAGCACTTCCCCGACTTCGACGACGCCGTCAGCGACGAAATCGCGGCCAGCGACGAGCCCGAAGACGTGCCTGCCGTGCTCGTTCGCGCCCGTGATCCAGCCGGAACCCTCCGAGACCCTGGGGTCGAGCAGGTACCGGATGCCCGTGCTCCCCTTCTCCCCGAGCACGGCACCGGCGGCCGACCACGGTCCGATGTAGCCCTTGACGAGGCCGGGGACTTTGGCGAAATCGGCCTCGGTTGCGGCCTCGACAGCCGCGGGCGCGAACGCCACTTCGGCGCGCTTGAGATCGACATCCCTGTCCCCCGGCAATCCCACGACGACAAGCTCACGCGTGCCGTCGAGCGCCGTGAGCGCGAGCACGATGTTCTTGAGCGAGTCAGCGGCAGTCCATGCCCGGCCGTCCGGGCGGGGGTGCTTCTCGTTCGCGAGGGCGACGAGCGTCGCGATCGTCGGGGTGTCCGGGGTGTCGAGCACTTCGGAGGGGGTGAGCTTCTCGAACGACCTCGCGGGTGGGGCCGCAGTGGTGAATGCCTCGACATTGGCGGCGTATCCACCCGTTGAGCGCACGAACGTGTCTTCCCCGACGGGAGTCGGGTGCAGGAACTCCTCGCTCTTCGAGCCGCCCATCGCGCCGGCATCCGCTTGGACGATGACGTAGTCCAGGCCCAGTCGGGCGAAAATGCGCTCGTAGGCGTCGCGGTGCTGCTGGTACGAGAGATCCAGCCCGGCGTCGGTGTAGTCGAACGAGTAACTGTCTTTCATTGAAAACTCGCGACCGCGCAGCAGCCCAGCACGGGGACGCGCTTCATCGCGGTACTTGTCCTGGATTTGGTAGAGGCTGAGGGGAAGGTCCTTGTAGCTGGAGTACAGGTCTTTCACGAGCAGCGTGAAGACCTCTTCGTGGGTCGGGGCGAGCAGGTAATCGCCACCCTTGCGATCCTTCAGGCGGAAGATCCCGTCGCCGTATTCGGTCCAGCGGCCCGTGACCTCGTATGGCTCGCGGGGCAGCAGCCCCGGGAACAGCACTTCCTGCGCCCCGAAAGCCTCGAGCTCTTCGCGGATGATGTTCTCGATCTTCCTGCGGACCTTCAGCCCGAGGGGCAGCCACGCGAAGACTCCCGGAGCCTGGCGCCGGATGTACCCGGCCCGCACGAGCAGGCGATGGCTGGTCACCTCCGCGTCGACGGGATCCTCACGGAGTGTGCGGACGAATAGCTGGGAGAGGCGAGTGGACACGGCTTCAATGCTACCGGCGGCTCCGGGGATGCCACGGCGGCCCGGCGCAGGTGAGGTGGCCCGCGAGCGCTCTCAAGGGGGGCTTGAGGCGCTCGCGGGACCTATCCCGTCTCGAAGGCTTGCAGTGCGGATCCGTGATGCACTGCAAGCGTGGTTACCGAGACGGAAATCTGGTACTGGCATCGCTGGACGCCTACGCCAATGGTGCCGGGTGGCGCTGAGGGCACACGGCCGCTGAGCAGGAACGCCATCGCTGCTGCCATGCCAACTCCCCCTGGGTTGGCCACCAAGTCACCGCTACTTCACTGAGAACCAGGGTACGGATCCGGCTTCGTGACGCTACGACATCGGTCTTCGTCGTGTAGCAATTGTAGAACGAATTTGTGTCACTTTGTGGAGAAAGCGCCATCAAGATGTTGCGGATCCACCCATTGGGGCGGAATTCAGGCTGTGACTACCTGCGGCGCCCCGACAGCACCCGGCGGCATTTCGGCCGCGAGACGGTTCGCTTCTTCGATGAGGGTCGCAACGATCTCGCTCTCCGGCACTGTCTTGATGACCTCGCCCTTGACGAATATCTGGCCCCGCCCGTTGCCACTCGCCACGCCAAGGTCGGCTTCACGCGCCTCCCCCGGGCCGTTGACTACGCATCCCATCACCGCCACGCGCAGCGGCACAGTCATCTTCTCGAGGCCGGCAGTCACGTCGTTGGCGAGCTGGTACACATCGACCTGGGCACGGCCGCAACTGGGGCAGGAGACGATCTCGAGCTTGCGCTCGCGCAGGTTGAGCGACTGGAGGATCTGCAGGCCCACCTTGACCTCCTGCACCGGCGGCGCGGAGAGTGACACCCGGATCGTGTCGCCGATTCCCTCGGAGAGCAGGATGCCGAACGCCGTCGCGCTTTTGATGGTGCCCTGGAACTCGGGGCCGGCTTCGGTCACTCCGAGGTGCAGCGGCCAGTCACCGCGCTCTGCGAGCAACCGGTAAGCCTTCACCATCACTATGGGGTCGTTGTGCTTTACCGAGATCTTGAAGTCGTGAAAGTCGTGCTCCTCGAACAGGCCGGCCTCCCAGACCGCGCTCTCGACGAGGGCCTCTGGAGTTGCACGACCGTATTTTTGGAGCAGACTCGGCTCGAGTGAACCCGCGTTGACGCCGATCCGGATCGAGACGCCCGCGGCCTTCGCGGCCTTCGCGATCGCGCCGACCTGGTCGTCGAACTTGCGGATGTTGCCAGGATTCACCCGCACCGCGCCGACCCCGGCATCGATGGCCGTGAACACGTAGCGCGGCTGGAAATGGATGTCGGCGATGACGGGGATCTGACTCTTTGCCGCGATGATGTGCAGCACATCGGCGTCGTCCTGGTGCGGCACTGCCACTCGCACGATGTCGCATCCGGATGCCGTCAGCTCGGCGATCTGCTGCAGGGTCGCGTCGATGTTCGTGGTCTGCGTCGTCGTCATCGACTGCACGCTCACCTGCGAGTCGCTGCCCACCCCCACCTTGCCGACGTGGATCTGGCGGGTCTTGCGTCGCGGAGCGAGGACATCGGGAGCCTTGGGCATCCCGAGATTGATTGCTGGCACCCTCAAAGCTTACGGCGGGTTGCTGGCCAATCCTCGGTCAGAGGATAGTGATCGGCTTCACGATATCCGCATAGATCAACAGTGCGCTCATCGCGCCAAGCACTATGACGACGGCGAAGGTGAGCGGGATGATCTTCGCCGTGTCGATCGGGCCCGGATCCCTGCGCTTGAAGAGTTTCGCGAAGAAGCGGCGGATGCCCTCGATGAGCGCACCCGCGATGTGGCCGCCGTCAAGCGGCATGAGCGGGATGAGGTTGAAGACGAAGAGCGCGATGTTGAGCGATGCGACGAGGCCGACGAGTGCAGATGCCCGTTCCAGCACCGGTACGGTGTTGAGGCTCGTGATCTCGCCGGCGATGCGGCCGACCCCGACGACACTTATCGGCCCGTTGGGATCGCGCTCCCCGGGGCCGAACGCGGCATTGACGATGTCCACCATGCGCTGCGGCAGGTGCAGGATGAGGTTCGCAACCCGCCCGATGTTGTCGCCGACCGCCGGAAGCACGGCCGTCAGCGGCTGTTGGACGACCTCGCTGGCCGGCCCGATACCGAGGAATCCGACTTTCTGGGTCTCGGAAATTCCGCTCGAGTCTTTGAGTACTGTGCCGTTCGCGTCCGTCACATACCGCTCGGTCAGCAGCGGCACCGAGTTGAGCGTGAGCTGCGAACCTGCACGGTCGACGACGATCGCGAGGTCTTTGCCCGCCGATGCCCGGATGATGGCCGTGGCCTGGTCCCACGAGGTGATGGCCTCGCCGTTCATGCTCACGAGCCGATCGCCGGGCTTGAGGCCCGCGGTGAGGCCGGGCGCCGCGGCATCCCCCGGTTTGCAGTCCTGGCTTGTACTCGTGGCCGCAACCACGCACTGCGAAACGCTGCCGACGGTGGTGCTGGCCTGGGCGACGCCGAAACCGCACAACAGCACGGTGAACAGCACGAGCGCGATCACGAGGTTCATGAACGGCCCGCCGAGCATGATGATCACCCGCTTGTATACCGGGAGGTTGTAGAACGCCCTGTGCTCGCCGACATCCACGAGGGTGTCGGCGCTCGCGGTGCGGGCATCCTGCACGAGCGTCTCGAACATGCCGGTCGTCGCCGTGCGGGGCTTGCCTCCCGGCCTCGCCGGCGGGTACATGCCCGCCAT